>JANOBM010000165.1:0-30349 GCA_031411655.1 Planctomycetaceae bacterium
CGTTTGGCACAAGTAGTCCTGAACCTGCTTAATAACGCCGCAAAGTACAGCGAGCCCAACGGACAAATCTGGCTAACCGTCGAGCATCGGGAAAATGAGGTGAGACTGTCGATTCGCGATACCGGTATTGGAATTGCTGCTGACCAACTGCCTCGGCTCTTCGAAATGTTCTCGCAGGTTGATCGCTCATTAGAAAAGTCCCAGGGGGGTCTGGGGATTGGGCTATCACTTGTGAAGCGTCTCGTCGAAATGCACGGTGGATCGGTAACAGCGAATAGTAGAGGGGCAGGTATGGGAAGCGAATTTGTAGTGCATTTACCGTCCGTGTCAGAGTCGTTGCGATCGGAGCCCGACAGCTCCGACCCGCAACAGTTGGCGCGAAACAAGTCGCTACGCATCCTTGTGGTGGACGATAACCGAGACAGCGCGGTTACGTTGGCTATGCTTTTGAAGTTTCTAGGCAATGAAATCCGAACCGCCTACGACGGTGAAGAAGCGGTCGCGGTGGCTGACGCGTTTAGACCCGACGTGATTTTATTGGATATCGGTCTTCCTAAATTAAACGGCTACGAGGCGTGCCGAAGAATTCGTGAGCTTGTAGACGGCGATAAAATAGTGATTATTGCTCAAACGGGCTGGGGACAAGACGAGGATCGGCAACGCACTCGGGACGCAGGTTTTAACCACCATTTTGTAAAGCCTGTTGACGCAGAACGTCTGCAGAAACTACTCGCGGATATTCAACCCACCCAATAACCGTAGCGAAATGTGAATGCTGCAATGCATTAGATCCAATACTCCATTACCCCATTCGCCGACTCCTTCTCAACCTGTCCGAACTCTTAGTATCGTTTACCAGGTCGCAATGGCGGCTTAACACCCAGCCTGCTTTGTTATCGATCACCCGTTGTGCCTTTGGCAGGCGTCTCCTCGAGTCGCAATTCCTTCGGTAACGATAATGCTCGACGATAGGCGACAATCTCTGGTTTGGCACGTCGGTTGCTCAGTGCGGAAATGCTGTTGGTGCGTGCGAATGCGACCTCGCCGTTGCTTACACACCCGTTCACGCGACATCTCCTTTTCATGGAAAGGTCACAAGCGGGTCTCCCATCGTGGTTCTGTGGCGAAAACTTTGTGTCGTTTAGGCTCTGGTTCCTCGAATTTTGAAAATGGATGCTCTTACAAAACTTCGAAGCGTGTTTCAGCGATTTAGCGACGCCGAAGGTTCAACGCTGGCTGCCTCACTTGCTTATTACACACTGTTTGCGATGCCACCCTTGCTTTTCACGTTGGTGACGGTTGTTAGCCTTGGTATGTCGGCTATTTACGACCGCGATGTCGCGCAAGATCAAGCGAAAACTTTCTTGGAATCCAAAATCGGTGAATTGATCGGCAGCGAAGCGGCGGGCGTGGAAGTAGGAAACATTATCGAGCGTGCAAAGTTTCAGCCAGGCAAAGGCTGGAAAGCTCTACTAAGCCTTTTGGCCATCATTGCCGGCGCCACGGGAATCATTGTTTCGTTGCAAGCCGCGCTCAACCGTATATGGGGCGTCCGTCCATTGGGAGGGATGTTTTCGTTAACGTTTTTGATGAAAAGAGTGTTCTCGCTGGGGATGATCGTCGGCTTCGGCATCCTGCTCACTGTATCACTTGTATTAACCATGCTATTGAACATCGTTGGTGATCAGTTAGCTCAATACTCCGGGCTAACGGGGTTCATCCCATGGTTGTTTAATTTTGCATTCAGTTTATTTGTGTCGTGGGTTTTCTTTACGCTCGTATTTCGCATCATGCCAGACGCAGTAGTGTCGTGGCGGGCGGCGATATCAGGTGGCTTGTTTACAGTGGCATTATTTACGTTGGGACGTTTGGTGCTCGCGACCTATCTTCAGTACTCGAACCCCGGTGCGCAGCTTGGTTCTGCAGCCGCTTCTCTAATGGTCATCATTATCTGGGTTTACTACTCCAGCATGATTCTCTTGTTGGGCGCTGTTTTCACGGCACAATATTCGGGAGAGCCTGTGGCGACACCCGAAGCGGGTGCTGTGAACGTGGAGGAACGCACTGTCGGCGTGCGACCTTTGCGTGACCGCCCTCATGCTTCAACATCAAGTTTTATGCGGAGCGAAGGAACCCATGGATAACAAGTCCGCACTACTCACGATTGCCAGTTTTACCCAGGCGCTGGCGATCTTGTTATTCATCGCTGTCCTCTACTTTGCTCGCGAGGTTTTCATCCCCATCGCCCTCGGAGCCTTGTTCGCATTCGTACTGAGTCCTGCGGTCAATCGCATTCAACGGCTTGGCATTTCCAATGTTGTCGCGGTCATTATCACCGCGGGTATCGTCTTCTCGGCGCTGTCAGCATTTTTGTTTGCGATATGGTTGGGTCTTTCTAGCATTACAGATGAACTGCCAAAGTATCGTGGTGAACTCAAAAGCAAAGTCAGCCTCGTCCAATCCGCAATCAAGGGAGTTGGAGGCAATCTCGCGATTTTGTCGGAGGATGTGGCAGGTGCAGTTGAAAATGTTGACGCGAGTGAGGAAACAAGTGGGTCGGTGGCCCACGCTTCCGGTGAAACGTCGAACCCCGTACCGAGTGTTCTTGAGCGATTGCTGGGGACGTCAACGAAAGATAAAGCGAACGATGGCTCCTCTCCGAAAAGCCCGCTTTATGTCACTGAAGCCACATCGGGTAGGGTGGATGTGAAGACGTGGGCGGGAAGTGCTGCTGCCGTGCTGGGCCCCATTGGCACCGCTGGCCTGGTCACCGTGTTCGCGATTTTTGGTGTCCTGTATCGAGACGACCTGCGGGATCGTTTTACCAGCGTCATTTCTCGTGGCAACTACGTTGTCACTACCGAGGCGATCAATGAGGCATCGAATCGGATCGGAAAGTATCTGGTCGCTCAGGTCATTCTCAACGTGTCGTATGGATTTACGTTTGCGATGGGATTGCTTGTCATCGGCTATTTCTTTGCTCCCGATGGTAAGTTCCCTTACGTGTTAATGCTTGGTACTACGGCTGGCGTGGTGAGGTTCCTACCTTACATCGGGCCTTTGATTGGCGCCGCCGTGCCGGCGCTGATGTCGGTTTTGATGTTCCCCGGCTACAGCGTTCTCATTGCCGTCGTTGTACTCATTGTTTTAATGGAGCTGATCTCAAACAACATTATCGAACCTTGGCTCTACGGTAGTAGCACCGGCGTGTCGCCAGTCGCAGTGATCATTGCGGCAGTGTTTTGGGCTTGGTTATGGGGCCCGATTGGCTTGCTATTGGCGACGCCGCTTACCGTTTGTGCAGTGGTATTGGGACAGTACGTTCCGCGTTTCAAATTCCTCGCGATGCTTTTGAGCGAGGACGTTCAAGTAAAGCCCTCTGTGCGGGGATACCAAAGGCTATTATCAGGCGACGATCACAAGTTCAGCGATTTCATCACGGAACAGTTAGAGGAGAAGAAGACTCCCGAGCTCCTTGAGAAAGTGGTTGTTCCCATCGTAAAGTTGGTGCTCAATGACGATGACAGACACGGCAGTAGCGATTTAGTTTTGTTTGAACGATTGGGCAACGGACTTGTTAAAGCGGGAGTACTTCCCGATCCAGCGATTCCCTCCGAGCCTGAATCGTCAACCGAGGCGGACAAGGAAATCGTGGAGGCGCCGCCGGATAAGAGGCATCGGGTGGCTGCGATTGCCGCGAGCCACTTAGGTGAAGAAATTGTCTTGAAGGCGATCGGACATAATTTCCGTGAACGTATTCGATTGGACGTCTTCACAAGTGATGATCTCCCTGATCGCCAGTCAGCGGACATCGTCGAGCGTCAGTTTGACTTAATCGTGGTTTGCGTGATACCGCCAAACGGCGCTCCCCAAGCTCGCTTCTGGTGCAAATCATTGCGTTCCGCTGGGTATCGAGGTCCCATCATCGTTTCTTGCTTAGGCAGGTTCAGGGATTTTGATAAATTGTTCTTAGGCTTTCGCCGACGGGGTGCTAACTGGTTGACGACTACTGTGCCCCAGACATGCAACAAAATTCGTAGCGTCTTGAGTAAGTCCGTTAAGTCAAAAGCGGAACCACCGATTCACGTTGAAAACAAACCGTTCCTCGAACTGTCCACACAACCATGACAACCATATTGCTCGTCGACGACCGCAAGGATGCCGTTCTTTTCTTGGAACCTCGGCTAAAAAACAAAGGTTTTGTAGTTGAAACGGCGGAAAATGGCATGGAGGCCATTGCGGCCTGCAAGCGCCATGACATCGACGTGATCTTGATGGACATGAACATGCCAGAAATGGATGGATGTGAAGCAACGGAGAAACTAAAGTCTCAGGATGGGACTCGTCACATTCCCGTCATCTTGTGCACCGCAGAGCCGTTGCCGGGGGATCAAGCGCGGGCAACCGCGAGTGGATGCGATGGCTTCATGAAAAAGCCGATTGACCTCAAGGCCTTACTCTGCATGCTCGGCAGCATCATCAAAGAGCCGCCCGCGCCGCGCCCTGCCGACTCTTCGGATGTGGCCCCATTGCCGGAAGTAGTCGCTTCCACGCCGTCGTCATCGGGGGCTGCGGGGATGCCGGTTCCAATCGCAGAGCCTCCCACCGGATTAGTGCGGTGAAGCAGTAGCGAGACTTTTTCAGGGTGGGCCTCGCCGCTTCGGGGCCACTCTCCGACGGGCTTCGAATTCCGATACTCAACCGGAATCGGGCCCGGACGGGCAGAAATCCGCGAGAACACGCTTTCCCCTGAGCCTAGCGCGCGAAACCGCTTTGCCGGGACCGCCCCCGGCAAGTCTTTTCCCATTTTGACGGTAAGAATACCGCGAACCCAAAAAAATCCCAACGTCGCACCCGCCGGCATTTGGTGCGTTCGCGTAACAATGACTATCATTAGGGAACGATGAAGCAGGGAGTTTTGTGTTTGTTCGTCTCGTTGCGCTAACTCTTTACGCACTATTTTCTCGAATTTTGTCGACCAAAGTACGCGATGCCCGAGCACCTAACACCCGAACAGTTCATGCAACGAGTCATCGGGGTTGGCCTAGCGGAGCCGATTCAGGTGGAGCAAGCCCGATCGGAACTTGGTCGCGAAGAGGTCACGGTGAAGGGGCTTATCCGCGTTCTCCAGCGGCGTGGCCTCTTGACGACGCTTCAAGCCGACAAAATCGTCAAGGGAGATCGGACCGGTTTCTTCTACGGTGAATACAAGGTCTTGTACTTGATCGGCGCCGGTACGTTCGCGCGGGTTTATCGTGCGTCCCGTGGAGACAACGAAGCGTTCGCGATCAAAGTACTCCGAAAGCGATTTCGCGACCAATCCGATCAACTAGAGCAGTTTTTGCGGGAAGCGCAAATGGGTTTGCGTCTGCGACATCCCAATATCGTGAGCATCTATGCGGTAGATCCGGACATTCGCAATCCATACATGGTGATGGAATTCGTCGAGGGTCAAACGCTTCGTGAAATGGTCCGAATGCGGAAAAAGATCGAACCCATGACGGCATTGAAGTTGATGCACGACGTCTGTTCGGCTTTGGCCCATGCGGCATCATTAGGGATATCGCACCGAGACATTAAGCTTTCGAACGTGCTGATCGGCAGTGATGGACGCGCCAAGCTTGTGGACTTTGGTTTGGCCGCGTTAGCCGACCGCAGTAATCCAGAGCAAATTGCCGACTGCCCCAATGCACGTGCCATTGACTACGCCGCCTTAGAACGCGGCACAGGAGTAAGGAAAGATGATCCGCGGAGCGATATCTATTTCGCTGGAAACATGCTTTACCACATGGTAGCAGGGCAGCCGGCGCTTACCGAGACACGAGACCGCTTGCAACGACTAAATGTTACACGGTTCTTGCAAGTGAAGCCTCTTCATGAACTGATTCCCGATGTTCCACCGCCACTGAATCACATTGTCGTTCGAGCGATGGAATTTGATCCCGAAAGGCGATTTCAAACGGCTGCTGAAATGCAGGCAGAAATCAAAAAAGCCATCGACCGGATCGAGCGAGGTGATCGCACGACGAGCAGCGATGCCAATGGCGAACAGCCTCAATACGAGGACGACGACGGCGGGATCGATGAAGGCGAGGGCCGTGTGGTGATGTTGGTGGAAAGCCAAGCCGAGATGCAAAACGCGATTCGCGACCGTTTGAAGGCCAAGGGCTACCGCGTATTGATCATTTCGAATCCCAATCGAGCGCTCGAGCGTTTTGTTGTAGGCGACATTTTTCCTGCCGATTTAGTGATCTTTTCCGCAGCGGAACTTGGCGCTTTGGCCTTGGAAGCTCATAACCTTTTTGCGAGCAACGAGCACACTTCCGAGGTGCCAACCATCCTGCTGGCCGATCGACGCCAAGACCGGATCATCCGCGAGGCGCGAAGGGGCCTACACCGAAAAATCCTGCCGCTACCTCTCAAAGTCCGCGAATTGCGAAGCGCTATCACCACGCTCCTCGCCGGCGTACCGCGTCGCCCGCTCGGTTCGTACTGACCCACTTCTCAAAGAAGGTAGTTGGGGTCACGAGTTTACTCAGTTATAGTGTTGCCTTGACGCCGGTCATTCTCGGCGTCGCATCCTGCCTCAACCCCTGTGCCCCTCCTCGGTAATGACCATGGTTGACCTTCGATACGTACTTGCTTTTTCAATCAAATCCTTAGCGCTATTGATCGCGATGCTTTCGGTTAGCAGCGCGAGAGCAGAGACTCCGAAACGGGTCTTGATGATCGCTGGCAATCCAAGCCATGGATTCGGCTCTCATGAGCATTACGCTGGCCTTCGCCTGCTTGGCGATACCTTGACTGCGGCCAACGTTGGTGTCGAAGTGACCGTAACCCGCGGTTGGCCTGAGGATGCCTCGCTTGTTGACAAGGCGGATACGATCGTCATTTTTTCCGATGGTGGCGGTGGTCACTTGGCGCTGCCGCATCTGGATGCATTGAAGGCCAAAATGGCGACTGGCGCAGGCTTCGTCTGTCTGCATTACGCCACCGAAGTTCCCAAGGGAGTACCCGGCGATGCTTGGCTTGAACTCCAAGGCGGATACTTCGAGACGGATTGGTCAGTCAACCCGCACTGGGTTGCCAAGTTTGAAAACCTTCCCACGCACGCCGTGACACGCGGCGTCGAACCATTCGCAGCCAATGATGAGTGGTACTTTCATCTACGATTCAACCCGAAGAACGTCACTCCGATTCTGCAATCGGTTGCCCCCGAAGCGACGATGCAGCGCCCCGATGGTGCACACAGTGGGAACCCGGCGGTTCGCAAGTCCGTCGCGGCCGGTGAGCCCCAGACGGTCGCGTGGACATTTGATCGTGCTGATGGCGGCCGATCGTTCGGTTTTACAGGCGGCCATTTCCACTGGAACTGGGGCACGCCATCGATTCGCCGCTTGGTTTGCAATGCCATCCTTTGGACCGCACATGTCGATGTCCCGAAGGATGGTGTTTCGCTTCAACCAGTTGGCATCGATAAACTTCTTGAAAACCAAGACTTCCCTCAACCCAAGGACTTCAACCCCGCTCAGGTCGCAAAAGACTTTTCACTGACCTCCACCAAGACAACCGGCAGCGCACCATCAACCGGCGCTAAAAAACCACGCCTTCTTTACACGTCTCCGGTTGTCACTACTTCGACAAGTGGCCACCGTGTGTCCATCGATACGGATCTCAAAGGCGCGAGAGATCTGTTCCTCGTCGTGACGGATGGGGGCAACGATTACGCATGCGACTGGGCCGACTGGATTGACCCTGTGCTTTACGGAAAAGATCTCAAGAAATCGCTTCTTGAATTGGAGTGGGTTTCGGCGGTAGCAGGCTGGGGCGAAGTCCGAAAAAATGCTAATTCCGCTGGTGCGCCGCTGAGTGTTCAAAATGAACCCATCCCATCTCCTGGCATTGGCACGCATGCGAATAGCGTCGTCCACTATCGCGTCCCCGAAGGTTTCACCCATTTTCGAGTGACGGGCGCGATTGACTCAGGTGGCTCCAATCAAAACGGCGGAACCGCGAGCAGTGTTTGCTTTGCGATTTATGCGGATGCGGCGCCGCACATAACCGAACTCGCTCCTTCATCCCCCGGAAATTCACAACACGAGCCGAGCAATGCCATCGCCGGTTTAGAAATTGCCGAAGGCCTTGAAGCAACTCTCTCCGCGTCTGAGCCAGAACTGCGCAGCTTGACCAATCTCGATATCGATGATCGAGGTCGAGTTTGGGTTTGTGATGTGATGAACTATCGCGGCAACCAAGGGTCGCGTCCCGAAGGTGATCGAATTTTGATCCTCGAAGATACGGATGGTGACGGTGTCATGGATAAGACAAAGGTCTTTTACCAAGGCAAGGATATCGATTCCGCGATGGGAATTTGCGTCCTTGGTAATGAGGTGATTGTTTCTGTTGCGCCTAACGTCTTTCGCTTTTTTGATGATAACGGGGACGATGTTGCCGACCGCAAAGTCGCAATGTTTACCGAAACAGGGCAACCACAACACGATCACAGCACCCACTCATTTCTTTTTGGACCTGATGGAAAACTGTACTGGAATGTCGGCAATACCGGCCAGCAGGTCAAAGATGCGAACGGCAAGATTGTCGTCGATATCCACGGGCGGGAAGTGATCGATAATGGCAAGCCCTTCTTCGGTGGCATGCCTTTTCGCTGCAATCATGATGGCAGCGAATTTGAAGTGCTGGCTCACAACTTCCGAAACAACTGGGAAACCACCCTTGACTCGTTTGGCACGCTATGGCAAAGCGATAACGATGACGACGGTAACCGCGGAACACGCATCAACTTCGTGATGGAACACGGCAATTACGGCTACCGTGACGAAATGACTGGCGCGGCATGGCAGGCGGAACGAATTAACATGGAGCAAGAAATTCCGCTTCGGCATTGGCACCTTAACGATCCCGGCGTTGTGCCCAACGTGCTGCAAACCGGCGCAGGGTCGCCGTCAGGTATCTGCATGTACGAAGGAACGTTACTGCCAATGCGATTTCAAAATCAAGTCATTCATTGCGATCCAGGTCCAAACGTCGTTCGAGCCTACCCGATGACTCCCCAAGGAGCCGGCTACAGCGCCACGATCGAACCGTTGATGACGGGAACGCAAGACAAGTGGTTCCGACCAGCAGATGTTTGCGTTGCGCCGGACGGCTCATTGTTCGTTACAGATTGGTACGATCCAGGTGTCGGCGGACATCGACAGGAAGATGTCAATCGTGGTCGACTGTTCCGCCTTGCCCCTCCAGGAACCAAATACGTCGTTCCCAAGTTCGATTACTCGACGGCTGAGGGTGCGGCAGATGCACTGCGCAACCCAGCGTTATCGGTACGATACAAAGCATGGACGGCGCTGCATGAGATGGGAGCCAAGGCGGAAGCCGCTTTGGTCAAGCTCTACCAAAGCGATAACCCACGCGTTCGGGCGCGGGCTCTGTGGCTGCTGGGAAAGATCGAGGGAAGAGGGGAGCATTACGTTCGACAAGCACTCAGTGACCCCGATGCCGATATTCGTATCGTTGGGATCCGACTGCTCCGTCAATTGAAACTTGTGCCTTCCGATCAACTGGCGACCATTGCAAAAGATACGTCTTCCGCCGTACGCCGCGAAGCTCTCGTTGCTCTTAAGTTTGACAAAGGCCCTGCGATGCCGAAACGATGGGCGGAACTGGCTTCGCAATATGACGGTGATCGCTGGTATCTCGAAGCCATCGGCATTGGCTCCGATCAGCGTGCAAGCGAATGTTTCGCAGCCATCAACCAATTCGCGAAGGACGCCATTGATAAGGCAAAGCTGCAAGACATTCTATGGCGATTGAGGTCGCCGCAGGCTGCAGAAGCAATCGTAAAAATCATCGCCGATCCAGCAGTGACGATCGAAGCGACCGACCGATACTTCCGATCGCTTGAGTTTCAACCTGCGGACGTTCGAACCAAGGTTTTGACTGCCGCGTTTTTGACCAACGATTTTGCGAAAGCATCACAACCTAAAGAGCAGGCCAAACGTGATGCGATTGTCGTGCGAACACTGGAGCGAATTGGCAATGTTGATGAGTCAAAGAACGGCGCCGTTCAAGCGTCACTGGTTCGCTACATTGAAAGTCGCAGAGGAACCCCTGAGTTTCTGACTCTTGTCAAGCGATTCCAACCCAGTGGTGCCGAGCAATCGTTACTGGCAATGGCACTGACACCTGGGGATGACTCCACCTCCGTCGAAGCCGTACGCCTCCTTATTGCCGGCAACGATGGTGGAGCTGTCATTCGAAAGATTATGCAAGGACTCAAGGATGCAGACTCGACCCGGATGGTTCGGCTGCTCGGCCTGCTTGGCAATGAGCGAACGACAGAAATTCTCCTGGAAGTCGCGTCCAACGCAGAAGCCCCATACGAAGATAGATCGGCCGCAGTGCGGGGTTTGGCATCGAATAATCTTGGCGCGGCAAAGCTTTTGGGACTCGTTTCTGCAGGCAAATTGCCGGGCGATACAAAACTATTGGCAGGGGGATTACTCAGTCGCAGTGCTGACGCGAAGGTTCGCGGTGAAGCTGCCAAACTACTGCCTATGCCTTCACAGGCCGACGCCAAACCGTTGCCACCGCTCGATGAGCTGACCAAGTTGGCAGGTAATGCCGCGAATGGTGAAGCACTTTTTCGATCGAAGGCGACCTGTGCGAATTGTCACCTCGTAAACGGCAACGGCAAACAAGTCGGACCGGACCTATCGGAAATCGGTACCAAGCTCTCGCGCGAAGCCATGTTTACATCCATTTTGGACCCCAGCGCTGGCATCAGTCACAACTTCGAGAACTACATCGCGTTGTTGGAATCTGGCCAAGTAGTAAATGGCGTGAAGGTTAGCGAAACGGAGGATGAGGTAGTCATTCGTACGGCAGAGGCAATCGATCGAACATTGAGTCGTGATGACATCACGGAGATAAAGAAAAGCGAAAAGTCGATCATGCCTGACAATCTCCATCAGGCCATTGATCAACAGGGATTGGTCGACGTGGTGGAGTACATGACGACGCTAAAGAAAAAGTAGACCGCGTCTTCAGTAAAATATCGCTTTTCGCTTCGAAGCCACTTCAACCGAGATCATTTGCATTTCGGTTGACGTGAACTTTATTCGACGTGGCTAGGCCCGCCACTGCAAGCTTTATGTCTGTGGCTTGAACCTCGGACTGACGCGATTAGAAAATTTGGCGGCCGCACTCAATAGAGCTGATTTTCAATCGCACTGGATCGTTAGCAAAGACCACAATAAAGTCGCGCAAACTTCGCTGGGTCTTTGGTGCCCTCTAACGACAGGTAACGCAATAACTCGTTCGCCTGCCTATCTCCTTGAATGCGATTGATGCGATCGATGGATGCCAACCGAAACGGAACCAAGTCTAGCGAATCAGCCGCGTCGGCGGCGTTCTGATAGAGCGCTAAACACTGGTTTTTCTCCCCCATGATTTCGCGTGCCTGAGCCTGGAAAAAGATAGCGATCGCCTTCGCAAATGGACACGAAAGGCCTGCTAACTGATCGCAAAGCGAGATGACTTGTTGCATCGATTTATTTCGGTCCGTTGGATGTGCATAGGCGATTCGTAAGTGAGCGAGGGTTTCCAGTTGAAGGCTTAAAATTTGAAAGAATTGAATTTGGCGAACCGCATCCGTACGCCTTCCTGCGACCAGGACACGGTGGAATCGTAACGCACGATCAGGCTGATCAAGATAAAGGCATCGAAGCAATACGGCGAAGCCTCGGATAAGCTCCATGATCGGCGACTGAACTCCGTCTCTCTCCAATTTGGTATGCTCGCGGCCTGATCCTTTGAAAAAACCTTCGTCATTGACAAGTGAGGCGATGGCCCCGAGGCCGGAATGCATGACTCGCGTCGTAAACCGATCATTTTGTTCAAGTGATTGAACCTTATTTTGCACATTCAACGACTGCAATTCGCCAATCTGTCCCAACCAAAGATAAGACCATCCCAACGGAAGGTGCGCGAAGGCTGCATCAAATCGAAGTGCCGTCCCCAATGACTGGTAGACCACGACTGCACGCTTTGCAGGGCCGACCGCAGATGCCCAGTCGCATGCGAGCAGGTGACGCATCGCAATTCCGCAAGATGCATCCGCTGCCAATCGCTCGCGATCTGACGCTGACGCAAATAGTTCTTGATCGTTCGCAAGTCGTAGGCAGTCGCTGAGAATCGTGGCCATCCTTTTCCGTCGGCGGCTAGGTTTCCGGCTTCCCAGGACTGCCGATTGCACCACCAATCGAAACTGACTTTGCAAATCATCCGAATTGCGAAGCACCCGCTGGCATGTCGCCAACAGGGCGATCGCGTCGATGCCGAGAAGCGACAACATCGGCAAACGCAATGTTGTTAATAAGCTTGCCGTTGCCTGAGAAACGCGTTGTCGGCCTACCGGTGGTAACGGGTGGTTCTCAGGGTTCGGTTTAACGGGTGCACTATTCTTGACATTCCTCGTACTTTCCACCAACTCAGCGAAATGAATGCTGCGGACACCAAAACGACTGAATACGGAAGGAAAACCTTTTTCAACTTGATGATCGTTCCCGCGCGGATCCATCATGTCACCCATCGTTCGGAAGCAGCGGGCGGCATCCGCAAAGCAGCCCGACCGAATCAAATTGGATGCCAAACGGTGCAACCACACAGGATCGGGAGTCGACTCCGGAGTAGAACCATATTGCCGAATCCACTGTTCGCAAAGCTTAGCGGCGTCAAGGAAGCATCCTGCTTCCTCAAAATGGCTAATCGAAGACTGCAGATGGATGCGAGACTCGTCGCCGGCAAGAAGTTCTGACGCGCGATGGTGCCATCGAGCGGATTCGGTGAATGCAAACCTCGCTTCTGCGTCGTGAGCCGATTGAACAATGAAGGGAATAGCGGGTTGCAGGTCTCCTGCTTCGATCAGGTGGCCGGCAATCCGCGCGGCTCGCCAGCGGTCTTGAGCGTGCATTATCAAATAATCGGCCCAACGCTTGTGAAGCTTACGGTATTGATCGGGACTCAGTTGCGATGCAAACCACTGACCTACCCGTTGATGCACAATGTCGACCGAATGGGATCGCGCCGAATCGTCTCGGACCAGTCGTTTTTCGACGAGTTCGGTGATTACATCCTCCCAACTTTCATGACGATCACACACATTCGCTAAGTCAATTTTCCTGACTGAACCACCGGCAATGGCGAGAAAATCTAAAGCTGTCCGAGCGTCATGGCTCAAACTGACGAGCCGATCGTGGAGGATATCGTGAATCTGAACTGACTCGGCAATCAACCGGCTTTGCCATCCCGCATCGGGATCGTGGTTGATACAAGCGGCAAGCTGCGTGAGCCAGTAGGCATTACCTGCCCCCAGGTCCGCGATTCGTTTGAGCCCTCGAACATCCCATGAGGTTTCATCCGGACGGAGTTGCTCGCGCAACAAATCAATGGACGCCGATTCGCTAAGCGGTCCAAGTTCGATCGTACAATCGGCTGGCGTGCGGAAACGATTCTCGGCAAAACGTCCAATGGTAATGATGCCAGTCGTTTTTTCGGCATCCGACAAAACCTTATCAAGAATATTGATGCTGTCTTGGTCAGCCCACTGCACATCATCAATCACCAGGAATAGCGGTCCGTAGTCGCACATGCGATCGACGAATTCAACACCGGATTGGAGCGCATCGGATCGACTCAGGCTTTCGTGATTCGCACGAGCACTTTCCTGGGGTGGAGCAATTGGATCATGAGTTCCCACCCCTTCGTTTTCTTCACGGGGCGGCGCGATAACTGAACGGAGAACGGGAAAAGCCTGACGCAGGACTTCCGCGTGGCGTGGCCGCAATCGAATCATGTCACGATCACGGCGAGAATATCGACGTGCAATCGCATCGGCCATGACGTCAAGGACTTGAAGCGAAGCATCGGGCCGTTCGTTACAGACCGCATCAAAAACTTGGAACCAGGGGTTGGCACGAATACGGCGCATCAACTCTGCCAAAAACCAACTTTTTCCAACCCCTGATTCACCGTAAATGTGCAAACGAGTTGGCGGGTTTCGGGGGACACTCTGGACCCATTTCTCAGCGATTGCCATTTCCGATTCGCGACCAAACAGTTCCGTCCGCTTGAAGGAACTTTTTCCGCTGGGGATTTGTGTGCCAGCGCCAACACTTACCAGCTTCGCCGCCACCGGCCGGTTTCCTGTCGAAGGATCGATCATGTCACAGATCAAATCCGCCAAGTCGGTCGGGGTGTCGACTGGCAAGAACGCGCGAACGTCGCCGAGAGACTGCACCAACGAGAGGCCTGGGATCGGATTGGGTATGGATGACCGCTCGGCGAGCAACTCCAGCAGGATGCAGCCCAGCGCGTAAATGTCGCATGCGGGAGGATAGATTTGCATCGAAATCGATTCCGGCGCCATGTACCAGAACGTTCCCGCTAAATAATCGCGTCGTGCATCGGGATCCGATTCGGGATCGTAAGTGCCGACAATGCCATAATCGATAAGCTTCGCTCGGCCTCGATGGTCAATCATGATGTTGTCGGGCTTTACATCGCGATGCACGAATCCGGCATTGTGAATCGTTTGCAAAGCACCGCCGACATCATGAAGTAAACGTCTGGCGAATTCAAAAACCGCTGCGCGATCGTAATGGCGACAATCGAGGATAACGTGATTGAGCGGTTGTCCCACGACTTCATCCATCGTGAAGCCGATCTGCTCGTCGTGACGCACGATTCGATCCAAGCGGACCAGGCTTGGGTGCGAAAGGGCTGCCATACGGCGAAATCCCATTCGACTTGCGGCTAAGACGCTTTCGCTTCGCGAACGTAACCACTTCAGGGCGAACACTCGACCTGTTTCTAATTCGCAAACCCGGTAAACGGTACTGGTGCCTCCGCTCCCCAGTTCTTTTTCGAGCTTGAATCCCTCAATAACGTCGCCGACTTTCCAGACGTGTGACTCAATGCGTGAATCCTCGTTCCCCTGTTGGGTTTCCCGAGTTTTGGCGTAGCGAACCTTTGTTTCGGTTCCTGGCTCAGGCGGATAGTCGGGGAAGTCGTCCGGTTCGTTCGTCATAGGATGATGCGGTGAGTGGGCGTTGACGTCGAGCCTCTTGACATCGCTTCCACCTAACAGGGGGAGCTTAAACTTAAAAAATGGCGAATCATGCGCTCCAACTGGAAGCAATTACCGGGTCATCGAGCAACAGGCGTTAGCGCTTGACCGTGTTTTTCATGGCGTTTCTATTCACAAATCGATACGGAACGACTCGACGCGGATCCGCGCGGGGTAGAATTCCACCCACCTTCTCGGCTGGCAAGGGTAACCATTACCACGTACTTTCTCAATCACTCCACCAGGATCACGACTGGAACGTAGCCCCAAGGAAGTGAACGATGCTGCACAACGTTTCGCTGCTGTACCAGTTTCACTGCTGTACCAGTTTCACTGCTGTACCCATGGTGAAACGCTTTGCGCAATCAATTGGACCCTTCCAATTGAACACTTTTATTTTTTGTGATGCGGCTGCAACCTATCTCGATCGCAGGAACCAGTCCGCGAGAGCATTTTCGCTCACGACCTTTTCGAAATGAGCGAATCACGTCGGCAATTATTAGATGCGATGCCAGCGACTGGAGTGCGAGCAGACGCGGCAATCGCTCGCTTTCCTCGCCGGCGTTACCGATCGATGGGTTCCGCAAGGGGGAAAGCCGCTGGGTTTTTGGATTGCGAGTCGATACGAATCCTGACCCAGGTATTGTCCCCTTACAGCAGCCCCCTCCCGCCTGAAGCACTGACCACCGATGATACCACGGTTGCAAAACGCTGAGCAACTCATTTCGCTCGGTACGGCTGGGGGATGGTCCCGTTTATTCAGGTTTACTTGGCCGATCGTTCTATTTTCATTTGCCCCGGCGCGGGGCTGACTGCACCGATTATCGGAGTTTGGTTTGGAATCTTTGAAATGCAGGAGTTCCTTAACCACTATTCTGCGACTTTCGCCCGCGTAGGCCCCGCTGAAGAATTGACGCGCACGACGGGCCCTGAGATGGTGACCGCGTGATGGCTCGAGCCGCGGTACCTTAGCGACCCACTTTGTGGCCGAGTCCGAATGAACATGCATTTTTCTTTCGCGACGTTCGTATACACCGGACTGACGATTACTTCGATACGCGGCAATGACTTCGATACGCGAGGGGCAGCCGAATTCAAAGTGTTAGCCGAAAAGATGAATTGAGAACGTGATTTTCGAGTCTAGGTGGAGATAATTGCATTCGAAATTTATCGCGACTTGCTTAATTGCGTTACACTTTTAATCATCTGGTCTTCATGCCTTCGACGACACGTGAGAGTCCTTTTTATGCCCATCGAAATGCAACTGTCCCGGATCATCATCTCCGAGATCAGCGACAGCCAAGTGATCTACTTGAAGGAAGTGGATGGCGAGCGCCAATTCCCGATCCTGATTGGCATATTTGAGGCGACCAATATCGACCGTCGCGTTAAAGATCCCGAACAACCGCCTCGTCCTTTGACCCATGACCTGATTGTAAAGGTGGCCGAAGCGCTAGGTGCGGAGCTTGATAGTGTCGTAATTCATGAGTTGACAGAACATACTTATTACGCATCTCTACGCCTCCGAAAGGACGGTGAACTGATCGAGATTGATTCCCGGCCAAGTGATGCGATTGCGGTTGCAGTCACCTTCCACCCTCCGCTTCCGATTTTCGTTAGCGAGCAGGTCCTTGCCGAAGCGACCTCGTCAAATTGAAACCATCGTCGAACTGCCACATCCTTTAGACCGACCCCTCAGTAAACCGACCCCTCAGTAAACCGACCTTGGACAGCGACGAACCGATGATTGTGTTGACGGATCCGGCGGCGGCGCATCAATGGACCAGACAAACGGCCTCGGACAAGCGTGTTGCGATTGTCCCTACCATGGGTGCACTCCACCAAGGTCATCTCAGCTTGGTCAAGCGTGCCAGGCAAGTCGCCGATGAGGTGGTTGTTTCAATCTTCGTCAATCCAACCCAATTCGGCCCTTCGGAAGATTTGGCTCGCTATCCGCGACCATTCGAAGAAGACCTTTCGGCTCTGAGAAGCGAGCATGTGGCGATGGTGTTTTGCCCATCACCAGCGACGATTTACCCGGAAGGCTTCAGTACCTACATCGAGCCTCCTCACGTCGCGAGCCTGCTTGAAGGACGCATCCGACCAGGGCACTTTCGTGGTGTTTGCACCGTTGTTCTTAAACTCTTCCAAATCATTCCGGCGACGGTGGCCGTATTCGGGCAAAAGGATTACCAGCAATCACGGGTAATCGTGACCATGGTGAAAGATCTGAACCTGCCGATTGAAATCGATATCGCGCCAACCATCCGTGAATCCGATGGTCTTGCGATGAGTTCACGCAATCGATACCTCGATGAAGCTGAACACCGCCGTGCGCTTTGCATCAGTCGATCTTTACGAGCCGTCCAGGAAGAGTTTCTTGGCGGGCAAAGAGAGCCCGCGAGGCTGGAAGCATCGATGCGGGAAAACCTGCGAGTGGGAAGTAGTGACGGCGTCGACCAGCTCGACTACGCAGTGGTTGTAAACCGAGAGACCTTGCAACCGGTTTCGCACTTCGATGAACCGATGGTCGCTTTGATCGCAGCGCGGGTCGGCACGACGCGGTTGATTGACAACGTCTTGCTTTCCAGTGAGGTGGACCGTTGAGATTCTCCACGAATTTGAACTGCGCTAATTGTGTCGCGTCCCTGGCTCCCGTGCTGGATGGCGACCCACGGGTCCATCGCTGGTCGATCGACACGAGCGATCCACTGAAAGTACTGATGGTCGAAGGCGACAACCTGTCTGCTCAATGGGTCCGCACCATCGTTTCCGAAGCAGGTTTCGAGGTGTACTTGCAGCTCGACGACAGGGAAAACAACTCGCCATCTCAATCTGCGGCGGGATCGGTAGTGACCGCCGACGAAAAGCAAGCCGACGCTCCCCGTCAGGCGGATGCCCAATCGCAATCGAAGCTTTCGCGTTCCAAACCGCTCCTACTGTTGTTCCTTTATTTGGCAGCTGTCGTTTGTTTCGTGCAATGGAAGGCACGAGAATGGGACACTGAAATGGCAATCACCCAATTGATGGGTGGTTTTTTCTTGGTGTTTTCTTTTTTTAAGATGCTGGATCTGAGTGGATTTGCGAATGCGTTCTCGATGTACGACGTGGTAGCCAGGCGAATACCCCTGTATGCATGGGCTTATCCGTTTTTCGAGCTTTCGTTAGGATTTGGATACCTGGCGCGTTGGCCGGAACCATGGATTCATTGGGTGACACTGACGGTCATGGCGATTGGATTGGTGGGTGGCTTGCAAATGATGTCTCGTGGACAATCCGTTCGGGGTAATTGCTTGGGGACGGTATTCAACTTGCCAATGTCATTTGCCTCGACCATTCAAAATGGCATGATGGCGCTGCTGTCCGCTGCGATATTGATACGCGGGCTTTGAAAACCAATGAATATAAAACCATCGCTCGATCGATTTAAGAGTCGAAGATACTGGCAATGAGGAAATCGTCTTCGGGTTATCGGCTGCGACCGTCACGAGTAGCACCTGCTGCACGCTGGGATGTGTCGTTGGGTAACCAGTCGGGGATTTGGCGCGAGATATCTCCTCCACAGTTGTTCGTCGGTTCATTCGCAATGCTGGTTCTCTTGGGAACCTTCGGATTTCTGCTGATTCCAGGCCTTTATACGAGTGAATCGTTATCGTGGTGCGACGCATTGTTCACCTCGACCAGCGCGGTTTGCGTGACGGGCTTGACGGTCGTTGACACCGAAACGTCGTTTACCTTCCGTGGGCAATGTTTCATTCTGTTATTGATTCAATTGGGCGGCCTAGGGATGCTCGCATTCACGAGCTTGGTCATTCAAATTCTTGGCTTTCGCCTTTCGTTGCGAGCGGAGGCGCTCACCCATGACGCCCGCAAGGGCGGTCCACAGGTAGACTTGAAACGACTAACGATCGATGTTGTCGTTTTTACGTTTCTGATCGAAGCCGTCGGGGCGATTGCGCTGCTGATTCTATGGGGGCCGAAAATGGGATGGACTGAATCGATTTGGCCTGCAATCTTCCATTCGGTCAGTGCATTTTGTAACGCTGGATTCTCCACCAACAGCGACTCACTGATCGGCCTTCGCGATTCACCAGGAACGTTACTTGTCATTTCTGGTCTCATTATCGCCGGTGGGATTGGATTCGTCGCGATGGAAGAAGCGGTAGTCTATTTCTCGAATCGCCACCGAGCCGAAACCAAACGTCTATCAGCGCACACTCGATTGATCTTGGTAACCACGTTGATATTGTTGGTGGTCCCTTGGCCGATGTTCGCTTTTTTTGAATGGCAGGGCACCCTGAAGGATCTTTCCGTTGCGGACAAAGTCGTCAATTCGTTTTTCTTAAGTTCGACAGCAAGAACGGCCGGATTCAACTCGATTGATTACTCCCAGGCATCGGACAGTACCAATTTTTTAACCATCATTTTGATGTCGATTGGTGGTTCCCCGGGATCGACAGCGGGCGGGATGAAAACAACCACCTTCGCTTTGATCATTCTTCTCGCATGGTCTCGGCTTCGTGGAAGTGAGACGGCGATCTTTGCGAACCGTTCGTTGCCCGACGACACCATTCAACGTGCGATCGGTCTCGCTGTCGTTTGCATAGTCATCACAACGATTGGCGTTTTTGCGCTTTCGATAACTGAGAATGTTCCAAACGCTCCCAGTGAATTCCTGCCACGGATGTTTGAGGCCTTCAGCGCATTTAACACCGTAGGCCTGTCGATGAATTTAACGCCCCACTTATCCTTCGCGGGTAGGATAGTAACCATCACACTCATGTTTTTAGGCCGCGTCGGGCCGCTTACACTGGCCGCAGCACTGGTTATTGGGCGAAAGCGAAAAACACATTTTCGCTTCGCTTATGAAGACGTCGCCGTTGGCTAATTCGCCATCTCTGAAGGATTTTCACTGTGAAAAGATTTGTTGTCATTGGTCTTGGTAACTTTGGGTCGAGCGTTGCCGAAGCATTAAGCAATAAAGGCCACGAGGTGGTTGCAATCGACATGGACGGTGACGCGGTAGACCGCGTTGGGCCGTACGTGTCAAAAGCCGTGATGGGCAACGGCACCGAGCTCGCGACCCTTGAACGATTAGGCATCAAAGGAGCCGATGCGGGCGTGATATCAACGGGCGATGACATCACGGCAAGCATCCTCGCCACCATGGCACTTCATGATCTCCATGTGCCAGACGTTTATGTGAAAGTCATTTCCCGAGATCACGCGCGCGTGATGGACCGAATTGGCGTGACCGAAACGGTTTTTCCAGAACGTGATTCCGCCATCAGCCTTGGAACGCGAATCTGCGGCACAGCGCTGCTTAACTACGTGAGATTGGGCGCCGGCTTCAGTGTGCAGGAGATGGCGGTCCCGGAAGCATGGGGTGGCAAAACGCTTCGTGAACTTCGCCTAAGGCAGAATTTTGACATCACCGTCGTGGCGCTACACGATGTGCTGACGGACCGCATGTCGCCAACGCCCGATCCAGATGCGAAGCTAAAAGACAGCGACACTTTGCTCGTCGCTGGCACTGACTCGGCACTCGCCAAGGCGGCGGCACTAAAATGACCTAGAACCTATCCGAAAACCGAAGAGACCCGCGGCTAGCGCCAAAGCGGCTAATGGTTTTTGGATAGGTTCCTAGTACGAATCATTTTGGCGGGACCTATCGACTTCCCGTCCAAAACGCTCAACCAAGCCGCTATGATGAGTTGGCTTCCACCCTTGTTGTGTACCTTGCATACTCTATTCATGAGGTTTGTTGGCGATGATCGCTAAATTCCTGCTTTCAATGTTTCTCGCCTTGATCTGCACTTGCTCGTTTTTGCATGCCCAGACTCCATCGGTTCCTGGTTGGGGAGCGATGGTCACGTCGAGATTCGTTCCAAACGACGCGATTGCACTATTGACCGTGTCACCATCAGAGTTATTGACGAATCCAACATTTCAAATGTTTCCTGTAGAAGTTTTGCAGGCGCAATCGATCGATCAGATCGGTGTGGATATTGCTGATGTGGAATTCGTAAAAGTCGTCGTTGCAATGCCCGGTCCTTCCGGCCCTGTAGGCGGTATCGTTGTCGAGTTCTCCAAGGACATCAGCGTCAAGGATTTGAACCCTGAACGACTTCTCTCCGTCGATCCGGTCGACGTCGACGGATTAAGTGCCTATCCAGTGAACGACACGCCTGGCCTTTTGCTCCATTTTGTTGACGCAAGAACTGCGATTCTTGCACCCGAGTTTTATCTAAGCTCAATGGTCAAGGCAAACAATGGAACGGGGCCGCTCGCGAAGTTGATTGAAAAGATGAAAAGGACGAAAGGGGTAACACTGGTCGCCGTCATGGAACCGCTACGACCGATGCTGAGCGGATTTGTAGAACAACAAGTAGCACCGGACTTGCCTCCGCAGCTGAAACCACTCGCTAAGATTCCGCAGTGGGTCGATGCGGTTTTGATCAATGCCAATCTCACCCCCACCGGACCCGGGACCCAGATCACCCTTTTGTGCCGCGACGATGCCGCTGCTGCCGAGCTAAAGACTTCGTTGACCAATGCCGTCGATTTTGGCAAAGAGATGCTGATTACCCAAGTTCCCATGGAAATCGAAGGGTCAGAGCGTGTTCAGTTGGCAACGGAACAGTACAAGAAGAGGCTAGCGACCCACATTGCTGAAATGATCCAGCCCAAGGCAGCAGGTCGCAAAGTTTCGCTGGAACTAAAGGCCGATACCGGGATAGCGACCACCGGTGTCTTGGTTGGATTGCTATTACCAGCGGTTCAAGCGTCACGTGAAGCTGCGCGTCGAATGTCGGGTATGAACGGCATCAAACAAGTCTTGCTTGCCATGCATAACTATGCCGCCACCTACAACCGTTTCCCCGCGGCAGCAATCGTCGACGAGAACGGAAACCCCTTATTGAGTTGGCGCGTTGCCATTTTACCGTTTGTCGAGGAACAAGCTCTTTATGAGCAGTTTCATTTGGACGAACCGTGGGATAGCGAACATAACTTTCCGCTGTCGCAGATGTTGCCAGCCATCTATGCCGACCCTAGCGCCGTACTACCACCTGGTTATACCGTTATCCATGCAGTGACCGGCGAACACATGGGGCTTTCGCCGACCGGTGTGCGAGGATTCCAACACTTCACCGACGGCACATCGAATAGCATTCTCGTTGTCGAAGTGAATCGCGATCTCGCTGTCCCTTGGTCCAAGCCAGAAGACGTCAACCTGGACGCAGACAATCCAGTAGAACTGATGGGTAACAGCCACGCTGGCGGCTTTAACATCGGCATGGCAGATGGCTCCGTGAGGTTTATAAGCAGCGCCATTGATATAGCATTATTCAAGGCACTGCTGACCTGCGATGGAGGTGAGCCGGTAACGGCGCCGTAAAGATTTCTGAGACTTCAGTGCCGGAACATCGGGCGTTTCGGCTTAGACGTCCTTCAGTTTTTTTACTGCTTCTCGGGCTCGTTTGAGAAATGCAACTTTCGGCTCGCCGGCTTCTAACCAAATCGGCGGGCCGATTGTGATGCAACTGAGCAAGGGAACCGGCAAGACCTCGCCACGAGGCAAAATACGATTGACGTTATCGATGTACACGGGAACCAGTTCAATATCAGGCCGTTTTTTGCCAAGATAGTAAAGCCCACTCTTGAATTCGCCCATTTCCTCACCTTCGGCACGTCCGCCTTCAGGAAAGACAATCAGCGAGTAAATGTCCCCCATCTCGCGAATCATCAAGTCGATCGGACTTTGATGAACCTTGATCTCCTGACGGTCGATCAGTAGCGCATTGAAAGATTGGGCGATATGCGGGCGAACCCAGCCCGTGGACCAATAATCTTTTGCCGCAACAGGCCGAGTTAACGCTCGAACGTTACGCGGCAACGCAGACCAAAGTACGACCGCGTCCAAGTGACTGGTGTGATTGGCGAAATAGATTCGCTGGCAAGTATCCGGCGCGATATCAATCCAGCGGACGGTGAAGCCACTGAACAACTTGGCCAGTAAAACGATGACGTGACTGGTCAACTTCATGGGGCGTGGATCAGAAAACGACGACGCGAATGCTCCGGTAGCCACTCAGTGTACTTCTTCCGTGGCTAATGACGAAGCGGCCAAGCGTGACTTCGTGGACGAATGCGTACCACCGGAAGGTTGGGCCAATTGGACGCCACATTTCGCTTCGAATAGCCACTCAATTAGCGCCGTGTAACCCTCAACCATCGATTCCAATGATCCCGACTGCAGCACCAGCTGCCGTCCCGCGGCCCCCAAAGAATCTTTCACGGATCGATTGGCTAGAATCTCAAGGGCATATTTTACCATCATTTGCCGATCGTCTTTTTCGACCAAAAAGCCAGTACGACCGTCCTGGACGCTTTCTCCTACCGATCCGACCCTGGTACTGATAGCAGGGACCTCGCAGGCCAATGCCTCCAAAATAGAAACTGGGGACGCCTCGTTATGCGAGCAAAGCAGAAACAAGTCGAGAGCTGCGACAATCTTGTCGGTATCGTGACGCGTTCCCAACAGGTGAATGCGATGGGTCATTCCCAGTTCTTCGATCTGCTTCTCGATCGCACCTCGCTCAGGACCATCTCCGACAATCAAAAAATGGACGTCATTGTCCAACTCAGATATTTTGCCTGCAACATCGACAAACATCGCATGGTTCTTTTCTGGCCGAAGGGCTGCGACAATTCCGACCAACTTCGATGATGGCGCAAGGCCAAGGGATTCTCGCAGCGAACGCCTAGCGTCCGGATCGGGCGAGAACCGAGTGCAATCGACACCATTACGAATGATGTGGACTTTCTCTTTCGGAAATCCCTCGTGCTTTGACAAATGGATCCCATGATGATCGGCAACCGCGATGAAGGCGTCGGTTATTCGGGTCAGCGCTCGATTCAATCGTCCTACGCCGTCAGGCCATCCGGTTGAATGAAGCGCGCTGCAAATGACTGGTACACCAGCCAACTTTGCAGCGATTCGACCCCAAAACATCTTGTCGCCAGCACCGATCGTAATGACAGCGTCGACCTTCCGATTTCGCATCAATTTCGTAAGCCTAGACAATACATGGACGTCGTACTTTCCTCTGGAAAGATGACTATGCAACGTATGCCGAACTGCGATCTGTTCGCCCAGTGGACCGGGGTCTTTGATGCAAACGACTTCGGGTTCAATTTTCGCCGGATCTAATCGATCGATCAGATTCACAAGCAGTGTTTCCGCGCCCCCGACCGGAAGACTGGTGACCATGAACATCACTCTTAATGGACGAGCAATCACTGGCCTTCGATTCGAGGCCGCCAACCTTTCGTTCCTCTTTTCGATGCGTACTTTTCGTTCATCATAAGTCAGCCAATTCTCGAATGGCGCCCAACTCGGATCGGCGTGGATTCGACGAATGTGGAATGGGTCATCGCCCGGAAAATTATAGGCTCCATAGGCACTACAGTATCCATCCATACCGGCGTCACGGATGGCATCAATAACTTCTGGATGAAGATGCTTTCTTAAACCATACGGAAACGCGAAGTAGCGAATGGGACGGCCGATCCGATCGGCAAGTTCTGCCGCCGCCTTGGTAATTTGTTCGTGAATCTGCCGCGACGTAACCGGTCGAGAAAAGTCAAAATGATCTCGGGTATGCAGGCCGATTTCGATTCCACCGTCAGCCATCGACTTCAGTTCATCGATCGTATTGACTGCCAGCGCAACGCCTCGTTCTAAATCGTGGTCGAATGGCCTCGCCCGAAGTACGTGGTCGAGCGACACAAAGTAAGTACAGGGTATTTGATGGCGAATGAGTAATGGGATCGCAAACTGACAATTCTCAGCGTATCCGTCATCAAACGTAAACGTTACGCTTGGGCGATCGCTAGCACCCATTCGACTTCGACGTTGCAATTCAGCAAGCGAAATCAGGTCAAACCGATCACGGCAGAAATCCACCTGCTGCTGAAATTTCCTGCATGACATCGACCACGGATTGGGTAATGAATCTGCAACCCGGTGATAAAACAAAACAGACATCGGCGCTCTTCCAAGCGCAGAGAGTCTTGCCAGTTCTTGTTCTCGGTATCGCGCATGAAGGCGATTTCGGGTCGCAATAAGCGAATGTTGAAGGAATTGCATCTTGCAGTGCGTGGGCAGGAGGGAACTCGTTTAATTTTATCCACTGAAGGGATAGCTCACGAACCGCACCCCTGCAAACTAAAAGAGGGGTGTTGTCCCCAAAAGAAGCGACCATGTTGCTACGCAAGACCTTCGCGATCAGTATCGCCGAGCGATAACGACGCTTGCTCGCGTAGCAGACTTGTCTAAGACCAAAGTTACCTGAGCGCTGGTGAAATCACGCAACTGACTGGCTCAGGCGTACCATCACTTCAACGGCCCATTTTCAACCGATCGCCCAACATATTGTTCAATTCAGGTTCACGGTAAATTTTCGCGGCCGTCTTCTCAAAGTCGTAAGGAATGCGCCGGAACGTGACGGTATCCGCCTCGTCGTCAATGATGGCGTAGCAACTGCGATTGTCGTCGTCGCGCGGTTGGCCAACGCTGCCAACATTCACAAGCACTTTATCGTAGGACAGCTTGAAAACATGATCACACTCGTCTGGAGTGACGAATTCACACGCAGTTGTGAAAACGCCTGGCAAGTGCGTGTGACCCATAAAGCAATACTTTTCGATCTTCGAAAACAACAGCTCCATTTTCCGTTGGTCAAAGATGTATTCCGGAAAAACGTATTCGTTCGTGGGGTCTCGCGGCGAACCATGGACAAAAAGCCAATGGCGATCAACGTATTGGCGGGGCAACTCGCCTAAAAAATCCCATCTTTTATTAACCTGATCACTACCACCGGGGCCATTGTCGAGTTGATCGCGAGTCCAATAGATCGCTTGCAACGCAACAGGGTTGAATCCTTCGGGATCGAACAATGCTGCCTGGTCATGATTTCCAAGAATGGTTTTGGAAGCCCGTTTGATGACGAGGTCCAAGCATTCGCAAGGGTTGGGTCCATAGCCGATGATGTCCCCCAAGCAGATTATTTCTGGCAATTTCAGTTCGTCGATATCACGAAGCACCGCTTGAAGTGCCTCAAGATTGCCGTGGATATCACTAATGACAGCGCGCTTCACGGGAGACTACTCGGTACTGGTGAACGGAAGGGGGGAGGTTCTTCGGAACGTGAAAGCTGCCCTTCACTCGATGACATTGAAATCGTAACGGAAAAACCGATTCGCGGGAATAATGGCGTACTGGTTCAGGCGGATACGGATTGGGTAGACTCCGCAGTGAAAGCTAACCACCCTTTTCAGCTCCGGAACGGCAAAATTCGATGAACTCGCACCCTCAATCTGGTGTGCATGACAGTCTGCGCCATTCGCAACGATTGCAACTTGCCGTGGCGATCGAATCGTCCACGCGCGATGCAAGCTTGGCGATTTCAGAGGATGGTAAGGTCAATCGCTACATCCGTCTGGACCGACAAAGTCGGACGGCGGCATCGCTTGCCCCTGCATTAAACGACCTACTCGTTGAACTCCGCCTCGCCGACAAAAAGTTGGATTATGTGGCGGTTGGCGATGGCCCGGGCTCCTTCACAGGGCTGCGCATCGGCGTCACCACTGCGAAAACGCTTGCCTATGCGTTGGGATGCGAAATCGCATGTGTCGATACGCTCGCCGCGATGGCTGCTGCCGCCTGGAAACAACAACCGCTCGCCAAACAAGTGACGACAGTACTCAATGCCTACCGCGGCCAACTCTTCGTCGCCACTTGGACGATCGACCAGTGGATCGACGCGCACGCTCGCGGTGAATTCGGCGAGCAGTCCCACGTACAAACATTCGATGATTTCCAGCCAAGCATCGAGCAATGGCTTGGTCCCCCCTTTCCCGATTCGATCTTGGCCGTCGAACCGATTGTGTTACAGAAGCTTGTACTTTCCGATGAGCAACGGCTGTCGACGCTGACGATAGAGCCTACCGCCATTGAAATTGCCGAGCTTGGATTTCGGAAGGCATCGCTTGGCCTACTCCAGTCGCCGATGCTGGTTCTACCCCGGTATCTGAGAGACAGTGCCGCAGAAGAAAAATTAGGTTAGGATGTGGCTTCCTATCGGTGTCGAATGTTGACTCCAGTTTTTTCCATAGCTTCCTCTAAGATCATAATGGATCAATCACTTCCTACCGCGAAACAACTTGCCGAGAGTGTCATCGCTGTCCCACCTTTGGCCCGTAATGACAGCGGGAAAATCGATCGTGCCGAAAACGCAAAGATTATTAATCACATATGTTCCGGCGGAGTCTCCCATCTGCTGTATGGGGGAAATGCACTTCTGTACCACATGCGGCTTTCAGAATACGCAACGCTGCTTTCGATGCTCAGCGATTTGACTGACGACAAGACGAGCGTGGTACCATCAATCGGTCCGGCTTATGGCACGATGATGGATCAAGTCGATGTGCTTGCAGACTACTCTTTCCCCACCGCAATGGTCTTGCCACAGCGAGACATCACTGATGTGGTAGGGATCGCGAATGGAATACGGCAAGCCGCCGAGCATTGGGGCAAGCCACTTGTCGTTTATCTGAAGTTCAATCGGTGGCTGCCAGTGGACTTGATCAAACGCCTCGATGCGGATGGAGCGATTTCATGGATCAAGTATGCGGTTGTACTTGATGATCCCAGTGATGATGATTACCTGCGCGAGCTATTGAACCATTTTCCGGCTGAGCGAGTGATCAGCGGCATCGGCGAACAACCAGCAATCGTCCATCTCCGAGATTTCGGAGTGGGTGGCTTCACTAGCGGCTGCGTCTGTGTTCAACCTGGGCCAAGCCAACGGATGCTCAACGCGATTCATGCTGAGCGATGGGAAGAAGCGGAAACGATTCGCAAGTTCTTCCAACCGCTCGAAAACTTGCGCAATGAAATCAATCCGATCCGTGTTTTGCATGAAGCGGTTGAGCTTGGAGGCATCGCCAAAACCGGTCCGTTGCTCCCACTAGTGAGCCCGCTGGATCCATCGACAAGGCTGAGGATTTCCCAGGCACTGGCAACTCTCGCCCGTGGCGTTCCTTCGCCCATACCTGTTTAGGCAAGCGTAGGCTTCGATAACCGCATGACTGTCCCTGACCGCCAGACCTTTGCTTCGATCGATCCTCGTTGGCAAATTCAGATCACGGACGATGGCAGCCCCACCCTTGTCGAATGTGCCAGCGGCAACTCGATGCACAGTGGTTGCGGTGCGGTCGCCGAGACACTACACGTCTACCTGCACAACAGTGGCGTCGCAGCGAGATTGCAAGCGGGAATGCCAACCCGGGTTTTAGAGGTCGGTCTGGGCTCTGGTCTTGGTTTCTTGCTGACAGCAAATTTTGCTTCCCAGCACTTCGCGCCGCTTCATTACGTCGCGCTCGAACAATTGATGCCGCCGCCCGATTTAATCAGGCAATTAGATCTTGAACGGTATGGAATCAACGGAGACCTGATCGATTCTTTTTGCAAATTGCTCGACCAACCGATGACCGGCTCAATCGAAGCCGACGTAAGCACAAATTGCCATCTCCGATTAGAGATTGGTGACGCGACGGCTTGGAACGCAAGCGGCGAAAAATGCTTCGATGCCATCTATTTTGACCCTTTTAGTCCAAACGCAAATCCGGCGCTTTGGACGACGCAGGTCTTCCGAGTCATGCATCGACTCCTTGTACCCGACGGCAAATTAGTGAGCTACTGTGTCAATCGACGTGTTCGCGATACCCTGAAAGAATGCGGCTTTAGGGTCGAACGCGTCCGCGGTCCCATCGGTGGAAAACGCGAAGTCCTTGTAGCAAGTCCAAGCAGTGTGCCACTTGATACATCAACCGTCGATTGAGGCGGATGGGGTATCACCGCAACGTCGGAATGATTGAAGCAGTATCGCAATCGTTCCCAGGTACATCCACTGAGACGAAAGCAGCGAAACCACAACGCACCATGCCGTGAGCGCAATCCATGCAGGCTTGGTCAACCGAGGAATCCAAAGGGCTATGGAACCTAGGACCGCTGTGAAGACGATCGCATGGGTAAGCGGTTCGTGAATGCCAGGACTGGTCAGCAATGTGGTCAAGTCAACGAGTCGACGGCCCACCGGCGCTGCGATACCAAAGGCACCCGTTCCATCCCACCAAGTTAAGGACGACAACATCGCAAGGCCACTGATGCCAATGAGCAATGACGTGTGGACCTGTATCAATCGCCTTGCCAACGCCGATTGCCAGCTGATTTCGTGAGCAGGTGAGTAAATCGCCATGTAGGTAAGCCCAAACACGATCGCAAGTTCCTCGGGACCGTCGATCAAAAGACTTCGATTCGCAAGCCATAAGACCATCAGCCACAAGCAAATAGCTACCGCACGACTCGATTGAAACCACACGCAGGCCACCGCAAGACAAACCCCCACTATCAAGTAGCCGCGTACTATCAAGAGCGAATCGGTGAGAAACAGTGGCGAGAGCCGCCATTGAGAGGTATCCGTTAAATCACCGGTTTCTAAAAACCCCGCGACGTGCGAGGTCGAAAGGATGCCTGAATCCGCGAACCAAACCCCCGCATCGGTCCAGTGGCTCAGAAAGTACCAAGTGGAAACGATTGCTAACCCGATGCGAATGTAACGCAACGAGCAAGCATTCGCATCGGACAGAAACCAAAACGATTGCCACCCGTTGGCCTTCACGAACGAACTTTCGCCAGGGCTCTCCATCATCTTATGGTGCCTTCGCTTTTGCGGCTAACCGAGCCGGTGGGATCCGCACCAATTTGACCGCGCCGCGTTCCGCTCGAATGATGGCGACGGTGTAAGGTGGCGCGGCGGCATCGTCGACGACATTGGTCATCAAATCGGGTTCGCGAACGACTCGAAGTTGCGAAGCAGCGGGATTCATCATCGACAATGGCTCAGCGATGCAAGCCGCAAGCGCTGTTTGTTCGTTGTCACCCAACTGAGCCAGGAGGGAGAGTAGTCGTTGCCAACGTCTTTGTCGGTCGCCGCCAATCAAACCCGGATCGGGAACAGATTCCCAATCCATTTCCAAGTCGCTAACCACTTGAGAGTCCGTATACGTCGCAACTTCCACTTTTTTTAAGATCACCAGCTGCAAAAAATTCGTTTTATCCGCTTTTGCATTGGTAGA
>JANOBM010000166.1:0-2044 GCA_031411655.1 Planctomycetaceae bacterium
GTGAAGACATAGTAAAACACGTAGAATGGAATCAAAAGGACAAACACGCCCTCCTTAGGGCTTTCTTTAAACGCGCGGTAGATAACCACCCATTGAGCGCCCGACCCGACAGTCGAGACTCCGATTCCGGCAAGCAGCAAAAGTGTGGCAGTTGGGTTAAAGCTGACCGTCGAATTTTTGCGACGGGACACGTTAACAGTGATCACCCCTACTGCTGTGACAGAGACCAATAGGAACAGGATGAGTGCCATGATCCATGGAGGCATGCCTGCGGCTTCTAGTCGTTCTTGCAGCTCCTTCGAACGCTGCATGTCAACTTCTGCCTTCTTAAGGATCGCATTTACATTCTCTTCTTCTGTCGCGATCTTGTGTCCCTCAAGCTTTGTGCCGCCTTCGAGGTGAAACCCGCATTTAACACAGAGCACGGCTCCGGGTACGAGCAACGCATTGCATTCGGGACAGAACTTCCCCGTTCGCAACTCGAATCCAGATTCAGCATAAAGGTCATGCATTGACTTTGAATGAGCGGACGCAAGTGGGGACGGAACGGCTGGCGACAGAGGTCCGGGAACTTTTGACGGACCGGGATTTCCTGCTGCGCTATTGGCAGTTGGCCGGGGTGCCGTCGGGGCAGCCGATGCAGCGGGGCGCGAGGCCGGTGCCGTTGGCTTTGGAGCCGTTGGCTTTGTTATTGGGCTGGCGCCAGGTTTGGTGGGGGCAGATGGTGTAGCGCCTCCGACGGTCTGGGGTACTCGAAGGACGGTCGCGCAGCCTGGGCATTTGACCGCTTTGCCGGCCAGATCGTCACGAACGTTGAGAGTCTTTCCACAATTGCAGCGGACGGCGATCGGCATGAAATCAGTATCCAAAATGCTAAGGCAAACGGTTTTCACCCAGTCTAACTGAGTGTTTCCCAGTTCGTAGTCCCAGAACGTCGTGGGTCCTACAAATCGATAGCGAAAGCGGATCCGGGGCGTCAGGTTGCTGTGCCTTGGTCCGTTAGCGACGCTGACTCGGATGGCAGTGGTGCTTTTTCATCGGGATGCTCAGGCCCACGGTTGGTGCATCCCCCGGCTTGGATGAAAATGCGTAATGTTTAGACAGATAGTCACTTACGACTTTATTTCTGATTGCTGGCACGCATGTTGCTGTCTAGGTAACCGAGAATAATTTAAGCTGCCGTTTTGGCGGTTGAATCCGATTCCAGAAACACACCCGTTCACTCAAAAAAGGGAATTGACGCAATGGCGACTGCCACGAAGACCAAATCAAAGATTCGTTTGCAGCCGTTGGGCGAGCGATTGGTCGTCCAACGTGAAGAGAGCGAAAAAACCTCCGCTGGCGGTATCGTTCTCCCAGATTCAGCAAAGGAAAAGCCCGCTCGTGGCACCGTGATTGCGATTGGAACCGGCAAGATTCTTGACGACGGCTCGCGATCGAAGTCACAGCTGAAGATCGGCGATCGTGTCTTGTTCACAAGCTATGCCGGGGAAAACGTCGAAATCGATGACGTCGAGTATTTGTTGATGCGCGAAGACGACATTCTCGCTGTCGTCGAGTGATCGCCCGCTTCCCATTAAGCCAATTCAAACTATCCACTTCCAACGGAATCAAACTCCATGTCGAAAATTATTGCTTTTGACCAAGAAGCCCGCGAAGCGATTCGCCGTGGCGTCAATAAGCTCGCCCGCGCGGTAAAGGTCACTCTCGGTCCCAAGGGCCGTAACGTCATCCTGCAGAAAAGCTTCGGAAGCCCAACGGTCACCAAAGACGGTGTTACCGTGGCTAAAGAGATCGATCTTGAAGATCCCTTTGAAAACATTGGCGCTCGTATGGTGCGCGAAGTAGCGAGCCGTACTAGCGATGTTGCTGGAGACGGTACAACGACCGCAACGGTCATGGCTGAGGCGATCTTCAATGAAGGCCTGAAGGCTGTGATCGCTGGTGTTAACCCGATTCAGATGAAGTCCGGGATCGAAAAAGCCGTTTCGGATATCACCGAAAAGCTGCATGGCATGGCAGTCAAGGTGAAGGACAAAGAGGC
>JANOBM010000167.1:0-38098 GCA_031411655.1 Planctomycetaceae bacterium
CGCCTTCGAGAGATTAGTCGAACGATCAACTTATCGAAGTACAAAAAGAGTAAGCGAGGTCCGAAGAAGGTTGTCAGCAAGCCGCCACGAACACGCAAAAGAACTCACGTGTCAACTGCGAAAGTACTGGCGGAAGCCAAACGCAAAACACCTTGAAAGCCCTGGACAAGAAGTCCGTCGTGCCCTCCCATTAAGTGTAGACGAAGCATTAGGCTGGAGCTTCTGACCATTCCCCACCATGGCTGACGCCGCGCTCATTCGCCGATAACACGAAATTCGACTTCGCCAGTGTTGAGAAGACTTTCGTCATTCGCAGCAAAGTTACTTATTTGAAACCTCAATCGGTAGGTTTGGCCGCGACTTACGAAGATAGTCGCCCCGACGTTTGAATCGTGAGTGGCTTTAGTTGCATCGTCTTTCACGGAAAAGCTAGAGTCGGCGAGCGATATCGACTGCGCTACCTTCAGTGTGGGCTGTTCATTGACATGCGTTTCTATCCAGCCTCCTATTACCCTTTCCTGATGTTCGACTGATTGGACCTCGTTTCCATCTCCGTCGGTCACATTGATGGAATGGTACGTAAAAGCGTTGGGTAAACTTACTTCAATCGCTTTGCCCGTGATGCTCCGAAGGAAGAACTGAACTCCAATTTTTTGGCCGATCTTATAATCGTGCTGACTCGGCAAGAGTCGCACTCCCGCTTGTAGTCCATTTTGTGAAGGTGCCCCCCAATCAATCGGTGTCGAGTCAATCGTATCGACGGAGATATACTGCTCGCGAATCTCAAACGCAAAAGTCCAGTCGGGCTTCGCAATTTGTGGCAACACGAGGCGTACCGACCAAATTTGGAAGTTGTCGCCGTCCATGGTTCCAAAATTGGGAATCACTTCGAACCGAACTCCATCGGGCAATTCTTGAGTCTTCGCAATACGGAGGAACGCTTCGAAAGTAGTATTATCGACGGGTGCGTCGTCACGTCGAAATTGCCAGTGATTGATTGCAGCGAGCACTTCGTTCACTGTTAAAGGCGGTTGTGGTTTGCCGCCGACGCTGTTGTGAATGGCATTGAATTCTGTGATCTCTGCGGCAAGGGGCGTTCCGTTCGGCTGCGGAATAGCGGTCGGTTTATCGATCGGAGCAATGGTCGTAAGATAACGCCGGCGCACCACTTCCGTCGTATCTCGTCTTCGATCGACCAGTAGGATTTGAAAGACATTTACCGTCGGCTTCGTGGGAGGAAAAATTGTAAAACCACCCTCGATTGCACAATCCATTGGTAATCGCCGCTCGATCGCGATCGCGGAAAAAAGTGCTTTTGCTTCCTCGGTGAGAGTTTTATCAGTGCGCAACTTCCAAAGTGCAAAGGCCAGAATCTCCTGTTCGGTCAACGCCGGCTGGTCAAAGTCCTTCGTTTCCGTATTCATGCGTTGGTTGAATTGCGAGATGGCGTCCTTGATCGCCAGTTCGGCAAGCGTATGGTCACCGGCTGGTTTACTTGCATCTGAACCCGTGCCAGACGTGTTTGCATCGTTTGGATTGACTGGCGAGGAAGGTCCAGGGGCGGGACTTTGCATGAATTCGGGCAACCAAAACCGCACACGCGCCGCATCCTCGGGATCACGCTTCTTCAGCTCTTCAAAGGTTTGATTTGTTCTTTCGTTTTGCCGAAGCGTTTGGTTGATGGCGGCGAAATCGGCAAAGTCATCGCTGCGGACACGAATTTGGTCCTTTGATAAGATGCGTGTTTCAAGGTCATCTCGGGTCGACTTTAGTTTCGCGAGGGCAGGCGGATATGCTTCACCGAGCGCCAGCCAATCGGCGAGCAGGAATGAACGACGAACAGCCGATAATGCTGGTTCGATCGTGACTGCGTTGTCCCAGTACCAAACGATTCGATTGAGGGCATCTTCGTAACGTCCCTGCTGGATATCAGCCAACGCCATTTCGCGAATCGCGGTTGGAGATTCAGTAAAAGTTGCAGTCTTTGCGTCGCCGGGCGCATATTCAATTCGTGTGACCCAAACACCGTCGGCCTTGATGACGGCGCGATGATTCTTCAATTCAAACGATGTATTTTCTCCATCGAATTCAACACTATACGATCCAGCCCGCACGCGAGTCGTCGTGCCATCATTGTCGACAGTCAAACGCTTCACCACATGATCGCCTTGTTTGATCACAATGGGTATGGGTTTCTTTAGTGTTTCATTGGTTTCGATTCGAATGGTGCCATCTTTCGTCTGAAGCACGAAAATGCCGAATAGGAAAATGCCGAAGGCGCCGAGGCTTGCGAGCAAGGTGAAAATGCGGGCTCGGGAACGCCCGCTGTTCGCTAGTGCGTCGGCCAACTTTGACTCGTCGCCAGAAATGGACTCCACCAAGCCAACTGTTTGTTCTTTCGGTTCAATCAAACTTTGGGTCCACTCTGCTGCACCGACATTGGGTTGTTGCAAATGTGCTAGGTAATGACGTAGTAACGTGGCGACTGCTTCGGCCGACTGGAAACGATCACTCATCGATTTAGCGAGTAGCTTCGTGACAATTGCTGCTAACGCAGGAGATACATCGGGGTTGACACTTTGCAAGTCGCGAGGCTCGTCATTGGCAATGCGATTCAGTACACCCATCGTTGTTTCGGCACGGAATGGTGAACGCCCCGTCAGCATGAAATACATCACGCTGCCAAGACTGAACAAATCACTACGGTGGTCGATAATGTCGCCGTGCGCTTGTTCGGGTGACATGTACTGCGGCGTTCCGGCGATCACGCCACTGCGGGTCATACTGGCGTCATCAGCGGCACGAGCCAAGCCAAAATCGGTGATCTGAACTCGTTCTACGCCGTTCTCAAGCAAAATGTTGGCTGGTTTGATATCGCGATGAACCAATCCCTGTGAGTGAGCGGCGGCTAAACCTTCGGCGATCTGGGCAGCGATGCGAACGGCCTCAACAACCGCTAAGGGGCCCGCTTGGTCGACTCTTTGTTGCAGGCTTTTCCCTTCAACCACAGGCATGACCAGGTATGGGATGCCATCGTGTTCATCTACGGTTTGAATCGGCACCACGTGCTGATGAACAACAGCGGCTGCACATTTTGCTTCTCGAGAAAACCGTTTGCGTGCTGCCGCACTGGTTGCGAGTTCCGGTGCGAGAACCTTGATGGCTGAATACCGGTTTAGCGCGGGATCGAAGCCACGCATGACAATCCCCATACCCCCGCGTCCAAGGAACTCCATGATTTCATAGCGACCGAAACGGCCGAGCGATTGGGGATGCTCGCTAGGATGCAAAAATGTTCTTCCCGCTCGCGAGTCAAGCGTGTCCGGAGACGATCCTACGGAATCGTCGAGTGGATTCGCTCGTAGCAGTTCACCTGCTTCTTCCCATGTTAAGCCCGCTTGGCAGATTGTTTCCAAGCGAGCCTGGCAATGCTCGCAGTTCTCGACATGCTTTACCACTTCGTTGTGGTCGATCGTTGGCTCGTTTCGAAGCCAGCTTTCAAAGGTTTTGTCATCATAGTGGAAGCGCGCGATCATGGAAAATTCCTACGAGTGAAGTGAATCTTTTAGTTTGGCGAGGACACGGCATCTTGCTACTCTCACCGCACCATTACTTTTGCCCAGTTCTTTGGCGACTGATTCGATCGATCGTCCTTCGACGGCCGTCATCCAAAACGAGAGCCACGTTGGTTCATTAAACTGCGATTTGATTTGTTCGGCGGCTTGTCGAAAACGGAGTCGGCGATGCTCAAGCTGGAATAGCGTGATCGTTGCCTCGTCGGCCGGATATTGCTGGAGCATTCGCTGCATGTCGCTATCACCAGAGCCAGACGGGCCTTTGCGTCGGGTGAGATGATTGACACAGAGATTGCGGGTGATCTTGAAAAGCCAGCCTCGAAATAATCCGTCGGCGTTAGAGTCGAAAGAGTTGATCGCCTTGGCAACCGTCGCGAGTACGTCTTGAGCCAAGTCTTCGGCATCGGCGAGTTGCAGTCCTTTGGCGCGTGCGACTCGAATCACCAATGGCCGATAAAGTCCCGCAAACTCCGCCCATGCGTCGTCGGAAGCCGGCTCGCGCAGTCTTCCAATCAGTGACTCTCTAGTTTCGGGGCCTTGCAACATGGTTTCTCCTACCAGCAACACACAAAGGAGCAGTCATTGTTACAGAGAAATTCAAAAAAACGTTTTAATCGATGAAAAAGACCGTTTTCTGATTAATGGCCGAGAAAACTCGTTATTAGCTGGAAGAGTGAGGATGTCCCGCATTCGCTGGCCTTCCTAGCCGGAACCCTGCTAGCTGGACGCCTGCGCGTGCCGATTAAAACCCTATTCGAATAACGTCGGTGCTGCCAGAATGGTGATCGAAGTCTTTTGGGGTACGACTCCATTTGAATTGAAACACATTTTCACGACGTGGGTTTACTCAGGAAAGTTTACGATATGAACGTTAAGGAAGCCGTCTACGCCCGCCGAGCGATAAAGCATTTCGATGCCAATCATAGGCTTACCGCAGCAGAAGAAAGAGAGTTGCTGGAGACAACCATTCAGGCGCCGACAAGCTTCAATATCCAGCACTGGCGGTTCGTGATCCTTCGCGACCCGGAATTACGGAAGAAGATCCGAAAGGAATTCGGTAACGATCAGGCCCAGATGACCGATGCCTCGCTATTGGTGCTCTTCACCGCAGACATGATGGCATGGAAAAAAGATCCAGCACGGTACTGGGTTAACGCGCCAAAGGAGGTGGCCGAAATGCTGGTCGGTTGGATCGGTCCCTTCCATGAAGGACGCGAGTGGCTTCAACGCGACGAGGCTCAGCGATCCATCGGGATGGCGATGCAAACACTGATGCTCGCGGCCCGAGGGATGGGTTACCAGTCGTGTCCGATGATCGGGTTTGACATCGAAGCGGTCGCGAAGTTAGTCAACCTACCAGACGATCACGTGATGGGACCGATGGTGGCGATCGGACAGGGCATTAAGGACGCTTGGCCTAAACCGGGTCAACTCGAGCTTAGTCAACTTGTAGTCGAAAACGGATTTTAGGATTTCTTTCATGGATTGGATTTATCTGGGGCTCGCAGGACTTTTGGAAATTGGCTGGGCGATTGGCTTGAAGTATTCCGATGGTTTTTCCAGGCCGCTGCCGTCCGTCGTGACCGTGATCACGATGGTGGCGAGTTTCACCCTGCTGGCGATTGCATTAAAAACCATCCCAGTCGGGACGGGCTACGCGGTGTGGACTGGAATTGGCGCCGTGGGTACGGCCATTGCGGGAATGATTTTATTTGGTGAGTCCCGCGATACGATTCGTGTCTTGTGTATCGTTTTGATTGTCTGTGGTATCGCTGGGCTGAAGTACGCAGCGGTGGGCGAAGAACGCTAAAAAAATGTTTCGTGGCGCCTAGCCACTCGTGGTAACGACATGCATGCGAAAAGGGCAATCGTGCCGAGATGATCGGTGGCCAATTTCAAGTTGCTTTTCTTAGTGTGGTCGGTGTATCAAAAAGACTTCGATCATTGTCGTATCAGCGCTGTCGGCCGCTTCAAGTCATTCCCATAACGCCGTTCAGGATGTTAGCAATGACTAGGTCTTCGCCGTGATGGTCCAGCAATAGCTGACTTTTAGCACAGGGTGAAATTACCCTCCCCTGGAGGTTTCATGTCAATTACTTCGATGGCCGACATTCCAAGTTCTCGACCACATCTCTTTTTCGGTTGGCACTCTGCTTAAAACTTCGGCGAGGGAATGCGATGAAACTATGCAATCGCCCGCATTTGGCATGAGTTCTAACGGCGGGAGAGGAATGGTTTAGGATCGTAAGTCCTTTCCGGTTAGGTGGTTGACACAGCTCAACGACGGCGATTGGGAGCGAATGGAGGGCGGCGGCACGGGCTTTGATGGGTTGGGCAGTCCAACTAAGACAGATTTCCTTTCGGCAATCAAGTTCTGGTCAGCCACTGTTCCTTTGAGGCGAATTCGTGTCACGTACAATTTTGTCTTCTGTTGTCATCCTTGGGTTGCATTTCGTGTTCTACGTAGCGACGCAAAACAAAGCGCGGGCAGATGGAAGTGTGGCATCAACCTACGCCGCCTCAGATGATTTTGTTGTCCGATCATTTGTGGGGGGCCCTTCAGCTAAGAATGTTTCGGTGCTTTGCCAGAGCCTTCGCAATGAATTTGGCCGCGCTTGGTGTGGCACGGATTCACTTCCGCGTTGGCAACCAAGTTGCGAAATTGTGCTCCATCCGTCGAGGGCTAAGTACGTTCAAGCGGTAGGTCCCGATGGTGCGCAGACTTTCGGGAGCAGCCTGATTCATATTGACTCAGGAAAAACGCAGGCTAGACGGATAGACCTTCTTATTGATGCCAATGGTGAATTAACGGCGCTGCCCCATGAGTTGACGCATGTGGTCTTATCAGATCGTTTTGCGGGTTGGCAACCTCCGCATTGGTTAGATGAAGGTGCCGCGATGCTCGCCGATAAAAATGAAAAGCAATCACTTCACGCGCGCGATTGCCACCTAGCATTGCATCAAGGTACCGCAATGCCGCTGGCAACGCTGTTGACATTGGAGCAGTTCACATCTGCTACTCAGATGCCCGCATTTTATGGACAAAGCGCCTCATTGATGCGATTTTTTAGCAGTCGAGGGAGTATCGATAAAGTCACCGTTTTCGGACTGGATGCGATTCGGAATGGTTATGATTCGGCACTATCCAAGCACTACGGCATCGCAAGTGTCAACGAATTGGAACGTCAATGGAAAGCATTTGCGTATGGGATCGACCCTGAAACCGCGGCACCAGCAGTCTTAGCGGTTAGCTTTCGTCCGTGAGCGAGTGGGGCATGTAAATCAACTTGATTTCAGATAAATCGTTGGATTGAAAAACGGCTTTCCTGTAGTGCTGGCCTTCTGTCCCGCGACGGATCCGCCATAAAGTCCGCTTCGATGCGTTTCTCGATCGCTCCCTACGATCGATCAAAGTCACTGGCTTCCTGTTGGCCCTTTGCGGGCAATGAATGAGGGGAGCGAAACAATCATTTCGAGTGATTTAGCTTATCGTCGGAAGGGAAGGCGCGAACCCTTCTTGATCTCACCTTCGTTGTCCAAATGATTCTGCGCAACGCGCGTTCGCGCGACAAAAGTTCCGGGGCCCACTGATTGCAGACGCACTGCACGGTGCTTCCAGTCATATTCTGGCGTATCTGAAGTGGACCCTGTTTTTAGGACCAGGGGCGCGAGCTTTTTAGATAGAGAGCTGAACGCGTTTCAAGCAGTTTGCTCGGTAGACTTCTGCGGGTGTTCGGCGATCCAGTGATTGATGCCGACGTTCGTGATCGTAAAAGTTTAAGTAACTCCTGAGCCCTTGATAACAATCGGCTCCCGTCGTGTATTCCTTGAGGTAGACCTCCTCGTATTTCACCGTTCTCCACAGACGTTCAATCATCACATTGTCGATCGCGCGTCCCTTGCCATCCATGCTGATCGCGATCCCTTGTGACCCCAGCCTGTCCGTGAATTCTCGACTCGTATACTGAGCCCCCTGATCCGTATTGAAAATCTCAGACGTTCCCTCCTCCAAGGCCTCATTCAGTGCGTCAACACAGAAATCCGTATCCAAGCTATTTGATAAACGCCAGCTGATGACGTAGCGGCTGTGCCAATCCATGACCGCCGTCAAATACAGAAAACCATGACGCATCGGGATGTATGTGATGTCGCTGCACCAGACCTGATTGGGACGCTCGATCGCCAATCCACGAAGCAGATACGGATAGACTCGATGGCCCGTGTTTCGCAGTGTTGTTCGACGCTTCGGTGAAATGCCTTCGATCCCCATTTTTCGCATCAATCGCTGGATTCGCTTGCGATTGACCGGGAAGCCGCGATCGTTCAAATGATCCATCATTTGGCGTGAACCTCGCGCAGGACGACGAAGATGTTCTTCATCCATGAGACGCATCAGTTGAAAGTTCTCGGCGGTTTCTGGCTGCGGATCGTAATAGTTACTACTGCGATGAACACCGAGCAGACGACACTGCTCACGGATGCTTAGTAAGGCATCGTCATAGTCGATCCATGAACGTGCTTCACTCACTGTCCTGGGCCACTTTTTTTTAAGCCATTCGAGCTGAACTTTGAGCCGTCCGATCTGCTCGTAGAGTTCGGCCGAGTCGGGTTCGTCACTGGGCTTATCAATTGTTTTTTGACGCCCATCCTCAAACAACTGCTCGGCACCATCGAGCAACTGCTTCTTCCAAAGATTGATCTGTGTGACATGCAACTTATGCTTGATAGACAATTCCGAGATCGTCTTGAGTCCCTGAATTGCCTCTAACGCTACCTTCGCCTTGAAGGCAGGACTAAATGATCGACGCTTCCGTGCCATGATTCGCTCCGTGGTGAATGAGATCGTGATTGACTCACAGTTTCACCGATCGAAACGCATTTTTCTATCTTATCCCGTGGTCCTAAAAATGGGGTCCACTTCTGACATCGTCGGCGTCTCTCAAGTCTACGATTCGTCCGACTAACTGATACACGCGTTCCCGGAAAGCCTCAAAGATCACACTCTGCGCATCACGATCACCATGGCTGGCTTTTTGAAAAATTTCTGAGCTTACCGACATGGGCACTCCTGCCAGCAATGCTCGGTGGACGGCGTGCGCAAGTCCTCGATTACACGGTTGGATGCTTTAAACAGCCGATTTCTTCACGTTTATTGCAAGAAAGGTATTTTTCCTACGGAGCCTTTCGATGATATTCCCCTTCGGCCAGATCGAAATCAACAGTGGGATGGCGACTAGTCATTGGAGGAGTTTACAGTGGTGGCCCGCCGAGAAAGGACCAAAATGATTCGCTATGCCATCACCATCTTTGTAAGCGCCTTCCTGCTTTTTCAGGTTCAGCCACTAATTGGTCGATTCATTTTGCCATGGTTTGGCGGTGGGCCATCCATTTGGACGACGTGCATGCTGTTCTTCCAATTACTGCTATTAGGAGGCTATCTATATTCGCACTGGCTGAGTACGAGCCTCGGGGTTCGGGCTCAGGTAGTGATGCATACCGTGATTCTAGCGGCATCGCTTTTGTTTTTACCAATCATTCCATCGGACGGATGGAAGCCAGTCCCCGAACGATCGCCGTCCTGGCAGATCTTACTATTATTGCTTGCGACAGTGGGCGGTCCCTATTTTGTACTTTCGACGACTGGGCCATTATTGCAGCGATGGTTCAGTCGCACATCGCCAGACAAGTCTCCGTATCGCTTATACGCCTTGTCCAACCTTGGTTCGTTACTTGCGCTGTTGAGCTATCCGTTTGTATTTGAGCCGTGGATGCGGTTGAGGCAGCAAGCGGTCAATTGGACTGTTGCCTACTTCCTTTTTGCCGGTTTGGTGGTGTGGTGCGCTATTCGTTTATGGAAGCAGCTCGGCGACACGACGCGCGACATTCAAAACTATACAGTCGATAGGTCAACCGCCAATACGAAAGTCGAATTGCCAGCGGTTGATGGGGAGTCACCCATCGCAGCGTCACCTCGATGGTGGCAGATGCTGTTGTGGGTGGGGTTGTCCGCCTGCGGGTCGGCGTTGCTGTTGGCGACGACGAATCAATTGTGTATCGACGTAGCCACGGTTCCATTCCTTTGGGTGTTGCCACTAAGCATTTATTTGCTCTCGTTTATCATCTGCTTTGACAATCCGCGATGGTACGATCGGCGGGTCTTCGGTCTGATGTTGTTGCTTATTGCGCCTGCTGCATGCTGGGTGCTAGCGAAAGAATCTAACGCTGAAATCCTTGATCAGGTACTGATCTATTCGGTCGTATTATTTGCCTGTTGTATGGCGTGTCATGGCGAGTTGGTACAAAGTCGTCCGCACCCACAACATTTGACACTTTTCTTCGTACTGATTTCGGCAGGTGGGGCTCTTGGAGGCCTCTTCGTTGCATTGATCGCGACGAAATTCTTTCTCGGTTATTGGGAATATCAAATCAGCTTGATGGCGAGCGTTGTGGTTACCCTGTCGGCGTGGTGTGCCCACCGCATCTGGTTAAGGAAAACCTCACCGGGGCTTTGGTTGTGGGTCTGTAGTGCCACGGCCCAAGTAGCAGCGCTCGGCTACTACCTTTACGATCCCTTAGCTGAAGTTACTACAAATCTGGATCGCAATTTATACATTGGTGTGTATTCATTCCTTCAAATGGTTGGACTTGCGACGACCGTTGCCTTCGAGAAAAACGTGGCCTTCTTGAAGCGGACTTGGATTGTACTGACGGTGCCGCAGCTAGCTTGGCTCTTCGGGTATGCTTTCGTGCAATGGCCTGAATGGATGACCTGGAAAATAGGTGTCGCGATCACCGTAGGCACGTTCCTTCCTCCGCTAATGAGTTCGCTTGCGCTAGGGATCATTGCCGATAGCGATGACCGCTCCCAACGAATTTTCTTACGTATCGTGTGGCTCATTATTGCAGTGTCCTACCTGACTGCTTTTTGGTTCCACGGTTGGTTCGAAGTCTGGCAACTAGAAGTAGTGGCGAGTGCCTGCGTTGTTTCGTTATTGCTCGATGCCGTGATTCGTAAGTTTCGTTCCTCTAAGGCGCCGTCTTGGGGGCTGTGGTTTTGGCTTCCCGCAGGTTCATTGATTGCCTTATTAGGCATTCAGTTGGTGGAACTGATCCGGGAAGACAATCGCAATCTCACTCATGTTTCGCGAAATTTCTATGGCGTGCTCAAAGTGCGGTACAAAGACGTTGCTGATAGTAAGCACGAAGAATTTGGAGGAAAGTTCACGCTTTCGCATGGCCAAATCGTCCATGGATTCCAGTTCACTAATGATTACTGGAAGCGTCAGCCAACTACATATTACGGTCGCGATAGCGGTATCGGGATAGCGATTCGATTAGGCAGAAAGCTCGCGGAAAGTGCGGATCAACACGCACTGCGAGTCGGGGTAGTAGGGCTTGGTACTGGCTCGCTTGCGGCTTACGGGGAAAGCGGCGATCATTTTCGGTTCTATGAAATCAATCCGGATGTTCTTGCCCTGTCGGACAAGATTTTCAGTTACCTGAAAGATTCTCCAGCCGAAACAAAAGTGGTGCTCGGCGATGCACGAATCACGATGGAACGTGAAATCGATGCGGGGCAGAGCCAGCAGTTTGATGTGTTAGCGATCGATGCGTTTAGCAGCGATGCGATCCCGGTCCACCTGCTGACTACGGAGTGCGGAGCCGTCTACCGCCAGCAGTTACGTCCGGGTGGCATATTGGCTTTGCATGTGTCGAATCGATTTCTTGATCTGGTACCGGTCGCCCGAGGGCTGGCGGAATCGCTTGGTTGGCAGGCGATTCAAATCGATAGTGACGATGACGATTCAAGCGGAGTATTCGGTGCTAATTGGATACTGATCACGAATAATGAAGAGATCGTATCGAACGAAGAAATTAAAAGAACCCAACTGCCCTGGGACAAGAGTGCAGGGAAGCTCTCTTGGACCGACGATTATTCGGGGCTTTGGCGGGTGTTGTCGTTCTGATCAAAGAGTTTCATTTATTTCAGTTCCGCCTGTTATCGCGTAGTCACTTCAAAGCAGTTCGCATGCCGATTTAGAATAAGTGGTACGCCTTCGAGTCAAGCACCTTCGTTAGTTCAGCATCGTTGGCTCGAGAAAGCAGATCGTAATAGGCATATGGATATTTGAAGACGTGACCGATACCAAGTGTTTTATCGCCTCTTTTTATCCAGTATTCCGAGTCCGTCGGTCTCAATTTGTTGGGGTTGTGGTCGGCGATTTTTGGATCGTTCGGCTGTGGTCCTTGACGTATTACCGTCACATACTTGCGAAATGCCATGCGACAACTCTCTGCCCATTCGACATCACCCATTGAGGCAAGTTCAAGAAGGGATTGTCCAAACGTTAGCATGTGTCCAGCGAAACCCTGGCCGAACCCAACAAATCGGTCGATGGCATCGCTGGCTTCTCGCAGAATGTACGTTGCAGCAGCGGCGTCGTCGGTAAACGGTGGAGGATCAATATTATCACTCGGCTTAATGTCTCGCCAAGGCTTTATCGAGCGTATCAATTGACACACTCCGTCTACCCTTTCACGCGTTGCCGCCTCGGGCAACATTCGAAACGCTTTGATCGCGTGCATTGCAAAAATTGCATCATGTCCAACCTCACGTAGGACGCCACTTCCCTCACAGAGAGTTTTTCCGACTTTTTCGGCCGCATCGGGAATAGTGTCTCCAATGGGAAACGGATTGCAAAGTTTTGAAGGTGCCCAGTTGAGATCGAACAGTTGAACGATCCTCGCCGCCGCCTGATCATCGAGATCGTTGTCTCGGCACATCAGATGTGCCGAGATCATTGATGCGCCACGATGACCGTCCGTGAAATAGCTCATTTCCGTCGCTCTCGCCATAGCATTCAAGCCCAACTGCACAAGTCGTTTATTTTTTAACGCAGGCTCTTCAGCAAATGACGTTTCTTGACCCGTCCATGGGAAACCGCCAAGCAATGCAGCGCTGCGAAATGCGAATTGTCTTCGATCAATCACGTGATTCACCAGCGTATGCGAGTCGGACTAGGGTCATTCGGTAATTAAGCACAAGACGATCCGCATGCTCGTTCAGGTCGCAGCGACGTTTCAAGCTACAATCAAAAGCAGCGCAGAGCACGTTCTATTACTTTTCCTTATTAATGTGGGAGCCCCGCCCCGAACAGCCAACGTTAGCTTGCGATGCCCCATTAGGATTCTAATGCAGTAGAATTCAACCTCCCATCGGAAGCGGTTGTTTTTCGACAATGATTCGCTCCAAATCCATCTCACCACACCCCAATCACTCATTTGAAATGAACAAACATCGACCGCTGGGAACTGTCCAGTACGATCATTCTGGACGAGTAGTTTTAGTGACCGGAGGAAGCAACGGGATCGGAAAGGCGATTTGTGAAGCCTTCGCATCGTCAGGTGCGCAAGTTGTGTGTGTCGATGTTGACGAGCAAGCATCTGCATGGCATCGACCAGGAATTGCGTTTCGACGGCTGGATGTGTCAGTCGAGGACGATTGCTCACGCGTTGTGAATGAGACGGTTTCCGAGTTTGGTGGATTGGATGTCTTGGTCAACAACGCTGCGATCCAGCCACCCGGGTCCTATGTTCGGGTCGAGGATATACGGTCCGAGGATTACCATCGCATGTTGGCGGTAAACTTTTCTGGATATGTCTACATGGCTAAGTTTGCGTTGAAGGTCATGCGACAGCAACAATGTGGTGTGGTTGTGAACATTGCAAGCGGTCAGGCACATCGTACCGCAAGGCAGGTTCCTATCTATGGTCCCATCAAGGCAGCAAACGTCTTGCAAGCGATGCAGTGGGGGATCGAGTACGCACGTGATGGTGTGCGAGTCGTGAGTATTTCTCCAGGAGCGATCGATACCCCGTTGGTTCGAGCGAGCATGCAAGCGCAGGGTGGAGAGTCGAGACTTGCAAATCGACATCCATTGGGCCGAATTGGAAAACCAGAAGAGATTGCTCATGCAGTCCTGTGGCTTTCCAGTAGCGCGGCATCCTTCATCACGGCGACTGACCTATCTGTCGATGGTGGTCTTCAAGCATTCGGAGCATTTGCCGAACCCTATCCGTTAGAGGCGTAGTGATCGCTTTCAATAAACGATTCATTGTGTTCGATTTCGTGCATTAAACCGTAAAGCTGAAAGTTATCGACCATGAGACTGCAATTCATCACTTTCCTTATCGCATCACTACTTATCGCTTCAGCGAATGCTGCGACTAGTCCCAATATTGTCCTCATCTTTATTGATGACATGGGCTACGCTGACATTGGTCCGTTCGGCAATACCGAGGTGCGAACACCCCATCTCGACAAGTTCGCGTTGGAAGGGATGAAGTTCACCAACTTTTATGCGACACCGGTATGTTCGATGTCACGGGCTTGTTTGATGACAGGGTGTTACAATGCTCGCGTCTCGATTCCTGGAGTACTTTTTCCGCGAGATTCTATCGGCTTGAATCCAAACGAAGTCACACTCGCCGAGATCGTAAAGCAAAAAGGTCACGCGACCTGCGCCGTTGGGAAATGGCACCTGGGGCACCATCCTGAATTCTTACCAACGCGTCAGGGGTTTGATCACTACTTTGGATTGCCTTACAGCAATGACATGCACGAAGGCCGAAGGGACATGCCGCCGTTGCCTCTCTACGACGATGAAATGGTCATCGAAACCGAGCCAGATCAATCTCAGATAACGCGGCGTTACACCGAGGAAGCGATTAAGTTTATTCGTAATCACAAAGCTGAACCATTCTTTGTCTATCTTCCGCATACGATGATCCACTTTCCGCTTGCTGCCTCCCCTGACTTCCTGGGTAAGAGTAAGCTTGGCCTTGTCGGTGATACGATTGAGGAGATCGACTGGTCTGTCGGCCAGATTATGTCGACGCTTGAGGAATTAGAGCTAGACGAAAGTACGCTCGTCATCTTCACTTCCGATAATGGTCCCGCCAAACGTGCGGCACCGCCCTTCCGTGGCAGTAAGGGAACCAACTTTGAAGGCGGGGTTCGTGAGCCGTGCATCATGCGCTGGCCCGGTAAGATTCCTAGCGGAACAACTTGTAACGAGATCGCCGGTAATATTGACCTTTTGCCAACCTTCGCAAAGCTTGTCGACGTTGAGCTTGATAAGGGTCGTATCATCGATGGCAAAGATATCTCATCGCTGATGTTTGACCCAAAAGCCGGTCCGGTACGTGACACGCACCTGTATTTCGCTGGTACCAATGCTGTAGCGATTCGCCAGAACGAATGGAAACTCTTTCGCAAAGCGCCCGCCGAAGGTACTGTGTCCAAGGGTAAAGCGAGAGACAACTCAAAGGGCGCAAAGAAAAAGACGGACCCCCTGTCAAGTCTCTACAATCTTGCAAGCGACCCCGGTGAAACGAACGATGTCTCGGCGGCCCATCCAGAAGTCGTTGCGAAACTGATTCAAGAATTGACCGATCGTGAATCAGAGATAATGACAAACCGACGGCCTGCAGGCCGCGTTCCCCAATGAGCTTGAAGGATACTGGCGAACTGCTTTGAGGGACTCACACTGTTGGTAAGGACTTGATGCCCATGCGTATAGAATCGATGTGTCTCCTGTTCTGTTTGTCGACGCTCTGCAGTCCGGTGCAGAACAATTCGATGAGTGTGTGAGTGGATTCGATTCTGGCGACAGATTAAACGCTCCCTCCCTTCCCAACTCCAAGGCGCCCGAGGTGAAGGGCACCAAGCCAATCGCAACAAGTTGTCTAGCAAGAATCGATCATGCCCTGACCGCACCGGGAAGTCGACCGATGACATGGCGTGCATCACGGCGAGTAACATTCGACAGAATCAGGCAACCCCCAACGAATCGGAAGTGTCTGGGCGCCTACGTTTGCGGATGCGTCAGGCGGAGCGTTTGCGACTTCGAGTCGACGGAGACCGATAGGGAGTGTCCAGTGATTCGCTGGTAGCGTCTCGCATCGCAGGTTGCGGTGGTTGTGGGGCGACCAACAAGTCCTTCTCTCGAAGAAACTTACCGACAATTTTGAGTAACTCATCGCGGAAACGACTGGGGTCTTTTCCTTCTTCAATCCAGGCGAGCACTTCAATCCGCTGTGAACTTTTTCCTACGCATACCAAAGTGGCTTGAGGTGCGGGCGTCAATAGTACGTCTGGTTGTTCTATCACAAGTTCTTGAAGCATACGGCATACATCTGCAGGGCGCTCGTCTCGGTTCACAGCGACTTCGATGGGAATACCGTTTAAACGTCCGGCACCCATCCAATTGACGACTTCTTCACTCACGAAGTTCTTGTTAGGGATTATCACTTCTCTGCCTTCGTTGTCCGACAAAACCGTTGTACGAAACTTCTGTGCAGCGACTCGTCCCGTAATACGTCCCACAGTAATCAAGTCACCCAGGCGCGCAGGTTTCTCAAACAGAACGACAAGCCCACCAAATAGGTTTCGCACCATGTCCTGTAATCCAAATCCCAGCCCCACGGTTAACCCCACTGCTAGCCACTGAACCGATTGCCACCGAATACCGATCAAGTTACACGCAATAAGACATCCGACGCCGAACAAGATGCATCGCCCCAGGACCAACGAAAAGTGCTCCATCCCTTCGTCGAAGGAGACGCGTTGGAGCACGAGTGCATCAAACAGCGCAGGGAGCAACTTGGCTAGTTGAAAGGCGACGAATAAGGTCGCTGCTGCAAGCAGTAAATGAAAAGCGGTGATGGGAGTCGTTTTCACAACAACACTAGTCGGTGTTTGGGAGTAGCGGTCCGGGGTTGCAGCATCCGTGTCAGTACCCAAAATCACGGACTGCGCGACGGTGTCCTGAATGCTCCAAACGACGGGATTGCCCATGCGGGCGTTGGGGAACACGTCGATCCAAAGCCAACCAAAACAGACGATCGCTGCGATGACCAAGGCGCATTGGCAAAGAAACGCAAGATGATGCTTTAGTTCCAGGTAATGCTCACCCAGTACACTGGTGACCGAGTCCGTTTTGATTTCACCGTAATTGTCGAATCGTCGCGGCGGTGTGGTCCCGGTGAGGAGTTGCCAAGCCTGACTCGACAAGATTTTTACTCCCGACCAGAGCGTCGCTGCGATCAAGAAACTTACGACAGTGATGATCGCTCGGACAATCAAAACATTCGCGGTGAATCCGTACCCAAAGGCGGATAGCAACACCAGCGTCACTGGGAAGCCTACGCCGATCACGTAAATGACAAAGCGAAGACGGTAAATAACGCTGCCTCCAAACTTAGCGATCAACGGCTCGAGGAAGCCGCCGCTTGGGCGAAACGCAAGATGTGCGGTCCAGGCCACCAAACTTAGCGCCGCTATGAATCCAAATCGCGCGGCGGAGTCCCGCCACATGCCATGGTCAATCAACTCGGTTAGGGTGACAACGTAGGCCGCTAAGACTAAGCCGAACCCAATTAAGGTTAAATAAGCAATGGCCCGCTGGCGACGCGGGAGTTCAACTTCGACGTGTTTGTCAACATAACCATAGTTGCATAGAAGTTGTCGTGGAACTTCCACCAGCAACGCTACCAAACTCGCCGCATACAGAGCACCGGCCGCTTGAAGTGTTGATTCGAATACGATGTCGTGACTTAGCCAATGAGCGAGTGCGTACAAAACACTCGGAATGGTGACAGCAATGAATATGGTTAAAACACCAGCAACCACTTTTCGTGAATGAGGGGTCGCCTCTCGCATCTGCTTTCTACTGCCAATGCCAACCATCCACGACTTAGCTCGCCATCGTGCAAGGAGAATCAGTGTGATACACGCTAGTAGCCCGATGCCACCAACCGTATCGTCCTGCCATTTGCGTTTTAGCGAGTAACCAAAGTCTTCGCTTCGGCGAGAGTCGAGTAACGATGCCAAGCCATTTTTTAGGTCACGCACATCTCCAGCGTTCAATGGATCGCCGCTCCGAATCCAAGTGATGTGCCGATCGATAAGTGTTCGGTAATCGTTTGCTAACTTGGTGGATGCCGCAATCGTTGAGTCAAGTTCGCCAAGTTTTTGCTGGTAGTCATGGTAGCCCTGCTGGAGCGATCCCAGCCATTGATCGCGTTGATAGAGCAATCCTTGAATCTGTTGCGCCAGGCTCGCATATTGAAAACTACTCGAATCAATGCCTGCCTCGGCGAGAATGGTAGCGGATTGTCCTGAGACGTCACTTCCATCGTAACGAACCAATTCAAGTTCCAGCTGTTTCTGTCGTGATCTGCTCAGTTCGTCGGTCGCATAACGCAATGCCGCATCATTGACCTGCCAAGTTTCGAGCTGTTCTTTCTTGTGCCGTAATAACAGACCAACAGTAGGCGTTAATCCATAATGATCGAGTTTGGAACGGACTTCTTCGTAATCATTGGTCGTGGCACTTAGTTTTGCGGTAACACTGCCGACGCGATCAGACAAGAGTTGAAACGACTCTGCAAGATTGGCCCATTGGTCCGCAAAGTTAGCATTGTCGGCTGCAATCTTGGCGCTGATCGAAGTGGACGTTTCAGCTAGGTTGCGGAACTGGTCTGCACTTTGACGAGCGGATTGAATCATTGATCGCCCATAGTCTGATTCTGCCTCCTCAGGACGTTGGCGATAATTGAACGTACTTTCCAGCGGCACCGATGAATGGTTGATGAATGTCCTGTTGCTGGCGAGCATCGCAGAGGCAGCGGGGTGCGGACTAGGTTCTGAGCGAATCGTATGGGACGCATCATGTTGAACATTAGTCGGGGATGCGAGGAATGAACCCGTTGTCGAACGAGTCGGAAAGTCAGCGTACGATGACGGAAAAAGCTGAGGAAATTGCCCCGATGAGGTTCGGCTGCTCGCGGATACTTTAGCCCCGGTGATGTTGCCACCTTGCCCCGAATCAGTGAACTCAGGAAGCGAATTGGCGGTGAAAGGCTGCTTGTCGGGATAGTAAACGGCGGAATTGGTGTTCGTCTGGTTGTCGTTGGTAGGCAGGTTTGATGGGTAGCTTGTGGTGGGATAAGAATGGGGAAAGGCAATGTTTTGCCCCGCGCAACGTTCGCCTACCCATGATGACAAGAACATTGCCACGATAATGGGTTTCATAAGGCGGAATCGCACTCCTCGAAGTTGAAGAAGCCGATCGCCATCAGCGAAGAGATTGGGGTGATGGAGCATCTTCGATCACTGTTAGCAGTAATTTCTATTGGAAAAAGGAGATTGAAGGATCACGCCGAAGCGCAATGCGTCAGAGTTTGAAATACGCAAAATGCTCGACTAGCTCCACACCGATCGCGATCGGATCGCAGATAAACGAAGTTTTTCTTTGAAAAAGTTATCGCGCTCGGTGACTAGGCGAGAAAGTTCAGGCGTTGGACATTTTCAGTCGTCAAACAACGAGGGGGTCTGCGTGGTCTGCGTAGGCCAAAAAGTGCAAGGCGGCATACGTAGGCTTAAAGATTCAGCTGCCACGCGTGACTCCCCACCAGGCTATCGATGGCCCGCACGAATCGCTGGCGACGCTTTGATGGTCTGAACAGGACCAAGTGGCGCGGTCGTCCTCATTAGACGAGAGACCCGACCGGATCAGGAGAGCGACCACCGAACTGCGCGTCACGCAAATTATAGGTCGAAGCATCCCTAGTTTGGTCGAAGCATCCATAGTTCGGACGAACATTGACGACGGAAGCGGTCGACCATGCCGCTTAATGCCAGGAGGAGGCGGTCCGGAGCTCGCGAGGCTGACCAGGAAAAACCGAGAGCCCGCCGTCCGACATGCGTCACGCAACCAGCAGTCAAATCATCACTACCGCTGTTGCGCACGCCTGAATCAAGCCACCACGAACCACTTGTCGCACCTAACGAACCGCCTGTGCCAAATGAGTGATCGCTACTTCATCATTTTTGCCATCGCGCGGCATTCCTTTGCGCAGTTTCGACAAGACTTGGCGCAAGCGACCATCTGCTCGTCATCTGGAAATTTCTCGCACGCCGCAGCGCAATCATCGCAACATTTTGCACAGCACTCACACGCATGAGGGCAAAGGTCACTTTGCCGGGCGCATAGTGTCGAGCACATTTTGCAGCACTCGGCGCAGTCGACACAAAGAGACATGCACTTAGCGTGTTCTTTCTTGCCGTCAGCTACTAGACTGGCGCAATGTTGAAAACACGAATTGCATTGGATTTGGCAATCGGCACAGACGGTCGCGCACTTGAGCATGTGGGTAGCATGGGGACTCTCCTCTGCCGCGTTGGCCTGAGAAAATGTGGTAGCAACAGCGACTAGGGGTAGCGTGATCGCCATGAGTGCTAACGTACGAAGACTAACTAATAGAGACATTTCATTTTTCCTTGACACGCGATTTGAATTGGACAGAACACTTACAAGGCAAGGACTCGGTCGGAGACCAATCCTTTGATCTCACCAAGTCGCTAGCTCGCCGCTTCGCGAGCCTAGCTTTGGGCACACGTTTGTAGAGCGAACACCCTCTTCCTCTCGCCTCGAATCGAAGAGACAAGGCAAGGCAGATGGGATCGTCTTTCGACCGAATAAGATCGCTACGATCAACGAAGCATTTATTGTTCCGTAATTGCTTGACGTGGTGACGATCTGCAATGGTTTATCCCTGAGGAATAATGGGAAGATTGGGTGTGCCAGCGTTTGGAGGTAAAAACAGGGATGCGATCGAGTCGCGTTTCAACTTGGGAGAAGTTATTCAATCGCAGGCACGTGGGGCGAATGACTTAGGGTGTTACCCTGGCCGGTGCCTGCCAAGCGAGCAGGATGACTGCGATTCGACCATGCGCGAATTGACCGCATGCGTCAATGATTGAGAACGAGGTTTTGTTCCGGATCGTAAGGAAGCCGTGTTTGGTTTTGCGGAAATAATTGGACGACGACGCCCGCTGGCCCGAAGATTGCCCGAAGATTGCATAATGGATGGCTATGGATAATGGATGGCTATGGATGCTGTCTCCGTTGTCTCGAAGACGTTGTCTTGGTATATGCAGACGATTTCAACATCGCCTCGGCAGAAACAGGTCGATTTTTCCGTAGAAAGTTGCGAGGAAAAGCTGCAACGGGGGCTATCTAAAAAGGGAGAATGTCTTGCCACTCGCTGGACAAAACTCAATCCTTGATATCAGAGGACCTTATTCCCATAGTCCTATCACATGGTTGATGATGTTACTAACATTCTCTTATGCGACACGGGGCGTTGATGGGTTCGATAATGTTGGCACCGGCACAGATTTTTCATCTTTAATAAAGACGTCCAAATGTGAGCGATGTGGACCGTCCACTGCTTACCCACAGATGTTTTTGTGCGGTGATGGGGCCTTATTCGTTACCTAAGTTAAGCGGTCTGTATGCCGTCTTTGTACCGATTCCTTTATGCGTTCGCCCCACTTTTGCGCATTGGTAATTGATCTCATTCAGATGGATGAATAACGTTGAAGAGGTCGGGTCAGTGAAGACGGCGAGAGAGTTCAATTCGTCAAAACAAGTTCGTTCATCCCTACGTGGCCGAAGAGATAGCGGCGGGAAAGCTACATCATGAAATGGTCTTGGAAAATTTGTTCGTTTCGTGGGATTGACGTGTACCTGCATGCCACGTTCTTGATTTTGATTGCATTCGTCGTTGTAAGCCATTCGTCAGCTGGCGAAGGCCTTTCGAAAACGTTGGAAGGTGTCGGGTTTATTCTCGCCTTGTTCAGCTGTGTAGTACTTCATGAGTTCGGTCACGCGTTGATGGCTGCCAGGTATGGTATCAAGACCAAAGACATCACATTGTTGCCCATTGGCGGTGTTGCACGAATGGAACGTATGCCGGAAAAGCCGATCGAGGAATTGTGGGTTGCCCTTGCAGGACCCGCCGTCAATCTAGTTATCGCAGCGATCCTTTTTTTATGGGTGCAATTGACCGCAGTATTCGCACCCTTGGAGCAGCTCAGCGTAACGACCGGCCCATTCTTGGAAAGGTTACTAATGGTCAACCTGGGGTTAGTCTTGTTCAACATGATTCCCGCATTCCCTATGGATGGTGGGCGAGTACTGCGGGCGGTTCTAGCGACAAGGCTCCCCTACGTTAGGGCCACACAAATTGCGGCAACGATCGGCCAATCATTGGCCCTGTTGTTTGCCTTTGTCGGTATCTTTTCGAATCCGTTTTTAGTGTTCATCGCATTCTTTGTCTGGATTGGAGCTGCCCAGGAAGCCAATGCCGCATCCACGAAAGCTGTGTTGACTGAGATCCCAGTACGGCGTGCGATGATGACCGACTTTCGTATCTTGCGTCCGAAAGATTCGCTCCAACGAGCGGTAGACTTGATCCTCGCAACCCCGCAGCAGGAGTTCCCTGTCCTCAATGAATCTGAAGTAATTGGAATCCTGCCTGCCCGAAATTTGATGATCGCCCTTCAACAAAACGGAGCGAATACGTTGGTGGAGAACGTCATGCGGAAGGATTTTCTTAGCCTTGATGCGAATGAGATGCTGGAAATCGCATTATCGCGAATGCATACCGCGGAATGTTGCAGCACCGCACCGGTTTTCGACAATGATAAGTTAGTCGGCCTATTGACGGCCGAAAACGTGGGTGAGTTCTTGTTGATTGAGGCCGCCTTGGGTGCACATCGCTCGACTAGATAGGACGGGCGATCGTGCAGTGCTTCTCAGATAGTCGGTGACCACCATGCACCACGATGGTTTCTTGTCGGTCATCGTGGTCGGTCGGTATCCACGACGGCGTGAATCCTTTGATAAAAAACATCGTGAAAAACGTAGGCCAATCGCATATCGGGGCCAGCGAGGGAGTACTTGGCATTTCGTTTGCGTAATGCGTCCCCTCGCAAGACTTGCGAGGCAGGTCTTCTTGAATCAGATCAATGCCGGTCCGCCATTGGGTCGGCTCCATCCTCCCGAAAATGTGAGTTGCAAAATGTCCTATCGAAATGTATTGTTCGTACTCGGCGCGGCCGCCATCGCACTGAATGTATCCGCTACTGATGCCGACGCAGGTCATCATCGGTTTCGATCGCGGGGGCACCATCGGTGTCACAGGCCTACGATGAACGCCTGCACTACGACTTCCAGTCACGTGCTAAATAATACCTATGCCCCGGTTGTCGGCTATCAAGCCACTGGTGCAACAGGTTGTTGTGGGGAAAGTCAGTCCGGCGGAGCGGGATACGGCAATTACCCGGGTGAATTTCACGGTGGGACGTCGCAAGGCTCGGTGATTAATAATGGCGGCCGATACTACCAAGGAAACATGGACGGGTATCAACATAACCTGCACGGAGAGGGCCATATCGGGCTTCAGGGGACGCAGGTAGGCGGTCAATCGCCTGTCTATGGAAACGGCGGGGCGACTGCTGCCACCACTGGTACCCTGCAGAGCCAAGTCGGCACCCGAGGTGGGGTTAGCAGTAATGGCTCTGTCCATGTCGGTACCAACGGATCCGTGGGAAATACCTCCGTAAATGGGCAATCGAATGTTGATGTAAAACCCAATGTAGATGGAAACCGAGTCCAAGCGGATGCTGATGTGAATGTCGATTCGTCGCTTCGCGGAAACTCCGCTGAAACAAATAACGGTATTAACAGTTCGTTGGACGCGGGTGCCAATGGAAATGGGGGGCCAAGCGGTGGCGACCTCGACGTTAATGCGAGCGGTGCTTTAACTGTCCCTGGCGCCGGTCTTTAGTCCGGGTGAGATTTCGCCCTATCCAATCGCATCACTCGGAAGCCAATCGGTTCCGAGTGATGAGAGAACAACGTGGTGCGCCTTGCTGGCTGCATGTGTTTTTTGATTGATCCATAGTTTGTCGGTGTGACATTTGGTCGATCGCTACCTAATCCGAAAGAAATTGAGGTGTTCCTGTGTCAATGTTATTTAAGCATCGTCGTGGCAAGGTTAAGTATGCTTTGCTGGGTTGGTTGGTTGGACTACCCCTCCCGATTATTTTTATCCTGCTATTTGTGCGGGGCTGTGACTTCTAAAGCCGTGGCCTCCCTCCGAAATAGGAGTTCGATCGTCGAAACGCTGACGCCTCTGGTAGCTCTCGATGGCAGGAATGCAGTCGATGGGCTACGAGGCGATCAGCATTAGCGTACTGCATCGCAGTTTAAACGCGAGAGCAATCGATGCCGACGGTCGGTCGAGGGATGAGTGCCAGGCGACGACGCTGGATCCCTTAGAGACCGCATTGATGGCTTATCGTCGTCGCTAGGTATTGCTTCTCAATCGTTCGACGTTCGAAAGGCGTTCGAATAAGTTCTGAAGCTTTGATATATCAACAGGTTTGAGCATGTGCTCATCAAACCCGGACGTGTGTGCCTGTTCGCGGTCAGACCCCTGGCCATATCCAGTCATGGCAACCAAGTAGACGTTTGCCGTCTTCGGATTTGATCGGAGTTTACGGGCGAGGTCGTATCCCGTCATGCCAGGCATGGAGATGTCTGACAAAATAACGTCAGGGACTGACAGGCTCAATTGCTCTAACGCTTCGAGGCCATCCTGAGCAACCTGAACTTCATGTCCAAGCTTTACGAGTAAGCGTGCCATAATGGTACGCAGAGCTCGCATATCCTCCACAACGAGGACACGAAACACTCGAGTCACGCTGGTTACATCGGGCTCCAACGCGATCGGTGTCGCCTGCGCGGACTTATCGCTCAGCGGGATTCGAACCGTAAAGGTGCTCCCGTGGCCTATTCCATCGCTTTGTGCCTTTACGGTTCCACCGTGTATTTCTACAAGTGTCTTTACCAAGGTTAGCCCAATACCTAGACCGGCGTTTCCTCGGTGAAGAGAATCGTGAATCTGCGAAAACATTTGAAAGATCTCGTCAATACGGTCACGGGCAATTCCAACCCCGTTGTCCCTTACAACAATCACTGCCCATCCTTGTTTATCCACTTGTAGATCGATCGATAATTCAACGTCGATATTTGAACCGGAGTCACTGTATCGTGAAGAATTGTTAAGTAAGTTGCAAACCACTTGAGTCATGCGGGCCGGGTCGACGTGTGCAGGGGCGTTTTGTTCGCAGAGTTTGACAGTCAAGTGCTGTTTTTTCTCTAGAATGTAAGGGTTAGAAGCCTCTACTGCCGCCCGGATAATGGTTCGTAAGTCAACAACCTCTTTCTTTAATTGAATCTTGCCTCTAGCAATTCGTGACACATCGAGTAGGTCGTCGATGAGCCGCACCAGTTGCTCAACTTGTCTTGCCATCGTCTGCTGAAGCTCACTCAAGTCCGTTGGCAAGTCGTACATTCCCATCAGCTGGACCGCGTTTTTCATGGCCGCAAGAGGATTGCGTAGTTCGTGGCCTAGCGTCGCCAGAAATTCATTTTTGCGGCGATCGGCATCGGCTAGCTTTGCGGCGAGTTCGGCCATTTCGTCTTGGTCACGTTTTCGCTCGGTAAGGTCGCGCATCACTTTGCTGAAGCCAATCACCTGGTCGCGTTCATTCTTGATTGCGCTGCTTATTCCACTCGCCCAGAAACGGTGGCCACCTTTGCGCATCATCCAGCGGTCATCGCTCGCGCGACCTTCCGATGCTGCAGTCATGAATTCAGCGTCGGGAATCCCCATCTCGATCGCTTCAGGGGTGAAGATAAGCTGACGTACATCGTTGCCGACAAACTCATGTTCCTCAAATCCCAGAACGTTCAGTACGCCGCGATTCCAGGTGATCGCTTTGCAGTCGGCATCCATCGCAAAGATCGCGTAGTCTTCAATTTGCTCAAGAAAATTGCGCATGTACGTATCCATGCGGCGGTTATCGATTTCGAGTTGATTCGAACGAACGATCGATGCCTGAAGTCGATCTCGCTCCGCTTGGATCTCACTGGCGTACTTTTCCGCGCGGTGCCGGTTGTACTGAACCAAATAAATGACACCGACGACTAAAATTAAGCTGGTGGTCGTGGCAAATAAACTGGTGGCCAAGGCACGCCAGTACGCAGTTGCGGATTTTTGTTCGCGATTGGCGATCACATCAGTCTGTTGCCTTTGCAATTGTTCGATTTGTCTGCGGATTCCATCCATCGTCTGTTTGCCGAGATCGGTAGCAACGATCACTTCAGAATTTTCAAATCCATTGTTACGCCGGAGTTCGATACCTTTTTTAAGGTCTCCAAGCATCTTCTTAACTTCCAATGACAACGATTTTACCCCGGCCACGATTTCAATTTCTCCTTCTACCAAACTGGCTAGATGTGACATCATTCGGTCAACCGATACTGTCGCTTCCTGATACGGTTCCAGGTGTGTCTCATGTCCGGTAATGACGAAGCCTCGCTGCCCTGCTTCGGCCGAAACCAACATCGCTTCCACTTGCCTGAGTGTGTCTTGGATCTGAAACGAATGGTTCACTAGATCGGTATGTGCCCGCAGCCGAAGTGTGTTTTGAAAGGATGTATACCCACTTACCAACAACAGCAAAAATACGACTACGATTAAAAAAGGCTCTGCAATTCGACGTAAGCGACGATGAGGGACGTTTTCCGACAACAGAGTATCCTGGTTAGTGTGGGTGGACGGGTGTTGGGACCACATGATTGATAATCTTGGTTCAATAGCAAAGTCGTTTAACGGAGTGTTTTCCAAACTCCGCCGTTACAAGGCATAGAGTTCTTGAGCCATACCTTGGTTAATGGGTCATTGAATGGCCGATCACCGCGAGTTGTGGTTATGAACGAAAATGTCCTTCACGGTGATTGACTGAGGCTAGATCTTAGCGCCGCAGCACGTTCGTTTCTTCTTTTTCGAAGTTCGTCAATCGTGATGTCCTGGGAATAATGTCCAATCATTTCGATTAGCTCTGCTTGATCGATCGGCTTGGACAGGTAGTCGTCGCAGCCACCATTGAGACAGCGATCGCGATCTCCCTTCATCGCGTCGGCAGTGAGAGCGATGACAGGCCACTCAATGCCATGGGACCGAAGTGTTGCCGTTGCCTGCAACCCGTCCAAGTTCGGCATTTGCATATCCATTACAACGACATCAAAGGGCTCGCCTGTATCGCGTGCAGCAATGGCAACATCGATCCCCTCTTGACCGTCTTCAGCCGTTGATACGCGTGCTCCCGCGGCTTCAAGGAAGTGCTGGCTTATGTATCTGACATCACGGCGGTCATCTACCACCAAGACGCGACAACTTAACTGGCGCGGGTGGATTCTGACGTCATCGTTCTCGGGCGACTGCTCATCCAATACCGGTTGAATCATTCGCTGGTCTTGAGAAATTGCTATGGGAAGGATCACACGGAACGTTGAGCCCTTCCCCAATTCGCTTTCCGCCAGTAGTTCGCCACCAAGCATCTCGACCAAACGTTGGCTGATGGCAAGACCAAGGCCACTTCCACCGTATTGACGAGTAACCGAGGTGTCTGCCTGTGAGAATGGCTTGAACAATCTCGATAATTGCTCCTTACTTATTCCTATGCCGTCATCCGAAACGGCGAATTCAATCGCAACTTGTGGTTGCATGATCAGTCGGACCGACAACACGACAGATCCTGTTTCGCTGAACTTTACCGCATTGCCAAGCAAGTTGATAAGGACTTGTCTCAACCGAGTAGGATCGGTTTCGATTACCTCGGGGACCGCACTGTCGAAACTCGCAACGAGCAAAAGATTTTTTTCGCTCGCCCGGACATGCATTAATGAACGAATGTCAGCAACGAGTCTGAGCAAATTGGTTTTTTCAATTTGAAGGTCAAGCTTGTTGGCCTCAATTCGTGATAGGTCAAGAATGTCATTGATCAATTCTAAGAGATACTTGCCATTTTTCTTGATGACCAATACACAGTTCCGGTTGTCGGGGTCTTTCAAGTAACCGAGTAACACATCGGCATAGCCTAAAATAGCCGCCATGGGCGTGCGAATCTCATGGCTCATGTTCGCCAAAAATTCACTTTTCGATTTGCTCGCGGCAAGGGCGTTCCGCTCGCTTTCCTGTAAACGCTTTTCTTGTAATTTGCGGTCGGTAATGTCCTGCACGATCGAGCTGACGGCGGTAACTTGATCAGGTTTTTTAGAGGGTTCGTCACCAGTCGTTGGGTCAGAGACTTCAAGCGGATAGTAGCTGACAAGCCACGTACGATCCGAATCGTTGACTTTCGTTCTACCAACAATTTCGATGTCCAATTCAGGCTGACCAGTAGCGAAAATACGCGTGTAGATAGGAATGACCTGTTCCGACAAATCATGCAATACTTCTTCCAGTCGGCGACCAAGGTGATATTCTCGACTGTAGCCATTTATCTTTGCAAGCGTTTCGTTGATACGCAAAAACTTAAGATCACGGTCGACTAATGACATGCCCACAGGTGCTGCTTCGTAGATCAATTCGAGCTCACGTTTTTGTTGAGCCAACTCCGATTGGGCGGCACCGAGTTCCATCTCTGCCTTATGTTGCCCTTCAATGTCGCTAATGGTTCCTACCCACTCCGCAATGCTTCCGTCTCGGGAGAGCACTGGGACAGCCTCGGCGACAAACGAGCGGTAAGACTGACTGTCATGGTGCCAAATACGCCCGGACGCTTGAAACTTGGTGGCTTCTCCGCGCGCCGAGGCCCACTGGCTTATCCAGTCAGACCGGTCATCCTCGTGAAATGCGGCTGTCCACCCAAACCCACGATGGTCGTTCCAGACCTGGCCCGTGTATCGCTCCCAGGAAACTTGGGGTGTCACAAAGCCGCCTTCAGGACTCGTAGTCCAGACGATGCTTCTTGTGCCAGACAGTAGAGCCTCGTATCGAGCTTTGGCTGCTCGTAATTCGCGTTCCGTCTCTTGACGTTGGTTTGCTTCGACGCGGAGTTGTTCGTTGGTGGCCGCCAATGAGGGAAAATGAATTACCTTCGGGACAGTTTGGACCAACGCAATGACGGTTGTCCACGACACCACTGCCGTGACAAATTTCACCAATGCCGAGATGCGGTAAATCGGGTACCAGAAAAGAACAGCATCAATCAGGTGCACCACGCCGCACGCCAAAATAAAGCCAGCAAACAACCAAAAAATGCGAGTGAATGGAAAGTCAGCTCGCTTGCGTGCGAAGTAAATTAATACTGCCGGGATCGCAAAGTATGCCGCCCACGTAGCGAGGTCCGACGATATATGTAGCCAACCAAGAAACTCCGACCAATTTCCACACCGCCAACGCGGTGGGAAGTCCGACAGGTCAAAAAGTTTGCTAAAGAATTCAATCATGGGTGATTTCCGGTGCCAAACGGCGGACTCAGGTGCTGGAGGAGTAAAACGACGGGTTCTTCGGGAAAGCACCTCCAGCGAGTCGTGCGTGATTGCGCCGCAGACAGTCTACCAAATTGAGTGCCCTCCCCAAGGTTTCAACTGGCGATGTCCGGTAGATCGAGGGGGTTTCGTGTCCGAAACACGACGAATTCCGACCACAGGTGCGCGACAAACACCGCGACGGAAAGAGAATAGAGAACTTCTTGACAGCACTGTCAGTACGAAGGCCGTGAAATGCGACGAAGGTCGGGAATCGCTCTCATCTCAGTACCCACCGGAGGTCCGTGACAGTATTCATTAACTCCGATCAAAACTCCAACCCTCAGCCCAGCGTTCTCGAAAACGAAGGGCCCGCGGCGCCTGCCCGTCGCTGTTTCCGTCCTCGCCTATTCAACCAGTCAACATGTTGCGCAAAGCTGGCTGATATAGAAGCTGGTTGATATAGCTGTGATCAATCCGAAAGATTGAAAACAAGCCAATCGTTATGCTTTGTCGATTGATTGAGCGTTTCAACGGTACCCTGTCGTTCAGGGCTCCAAAGACTCGCCGTATTCAAATAGGTTGAAATCCATCCAAGATGAGGTTTGGACTTCGGCGTTGGTGCTAGCACGCGAGAAAAGGCAAAGCTGGGGGTGCGGATCCAAAGCTCGATTGCTTTGTCAGACGTGTGTCGCGTCGAACTTAAGCTTGCAGCATCAGCTCCATCGGCAGCCCACACGATTTCAACGTGTTGGCCACTGCTTCTCACGGAAACTTTCTTGTCTATATCAAACCATTTTGCGGCGAGCGATAGAAACAATGCGGTCCCAGAACTCAACCCGTGACTTTGAGTGTTGAATTCATCATCGACCTGCTGTTGGAGGTCTTTGCGCACAAGTGCTGCGATCTGTGCTTCCGCCTCTTGCTGAGTTTGTTGTGCCTTTCTCGCAGCGACGTTTCGAACGATCCTACCTCGTAGCCCGGGCAACTCTGAATCGATACCTGTAACGTCAAGTCTAGTGGATGTTTCGACGCAACAAGGAAAAAGTTTCAAGCCTTGGCCGTCAACGTGAATTTTCTTTCTTGCCACAAAAGTCGTTGTCGCCCTCGATGAGATTTTCGCAGGACCGTTTAGCCCATGTGATTTGGAAGTAACCTCGCCGCTTAATTTACACACCACTACAATGCCCGTCGCGCACTCTTCCAGCTCACATTTGACTGAGCCCTGACAGAGCGCTATCCCCTTCGAATGCGTACCAAGGATCGTACATTCAAACGGATACGATTGCTGGAAATTCCGTTCAAGTGATGAGGTGAAAATCGAATGCGGGACACGAACAATGAATGCGGCACCCCCTTTCGGTCGTGACAAACTCATGGAGACGGCTGCATCGATTGGCATTGCCTGCTTTACCGCTGCTGCACCTTCGTCCGATCGACAGGATGAACTGTCGAGTGATGAGCAAGCCGTGAGGCCAACCCATAGCAGTAGCGGAAGCCTTTGCATCGATACGTTGGTGCTCATTGTAAGCCACTTCATAAAATGGAGAAGCGAGTGGGAAATATCTGTTGTCGGCCGAGCAATGGAAAGCGAAAGCAATGTATGTGCCAAAGCGACAGACGGAGCGGTAATGAGTTGCCGTCGATGCAGCTCTAACGACCACACGTTTGGTTCGTTACCGTATCGACGAGCACTGGTCATCTCAACAGCAGATGGCAAGCGGAGTTACTACCACCATCTCATCGGGGGTGCGAACGAATTTGGCTACCTTAAGTTGCCTAGAGCGCAGCGACGGCCGCGAATGTTCATACAAAGTTGCGGGACTGGTCGATTTCAAACACATCGAGCGGTTCGTTGGTCGCTGATCGATCAATGAGTCGATTATTAGTCATCCCGAGTTAGCAACTTCGCTGGGTCGCGTTGCATTGGCCGTTCGATGACGTGTGGCGGTCGTTCGACGAGAGTCTTTTGACCATCAACGATCACATGATTCACGTTGCTACTATCTACCATCACATCGACCACCGCATCGGCAAAGGATGCCAATGAGATGTTTGGCACGACGAATGCTCTCAGTGGTATTACCGGAACTGTTCCGCCGGATTGGTGAAGCTAATCGCCATCCTCTTATTGAAATCCCAATATCGAAGATCCTATCGGAGAAGAATCATGGCAGTGAGAAACCAAGTTAATCGAGTCAATAGCGACGAAGTAAAAGAGCTTCGTAATGAAGACCCAATTTCTGGCGAAGCAGGAGCGCATCCTGTTGGTGCAGGTGTGGGCGCGGCACTTGGCGGAGCGGCCACTGGGGCAGTGGCAGGGATGGTTGCAGGGCCAGTGGGAACCGTTGTAGGGGCTATCGCCGGTGGCATCGCTGGCGGTCTGGCCGGTAAAGCGGTTGCTGAGGGTTACGACCCAACCGTCGAGACCGCCTACTGGCGCGACGAACATCGCAACCGGCCTTACTACAATGATAAGTACACCTACGACCAATACGAACCCGCTTATCGAGCTGGCTGGGAATCGTACGACGCGAACGAAAAAGCCGATTGGGCGAGTCGCGAAGCCATGGCTCGAGGACGATGGGAAAACGAAGGCGGTCATTCCCACATGACTTGGGAGGAAGCCAAGCGAGCCTCACAAGATGCCTATAACCGCCTTCACAGTATGAAGAGCAAAAAGGCTCGATAGTTTCGCAGTTCATCGGCTTGATGTTTGCTGAATCGCAACTTCGCGCGGCAGGTAAAAAAGCCGTGGTCTTTGCTGTGAATCGTTGTAATCGAGCCTTTTGTCAGCGCAAGCCGTACGGTGCGGCCTGCTAGACCAGTCGTCATGAAGTGTTTCGCTTCAGCAAGTATTTGAACCAGCATAAACGGGAACTGAAAAGATGATTACAAAAGAAGAACTTGGAAGTAAATGGAATTTGATGGCCGATGCAATCAAAGAAAAGTTCCATCAAGTGACCGATGAGGAGCTCCGCGAGGTGAACGGAAGCGTTCAAAGGCTGATCGCCTTATTGCAGCAGAAAACGGGGCAAAACCGCCAACAGGTGGAGGCCTTTATGAGCGATGTCTGCGCTCAAAACGGGTCGACTCTAGCGAACTTTTATGAGACTATGTCGGGTTATGCAGAATCCGCATCGGCATCGATTCAGAAAGGTTACAAACAGTTGTCACAGCATGCACAGGAAGGGTTTTCGCAATCCTCGGATGCGATTGCCAGTCGTCCGGTGTTATCCGTTGGTGCTGCACTCGGCATCGGTCTCATCGCGGGCATTGCCATCGGCATGTCTCTTGCCGAGAGTCGACGACCAGAGCCGTCATGGCGAGACCGCTGGAGTCGGTAAATAGGTTTGAGGTTCTGACTCTGTTGGTAGCTAACTATTTTTGCGATCCTCTCAAAGCGGCCACGCGACAAGGTTGGGCGTAGCCGCTTCGATCGTGCTTGGGCGTCGGACGACGTTATCCTCGCCCGCTGCTCATACCCTACCGATTGCGCGCCGGTTGCCATGGGCGCCCCGGCTGAGAGCGTTTTGGAGCCTGGGTGGGAGCGTTTCGGAAGAAGGTGCGTTTTCCGACCTCAAAGTGATAAACCGGCTGCCATCCGAATTGCGAGTGTCAAATCGAGAGTCGCAGCATTCTTAACCCCGCTGCGAGCCGCCGCGACTCGTCCATGTTTCCATACCGACAAACGCGTGGAAATGCATACAACTTGGCTGTGTCTACGAGAGCAGAGATGAAATGAGGTTGACGAGCTTTGGGCCATCGATCGGCTTTGGAAAGTATTCGTTGCAACCCATTTGAATGCATGATTGTCGCTCACCCTCCATGGCATCTGCAGTGAGCGCAATGATCGGCAGCGTCAAGCCAAGCTTACGGATCTCGCTCACCGCTTCTCGACCTGTCATGACTGGCATCTGCATGTCCATCAAGATAAGGTCGTATTGTGGGCCCACCGACACGGAACGAATCACTTCATCCACTGCTTGACGTCCGTCCTCTACGACCGTGACATGAGCGCCACATCGCTCTAAAAAGTACTTGCCGATGCGCCACACGTCGCGACGGTCATCTGCTAACAAGATGTTTGCCGAGATGCTCGGCAGGCTGACGTTATCACCGCCCTCTTGCTGTTTTTCGTTCCTCGGATGGACTTTTGATGGCTGGACATGGGTTAGTTTTTGTGCCTGGAGTTCGGTCACTGGCAGTATTAGCGTGAAGCGACTTCCGACGCCGACCTCACTCTCAACAAGAATGCTTCCTCCCATCCCTTCGGCCAGCCTTTTACTGATGCTTAAGCCAAGCCCAGTTCCACCAAATCGCCTCGTTGTTTGTTGAGTGGCCTGATTGAAGGGCGTGAAGAGTTTCGTCTGTTGTTCTTGCGTGATACCAATTCCCGTATCTCGCACACAGATTGCGAGGTACTTTTCCGAAGCATCACAAATAAGGGAAATGCTAACGACTACTTCTCCCTCGTCGGTAAACTTGACGGCATTACTGATGAGATTGACAAGGACTTGGCGTACGCGAACTTCGTCTGCCGTGACTTCGATTGGAAGCTCCGTAAGATACTCAAATCGGAGCGGTATCCCCGCCTCCGTTGCTCGTACTTGCATAAGAACTTCAACGTCGTGAGTGACCGATTGGATGTCAATTACTTCGCGATCGATTTCCAACTTACCCGCTTCGATTTTTGAAAGATCAAGAATGTCGTTAAGCAAAGCGAGTAGGTATTGGCCATTCCGCTTGATCGTATCGATTTTTTCCAAGTAGGAAGGCTGGTCTAATTCACTCTTCAGAATATCGGCAAAGCCAAGAATTGCAGTCAACGGCGTTCTTAGTTCGTGACTCATCGTTGCAAGGAATTCGCTTTTAGCCTCGTTCGCCCGAATCGCAGAGCGATTAGCCCGTTCGAGCGCCTGGCGAGTTTGGACTTGATCGGTGATATCATGCTGAACACCTACATAGTTGGTGAGAGTTCCTCGCTCATCGAAAACAGGAGTGATTTGCAAATCATTCCAAAACGATGTTCTGTCTTTTCGGTAATTGAGTACCGAAGCTCGCGTAGGGCGGCCTGCACGGAGATCTTCGCGAATGTCACGAATGACTTGACGATTCGTTTTCTCTCCTTGCAAGAATCTACAATTCTTCCCAACAACCTCCTCCTTCGAGTAGCCCGTAAGGTTTAGGAACCCCGGATTCGCATAAGTAATTGGATTATCCTCCAGCCGAGGATCCGTAATGATGATTCCGTTAGTTGCAGACTCTATCGCTAAATGTTGAAGTCGCATCTCCCGTTCCGTCGCCAGACGTTGGGAGATATCACGAACACTTCCGCAAATAAAATGATCACCGTCGATTTCGACCGTCGAGACCGTTGCCTCGATGGGCAGGAGTGAGCCGTCGCTGCATTGCCACTCAGATTGAATCGGTTTGACCGAGCCGTGCCTAAGTTCTTCGTAAAGTCCCTCGACGTGCTTCACATCGAACCGACGATCGATCTCTGAGATCGACTTGGAAAGTAAGTCCTCACGCGTGTACCCAAGCCTATGAGACATCGCCGGATTGACATAGACAAATCTGCAATCCCGACGCGTCAAGAAGATGCAATCGACCGCGGATTCAGTCATGAACTTGAATCGTTCAAGCTCCATCTCGGCAATACGAAGTGACGTGATGTCGATTAGCGTCAGAACGACTCCGTCAACTCGATTCCCCGAACGATAGGGAACCATACGAAGCAACAACGGAATCCCAGTATCGTTCCTTACCTTAATCTCAATTTCTTGCTGTTGGGTAAGTACGCGTTGGAGATCCTCGAGTAGGCCAGCATGGTTCAAGTGGTGGGCAAACCTCTCGATTGGTCGCCCCATGTCGTCCTGATTGAGATGCAACAATCGTGCGATCTCTGGTGTAAACCGACGTATATAAAGCTCATCATCAAGGAAGATAACGCCAACTCGCGTGGTCGCAAGAAGGTTCTCCATGTCGTCGTTAGCTTCTGCTAATTCCTCGACTCGCCGTTGATGCTCTGCATTGACGGTGTACAGTTCCTCATTGACGCTGTGGAGCTCCTCATTGGTGCTTTGCAGCTCTTCATTGGCAGCAACAAGTTCTTCATTAGCGGCTTGTAGCTCCTCATTTGAAGTTTCCATCTCCTCCACCATCTCTTGGAGATTCTCGTGCGAATGACGCAAATCCAATTCCAAGGTTTCGACACGACCCTTTTCCGTGGAATTAAGCTCTGATGACTGCTGGTCCGTCGATGGTGATTGGTCGAGCAAATCGAGGGAAACAAGTAGGTTGCCCGATCCCGATGAAATATCACCGATCGGCTCAACGGTGACATTGACGTTTTCGATGCCAGATGGCATGCGTACTGGCACGGCCGAATATCGAACGCTTTCTTGTTTGTTGAGGGCTTGATGCAATGCGACGGAGATAGGCAAACGCAAGTCGTCATGGATGCTGTCCGGCAGGTGGTTCGTCGGGCGTCCACCTTTTAAAGTTAAATACTTCTCGGCACCGCCGAAAACGTGCAAGACGTTTCCATCCGTTGAGACAAGGATGCTGGTGGCCATCTTCTTCTGGAGCAAAACGTCATAAACCTCCAGCAAGTTACCTGTACTTGGTAACGATCGGGTTTGAACCAATGATTGAGTCGTATAAGGTAGGAGTTCGGAACGTCGACCCGCGGGTATTCGAGTGCTCAACGCTAGTCGGACGTCACGGCGTTTCGTGTAGATTCGCCAACGTTTGTCGATCACTTGAAATTCGTCCGACAGATCGCCGGTCGACTCGCTTGGACCGAGGAAAAGTGTTCCGCTCGCCTTCAGCGAAAAATGAAGTAAAGAAAGCACCTTCTTTTGAGCCGCAGGCTGTAAGTAGATGAGCATGTTCCGGCACGCTACTAAGTCCATCTGGGTAAATGGTGCATCACTGATAACGTTATGAGGCGCAAACACGATGTATTCGCGCAAATCACGAGTCACTTGGTAACCGTCGCGAGTTGGCCGAAAGTAGCGTTCACGTCGCTCGTCCGACAATTCAGAGATCGATGACGAGGTGAAAAAACCTTTGGCCGCTGTTTGTAGAGAACCTGGATGTGCATCGGTCGCAAATACTTTGACGTCAACATCCTTACCACTGCGTCGGCGTTCTTCGTCGACGAGCATTGCGATCGAGTAAGCCTCCTCGCCCGATGCACATGCACTAACCCAGATACGGATCGATGGTTCGCTCTTCTCGTTTAAGAAGAGCCTTGAAATGGCTTGACTTGCAAGAGCTTCAAATGCTTCAGGATCACGAAAGAACTTCGTAACACCAATAAGTAGATCCTTATACAGCTTATTCACCTCGGCTGGATCGTTTGCCAATCGTGAAATGTATTCCTTGTGAGATGACAAGCGTAGGAAATTGATTCGCCTTTGAATACGACGTCCAACGGTACTGGCTTTGTATTGCGAGAAGTCAATTCGGTGCTGTCGGTTTAACAAGTGAAAAATTTGGTCGATGCCAGCCATGCTACTTAAAGCTAAATCTTCATCGGCGAGTTTGTCGCGGGCGATGCCATCCCGGGAGTAGCGGATCAACGCCTCGGCAATGGCTGATGGTTGGAGTACGGCGTCGACGATGCCGGTCGCTTGTGCGCTTAGCGGCATGCCGTCGAATTTTGCTGAAGCTTCGCTTTGGGAGATCACCAGACCGCCGGCGTTGTGAATTTCCCGGACACCGCGGGCACCATCAGTGCCGGTGCCCGACAGGATCACCCCGATTGCGAAGCGACCTTTATCGCTAGCAAGTGACCGGAAAAATAGGTCGATTGGGTGCGAGAATGAGCGGTCTATGCTTCGTTCGGTAAGCAGCAGTCGGCCTTCCGAGATCACCATTTCCATTTTCGAAGGAATCAAGTAGATGGCGTTCGGGACGATCTCTAAGCCATTTTCCACCCGGATGATTGGAATGGTCGTCTGACGCGTCAGCAATTCTTCCATATGACTTTTGAAGTCAGGTGAAAGGTGCTGAATGACTACAAATGCCATCCCGCTGTCGGTCGGCATGGCGTGAAATAACGCTTCGAGCGCCTCTAGTCCGCCAGCGGACGCTCCGATGCCGACAACATAGAATTCCGATTGCCCGCCAGTAGTCCCGTCTTCCATCATCTTAAAACGATCGATTAAAAGGCTCGCAGAAGAGACTAACCAGACTCTCTCCATTTTGAATAACGTGTTTCATGATTGTTCTGACTTTCAGCTCCGGCAGACCTGAACAATTTGCAAAGCGATTACGCGCGAGAGTGAGTTCATCGAGTCGAAGAGTCTTATCGAATGGTTCGCTGACAATTGAAGGCCTATTTTAAAGACGCACATCGACAAAATACGTTACCTCAACGGTTGTATCTTCTTCACCATAAACTGATTCATTTAAATGGATCTTCGGTAACTAAGTTGAGACTGTTTGGATCTCCTGAAGCTTTGTAATCATTGCATCGCTACGAAGAGAATGAATGAAGGCAAGCTTTTCGATCACTCGTGGCGTCAGGCGTTCAGGCAATAAAGGCAAAAGCCCGAAATCAAGGTTGAATTCACTTACCATGATTGCAATTTCCAAGATTGACTGAACTAAGCTGGTTGCCGAGCCATTGGGAGAGAGATCAATTTTTGCCAAACCTTGATCGTTCGCTGTTTCGCCAATTGCCATAATATCTAGGTAGACGTTTACCGTTTCAGCAAAATCCTCCCACGGGTGCATCGATGCATAAGAACTCACGAACGATTCGGCCCAATTACCAGGCGGCCCCTGTTCGTAGTGCGAGTTCATTGCGGCTAGGTAATTCGTTGCACCAGGATCACCGAATAGCTGTTGATATTCTTCAGGGGCAACGCGATTTGCATATGCCCAGTCAATGTAATGGCCGGCTTCGTGCCGCATGTGTCCTATAAGTGTTCGCTGAGGTTCACGAAGTGCGACTCGCACCTGTTCACGATGGACGCTATCGGCTTCGAGGATATTGACAACGACTACTCCTAATTCATGCCCCGTATAGACCTTGGTAAGCGTTCCGTCAGCGTTAAGGGTATCTTCAAGGAATTGAAAGGTTAGCGGATGAGTCCGTGCAAGCTCACCAACAAATGGTGGTAAATGCAGGTTATGAAGTTCCAGTAGCAGCCTGCGCTTCGCTCGTTCTAGCTCAACCCATCGTTGGAGATTCTGTGGACGTGTGAGATCTGGCACGACAGTTGTAAATTTGCACCAACTGCACAGTGCCTTCTGTTCAGAAATGAA
>JANOBM010000168.1:0-1839 GCA_031411655.1 Planctomycetaceae bacterium
TTTTGTGAATCGCGCTGGGGTGCTACGCCTGGAAAATGGCTCCTGGGCATCACCGTGGCGGATCTGCGCGGCGGGATCCCAAGCTGGCGTCAGGCGCTGGGACGAGCACTGCTTTATGTCGGGATCCCGGCTGCCGCGCAACACCTGACAGCCCAATTGTTTAGTGATGCAGCATCACCTGATCCGTCGGCGGCAATCATGGTCCTGATTGTCGTCGTGGCCGCAAATCTGCAACTGCTGCTGTTCATCCCGGCACTCCACCGGCGTGACTGCGTGGCGTGGCATGATGTCATCACCAGCACGCGTGTTGTATTGGTGCGTCAGGTGCTTGAGCGCATGCGCACCGTGGATGTGTTGGTCGATGAAGTGGCGAATGAGACTGGCCATTGGGGTCCTTTTGAAGGCATCGCCCGCCTGGCAGATGGCAGCCATCTGGCGCGCGATCCCATGCTGCGTCGCATGGTGATGCTGACGTCACGCGACCGCGAAGACGCCACGTCCGCCGAGCGGCGCGGCTGCAGTCGTGCGAGCCGTTTGCGCTGGCTGCAAGCTGTGGCGGATGCGTCGGGTGCCAAGTGGGACACCTGGCAGGCACCAGCGGGTGCGCCGCTGCTGCGAGCGATCGGAAAGTCCAGCCCGTCGTGGCAGCAGACCCTGTCTTGGCTGCGCGATCTCAGTGAGGAACTCAGTGCTGCAGAAAAGGACGGCACCATGCCCACCGCGCTCTCACTCGCTCAGGTTTGGATCACCACGGATGGTCGTGCCATTCTGCTGGATCAAGCGTGGCCCAGTGTGCAGTCGGACGAGGTCGCCATTCCTACCGCCGCCGCTCCTGCACAAGCCGCGCAGACGCTGCTCCATCGCATCGCGTCACTCTGCCCACCCGTGACGCGCCCTCTGCATGCCGATGCTCTTGTGACGGGCCTCGCGGCGGCCTCGTTTGAACGCCTCAGTCATGTGAGCGGCAATGTGATGCATCTGCTGCAGCAAAAGCATGTGGTCAGCACTCGGTCGCGGGCGACGGCACTCTTCGGGCCGATGCTGTTCACCATCGGCATGATGGCATTCTTCATGATGATGGCCCAAAGGTGGGTCGATACCGCATGGACGACGCCCTACCCAGACCAGCCAAGCCTGCCGGAAGTCATCAAGATGTATGAGCACACCATCAGTCCCGGCACTCAGGACATGCCGGCAGATTTGAAGGAGAACATCCGCCAACACCTCGCGGGTCACTACGCCGCCTTTTTCACCCAGAACGCACCGCCACTGCCAGAGACGGCGATCCTGCCAGAGAGACACCGTGAGACCCTGCGCAAGATCCTCGACAGCACACCGCCGCCATCCGCCACCGAACTCGAACCTGCCGACACCGCCGTCCGTGCCGCTTTGCCGCGTTTTCAAAGCCTGCATCCCGAGCACTCCGCCGAGATCAATCTCGTGAAGGCGGTGCCCGCAGCAAGCCTTGGCATGCTTATCGCGCTGATGCTCTGGCAACTCATCTGCATCCTCGCCGTCGGGTCGCCCCTGAAGATGCGCCTCTCCGGCATCGCCGCCGTGACCGAGCGAGATCGCCCCGCCACGCGTCTGCGCATGCTCTGGCGCTGGTGCATCGGCTGGTCCGTGCTGCTGACCATCGTCGTGGTCCAAATAGCACGCGCGCTGAGCGGCGTCGATGTCCTCCACAAGCTGCCCGAGTTCGCCCAGATCTGTGTTCCGCTGATCATCGTCGTGGCGCTCTGCGGCCTGCTACTCTCACGTCGCACGCTGGTGGATAGGCTCGCGGGCACGTGGCTGGTGGCGCGGTGAAGATTCTGGCGGTGCAGCCGTCGAGCGAGA
>JANOBM010000169.1:0-5688 GCA_031411655.1 Planctomycetaceae bacterium
ATCGCTGCGAACAAGAAGTAGACCACTGAGGATAGGCTGATCACACCGCGACCAAAGTCGTCGAATGGTCGGGCAATCCCCGATTCAGTGAGAATGTTCGCTACCGTTTCACCAGGAATGATCGACTTTGATAGAGATGCAAACGCGAGCGGTGCATTGAAAAGTGCACCAAGAATGAAGCTAACCGTTAAGTTGCCCGTCAAGAACGACGCAATGGTTCCGATGGCAATCATCGTCAATCCAACAAACCAGTATCCTAGGTACGTCGTGAAAATAAGGCCTGTATCGACGGAACCTTCGGTAAGAATCGCGAGCGTCGCAAACGTACTGATCTGAGAGAATAGCAGCGACGCGGTAAAAATCGCGGACGCAGCCATGTACTTACCGATGACGATATCGAAGTCATCCGCAGGCAGGGTTAGCAGCAGTTCATCGGTCCCCTGTCGCTTCTCTTCAGCCCAAATGCTCATCGTGATCGCTGGAATGAACACCAGCATGATCAGCGGATACCAATAATTCAATTGATCGAGCGTTGCGAGGTTTTGATTGAAAAACTCATATGGCCAAAACGCAGCGAGCGACGTAAGGAACACGAAGATACAGAGGAATACATAGCCCGTGGGATTACTGAAGTAACCCACAAAGTTACGTTTCATCACCGCGAACGCAGCGCGTTTAGTACCTGACAGTGCGGCCACGACGAGCAATACAACCACAAGGAATGCCAGGTCGAGCACAAGCAGGTTGAGAACTGCCGAGGTTATTGTCGAAAGGATCATGGGACGTCTTGGAAACTAGAGTGAATGGTGAGCGTTGAAACGGGGGGATTGGCCTGGAAAGTTTTTCCCAGCCGGCGGCCGTATTGCACTTAAACTGTGACACCGCGGGTCAGTGTGAAAAATGCATCGTCGAGGTCGCTTCCGGACTTGCGCAGCCCTTCGACCGGACCGTCATAGACCAAGCGGCCTTCGTTGATCATCACAACACGATCTGCCATCGCTTCGACTTCTTGCAGGATGTGTGTACTCAGCAGAATCGTCTTGGTCAGGCTGAGTTTCTTAAGGGTGGCGCGAACCCCGCGAATCTGGTTCGGGTCCAAGCCCGCGGTTGGTTCGTCCATGATCAAAACGTCAGGTTCATGAAGCAGTGCTTGGGCCATTCCTACACGCTGCTTAAAGCCTTTGGACAGCTTGTTGGTCGATTTGTACATCACGGTCGAAAGGTCGCAAATATCGACCACGGCTTCAATGCGTTGCTTTTTGTAGGTCGAACTGAGACCGCGCGCCTCGGCGAAGAAGTCCAACATCGAAGCTGGCGTCATCTCGGGGTACAGCGGTCCGTTTTCTGGGAGGTAGCCGAGGCGCTTGCTTCCCTCGATTCGGTCCTGCATCATGTCATGCCCGGCGATCTTTGCCCGGCCTTCGCTAGACGCGATGTAGCCGGTGAGCATCTTCATGGTTGTGCTCTTTCCTGCGCCGTTTGGACCAAGAAAAGCGACCAATTCGCCTTCGCCTACGGAAAATGTCACGTCTCGGGCGGCAGCAAACGGTCCGTAGAATTTACTGAGTCCGATCGCTTCAATCATCGGCTTCCGCTCTTTGGTCTTCGCCGAAGTGGATGGAGTGTCGCTAGGTGCCATGTCGTGCTTACAAGTTTTCAGTGGAAAAACTGTCGATCAACGTCGGTCACTTGTGACCGAATAACGTCGACACAATATACCGTCCGGCCCGATTCTCTCAACGCCGGTACATTTGGTATGAATTTGATGAAGGTCTACGTGAGTTTGCAAAACTTGGTTCATCCACCAATCGCTTCTTTTTTAGGTGCATGAAGAGGTCGGGAACCGCCAAGGGGGTTGGATTTCTGACCGGAGCCCGACTTAAACCGCGCAGGACAGCAGCGTGAGAGGTTTTCTCATCCCCGATGGCAGGCGGTGATGTAGTGGGCAGCAAATAGCCCGTGATAATCCACTTCCTCGACCCCTTTACGGCGACGCCCCCGGCATCGACATGCCTAACCAACGCTGCCAAAGGTGACATGGGTCTCCGCCCAGTCGGCAGCCATCATAACGCTGTTGATACCGCTCCCAATCCCTAGCATCGCGACACGATGCCCAGGGAGGATATCCCCGGAGCGTGCGGCATGCCCTAGCGTGATTGGCAACGCTACTGACCCCGTGTTTCCAAGCCACGGAAAGGTCAACGTGTCACGCTGTACGTCTAGTCCTAATGCCTCCAGCATCATGGTTCGGTGCTTTCCGCCGACTTGGTGGCAGACAGTTCGATCGATATCGGCCCGGCTCCACTGCGATTCCGGCAAAAAACGTTCCATCGCGGCGACGCCCGTCGCAATGCCTTCGTGAAGCAAACGCTCGCTGTCGGTGTCCATGATCGGCTGCATCGCAGCCCCACCCGCATCCTCGTCGCTGCGACACAATTCATGAAACTCGGTCCTCGCTTTTGCCACTACCGCCGCGAGGCGACTTGCATTGGGTGCAAGGCGCTCATGAGCGAGCAACCACGCACAAGACCCGCTTCCGATGGTCAATGATGCAAAAGCAGGCTTGACCGTCTGCCTGGTCAGTGACTGATCTGCATTGAGTGCATCGATGGTCCGTTCAAGAAGTGGGCGACTGTTCTCGGTGCCTACCACAATCCCGGCCTCAATGACGCCCGATTCGATCAGGGATGCGATTTGTGCGGCACCGTTTAGCAGGCCTAAACACGCGTTGGAAACGTCATAAACCCAACAATCTTCGGACATCCCCATGCCGTGGTGCACCTTTGAAGCGGTCGCTGGTTCCAGGAAGTCACGACACACACTTGCATGAATCAAACAGCCGATCTCACGGCGATCGATGTTGCTCGCATCGATTACCGCATTGCCGCTGATGATGCTCGGTCCGCTCGGAACCGTTCCAGCATTCCAAATCCGTCGGCTTGCAATCCCGCTCATCAGTTCTAGGCGACCGGCCGGCAAACGCAACCGTTCATAAAGCGGTGTTAACCGCGATTCAATCTCATCGCTCGTGATTGTCGGCTCCGGCAGCGTGACGCTGATGCCGACAAGGCGCACATGCTTAAACTTCACTGCAGACCGTCGAATTCGTGAGAGAAAACGGTAGGAACAACCGCCCATTCCAGTCGAACCTGAGACTCGACAGCACTGAAGATAGAAGAAATCCTGCTACCTGTCGTTAACCCTTCCGTCCCGTCGACTCTGACAATCGCTCAGCCATTGCAATTCGTCCGCCATCGTGGAAAAAACGGAGTCCCAGTCGCCCCAAGCCGTCTGCCGAAATATTTTCAGGGACGGGTACCAGCGTGATCGCGTTCCCGCCAACCGCCATCGCCAGTCCGGTGAGGATGGCAATGCGACCCAGACCGGTACACCTAATCCGCCTGCCAAATGGGCAATTGCGGTATCCGATGTGATCACGAGATCGAGGTTCTCCATCACGCCCGCAGTGTCCATAAAAGCGCCGGACACAGAATCGAAATCGGAAGCGAGTTCATGAATTGGGAAAAGCCCAGTCAGTTGAGCTATTTGTTCGGTACCAGCGCCTTTCTGCAAGCTCACCAGCGTCACCCCTTTTACCCTGGCAAGTGGCTCAAAAGCCTTAAGCGGTATCGCTCGCTGCATGTCCCCACGATAAGAAGATGATCGAGGCCGGCCTTGCCAGTTGATACCAATCCTCATCCCAAGAAGGGGCTTTAACTTCACTTGCCACTGATCGATGATCGGCGGAGCGGCTTTTAAGTATGGCACGTTGACGGGAATCGTCTCAGCGGTCGTCCCCATGATGCCGGGGAGACTAAGGAGCGGAGCTTGCACATCAATCGGAGGTAAAGTCGAGCCTTCACTGACGAGCAAATCGATCCCTGAAACTGATTTTAAAACTGGCAAAAGCGGCGCCGGGACGGAAACGATGACGGTTCCGCCAAACGCCTTTACCAGCGGCGCAAAACGGATGAATTGCAACGTATCACCGAACCCCTGTTCGGCGTGCAGGAGTATCGTTCGTCCCGCTAACTTTGAGCCGTCCCAAAGAGGTTGCGGGTACGGGTAGGGAGCAGAATACTTGCTCTTCCATCGCCATTCGTAGCCCTTCCAGCCTTCCGCAAATTTTTCCAGCGTCAGCAACGCGATGCCGCGGTTCGTATGCGCTTCGGCATAGTCGGGATTGATCGTTAACGCTCGATCATAATTCTCGATCGCAGCTTCTAAGCGGCCTTTTTTGTAGTTTAAGACTCCTAAATTGTTGTAGGTCTCCGCAAATGTCGGGTGACTTGCGACGACCTCCGCATAAAGTGCTTCCGCTTCGTCAAAGCGGCCGAGTTCGACAAACGCGACGCCCAGATTGTTTCTTGCGCGAAATTGACTTGGCTTTAATTCCAAGACCCGCGAAAAACATTTCACGGCGTCCTCGGAACGTCCTTGCGTATCAAAGACGTTCCCAAGGTTGTTTAAAGCCAACAGGTAATCGGGACGCAACTGCAATGCTTGCTCAAAACAAACAATTGCATCGTCAAGGCGTTGCTGACCGACGAATAGGTTACCGAGATTGAAACACGCTTCCGGAAAGTTCGGCTGTAGCCTTAGTGCTTCGCGATAGGCTAGCTCCGCTTCGAGGTGCAGCGATTGCATTGCCAATAACGTAGCCAAATTGTATTGAATCTGCGCATCCAGCGGGTCTAGTCGCCTCGCTTCGCGAAAGCTGGCTTCTGCCTCCGCGAAGCGTTTCATTGCGACAAAAGCAGCACCGAGATGATTATGGTAAGACGATCGGTTCGGTTCGATTTTCACCGCGCGCGATAACAACTCGATCGCTTCGGTGTGCCGCCCCGTCTGATGCGCTGCGACGCCCGCGAGGTCTAAAGCTTCGGCATTGTTCGGCTCAAGCTGAAGCACTTGGTGATAAATCTGTTCGGCCGTAGCGATCGCTCCTGCCTGATGCTGCTGACGAGCGAAGAATAGTTGCTCGGCCGTATTTGTCATTCGCATGCAACCTCAATGTGGCTTTGGTACGGGCGGGCGTTTGCGCCACCAAGATGCGAGAATCGAACCCGTCGCATTCATGAAGGGCGCGAACAATGCAGCCGGCAAGGCCATCGCAGGGCTTTTGAGAACGGTCATCGCCAACGATGCGCCGAGGCCACCGTTCTGCAATCCAACTTCGATCGAGACGGTGCGGCAGGCGGCTTCGTCCATTTGGCAGATCTTCGCGCCGTAATATCCAAGAACGAAGCCAGTTAGGTTGTGAATGGCGACGACAAGCAGCAGTACCAAGCCCACTTCGTCCATCGAGCGATGCGAATCCGCCATAATGATCGCACAAATGAAGCAAATCGCGACCATGGCCAAGATCGACAGATAACGTTCGATTCGGGCCATCGCCGAACCGAAGTTTTGAAGAATGCGGTTGACAACGAGGCCCGCAGCGATCGGCAGAAGCACAATCCAAACAATACTTGTCATCATCGCGGCGAATGGTACCTCGATCATTCGACCGGCAAGCAGACTCATCATCAAAGGTGTCATGATCGGTGATGCGAGCGTCGAACAGGCAGTTAACGTGACCGACAATGCGACGTTCCCTTTTGCTAGGTACGTAATCACATTGGACGACACTCCGCCGGGGCACGCCCCGATCAAAATAACGCCCGCCGCAATTTCAGTCGGCAACTG
>JANOBM010000170.1:0-6122 GCA_031411655.1 Planctomycetaceae bacterium
GATCGTCACCGTCGCCGTGTTTCCGGTCACGTGAAGACCGCCACCGTTGCCCGGAGAGGCACTTCCTGCAGGACCGGTGATGTTGTTGATCAGGTTGGTATCCGTCAACGTCAGACTGCCGGCGATGATCTCGATCCCACCTCCGGCCCGATTGGAGGTGTTGTTATTGAATGTTGTGCCTGTCACCGTGACGGTGCCCGACACCATCAACAACCCTCCACCGGAACCCAGTACACCATCGGCGACATTATCGCCGATCGAACCGCCGGTGATCGTCAACGTGCCGCCGTCATTGAACACTCCGCCGCCGCCTTGATTTGCGGCCGAACCCGACGCCTCGTTACCAACGATCGTTACATCACGGAGGGTTAGCGACTGGCCGGCCGAGTTTGAAATTCCCGCACCTACAGGAGCCGCTCCACCTGTGACCGTTAAACCTTCGATGGTGACTTGGCCGGCGCCGCTGAATAGTTCAAAGACTCGGCTCAAATCATCCGCATCGATGATTACGCCGTTAGTAGCCGATCCCTTCGTGATCACTACGGAATCGCGTATTTCGAGTTGGCTGCCGCCGAGCGTGACCGTGAGTCCGCTAAGGGCAGCGGCAAATGAAATAGCATCGACAGCCGTTGCTGCGGGCTGTCCCGCGGCAGCATCGCCAGCTACGGCATTCGTATTGGCGGCTTGCAGGGCTTCACGAAGACTAATCGCTCCATCAACGGCCACCACATCGTCGATTGTATTCACGATGTATGACGTCAATAGACGACGAGCCTCAAGAGACTCGACGGAAAGGCGTCGCCGCCGGTTGGTTTTTCGCTGTGGGCGATGGCTTGTATTGGCTTTGATTCCCTTCAAAGAAGTTGCATGATGCGTAAACATGTTGAAGCCTTAAGAAGGAATAGTATTAAAGTGCGTGTATTCTTGCCATCATCGTGAAAGTGACGCCTCGAACATTCTTTAGCGAATCGCTTGCTTGACTGTTGGCTGCAATTTGATCAAACGTTGTTGCCACTGTTCGGCCTCTGCCTTTTCTCCCACGGCAATACAAATCGACTGCGCGTGGCTAAACAATTTTGCGTCTTGCGTTCCCAAGGCTAACGCCTTGTTCATCATCTCGCGGGCTTCCGGAAATTGTCCGGCACGATACAAACACCATGCGAGCGTGTCGTAAGCATAAATGTCTTGTCGCACCAACAAATCTTTTCTCGCCAACGCGACTGCCTCATCAGCATGGAGATCGTGATCGGCTAGAAAAAGTGCAAGTTCGCGAGCGTGAGCGGCACCCGCCGTTTCTTGCTCTTTACGCATCGCACGTTCCGTTTTTACATGCCATTGCTCCGCGAGGTCATTCCTGCCCAGCGCCGCATAAAAGTCACCCAATCGTGCCATCGCTGGTGGTGCCCCGTACAACTCTACTACCTTTGCATTGGAACCAATCGCGTCATCGATCTTTCCCAAAGCGAACTGCGCTTCGGCGAGCCCACCCAACACGGCGGCGTCTTCGCCATCGATCGCTAATGCCTTCTCGAACAGATCTTCGGCATGAGAGGCCTGGCCTGAACCAAGCAAGAGCATTCCTTTTCGCCAAAGGAACCATATCGATTCCTCGGGCAACGCACCGGTGGCATCGAGATCTGCAATGGCTTGGTCCATCAAAGAGATCGCTTTTTCGGTCTCACCATTCAATTCGGCAAAGCGGGCCAATCTCGCGATGACCGGAGCGGACGTTTCCAATTGATACAGTTTGGCAAGATTCGTTTGAGCCTCGTCGTACCTTCCCAATTCCAACTGACAATCCGACACGATCGCCAAAGCCATCGCCGCAGTGGGATTCTGGGTGTAGACGTCCAGTGCAAGCTGAAGCGACTCATCGAATCGGTGCTGGGCTGCATACACCTCCGCTAAGTGGATTTTGGTTGCTGGATAAGAGGGCAGAATTTGTAGCGATTTCTCCAGCGAATTTTCCGCTCGTTGGTAGCAAGACCAATCGTCGGTTTCTTTTGCTTGCCTTAAATACAGTTGCCCAAGAAACGTTAGGCTCATGTAGTCATCGGGCGAGGCCTTGACCCGCTGTTCAAAGTGGTGAATCGCAGTTTGCGTCGGCACTTTTTGTCCAAGCGGTATCGATCCCGGGATGTCGACTCGTTCTTGATTCTCAACCCATTCAAAATCGTCGAACGTTTTCGAATACGGATCGGGATCTTGTGAATTCGAAGGAGTGATAGCTACGGCGACCATCCAACAAGCAGCTAGAAGACGATGTCTAAGCATCCGATGGAGGCAAAAACAACACTTTAAAATTTGCATAACACATTCTCTCTTGGGACTGCCGCGCGGACGAAAAAACGACATGGAAACCTCTCACACGCGTTCAGACGTTTGAAACCACGCCGACGTATAATTGAGATCTCTCCAAACAACCCGGACCGATCCATTGCGCAACGATCGCCCATGTCAACCGTTGCATCGACTCTTCCGTGAACAAGAAAAGGAACAGCGAGTCGCTTAAAGTGCGGGAAGGGTCTGGGCGGGCGCGAGATAGGGAAATGTCGTTAGAAAAGTGCGGTCATTCGCGTTAACCGAGTCGGTCTTGACCGCGCCTTTGGTGAGTAAATTTAGCTCAGCGTCAATCACGTCATCGGCTAACTTACGTCCGTTCAAAAAGGAGGCGGTACTCGAAGTGTCTACGGTGAGCACATCTGGCAGCAGTACACTGGCCAATGCCGCAGCTTCGGCCTGCGTGTTTCCAAGCCCTTTCAAAGCAGTGATCACCTCAGCGCCAAAGTTTACCGGGTCTTGAGCCGGACTTCCGAAGTTGAACGCATCCTTTCGATCCTTCCCAATCAAGACCGTGTTAATCGCGGGACGACCCATTCGATCAAATTGCTTAGCACTGGTTACCGTACGAGCATAGACACTGATGTTATTGGAACCAAAAGATGCACGAGGGAGTTCTAACACCATCGCAGTGACGTTGGCACCGGCGAAGAAATTGGTACCTGTGAATTTCAAACCATTGTTGAACCCAGCGAGATCAAAAAAGAATGGGTCGTCGAATAACCCTGCAGTGACGAAACCGCCAGTAGGAATGGTTGTAGTCTTTCCAGTTTGACCGGAAGCCAGCGGTTTTCCGTTGGCTTGCAGGACGATGAAACGTTGGGAACCGTTCAGCACCGACGAAAAGTAAAAACGATAAGCAAAGTTAGGGATGGCATTACCATCGGTATCTATGTTTATCTCATAGACCCCTCGGGTGTTAAACGAAGTAGGACTCTTAACACCAGCGAACGGGTTGACGGTAACTGCCACCGTGACGTTCGCAGCATTCTGCGGCGACTGGAAGATATAAACGTCATTGATATCCAATGAACCATCCGTTTTCACCAGCGGAGAATCGGCATGGTCAGCCGCCGGGCTGACCCCAGTACCCATACAAAACGCAAGTAGCAAAAGTACTGGCACGCTGAATCGGTGACTGATCTGGTTGTGTAACATCGCGAAACCCCTTTTACAATGAGTAGATGAGCAAAGCTTTTTCGCTCGGGGCGGGTCATGAAAAGCCTAGCGAAGACAATCCTGCTGACGACTCACCGTCCAACTCGCCCCCCCGGACGAGCTTTTAGTTTAGACGATCGCGGGGTAGCAGAAGTGAAGCCGACCGATTTTTTTCAAAAGATCACCCTAAACGTATTAGACGAAGGGAGAAGTCTTTGCTTCGGCTACACCACTGATCTTTTGTTCAGACGATGTGGCAGCTACCAGTTTACGTCGAATCGGATTCCCAGCAGATCGGACTCGGTGCTTCCAAAGGTAGTTTGGCTGGTTGTGATGGGATGAATCCAGTCGAACATCACGCGGGTGCGATCGGATAAGTACCAGTTAAAGCCGGCCGTCACGTCGTTGTATTGGCCACGGCTGAATTGCGTCAGACCTAGATTCGACCAGCGTGCTTTTGCTTCCCAAGCGCCGGGCCCAAACGCACATCGGATCCAATTAAAGTTCTTATTCGGAACGTTTCTGCCGAATTGGGCGCCGTGTTGCCCGAATCGTTCGAAGACGCGATGCTCGCCTGTCAAAAAATAGCTTACGTGTGCGTAAGCTCCGTAGGCTTGACCGTTGTCACCGCTAATCAGGTTGACGTTGGAAAGAAAAGCCTCGCTTTGCAGCGTCGTTCGCCCCCACACAACCGCTGTTTCGACATTGCCGGTGGTGTAGCTATCGGCGTTCAGCAAGCCGCTGTCGATCAAACGCGGACCCTGATGGATTTGCGGTCGCGCCCGAAAACTCACTAAATTGTCTTGGTCATCCGTGTGCAAAACACCGACGCCTGTATGCCACAAATAAGCACCTTTCGACGCCTCGTCGTAATAGGGAAGCCAAGTGAGACGCCCCGAAAGTCGGTAGCCTTGGTTATCATCCGTTCGGACCTTGAACGTATCGCTGATGCTGTCGAAGAAGAGTCCGGTTGACCAAGTCAAGTTTTGGTCTTCGGTGCAATTGTAAAGCGCGATGCCAACTTCCCGGTCAGCTGCGAAAATTCCCTGTGTCGGAATGGATCGCTCCAGAAAAATGTTCATCGTGTCGTTGGTGACTTGCTCGAGGCTAAACGGTACGAAGAAATTGCCAACTCGAATTCTTCCTAGCCCTGGAATGTCGTTCATGGAGACATAGGCATCTTTAACATCGGGGCTCGCAGTCGAATTCACCGGTCCCTCGCCAGGCTCAAGCGTCGTTTGAAGTCGAAAATCAAATTGGCCGTAACCGGTACCGTCTGCAACGAGTCGCAATCGACGAAAGGCGAAGTAATTTTGGGCACCGACGATCGCCGGATCGGCATCAGCCCACTGGATGAAATCGGACTGGATATGGCCGCCAAGCTTTACCGTCCACTTCTTATCACTCAAGTCGTGTTTGGGAGCATTTTTCTCTTTGTCGGCCTTTGCCTTCTCGGCGTCAGCCTTCTTCTTGGCGGCCTCTTCGCTTTTTTGGAGCTGGGATTCGACGCTTGCTAGACGCTCGGCGATCGCATTCAAGCTGCTGTCATCAAGCGAGTCAACTTTCGGTTCTGGTGAATCGGCGCCCGCAACTGGCAAACTTTCGTCCTCGCTCAATCCGTAAGCAAGAAACTCTTCTTCGTAGATGGGTGCTGACCATTCGGCCAACTCCTGTCCAAGTGTGTAATACTGCCCGCAGAGTGCAAAACACAGGAACAGAGTGAAAACAAGGTACTGAGAAGCTGTCTTGAAGGCTGATTGTCTCATGGAATGAAAGCGATTTCTTCACTCCTCTGGCGTTACCAGTGGGAATGAATACAGGAGAACGTGTACCACCCTTGGACGGGTAGGCAATTCAAGATGCTGTTCTTAGAAGAATCGGCATCACCGGTGCGACACCTGCAATCCAGTCAATCCAATTCACTGCCAAAGCTGAATGACCGGCGCCGCCTTTGGGGCTTTCACCGGATCGCATTGAGTTTAACGGCCCCGTAAAGCATGCCCACCATTGAGTCCGCATCAGTCTTCCAAGCGTCTGCTATGGGGGTATGAACCAATGCGAACACCGAAGAAACCCGCTGCTAGCGCCAAAGCGGCTAATGGCTTTCGGATAGGTTCTTACAACCCGTGAAGCTGTTCGGCCGTTTTCGAGCTACGTCAAACGCTCTCGCTTTAGTCCCCCGATAGAGCAGCTCCGGTAGGTTTCGCAGCACGGCTGGGAGCACGGAGAAATGAGGTACAAACGAGGAAATAAGTTGCAACCGATCGATACTTGCAACGGTCAATGGCGCTTGACTCGTCTGTCCGCGTCGAACGACTATCGATTCTAAAGCGGCGACCACCGAGCGGCGTATGCACGCGCCTGGGCGAGCATACGTCGTGTCTGATTCGTAGTGGGGTCCAAAGGCGGTTGGACGAAATAGTCTTCTGAAATACCGAGCAGCTTTCGACGATGGCGAGCGGCGGAAGGGTCTTGGTCGAGAAAACCGTCGGCCAGTTCAAAATCGCGATCCCATAGAATTGCTGAGGCAAGCATATCGATCATGTCCTCCCAAATCGTGAAGCGAGTGTCACGCGCGTTGTCAGGAAGGGCCCATTGATCATCGTCGAGATCCTGGTCATGCG
>JANOBM010000171.1:0-1667 GCA_031411655.1 Planctomycetaceae bacterium
AGTCGCCGAAGGGATGAACAGCAAAATCATGTCAATCAAGCGACGAGTCGGCGGCTACCGCAATCGTGAAAACTTCAAGACAGCGATCTATTTCTACTGCGGTGGACTCGATCTCTACCCACGATAATCCCGGATGGACCATTAAATAGGGGTCGGTTAAACGCCTTAATTTCTACCCTCGCGAGCCGAAAGCGACGCTATTTCCTACGCGCTGACATCACACGGCGATGACCGGCAAGATCTTTGATGAATTTCGGTGTTTCAAAGGCGTTGTTTGAGGCCAACAGATCGGCACATGCGTCCGCAATCATTGGGCTGAGCTCAATGATCAATCTTCCACCTTTGATCAGGCGGTCGACCGATTGTTCGATCAAACTTGCAATCGCTCCCGTCCCATTCTGACTTGCCACTAACGCCAGCTTAGGTTCATAGTTTTTGACCGTGGGCGAAAGTTCCGCGTACTCAGTTTCACTGACATATGGTGGGTTGCTCACGATGATGTCGATTGTATGATCGGCAGCAACCGAAGTAAGGAGATCACCTTCCACCAACGTCATACGATCGCTGACGCCGTGCTGCTCCATATTCCATTTACAGATAGTTAAAGCTTCCGGCGAAATGTCGATCGCCGTTAGCTTTGCATTGGGAAGGTGCTTGGCAATCGCGATTGCAATCGCACCGCTCCCAGTACCGACATCAACGATTCTAAGCTCGCGGTTAGGCTCAGACGCAAGGAGTAATTTCGCTTGGTCTAACGCTTCAATGACGACATGCTCGGTTTCCGGTCGTGGAATCAGAACGGATTCGTTTACTCGCATGCGCAGCGAATAGAATTCGCGATAGCCAACCAGATAAGCCACGGGAGCCCCGTCGCCTCGCCTGCGCACCATTTCGCGAAATGCTTCGCGCTGCTCCTCCGTCGGTTCCGAGTCGAAGGCCGTGTATAACTCGATTCGAGAACAACTGCGAGCATGCGCCAACAAGACTTCAGCATCGAGCCGCGGCGATTCACTCCCACGTTTACGGAAAAACTCGGTGGTCCAGCTCAATAACTTCATGACCGTCCACGCGTCGGTGGATGCCGTTGCTGGCTTGGTTTCTTCGGACACGGACTAACCTTCCCTGTATCAGACCAATCGGACTCGGCGAGCCTTCGAAAAAGATCGACGGAAAGCGTGGAGTGTAACAGATTCGCCTGTATCGACGACGCTAGTTGTTGGTGCCATGAATGAACAGCCATCAAAACCGCGACCAATCTGCCCCGCTGTGCTCCGGACCGCACTGCGCCGTCGACAATCCTGCGGTTCATTGACCTTTTCAATTCCCCACAGCAGCAACGCCGGCGATGAGTTAAACTATCAGCACCCTTTTTCTTTGAGGTATTTCCATTGCACCGACGGCTTGTCGGCTAGCAGTGGTAAAGCCGTTTCCACTTATCGGTTTCCCAGTTGATCTCTCCCGCCTCCCAAGATGCGATCGCCCAAGCTGCTAAATTGCTAGCATCTGGTTGTCTTGTCGGACTTCCCACCGAAACGGTCTACGGACTGGCAGCTAATGCCTGGGATGCAGGGGCCGTTCAGAAAATTTTCGTTGCGAAGTCCAGACCGTCGAGTAACCCGCTGATCGTGCATGTGGCGAGCGTTGACCGGCTACGGGATGCGATTTCG
>JANOBM010000172.1:0-3866 GCA_031411655.1 Planctomycetaceae bacterium
GAATCGCCGTCGCGACAAGACCTATGAGCAATCCGGTGCTGAGGACGGTCATCAGAAACGTGCCTGGCGGTTAATCAAGTATTCCGTGAGTGCTTTATCAAACGGCATTTCAGTGCTGAGCGGAACGTAATCGATTTGTAAACGCCCGCAGCCGTCCCGATAAGTTTCGCGAAATGTGTCGATCGCCGAAAGGTACTCATCGCGAAATCCACCTGCGTCCACTTGAATCAACTCTCCCGTCTCAGGATCCTCAAACTCAACCGGACCGTTAAAAGGGAATTCGATTTCTGCTTGGTCAAGTACATGAAAAACGATTACATCATGTCCAGAATGACGAAGCCTGGCCAATGAGGAGAGTGTTTGAGCGGGATCACCGAGCAAATCAGAGAAAAGCATGACGAGGCTATTGTGGCGAAGCATGGATGCAACACGAGCAATGCACCCGGGCAGGTCGGTTGTGCCGGCTGGCTTTAGGCGCGTCAAATGTGCTAGGACATCCGCGAGATGCCCTCGTCGGCTTCTTGCCGGTAAAGTCGCGTGCAACTTGTCTCCAAACGTCAATAAGCCGACCGGGTCTTGCTGTATGGTCATTAAATAGCAAAGAGCCGCTGCCAGGCACACACAGTATTCGAATTTCGACATCCTTGGTGACTGAGAGAATCCCATCGATTCGCTTAAATCGACGACGAGATAGCCGGTAAGGTTCGTTTCGGCTTCGTAGCGTTTGACGTAATACTTGTCAGTCTTTGCATAGGCAAGCCAGTCGATCAGTTTCGGGTCATCCCCCGGATGATAGCGACGATGATCACTAAATTGGACGGAGAATCCATGAAAGGGACTGGAATGAAGCCCTTGAAGAAAGCCTTTGACAACCATTCTTGCACGAAGGTCGAGGCGTTGGATTTGATTGAGCGATTCGGGAGAAAGATAGGTTGACAATGTGTATCTAAGCCTCGTTCGCAGACGCGGGCAGCATCGAATGGAAATCTCGAACACGAACATCGAGCAATTCCACATCGTCGAGATCGCTAACCGCCACGGAAGCAATGTATCCTTCCGCCGGCGACACACAAGCGAAGTGCCAAGCCGCCCCATCTCCTAAATCGTTTCGGAACAATCGAATCTTCGGTGCTGCAGAATCGACTTCTTCAAATGCAAAATCAGCTAGCGGTATCGACAGTCCTCTACCTACCGCTTTGATAAAGGATTCTTTCAATGTCCAAACCTTTAAGAACGCGAGTCTTCGGTCTTCGTCTCGCGCGTGGCTCATAACGTAATCAACCTCTGGAGAAGCAAAATAGCGATTGGCAATGGCAATATCCGTCTTGCGTGAAAGTTTTTCGACATCGACCCCGATGCAACCGGTCTCCGTTGCCGCAAAAACAACGAGGCCCTCGGTATGGGCCAAATTGAAAGGCCGTTTGGCGACCGTGGGATCCATTACGTCTGGTTTGCCGTGTCGATTGAAGGAAAACACGATCTCTTGAGGTGCGGTGCCAGGACCAGCAAGGAGCGTTCGGGCCATACCTCTGCCGACGACATGTTGATTTCGTGTGGTTAAACGTTTGTATCGCAACGCTTGCCGAAGTTCTTCCTCGCACATCGCCGCTTCGCAATAGGCTTCAAGGGATCCGGGTTCAGACACGGAGGCTCGACCGCACCAAAGTTCAACTAGGTAATTTGGATGATTCAAATTTCGCTCGTAAATATCGGTGAACCCAACCGCCCCAAAAACGCTCAACACCGAGTAGACACTCGCTAATCGTCAAAATCACACTTCCTGGGCTTCATGCACCCGAGCCTGCATTCTTAGACGACAGTCTAACGTGTAAAGCTAGGAATTACCGATCCCAAAACGCAGGCCCTCTGACCGGTTATCGACGGGGCGAATTCGCAAACTAACATTTTTGATTTCAAGTCTATTGCCCCCCGATGGAATGGCTTAAAATCAGTCTTGAAAAGAGAGGGTAGAGCGTTGTCGCCCGCGCTGCCTTACACCATCACACACCATCACACACCATCACACACCTTCACAAGCCTTCACAAGCCTTCACAAGCCTTCACATGCCGCATTGCCATCGTCGACAATCCTCCGTTGATGCTTAGCCCTTCGCCCCGAAGAGTTGAGTCACATGCCGTCAAACAAAATACTCAATTCCGAACAAGAAGGTTCACTGCCGGTTGAGTTTACCAATTGGACGGAGTCCGACGTCTGGACAACCACAACGGGCAACCAGTCAGTGCGAGTCGATCACACTCCGCCCGTGCCTTCGAGTCGCTTTAGTGGCATAGGTTCCAAGGGGACGCCTTCCAAAGCGATCGGGAATTCTACCATTGCGTCAGCCTCGGGAGGCATTGGAAGCGAATTCGATCCGATTGTCGAAGGACATGTTAATTCCGCGCCGCCAGGTGGTAGGTATCTTGTCGGAAAGGAGATCGGAAGCGGCGGTATAGGCATCGTGTTTTCGGGTTGGGATCTTCAGTTAGGTCGAGAAGTTGCGATCAAGGTTCTTCGAGATGAATATAAATGTCGGCCAACCATCGTTCGTCGATTTTTTCAGGAAGCTCGGATCACTAGCAGGCTCACGCACCAAGGTGTAGTGGCGGTTCATGCGATCGGCGTTTCACCCGACAACCGCCCATTTTACGTGATGAAGAAGATCAATGGAGAAACGCTCGATCAGGTATTGAAGCGTCGGGTCAGTGTTTTGGACGATCGACCGAGTCTGCTCAATACCTTTCTACAAATCAGTGAGGCGATTGCATTTGCCCACAGCGAAGGCGTGATACACCGCGACCTCAAGCCTGCCAACGTCATGGTTGGTGGTTTTGGTATAGTGAAAGTGATCGATTGGGGGCTGGCGAAACAAATCGGTGCGCCTGAGTGGTTTCCAGAGCTTTGGAAATCGGGTGTGCGGACGCATGACGAAGGTGGAATCTTTGAAGCCAATCGCGAAGGTACCGATTGTTCTTTGACAGGATCTGGAACCATCTTGGGGACGCCGGCTTATCTTGCACCCGAGCAAGCGCTCGGCCAGGTCGAATTGATCGACCAACGCACCGATGTTTTTGGTCTTGGGGGGATACTTTGCGAAATCCTTTCCGGTGCTCCTCCCTACACAGGAAAGACGGCACGCGAAATTTTCAAGAAGGCAGTACGAGCGGACTGTAAGGACGCCATTGCCCGAATTAACAAAAACCCTGTCTCTGTTGATCTTGTGGGATTGGTGACGCGTTGCCTTCTGGGTGATAGAGAAGGCCGCCCAAGCTCTGCTTCGGAGGTGGTCAGCGTTATGACGGCGCACTTGCAGGCCGGCCAGCGCAAGGCCGAACAGGACTTGGTGACCTTCTTTGACCTGTCAATGGACTTGTTTTGTATCGCTGGTACAAACGGATTTTTCTATCGTGTTAATCGGCGTTTTAGTATGCTCCTTGGTTACACCATTGAGGAACTGAAGGCGAGGCCTTTCCTTGACTTGGTGCATCCCGACGATTGTGAAAGCACGTTGAAAGAAATTGAAAAGCTAAGCCGCGGTGAGCCAACCGTGCGATTCGTTAATCGTTACAAGCATGCAATGGGACACTTCGTACCGTTGGAATGGTGCGCACAATCCGTTCCGCAAGAGAGTGCTATTTATGCGGTGGCTCGAGACCTCACCGACCGGTCCTTTGCAGGGAATGGCAAAGCAATTGTTTAGAGCCGTTGTTTAGAGCCGTTGTACAAATGGATTGTCGGCAACGACCGTAATCGGTGGACTTTCAAGAATCAGAGTTCTTAGCCAAGCTGAGCCGCGGTGCTGTTCAGTTAGTGATACATTTGCCACTGCTTAAGTGACTCAATTGGGCACACCAGCATGACGATGTTT
>JANOBM010000173.1:0-33799 GCA_031411655.1 Planctomycetaceae bacterium
GCAACCTTTAGGTCTTGCATTTCCTGGAGACGGGATTCATTGGCGCGAGAATCGTCGACGAAGGTTTGCCCCACTCGGATCGCGTCGTCAAGTCGCGGTGGGTTTGCAGCGATCCATAGATCGATTAGTGCGGCGGCCGCCTCCATTTTCGACCCACGCAGGGCATCGACGTCAACCTGCTCCATGACTCGTTGAAAACTATCAATCGCCTCGGCTGTTTTTCCAAGATCACGCTGGAGTTTGCCCCGCGCGGTCATCGCCAACGCTCCTTGCGGGTAGTCGTCATACTTTTCGCTAAGATCGGTGAAAGCCTTGAGCGCTTCCTCCATCAGCGGTTTGGCTTCTTCCGTCGGTTTCGCAAATGTTTTTGCCGCAAGTTCCCTCGCCTCCGCCCCTCGCATTTTCGCTTGCAGAAACTCGAATTGATACTGACTTCGCTGCGCGGCCTTTTCAGGCTCTTTTTCAGCATCGATTCGCTGTCCCTTCATCCCCTCCAAAACCTTGAGCAGGTCCGCGACGATGGAATCGAAGGTGGCAGCGGCTTCCATGTAAGAATCCCGGGCATTTTTGCGAGCCTCCTCCGTCGGGGTGTTCGGTTTCTTTGCCGCAAGCATTTGACCACCACGGACCATTTGCAATTTACCCAACAGCAGACGAGCTTCAGACAGCCTGGGATGCTCCGTCCGAGTAAGGAATTCCTTCAATTGGGTTTGCGCGGAAACGAATTGCTGATCCCGCTCGGCGGAACTCCGAGACGAAACGGCTGCATCGATAAAGGTTTGGGCTTTTTCGAGGGGAATCGCTTCGAGGAAGGAGGGGTTGATTCCTGCCATTTTTTCGGTGCGGTCGAGGTAGGCGATCGCCGTATCGAAGTAACCGGCGTCCCGCAAGCGGGCCAAAAACTCCTGCGCTGGCTCTTCACCAACGGCTGAAGTCCCAAGTCCGAGGATTCCGGTCGCAATGCCGCAGAGAACTAACGACGAGATCGATAGGGGAAGTATCGCAACTACTCGGGCGAAGCGTTGTCGGGTGAATCGAGCTCTCAATGACATCAGCGGTGCCCAGGATGCAACGATGGGAAAGGTTAGTAGAAGAGTACAGAATAGCACGTCGGCGCTCATCAAAGCCTTTCAAAGGCTCAATATTGTTCCTAGAGTAAGAGCCTAGACGCCGGGTTTCAAGTGAACGCTCGACAAGATCGACAAGATGCGGGACATCGTAAGCTGCCCGTGAGGATTGTGAGATGAGGATTCCCTCCGGACTGAACGACGACAACCTCTATCGGCAGCGCGGTCGGCGGGGGAGCGTCGTTCCCGGAAACTCGCCTTACCGGAAGATTTGGCGGCTTGGGCTGGCCCTGGTGTTGGTCGTCTTCGTCATGCGAGAGGCCGGTAAGCCCGAACTATATCGCACCCTTTTCTCTGCTCCGCGGTCCCAGAACCGACTTGAATCGTCGCGATCAACCTCCCGAGAACTCCATTCCGACGGATCGGCGGCGTCCTCGCGGGCAGATTCCGATGGTTCCAAGCTTGGACCCGAAGCGGCGTTGCTCCGTAATTTTTCAGACGAAACGCCTCTCGACCGGACGGTCGAGGTATTGGCCCCGCGGGAACGGGAGGAATTGACCGAATTCCTGTCGGCCATTCGTCGCTCGTCTGCAAACCGCGATGAATCCAAGCACAAGGCGCTCATCGCCGCACTTCGCGACGCCGCTGCTTTGGCCGACGAATCCCTTCAGAGCGGAGGAAACGCAGTGGGAACAGAGCAACCGAAACAGACTGTTGACCTGCCACTGCTGAGCGATGAACGGTTGCGGAACCGATTGCAGGCGGCATTGGATCGCGGCTACCTGCAATCGGTCAACGATCAGGCGATCTGGAGTAAAGACGATCGTCTCGCGTTCTATCGTTTGTTAGAGGATCCGGTCTGTTACCATCGCGATGGCGGGCCATCGCGGCTCGCGGGTGTGGTCAACCTTTTGCAGCAAGCGGATGTCTATTTGCATCGACCGGTCGCCATGCAGGCTCGTGTTGCAAGGGTCTCGCTCCGCGATGCGGCAGCCAATCCGTTTGGTATCGAACGTTACTGGGAACTGTGGATGCAGCCGCTCGACGGTAGTGAACGACCGGTTGCGTTTTATACGAAGGAATTGCCCGTCGATCTGTCAAAGTTAGCAGGGCTTGATTTCGTATCCAGCGGTCCATTCGTCGAAGTCGACGGACTGTATTTAAAGCGATTGGCATTCCAGTCGGCACGTGGCACCGAAATCGCGCCTGCGATTGTCGGCCGACTTGTGTATGTCGATGGGGTTTCTTCGATCCACCCGGGTTCAGTCGCAAGTTCTGCCGGAATGACGAAGGATGGTGGTCTGCCATTCAGTATCACGACAATGATCATCGTTGCGGCGGTGATTGGTGTAGGGTTTTCTATCACTATCATGATCGCGAGCAGGATCGCCACGCGTCGCTTGCGACGCCTTCGACAAGCCGCTGAACACCTACCCGATGTTTGGATTGGTCCACCTAAAACCGGGTTGGTCGCTCCCGATCATGCGACTCAGGAGGCCGAATGATGGCGTTTTCTCGATCTCGATTGCTGGTGGAAACGATTGTCGGCTTCATGTTTAGTGCGCTGACTTTCATGCCAGCGATCGGCCAGTCGGTCCTGGACCGACTAAGTGGTTTTGACCAAGCTAGATTGGAAGCCGTTGGTCCGTGGGCGGACGAGCCGGCGAATGAAGCGTTGACGCGAGAAGCTGCAAAGCTACTGTTCCAAATCAGTCGCATTGCCAGGAGTGGTTCAATGGAGCACCTATTCGCCGAAGAAGCCCAAAAAAACACAGCCTCGAAGCAGCAAGGGAGATGGTCTTCGGACGATGTGGGTAGGTTGCTTTCGATAAGTGGTAGGCCATCCAAGATTGATCGGATCGCTGTTCCGTCGGACCTTGCTAAAGTTCTCGGTTTTACTCAACTTTATCGAGTTGAGGTGTCATCGTCTGAACCAACGAACGATGCAGAAACGACCATCCCCTCAGTCGTTGTTATGACTGGGAAGCTGCCGTCATCATGGCTTGCGGTGGGTTCGGATCTCGGTTCGCAGCAAACGAAGGCAACCGGTGTTATCGTCCGTGTTCAGAACAAAACGTTGCCCCTGCTTCTTGCTGCGCCTTCGATGGCTTGGCTCCCAGGTCCCGGCAACGATGTGCCTGCAGAGTGGCTTGCGCTCAGTGAGCGAGAGTTTGATCTTTCGTTGTTTGACGGTGTCAGGCAGAGGGACCGAGATCCCCTAACAAGCGAGGATTCCGCAGCCTTTTATCCGTTGCTTGGGCTGGCGCCCTCGCTTTTTCTGGGCGACGATTCCGTTGCTCGGCAATCACCCATTCAAACGCCTGCCGCGGAACTTCTCAAGCGATCATCCGAGTTGGTTGGGCGTTATATTCGAATCGATGTCCAGACGGTTCGATTCACTCGTGTGACGGTGGCTACGCCTGCGATCAAAAGCGAGCTTGGTTCAGACCATTATTGGCAAATCGACTCCCTGGCCGATCTGGGAGACGTCGTCATCAAGACCAAGACCAAGACTAAGGGTGACGAATCGGCAACATTCGAGAATCGATATCCCATATCGATCGTAACTCGCGACTTACCACCTTTTCTTGCACAGGCACTTGAACTCAGTCATGGGCCGCTGGAAAACCTGGACATAGCGATGTTCAAGACAGCTGTCTCCGTGGACGGCATCTACTTCCGGATGTGGAGCTACGAAAGTGATTTCATGAACCAGAACGGCGGAGGAAATCAGTTCGGCCCACTGGTGATCGCCTCTCAATTTCGTGACATCGAATTACCTCGTGTTGGTTCCACGCATGTATCAAACGTTGGCTGGTATGTCGTTGCCATGACGTTGGGCCTGATCGTGCTTGCGATTGTTGTCGGCCTACTCGGCCGAGGTGCCGACACCGCGAAAAAACTTCGGCAGACGCAGGCGTTACCAGATCGCCTCGATGAATGACCAGTAGTCAAACACATTGGCAAACGAAGGTAGCAAAAGTCCTTTGGATGTCGCGGTCTGCTCCTGTTGTTGCCGCTGGTCGGACAGGTTACAAAGCGATTTGACGAATTCCCTGTACGAACCGTCGCGCTTGTCGAGGGATTGTTTTGGCAGGTCGATGCCGTGGCCGTAACGCCGTGTTTCCTTCACTTCTAGAATCCATTTATCCAACCAAACTAGGGAGTCCTTTTGTATGACCGCTCCGATTCGTGTCGCCGTTACCGGTGCCGCCGGGAATATCGGGTACGCCCTCATTTACCGGATCGCCAGCGGTGAGGTCTTTGGTCCGAACCAGCCAGTAATCTTAAACTTGGTCGAAGTTCCACCGGTTCTGAAGAGCCTAGACGGCGTGGAGATGGAGTTGGACGACTGCGCCTTTTCGACGCTGGTAGGAGTGAAAAAGTGCAGCAGCGATGACTTGCACAACGGGTTCGGGGACTGCAACTGGGTGATCTGCGTCGGTAGCATTCCTCGCAAAGCAGGCATGGAGCGGGCTGACTTGATCCGAATCAATGGTCCCATCTTTACCAACACCGGGAAGGCAATCGAAGACGCTGCGGCCAAAGACGTCCGCGTCCTCGTGGTCGGTAACCCTTGCAATACGAATTGCCTGATCGCGATGCACAACGCACCCAAAGTGCCGCGAGATCGATGGTATGCGATGACAGCACTTGATCAAAACCGTGGCAAGAGCCAGCTCGCGATCAAGGCTGGGAAACCGGTATCGACGGTAAAGAACGTTGCCATTTGGGGCAATCATTCCGCCACCCAGTACCCTGACTATTTTCACGCGACCATCGATGGCAAGCCCGCTACAGAAGTGATTGCCGATGCCGATTGGCTTCAGACAACGTTTATTTCAACCGTTCAACAACGTGGGGCGGCAGTGATCGCTGCACGCGGTGCATCGAGCGCCGCATCGGCTGCAAACGCGGCACTCGATACGGTCAAAGGAGTCGTCCGACCGACCGTGGCGGGGGATTGCTTCAGTGCGGCTGTGTGTAGCGATGGTAGTTACGGCATTGACGAAGGGCTGATCTTCGGATTTCCGTTGACCAGCGACGGAAAGAACCACAAGATCATTCAGGGCATTGAGCATAACGAGTTCGCTCGCCAAAAAATTGAATTGACGTTGGACGAACTTCGAACCGAGAGAGACACCGTCAAGGATCTCCTCAAATAAGCGTGGATAGGTGCGTCGCAGTCGTCGTGCCAGATCGCCAAGCGGGGCGCCACTCCGCTTGTTGAACCTTGCGTGCGATCAGTGGATGCTAGCATTGCCTACTTCAAAAAATGTCTTGCGCCGCAAATGCGTTGCCCTAGGTGAGTTGCTGATCGTGCGCCGTATGATTCGTGTTGTGCGAAGCCGCGATTGCGCTGGGTGACATTGACAGACAATGTGCTCGGTCCATAAAACGGCGACGTGAAAGGTAGAGAAGACGGTGCGCGCTTCTTCAATACATCAGCAGATTTCTCGGCAATGCGTTGGTGCGAACCATGAAACGGCTTTCTTCATCGGCCTCATCGGATGCATCTCAAGGCAGTCCGACCAAGCTTCACGGCGAAGAGTATCTTGCTGGCGGGAGCAACGGTTTACCGGGTGCGGACTCGTCTGCGAAGAAGCTAAACGATTGGTTGTCGCTAAGCGAAACGTGCCGTGTAAAGCGTCCTCGAGAATTTTTTCTACCGGTCAGATATGAGCCTGGATATCGGTATCCACTGGTTGTTTGGTTGCACAACAATGGCTTCAACGAGACTCAGGTTCGTCAGGTCATGCCCCATCTAAGTACTCGCAACTACGTCGGTGTGGGTGTGCGCGGGTCGCTGGCAATGGATGCCAGCGGTCACCGTTTTGAGTGGTCTCATACGCCTGCGGCCGTCTCGCGATGTGAAGACGCGGTGTGGCAAGCCGTCGACGATGCCTGTGAGCGATACTCGATTCATCGCGACCGAGTTTTCATCGCTGGCTATGGGGCAGGTGGCACGATGGCGCGTCGCGTCGCATTCCAGCGCAGTAACCAGTTTGCTGGATGCATTGCGTTAGGTGGACGGATGCCGCGCGGCAATGCCGTACTGAGCAACCTCGTGTCGACGAGAAACTTGAAAAACTTATGGGCTGTGGCAATCGAGAATCCCGAGTTGCGAGAAGAGCAATTCGAGGATGACATGAGATTGGTCGCCAATGCGCGTTTGCGGCTTGACGTTCGTCGATATACCACTGATGACGAGATGATGACGGAGGTCCTTCGAGACGTAAACGCATGGATGATGCGAATCGTTACGGGCGCGCCGGAAGATCCCACCGCGAGTGAAAAATGGGCGACGACGCCGGTAGGTTTTTCGTCGAACTAACGGTCATTGACGGTCTTTGGAAGGTGCTCGCATTCGGATCGTTTCGCTGAATTCCTCGCCTTGGACCGCCGCAAAGGCATGCACTCTCTCACTTTGGGCGTGTTGTGCGGTCGTCTGAAAACGGTAGTCTTACCCACTTGTGCGACGGGAGTAGTTTCCCGGTCGCCGTGATCGGGACAAAAAAGACTCGGCTTGGGACCGCAGTTCGATGAATATTCAGAGTTTTTGGGAACACCACGGGATCGTACGGAATCCTTTTGCAGAGGAAGACGCACAGATCGACCCGGTCTTCAAAGAGCATTGCATTAGCAGTGCTTATCACCCGACGTGGGATAAAATTTACGGCGACCCCACAGAGCCATCGACGGCCATCATCTTCGGCCTCAAGGGAAGCGGTAAAACCGCGATGCGGCTGCAGATCGATCGACATTTGTCGCGTTATAACCAAGAAAACCCATCGAAACGCATCTATGTGATTCGTTACGATGATTTCAATCCGTTTCTCGATCATTTCGCTTCGCGTGCGGGTCGGTTCGCGTCCAAAAAACCCGATAAAGTGCTCGACGGTTGGCGGCTGTGGGATCACATGGATTCGATCCTATGCCTCGGCGTAACGGACCTCGTCAATCAAGCATTATCGGCCACCGATGGTGGGCCGGTTCAGGATGGAAGCCAGCGCAAGCCGTCGACATTCACGGCGTCCCAACTTTCCAAGCTGGATCGGACGACTGCCCGCGATTTCCTACTGCTCGCCTGTTGTTACGATCAGTCGACCGACTCAACGTTTGACGGACGTTGGAGTCAATTGAGGAAAAAACTGCGGTACGGAAATTGGACTGCGTCGTTGGACTTTGTCCTCAGTATCGTTTGGTTAATCGCTAGCCTGGCATTTGTTTTTTGGATTTGGAATCGGGAAGCGATTTCGGACTCGACGGCGCTTTGGCTCGCTCCGTTACTGATCGCGCCGGGTGTTTTGCCCTATGTGCTTCGGTTTTGGCGGTCACAGATGGCGGCGATGGGAGTCCATCGGCACATGCGGGTTGGCAAGCGAGAGACGGGAATGCTGCGTCAGGTGCTGATGAAGTTTCCACGAAAAGAGCTGGCCAGTCAGCCTTTGCCCCGCTTTGATCGGACGGACGATCGATACGAGTTACTCAATAAATTTAAATCGCTTTTGGAACGATTGGGGTTTGCCGGTACGATCGTATTGATGGACCGAATTGATGAGCCCGACATGATTGGTGGCAAGCAAGAACTGATGCGTCGATTCGTTTGGCCGATCCTCGACAACAAATTGCTGAAGCACCCTGGGATCGGATTCAAGGTAATGCTGCCACGCGAATTGCACCGCGATGTGGAGCGTGAATCTCGCGAATTTCATGAACGAGCTAGGCTTGATAAGCAAAATGTCATTCCTTCGTTTGAATGGACTGGCGAGTCCCTTTACGATCTGACACGAGCCCGAATGCTTGCCTGTGCATCGGATGGTAGGCAGGTCGAGCCCAAGGATTTGTTCGTGGACGCGGTCAGTTACCAACGACTGTTGACGGTGTTTCAGCAGTTGCGGGTCCCACGGCACCTGTTCCGATTTCTCTATCGAGTGCTTGTCGAGCACTGTAATCGTTACACGGACAGTCAACCCAAGTTTCAAATCGACGCGGAGACGTTTGAGTCAGCATATGCGGTCTATTCTCGCGAAACGGAGCCGATGTCTCCCTAGCGTCCAAGGGTTCGCAGATCGCCAAAAAGCTTACAAACGCTTGCTTTGGCGGGCTGGAACGGGGTTGTGATGAATTTTTGAAGGCCATATCATGGCCGTCCGCGCCGCGCAGGCGGTGCCCCGTTCCCATATTCGAAGCCTCGTCCATGTTTTTTCCGTGTGAAATCCTCGGCTCGCTCGTCCTGAACGGGTCGCTGCTGGCTCAAGCGGAAGCTGCAGATGCGGCGCCGCTGACCCCGCTTCAGCAGTTCTTGAACAGCCCATTTCTGCTCCTGGGCGGTTTAATGGTGTTGTTTTGGGTCATTGTCATGGTTCCCGAACGCCGCCGGAAAGCCGACGAGTCAAACCGCCTGAACGCGATCAAAAAGAACGACCGTATCGTCACGATTGGCGGCATTCACGGGGTCGTGGCTTCGATCGCGGATGCCGAAACCATCGTCATCAGGCTCACCGAAAACGAAAATTCAAGAATGAAGATCGATCGAAAAGCGGTCGCCAGGATATTGTCGGAAGCTACAGAATCGAACGAATCAAGAACTGAGTAGTCCCTTGTGCGTAGGGCTCCAAAAGATGGGAGCCTGGCGGCATATTTGGCTACTTATTCCCAGTACTAAACGCGTAATCACTTAAAACTGTCACTCGAACATTGACCCAAGAACATGGATAGTCTTTTCCACCCGCTGGCCACGTTCTCGATAGGATTGCTCGCTCAGGCGAATGCCTCCGAGGCCGTTGAAAAAATTGCACAATCGAGCTACCTGGGTATCTCGGTCGCCCAGTGGCAAGTTCTCGGGGCTTTGGTTGCTATTGTGGTGGTGCCTATTTTCATGGGGACTGTGATTGCCCGATGGCTGCGGATGCCAAGCCATTCCACGCGGATTGGGTGGATCTTGTTCTCGTTGCTTGCCGCCGGAAGCGTTCTTGCCGTTGGGAAACTCGGTCTCGGCGTGGACCTCCGCGGGGGCACGATTTTGGTCTACCAGATTGACCCGAATCGAAACCTTGTTAACACAACCGGGGCGAGTGCCACTCCGGATGACATTGCACAACCGAGAATCGCCAGCTCCAAGTTGGTTGATTCGCTCGTCAAGCGGATCAATCCTGCCGGTACGCAGGAAATCGTGATTCGTCCTTATGGCGAAGACCAAATCGAAATTATTGTGCCGGCCGTCGATCAGCTGGAAGTGGATCGTATTAAAGAAACGATTTCTCGCGCTGGGATCCTTCGTTTTGCGATTCTCGCAAACACCCGTGACCACGGCCGTCTGATCGAGCTTGCGCGAGCCCAGGCAGAACAGTCGTCGCAGAGGCTTCGGCTTGGAAAGACGATTCTCGACGTGGATGGAAAAACGCCCGTTGGGTTTTGGGCGTTGGTCGACCGAGAAGAATCGACTGAAGCCGGTGGCGTCCGTCCTCTGCGAGTCGATGTTTCGCGTGCGATCGTTCGCAATCCTGCAGATGGTCGCCTCCTTGAGATCCCGTTCACCGTTTTCGGTGCCGATGGTGTGGCGAATTGGATGGCGTCACAGGGGATCGAGAATATCCAAGTCCTGATGCATGTCGATCCCCAACTTGACGTCACCGGCGAAGACCTCGCTTTCTCGGCGACCGGCTTTGATGAGAAGGGTGCACCCTGTGTTCGCTTTAAACTCAATGATGCCGGTGCGGGACGATTCCTGGCTTTGACTACTAACAATGCGCCCGATGGCCAGCACTTAAGATACCTTGGAATCGTCCTCGACGATGCTCTCCTCTCGGCCCCTTCGATTCGCTCGCCGATTCAAGGCGATGGTCAGATCACTGGCCAGTTCACCACGGCCGAGGTTGAGCAGTTGGTCAACATACTGCAAGCGGGGCAATTGCCCGCGGCCCTAACGAAACTACCGATCGCAGAGAATCAAATCGATGCAACCTTGGGTGCCGATACCATCAACAAGGGCTTTATGGCGACAGTGGGTGCATTGATCGCAGTGCTTGTTTTTATGGTTTTATACTATCGATTCACAGGTGTCATCGCATGTGTCGTGTTGGTATTGAACATGATGCTGACCGTTGCCGTGATGATACTCATCAACCAGCCTCTCACTCTTCCTGGTTTAGCGGGTTTAGTGTTGACCGTCGGCATGTCCGTCGATGCCAATATCTTAATTTATGAACGCATCCGTGAAGAAATCGCCAAAGGATCGGCGGCTCGAATGGCGATTCGCAACGGATTCGCACGAGCAACTGTTACGATTACCGACTCAAACCTTACAACGATTTTGACCGCGATCGTTCTTTATGTGATTGGTACCGATCAGGTTCGCGGATTTGCCGTAACACTGATTTTGGGGATCATCTTCAGTATGTTCACCGCGATCTATGTTTCTCGAACACTATTGGATATCGCTGAGAAGAAGGGGTTCCTATCCCTGTCGATGAGTAATGCCGTGGCGGAACTACGTGATACCGTGACAGGGGGCAAAGGGTTTGACTTTATGGGTATAAGTATCCCTGCAATCGCTGTCTCGCTGATTTTTATGACTGCTAGCGTTGTCGCGATCTTCGCCCGCGGCAACAGTATTTTTGACATCGACTTTTCAGGTGGGTCTTCTATCACCTTCCGACTTGAAGAACCATCGACCACGGAGAAAGTTCGTGCTGTTGTTGGAAAAATTCTGGTCCAGGAGCAAGGGGCAACGATTGACTACACCGTCAATAACGTGAGTGTCAAATCCGCACCCAAGGGGACAGTGTATAAGGTCGACACATCGCTCGAAGACGTCGAAAGCCTAAAGTCTCGCATCAGCGAAGGCTTCATCGCGGACGGTTCGTTAAAGCTGGTCACTTACGACGTCGAAATTCAACCGGCCGGCGATAAGCCTTCCATCGAGAAAAAGACTTCTCGGGTCAATCGCGATTCAAACGGTGTTCAGTTGGTCGCGATGCGCTCGCAGGAGGAGCCTACTGCGGCTTCCAACGCTCCAACGGCGGACGAGACAGGTACAGAGGATGCGGCGGCTGCCGCTGACGCTGGCACTGTCACCGACTCGCCTGCTGCTACTGATGCGCCTGCTGCTACTGATGCGCCTACTGCCACCGCTGCTGACGCGCCTACTGCCACCGCTGCTGATGCGCCTACTGCCACCGCTGCTGATGCGCCCGCAGTCAAGCCCGTTACGCCTGAAGTTTTAAGTCGTGCCAAGCTGGTTCTTTCGATTCAGGGAAATGAATCAGGAAAAGCGGATATTAACGCCAAGACACTCGTGTCCAGCATCGTCAAGGCAGGAGCTGCCGCCGGCGTCTCGCTTGACCCTGTGGGAATCGAACTCGAGCCGATCGGTAAAGGGGCGGATGAGTGGAGTATTGAAAGCGATCTTCGTTTCAGCGAATGGATTGTTGGGCTTCCGATTGAGTTTGGACCTGCTGATGAAGTGATGGAAAAGTTGAAGTCGACTTTGAGTAGCGACCCTGTATGGAGCGGCAGCAGTAAAGTTGGTAGCCGCGTCGCAGGTGATATGGTGGGACGGGCAATATTCGCAATGGTAATCAGCTTTTTAGCGATTCTTGCCTACATTTGGTTTCGGTTCAACCAAGTCTTCTACGGTGTGGCTGCTGTGGCTGCGTTGGTTCACGACGTCATGATCACCATCGGTGCCATTGCGGTGAGCTATTGGCTGGCTGATGCATTGGGTTTTCTGTTAGTTGATCAATTCAAGATTAGTCTTACTGTCGTGGCAGCGCTGCTGACGGTAATTGGGTATTCAATCAACGACACAATTGTCGTTTTCGACCGGATCCGCGAAACCAAAGGCAAAAGTTTGCGATTGACTGGCGCGATGATCAATTCAAGTGTGAACGCGACTCTGAGCCGTACCCTCTTGACATCGCTGACGGTTTGGATGGTGGTTTTGATGTTGTACTTCTTTGGTGGCGAGGGAATTCATGCGTTCGCATTTTCGCTCGTAATTGGAGTTTTTGCCGGTACCTACAGTACCGTTTTCATTGCTAGTCCTTTGTTGTTGTGGCTGGCCGACAGGTATCAGCCGGCACCCCGTGTTTAATACAATTACAAGGCTGGGCACACCTTTTCGATTTAATCTCGTCCGGAAAGAAGGCGTTTTTCTAAACGAGCACACTGCTTGTTTGGAATGTGTTCTTACACAAATCGCACGCGGGCGTATTTTATGGCCTTGAAAACGGTTTCCGTTACCATCGACTCGACGAATGCTGGGCGTGTCGACGTCGTTGTTCAAAAGGCAACAGGTGCCTCACGTGGGCAAGTGAGAGGCATGGTGGACCATGCGTGCGTCTCGATCAACGGCTCGCCATGTTCTCTCCTGGCCACACCAGTGACGGAGGGCGATGTGGTTTCGGTTCGCTACGACCCCGTTCAAAAGTACCACGAAAAGAAAAAGCCTTGGGATGATCGAACGTTCCAGGTGATCTTTGAAGATGATTACTTGATCGTGGTGGATAAATCATCGGGTGTTCTAACCGTTCCCACCGACTGGAATGAAAAGAATACGTTAGTGGATCGTGTGTCGCTGTACCTCAGTCATTCAAAGAAGAAGCGAACCGCGTGCGTTGTGCATCGCCTCGATCGTGAGGTCAGTGGGCTTTTGGTGTTCGGCAAAGACGAAACCGTCGCGGAGCGATTGATCGACCAGTTTAAGCAACACAAGCCTAAACGCCTTTATCTCGCAATTGTCGCCGGGGTGATGCCTGCCGATGAAGGCGTTTTCGACGGTCACCTGGCGACCGGAAAAAACCTCGATCGATATGTGACGCGTCCGTCGCACAACACTGAGGCAGCGATCACGCACTACCGAGTACTGAAACGTCTCGCCGATACAACGATGGTGGAAGCGAGGTTGGAGACGGGCAAGCGAAACCAAATCCGCGTCCACTTTGCCAGCGCTGGCTTCCCGGTTCTGGGTGATCCTCGCTACAAACCTAAAGAGGCTAAACACCCTCGGTGGATCCGCCAGCGAATCGCGTTACACGCCAGAACGCTATCGTTCGTGCATCCGGTCACCGGCACGGAGATGAGCTTCGAGTCTCCGCTTCCGTCGGCAATCCAAAAATTCTTAGCTGGCAGCCGATTGCAGTGACATGAACTTGTTGCGTCATTTCCTGCCTTCCGCAACTTGTGGCAACCAGTTTGCAGATTAACGAATGGAGTCCAGATTGACTCGCTGACCGGTCAGACTTTGCTGATCGGCAGCATGCAGAATGGTCGCTGCGCGAAACGCATCATCCAGGTCATTGAGTCTGCGAACGAGGCTGGTCACGACGCGATGAAACTGGGTAAGCATCTGTTCCCCGACCGGCATCTCCGTTTCGAGCGACTCAAGGTGCCGTCCCGCTTCGTCAAACCAAACTAACGTCGATGGCAAGTCGATGAATGCGACACCTCGTTCACAGCAAATTTGCATCGCCGACGGCGGCCGAAAGCTGATCGCCTCATGCCATGCAGCGGGGATGTACTGTCCACAACTCAGTTGGCACATGACTTCAGGTGCAGCGGCCGCGGGAGGGAATCGAAGGCTCAGGCATTGGTAATCCCTTGGGTCTGTAATGCTTGGCGTGTGCCCGACAGCTGTCTCTTGGTGATGGACCAACGCGGTGATCGACGACGGATTTCTTGCCACGACATAGCGGCACCAGTCGATTAACTCGATCAGTTCGCGGCGACTCTCAGCCAAGGGGTCCGAATCACAAACACCACCCGGCTTCGACGGAACAACGGACAGCCTTCGGTGACAAAAAATCAGGCGTGGCGGTCCCAGTTTCGTCGCGATTAACTCTTTTAGTCGCAACGTTGCCGGCGCGAATCGACGTGGCAATTCGGCCATAAAAGCGATCCCCGAATCATCTACTTGTTTTCGAATCGCCGCATCGGCAATCGGGTCAAACTGTGGATCGCCGGCCCAGTAAACCGCTTTGCCGGCTTCGCATGCCGCCAAAACTGGTAGCCAGCCGTGCCAGGAACGCTCCAGAATCATTACGGCGTCGATATCGCTCCGATTCACCATCGTTCGATAACCATCGACCACGTCGGCCTGAAATTCAGCCGCAACCGCTTCGGCTTTCTTAGCAACCCCACAGTAGACAGCGCGGACCGCGAAGCGGTCGTGCAACATTCGCAACGCCGGTCGGTGCCGGTTTTGCCACGCGGGCCCGATTTCAATCAAGCCAATCCGAAGTTTCATGGGGTTCTCTGGCGAATATCGAGGAAAGTTTTGGCGGCAAAAGCTAGCAAACTGACGACTGGAGATCGCTCACAACGGTAGACGGAGGCGCACTGAGGGTCGCTTTAGGCGCGAGTCCTGCGCGTTCTCGCATGGGAGGGATCAATATAGCCATGTGGAGTCAATATCAGTTTGGGCAAAAAATTGGAAAAATGGGTTGTTGCCCGTTCTCGATCTCTTAAAATCCGCCCCCGAGGCTCGGCGTTAAAGTCGAGCTGATCGTCAGATTGTCGCTGAATTGCGCAATCCAAACGGTTTCAGTTTAACACTCGAGAAGGAGTTTCTCATGCTGTCTTTGGTACTTGTTTCGGTCTTGGTGACAATTGCGGGTAGTACGCCTAGTTCGCAAAGCAACTACGCGGAAGCCTATCGGAAGTCACAAGTGGAAGGAAAGCCGCTGATGGTAATTGTGAGTGCTCAGTGGTGCCCTGCTTGTCACACTCTCAAGGATACGACGATCCGAGACTTGGAGACCAGTGGCCAGTTATCAGAAGTTAATTTGGCAGTCGTCGACCGCGATGCCGAACCGGCTTTGGCAAAGCAGCTGATGCGAGATCAAAAGATTCCTCAGATCATTGTTTTCTCAAAGTCGACCACGGGACGATGGGAACGGTCGCAGTTGATTGGTTACCAACCACAGGCTCCCGTCCGAAGCTTGATTCGATCAGCGCTTTCGGCACTTCGACGGGGATAGTTTTTACGGCGACCTTGTGTCGTGTCGGCTATGTTGTTCACGCTAGGCGGTGGTAGACTGGAAGCCGGTCGTTTAAACCACCGCCTATTGTGTTGAACTAAAGTTTCCATTGCGCGCGGCGTTGCCAACTCATGCAGTTTCCTGACTCTGTTGCTCATCTGATCCAGCCTGATTATCCGCTGGCATCACTTCTCTGGCTTGGCATCGGTGGTCCGGCGCGGTACTACGCGGAACCGACCAATCGAACCGAATTGGTTTCCCTCGTTCGAGCCGCCCATCATGCAGGGGTGCCTGTTCGCGTGCTTGGTGGAGGAAGCAATATTTTGGCTCGTGAAGCCGGCGTGGATTGTTTGGTCCTGTCGCTGGCCGCTTCGCCGCTGTCACAGCTTGAAATCGAAGACACGCGACTGATTGCCGGAGGCGGGGCGAAGCTTGCGCACGCGGTCACCCATGCGGTGAGCGCGGGGCTGGGAGGTCTAGAGCATTTACTGGGCATTCCTGGATCGGTCGCTGGCGCACTGGTTGGGAATGCTAGCGCAGACGGACGCGACATTGGAAGTGTGACTGTCGAAGTCGAATTGCTTCACCCCGATGGTGCGATTTCGACGATCCGAGGTGACGAAGCCCAGTTTTCTCACCGGCGGTCAGGCCTGGCGGGGATGATCGTGCTGCAGGCCGTTTTTCAGCTTGAACCTCGTGAGCCATTAGCGCTGACCAAACGGATGCAAAAGCTCTGGATCGTGCGGGGGGCCGCGCGCCCAAGGCAGTACTCGAGAATCGCGATGCCATTCGTGGATCCAGATGGTGCCACCGCAGAACGACTCATTGCGGATATTGGATTGTCAGGGTTACGCGAGGGAGGGGCATCTCTGAGCAGTGAGCACCCTCATTTTTTGGTTGCCGGGGATTCGGCGACTAGTCAGGACTGTTTAAAGCTGATTGAGCGGGTTCGCGAGCAGGTTCTGCTTCAGACAGGGATCGACTTGCAGACAAATCTACAAATTTGGTAGTAATGGAGTCGGTGAGGTGCTTTCGAAACCGACTTGGTGACGAGAACAGCTCATGGGGCTTGTTGGCGGTGTCGTTCATACCGCAAATTGCTGCCTGGCTTGATGACGGATCAGACACAACGCCCGCGAGGCATCGCGAAAAACGGATTTGACGTGAAGGGCGAAGATCGACAACGCGAGACGCTACATCCTGTTCGCGGGGTGCTCCAACGGTTGGTACACGCGCCAGCGGCATGGGCGATGGTATGGCCCGCAGCGCTGGTACTAGGTGGTTACATCGCTTGGCAGCGTTGGGGAGCAGAGCATGTATCAAAAAAATACTACGCCATCGCTCCAGAAATGATCCACGTCACGCAGAGGCCCGACTACATTCGTAGCGATATCACGCAGTCGGTCTATTCCGATACGCGGCTCGATCAGTTGTCATTGCTGGACCCGGCCGCCTCAGCGCGAATTGCGTCGGCGTTTTCCTTCCATCCATGGGTGAAGCGGGTGGTTGCCGTTCGGAAGCTACCTGGCGGCGAGGTCGACGTGCATCTTCAGTACCGCGCTCCGGTGGCGATGGTATTCGTCATCAGCCGCCACCCCGAGATCGCCGGGCGGTCTTTTTTTGCAGTCGATGAAGAAGGGGTTTTATTACCCACTACCGAATTCACTCGCAATGAAACGATGAAATACTTGCACATCGAGGTTCCCGACGTTTATCCCACCGGCGGCGTTGGTTCCGCATTTGGCGATCCACGGGTTGTTGGGGCCGCACGGATTGCGGCTGCGGTTGCGCCGTTTCGCGAAACGCTTAAACTTCGAAGTATCCGTTTGGATGATTCGTCGCGGACTTCGCCTGTTCCTCAGTACGGGTTTTATACCGCCGATGGACGCGACTTTTTCTGGGGAAGTGCGCCAGGCGAAGAGCTTTACGGCGAACCGGTCAGCGAAGCCAAAATCCGCCAGTTGATCGAGCGAATTGCAAAAGGGGGCGCTGGCGAGGAAGGCAAGAGAATCAGCCAAACGCAAGGCGACGGCGGGAAGATGCCGCCGCCGGTTCGTTAGGTCGCCGTGCGTTTACCAACAGGTTCTATGTCAGGGAACAGCAGACCAAGGTTGCTGTGGCTACCCGGCCAAGTCTTCGCTAATTGCGCTGGAGATCCCACGCGGTAAGCCAAGTGGTCGTTGTCGCCTTCATCCCAAAGTCCTTCTCCAGTCGCTTCGCCATGTCACTGAGATGCCCTGCGCCGTAGAACACGGCGACCGACCTTTTGCCGGACTCAAGCTCTGCCTGAAGGACTTCAAACGCTTTTCGATTGCGCCCTTTGATCAGAGTGTTGGATCCTGAAGCATCGTCCATCCCGGCAGTCACAAGGTCCACGTCGGCGAGTTGTCGTGCCATCACCTGTTTGAGTTTCATGGACCGATCTGCGCTCAACAGGGCCATTAACATTCCTGCATCGCCCCCGGTCGCAGCTTGCGTGGCAAGTCCCGCGCCCATCATCCGTGCGAACATCTTCCACAGGTCATCACCTCGGCTTTTCATGTCTTCCATGAATTCATCGGGGCTCATGTCGGCATGTCGAAAGTTTTTCGCAAGGTAATCGATGTGTTCCAACTGGTATTCCAAGTTGAGCATGTCTTTCATGCCGGTCTGCATCGAAGCCAGCAAAGACCGGCGGTCCTCAAGGTCTTCGGGGCGAATGCGAGTTCCGTCGGGAGCAACAAGCTCGTAAAGGACCGTGTCGTATTTTGCTAAGCGTTCCTTCAAATCTTTGTAGTATTCGAGCTGGCCGATATGAACAACCCCCACCAAATCAACGGTCTTGCCAGCATGTTTTGAGCCTTCGGTTCCGACGAACCGGACGATTGCCGTTTCTAACGCTCGTGGCGACTGATCATCGTTCTTGCTGATACGCAGGTAATTCTCTTCAGTCCTTAAGTTGTCGGATTTGACTTTTGGCGATTTTGACGCGCCGCGGTTCGGCTTTTTTGGATGAGAATTGGGCTTTTGGGCACTGGGCTGCGTATCAATGGCAGTCACCACGGCGTCCTGGGCAGTGCATTGCCGGTAGTTTCCGCCAAAAACGGCGACGAGGCAGGCTACCAAATGTATGAACAAAGACTTAGGCACGGCGGAATCCTCGCAAGTGGGACGAAACCGGTTCAGAATGGAAAGGGTTTACCAAGGAAGAATAGAGCGCTTGCATGAAACTGGCAATCAAAGTCGCTCGGGATTTGGGATATCAGGGTCCACACGATGCGGGTCATGACACGGAAAGTAAACGATGCAGACTTGCTTGCAGCGGCCGCGTTTCAAAATGGGAAAACACCCGATGCCGTGGAAGCGGTGTCCCAAGGTTTCAGCGGCGGTCAAGTCCTCCGCTGCCGCTGGGGGGCGCAGACTTTCGCCCTCAAACGCTGGCCAGCCTCCACGACTGAGAATCGTGTGGATGAGGTCCACCGTGTGCAGACGCTGTCTCGGCAAACGCTGGCGATCATTCCTAGACTGGTTGCCTTGCCATCGGGGGAACGCCGTTTGTCCGCGTTTGGACATCATTTTGAGTTGTCATCGTGGATGCCGGGTGAGCCGGTCGACGCGCCGACCCAACCAAACCCCGCCTGCCAGACGCTCGCCGGGTCCTTATCGCTGGGCGCCGCAGCTATCGCCCGTTTTCATCGCTCAGTTGAAATACTGGGTGTGAAAATGGAAATTGCGCCCGCGGTAGTCCGTCGCTGGCAACGATTGGCAGAGCTGAAAACCCTTCTTCCCGAGGCACTAAACGCCTATTCGAAAGGACAATCGCCCGAGAGAGTGAGAGCCTCGGTGCCGCTTCTCCAGGCTGTCAATCATTGCGTCCTGGAAGGAGGACGCTTGCAATCGGACGCCGAGCGATGGCTGCGACCGTGGCTCGATCGTCCCGTTGAAACTCAATGGGTGCTAGCTGATGTGCATCGCGAGCACGTGTTGTTCGAAGGGGGCCAAGTAGAGGGGATAGTTGATTTCGACGCAGTTAGACGAGACACTGTGGCTACTGATCTTGCGCGCTGGGTCGGTAGTTTTCTCATCGACGGGAATGCGACCGCAGCGTTGTGGGCTGCGGCCATCGGGTCTTATCGAACGCTGCGGTCGCTTTCGCCTTGCGAGCAGGAACTTGCGGGCGCTATTGAAAAAGCAAGTTGGTTCATTCAGCTTGCCAATTGGGTCGTTTGGAACGCTAACGCAGAAAATGACTTTCCAGGTGGAATCACTGCCGTGGAAAGGCGAGTTGCATTTTTGATGCGAAGAAGCAGAGAAAACTATGTCAACGAATAGGAATAAGATGCCCCCTTGGTTTTTGCACTTCATGAGCTGGATGCTATTACTTCCGGCATTACCGCATGCATTTGCACAATCGGATGTGGGAACCGACACCAGTGTATTTCCGAAGCTGACGGTCGGCGGCAACGGAGTCGATGAAAGCAATCCTGCAAAGTTTACGGCGAAGTTAGAGCAGACGGATGCAACGACGGGCCGATTGTCCGTAACCGCTACTCTTGCGCCGCGATGGCATATTTATTCCGTCACCCAGGAAAAGGGTGGGCCGATTCCCACATCGATCAAAGTCGCGGATAAGTCGGGGGTGAAGTTGGCCGGCGAGTTCACTCCTGATTCAGAACCCGCGCCGAGCGTTTCAAAGGAATGGCCGGGACTGACGATTGAGGAGCACGAAGATGAGGTGACATGGTCGGTGCCGGTGACTTTATCGAGCGACTTTGGCGGTTCGGTGGAGGTTGTCCTCAAGGCACAAGTATGCACGACTGGCGGAGCATGCATTCCGATCAATGAAACCCTTGTCGCGAAAGCTACCTCGCCTGAGCCTGGAATTGCCACATCAACGCCGACGGTGACTGGCGAGACGATGAAGGCTCCACTCGACCAAGCGCCTGCCTCTCCAGAGCCTGTCGTGTTTCGTGACGGCGATTACTCGGTGCAATGGGTAGGGCGTCTAGAGCCCTCGACCGTAACGCCTGGTAGTCGAGCGACGTTGCTGCTGACGGCGAAACCTGATAGCGGGTTCCACGTTTACGCCGCTGCCGTCGACGATACCGAGGGAAGTACCAATTTTGTTCTCACCGAAAAAAGCGGGCTCCGGCTGGGCGCGCCCGAGCCATCTAGCGATGTGATAACGAAGTCAATCCTTCCCGGGGTACCTCCTATCAGCTACCACGACGGCGAAGTGACTTGGTCGCTCCCCATCGCCATTCCGCCTGACACCGAATTGGGAGATAAATCGATCCAGGGCTTGGTGGCCTACCAAGCCTGTACCGAAAGCAGTTGCCTTCAGCCGAAGGCTTTCCGATTCACGGGCGTCATCAAGGTCGCTAACGCTGTGGGCGTCGATGGCTCGCCGAGTAACGTGACTTTCGAGACTGCTGCTTATGCAGTCGCACTTGATACGGCTGCTGAGAAATCTTGGGTAGACGAGATTGTCGAAAATAACTCCGCGACTCCCTCACCCGCAGTCCCTGCAGCCGAAACGCCGACCCAGGCGCAGGGCAACGAGCCGCGCCAAGCCATGGCGCCACCGACGCCTCCCGTCCCAGCGACAGGCGTCATGCCGCCGGGCGTAAAGGTTGATGCGAACAACCAAGCTTCTGATACGTCGGAAAAGACTGCGACTGCGGTAGAGAACGATAAGACGAAAAAGCGGCCCGTCGTGACGGAGCCGAGTGGTTTTCCGCTTCCCGCCATTCTCGCCATGGCAATGGTGGGTGGACTGATCTTGAATTTAATGCCTTGCGTGCTGCCGGTCGTGGGCTTGAAGGTCATGGCATTTGCTCAACAGGCGGGTGAGAACCGACGCCGCGTCTTGATGCTCAATTTGTGGTACACGCTAGGGATTTTGGTAGTGTTCTGGGGGCTCGCTGCTCTGGCGACAGTGTTCTCGTTCTCTTGGGGGCAGCAGTTCACGTACTTTGAGTTTCGATTCGGCGTGACCTTGCTGGTGTTCGCGATGGCCCTCAGTTTCTTGGGCGTTTGGGAAATACCCATCCCAGGTTTCGTCGGCGGCAAGGCGACTCAAGATTTACAAAAGCAGGAGGGGCTTGTCGGAGCGTTCTTCAAAGGGATCTTTACCACATTGTTGGCCACGCCCTGCAGCGGCCCGTTATTGGGGACTGTGTTTGCATTTACGCTTGGCAAGTCACCGCTGGTAACAACGATCATTTTTTCTGCGGTTGGACTTGGCATGGCACTGCCCTACCTACTGATCGCAATCTATCCAGGACTTTTAGCCTTCTTCCCCAAGCCCGGCGCATGGATGGATGTGTTCAAGCAGTTGCTCGCGTTTCTGTTGTTGGGCACGGTCGTCTACCTGTTCGGTGGCTTTTCAGAGGATGACCGGATGCCGGTGTTTGCGTCATTGATCGGTGTTTGGTTTGGGTGTTGGGTCGTTGGACTAGTACCCGGCTGGGCTCCCTTTGAACGCCGTATCGCGGCATGGATCGTTGGTTCGGCTTCAGCAATTCTCGTGGGGGTATTGTCATTTCAGTATCTCGCACCAAGTCCTCCGATCTTGGCGTGGGAGCCTTACGACGAAGCGAGACTACAGGAGTTGCAAAGTGAGGGGCGGACCGTACTGATTGATTTTACGGCCAAGTGGTGCGTCAACTGTATCGTGAACTACAACGTGGCAATCAATACTGCCAAGACTAGTAAACTAGTCGACGAGTTGGATGCGATTCCGATGCTTGCCGATTGGACTGATCAAAACGACGAGATCAAGAAGAAGTTATTGGAGCTTAACAGTAACTCAATACCGGTCCTCGCGATTTACCCGGGACGTGACCCTAAGTCGCCGATCGTCCTTCGTGACTTGGTTTCGCAAGGAGATGTTTTGCAAGCGCTTCGCAAGGCTGGGGCAAGCGTCGACGGAGGTGTCACCGAATTAACGCACTCGCAACGACCACTCGATGTTAAGCGTTAGCGACCCCCGAGGGACGATCGTTGCAATCGCGTCTTCGACCCCGTCGCTGCGTGGCATTGTTCGAATCGCCGGCGAGAATGCTTTAGAAATTCTGGGCAAACTCTCGGTGCAACCATTTGTTCATCCGACCAGGCCGGTGCGTATCGCGATCTCGTTGGATCTCGGCGCTGAACTGGGTGTATTGGATTCGGATGCTTTTGTCTGGCCGACAGCACGATCCTACACGGGTTGTCCCAGCGTGGAGCTCCATACCATTGGTTCGCGACCGTTACTCGAAGCCATCGTGGAGGCCGCGATCCGAGCAGGTGCCAAACCAGCGGGCCCTGGCGAGTTTACGATGAAGGCTTTCCTTGCTGGCCGCATCGATTTAACTCAAGCGGAGGCGGTTCTTGGTGTGATCGATGCATCCAATCAAAAGCAATTGGACGCCGCGTTGGCACAACTCGCAGGAAATGTGTCGGCACCGTTGAAAAAAGCTCGCGATCGATTGCTCGATCTCCTTGCGGATCTTGAAGCGGGTCTCGACTTCGTCGACGAAGACATTTCCTTTATCGATGAATCGACCCTTCGAGTTGGCCTCCAGGAAGTACGGCAAGCCGTGCAGATTGCGTCGCACAAGATGAAGCGTGAACGACAAAGCGACTCGTTCCACTGGATCGTTCTACGCGGACTTCCTAATGCTGGAAAAAGTAGTCTGCTGAACGCGTTGGTGGGAAATGATGTGGCGATCGTTAGTGAGCAAGCGGGCACCACGCGTGACATCGTGTGGAGCGAGAGTAACGTCAATGGTCAGCGCCTTCGCATCGCGGACACTGCGGGGATCGAATATGCGACGAATCAAATTAGTCGTGCCAGCCAACAAGCGGCCATTGAGATCCAAGCATCGGCATCGGTGGTGCTGTACTGCGTGGAGGCATCGCAAGTTCAATGTACAAGTGCCGTCGAACTTGATTCCGTCGCACCGATCATTCGCGTGGCCACCAAGGCTGACCAACTCGATGGCCCTATGATCGGAATGCTTCGTCAAAGCGGTTGGATGGTTACTAGTGCAACTCACGCCAGCGGTCTCGAAGACTTGATCGCCCGAATCTCGCTTCGATTGAATGAGGCACTCGAGGCCGAAGATGGAGGTGTCGCAGCGACGGCTGCTCGTTGTACCGATGCGATCGAAAGGGCATTGTCATCGCTCGGTACCGCAATCGACTGGATTGATTGCAACGTCGGCCATGAACTGCTGGCCGCAGAGATTCGCCATACCCTTCAAGCAATTAGTGAGGTTACCGGAGAAATCTACACCGACGACCTCCTTGATCGTGTCTTCTCCCGCTTTTGCATCGGCAAGTGAACCGACGCATTAAGAACCATTGCTCCACAAGTCGAGCAACACTTTATCTCAGCGGCAACCGCGAGCAAACAGGCTCGTCAAGGCACCGGCAAGGACACGCCCCGCCAATCGATTTTGGCGGACGTCGCCAACTCAAGAAACAGAAATCCCAAGCGAATGAAAACACTAGGTGACTTCGGGAGTCGGATGCAGCTTGCGCCAATGCTTGATCGCTGGACCAATCTCAGCCATCTTGACCCAACGATTCTTTGTCTTGCTACTCAGAACCAGCGTGTCCGGATTAATCTGCCCATGGTCGATCCGAACCAACAGGTCGGTATCGCTTAGCGGGCCTACCTTCTGTGTTCCGCCGATCCATCGACGCTTCATGTAAAACCAATCACCACTCATCACCCATCTCCTGGAATCTTTTCAGAAGCCGTGCAATACGGAAATGGCTGAATCATCGACCCAGCCACCCTCGCAAGATGAGAAACCCAACTCGCAAGATGAGAAACCCATCTCACCATGCGATAGTTTCGCAGAAACGGACTCCCGTGAAAAGCGAAATCCCGTTGTTTATTGGGGTGTTGGGCTTTCCTCTCGGAGCGGGGTGTTGTTTCGGTCGTCGGCTACCAACGTCCTGTACTTCGATCCGAACTCACGATCCGCTGCGCCTCGGCGCTGATACCGTAGCGGAGATCAGGCTGGTTCAGTTCCAAAAACACTGTGAATTTGTGGTGGAGCGCGTCGCTGTAAACGATCGGCGCCCGGGTGATGCGGAGCAAGTGAACGGGCATTCCGTTCCAGCGGCGTGTATAAACACCCGCTTCCAGAGAGGGCTCGGACTGCAGTCCGTAGTGTTCAGTCATTGTCGCGACTAAAGCGTTAGGATCGCCGGTAAAGCCGTGTAGCATCACCCTTTGCAAGTGAGCCGACTGGTCAAAATAGTAGGAAATCGACCCCGCGAGGTCATCTGGTCCCGTTCCCGTAACCAGCGGAACTCGTAAACCATCCAGCTGTAATTCAGCTAGAACGGTTGTCACCCGCGAAAACCGATCGGTAACCCATTGTGGCGAGATGTCGAATCGAAGCACCTCCCTTAAGTCTGTCACTGGGCGGCCCACGAGAGATGGTGCCAAATCGTTGGTCTGGGTACCCGATACGGACGCGTGAGAACCCCCGACGGTGCTTTGCGGTATCCGGGAATCATCGTTTCGATCGGACGTCGACACGAGCCGTCCATGGGGAGGCACCACCTGCATCGGTGTGTCGTATCGATAACGTTGCACCGTGTCGTCCCAGACTCGCTCCACATCCCGGTGGGTGTGATTTCCAAATTCATCACCACTGTATGACAGAAAGTAGTCGATTGGCGCCGTTATCGTGCTCAGTCCACTGCCGAGTAATCTGGTAGCGGATCGGCCAAAGTCGGTCTCCGACGCGGTGTAGGGGATGCCAACAGCAGCGGCCAGTAAAGTCAGTGTTCGAGGCGTACGTAGCATCGGCGCGCCACCGGGGAGTGCGGCACAAGGGGCGGCGTTGGAAGGTGACGCCGAGCGGCTGGGAGTGAGTCCGCCATTTGCTATCATCGGCATGCCAGCGGCGCGTTCACGCTTAAAAAATCGCCCGCCGCTACATTGCTGACAATCGGGACGACTTGACGAAGGGAGATAGCCTGAGGGAACGGCCTTGTTGCAGTGCCACTATCCAGCGAAGGTACAAAGGCAGCGAACGACATGACGCTAGTTACGCGCTTTCTGCGACGCCAAGCTCGAGTCCTGCGAGCATTGCTTGGGCAGCGTTACTTTTGTTGAGTATGTAGTAATGAATGCCTGGGATATGATTTTCCATCAGGTCAATGGTTTGTTGCCGGGCGTGCTCGACCCCTACTTTAAACTGCCAGTCCGCCGAACCATTTTCGCCCATGGCATCTGCCAATCCACGGGGAATTTTGGCTTTGCACATCGAGGCGATTTTTTGTGCTTGAGCGAAGTTCGTCACCGGTAAAATCCCAGGGACAATCGGAACTTGGATTCCCGCGCCAACGCAGGCGTCGCGAAATCGATAGAAGTCGTCGTTGTCGTAGAACAATTGCGTGATGATCACATCGGCGCCGGCATCGACCTTTCGCTTCAAATTGGCAAGATCGACAGCCGCGTTGGGCGCTTCTTGGTGAACTTCTGGGTAGCCAGCGACAGCGATTCCAAAGTTGAATTCTCGGCGAACCAGTTCGACTAACTCGTTCGCGTAGCGGAGCCCTCCGGCGACACCTTGAAATTCTGTCGTTCCCTTGGGCGGGTCTCCGCGCAGTGCGACGATGTAACTAGTACCACGTTTCTCCGCATCGCGAAGGTAGCCCCGCAGATCATCCACGGTGGAGCCCACGCAAGTGAGATGGGAGGCGACGGGGCACCCCGTCATCTGGCGAACCTTTTCAACGACGTCGAGCGTCGCCGTTCGGCTCGATCCACCGGCACCGTAGGTACAGGTGAAGTAATCGGGGCCAAACGACGCGAGCCGTTTAACGTTTTCGTACAGCGCCTCGAATCCCTCTGCATTTTTGGGGGGAAACAGCTCAAAAGACAAGCCGCAGTGTCCTGCCCGATAGTGATGCAAGAGAGTCATTGGGTGGAACGGTGGGTAGAAGTTCGAGTTCAGCGCCAGGGGACGACATAGTAAACGCTAGCACGACATTCCCATTGTAGTTAACTGGAAAGTTTTGGCCATCGCAGCTTGTTTCGTCGTCCCGATCCATTCGATCCGTATTTCCAGCCGATGCCTGACGCTGCTAATTCCGTTCCGAGACGATTTCATCGCATTCAGGGCTAATAATCGCGGCGAGAAAGTTTCGACTTGGCGATTGCGTTTAACATTCGAGCGTTTGAATGATGGCGACTCGATCTTTACGGCAGACCTTCATTTCAACTAACCTTCGCCCCAGGGAAATCCGCACAGTTGCTTGCAGTCGGGCTGACAGTAGCCGGACCGGACTCCGGACCGTCTGTGGTAGACCATCATTTTCAGCCGAAGGAACGGCCATGTATCGCTGGTTGCTTTGTTTTCGATACTTGCGGACGCGATACATTGCGTTGGCATCGATCGTCAGCGTGATGCTTGGGGTGGCAACGTTGATTATCGTCAACAGCGTCATGGCTGGTTTCGCCGTCGAGATGCATGAGCGACTGCATGGGTTGGCATCGGACATATTGATTGAGTGCCATGCCAGCGGTGGGTTGCCCGACCCGGATTCCCATTTGAAGGAGATTCGGCAGGTCCTTGGTGACCGCATTGCCGGTGCCTCCGTCAGTGTCCATGTGCCGGGTATGTTGGGAATCGACTTCAACGGTCAATTGATCACTCGCCATGTGAACCTTGTGGGTATCGATCCCGAAACGTATGACAACGTCAGCCAGTTTGGACGGTTTTTGTTGCATCCCGAGAATAAGTCGAAGGTCAGCTTTGACTTGAAGGAGAATGGTTACGCACCGGAACGAGAATCGTTTCCGGAATCGGGATGGGATTATCGTCGTCAACGAGTTGCTTACGACCGTGCCCTCGACGAAGAACGACGACGAGTGGAAGAGTCACTGCGACGGGTTCGTGGCGAAGCGTTAAAATCCGATGAAGCCTCTGCAGGCCCGTCGATGTCGATGGATCTTTCGGTAACCATGTTTGCCGATGACAGTGGCAAAGGGCCCAAGCAGTTCGATGGATCGCAGGACCAATTCCCTGGCATTGTATTGGGGATCTCGACTTGTAGTTCCCGCCTTCGGGATGACGAGGGAGCCGTCCGCGACCACTACTATTGTCGGCCAGGCGATGACGTACGAATGATGTTCCCTAATGCGTCAGACAATACCAAGGTCGTCAATCAGAAGTTTACCGTCATCGATCTCTACGAATCGGGCATGAGCGAGTATGACAGTACGTTCGCTTTCGTCAGGCTTGATCAGTTGCAAGAATTCCGGGGGATGATCAATCCCGCGACGGGTGTCCGTAGCGTGACCACCGTGCAGCTCAAGCTCGTCGAAGGTGCTGATCTGAACATAGCACGCGACGATTTACGAAGACGCTTTCCTCCGGATCAGTACGCATTGAACATTCAGACTTGGCGTGACATGCAGGGACCGCTGCTTGCCGCAGTGCGATTGGAGACGACCATTCTCAATATTTTGTTGTTTCTCATCATCGCGGTCGCTGGGTTTGGAATCCTTGCAACCTTCTTCATGATTGTGGTCGAGAAGACTCGCGATATCGGCACATTAAAAGCACTCGGCGCTTCCAGTTCCGGCATCATGAGCATCTTCTTGAGTTACGGGGTCTTGCTGGGGGTCGTCGGCAGTGGAGTCGGGATGATCGGTGGGCTGGTGTTCATCAAGTACATCAATTCGATCGCTGCATTGATTGAGCGAATCACCGGTCAGGAAGTGTTTGATCCGACCGTCTATTACTTCAGCAGCATCCCCACGATCGTCGATCCGTTTACGATCGCATGGGTCGTTGCGGGATCGGTCGCCATCGCGGTAGCTGCTAGTGTGCTGCCGGCATTGCGAGCTGCAAGGATGCATCCCGTTCGGGCGCTGCGGTTCGAATGATTGGACTTCTTTTAGCGCCTAGTACTTCTGAAACGGATCCGGATCGACGCAATGAAAAATCAGCCTCTGTTGCAAGCTCGTGCGGTTTACAAAAGTTATCAAAAAGATCGTGTTGAAGTCCCAGTGCTTCGAGGCGTCGATCTCGACGTATTTGCGGGAGAAGTGACCGCATTGGTCGGCCGCAGCGGCAGCGGGAAAAGTACACTGATGCACCTCCTTGCGACACTCGATCAACCGGATCAGGGCGAGGTTTGGTTTCGTGGCGAGCGAATTGACAATGCTTCACGTCGTCAACGCGATGCTTATCGCAATCAAAGCATCGGGGTCATTTTCCAGTTCTACCATTTGTTACCAGAACTGTCGGCGATTGAGAATGTGCTTGCCCCAGCAATGATCGGGCAGAGCATGTGGTCTTACTTTTGCAATCGTAAAGAAACTCGTCGTCGCGCCGAAGCGATGCTGGATCGGGTGGGGCTATTGCATCGTGCGACTCACAAGCCAAGCGAGATGAGCGGAGGGGAAATGCAACGCGCTGCGATCGCAAGGTCATTGATGACAAGCCCATCGCTGCTACTAGCAGATGAACCGACGGGTAACCTCGATGCAGAAACGGGCATGGAGATACTGGCCTTGCTCCGAGGGCTCAACACCGACGATGGGTTGACCATCGTGATGATCACCCATGATGACTCGATCGCCTCCGGCGCCGACAGAACTTTGCGAATGCACAACGGTAACGTACTCGATAATCGGTCGAAGCAACCCGCCCTCGGGGTTTTCGCTGGCCCGACGTTGAAGTCCTCTGTCGGTTGAGCGTTGGGGTTCCATGATGGCGCGAGCTCTTTAAGAGACACAGGATAAAGAGGCATAGGATGAATAGGTTCGATCGTATTTCGCATTGCTGTCGAGCCATGGTGTGGGCAGTTGCGTGGCTCGTTGCATGGAGTGTTGCGTGCCCCGTTTTTTCGCTTGGATTTGCCCAAGATCCTCTGCCACCACCCGTTCTCGGTCTGGAAAATTTTCCCTCCAAGCCCAATTCGCTTTCTTACCCGCCACAGGCTGGGGCCGTCCCTCGAGGAGCCGCCCAGATGGTTCCAGGATCATTGGTGCCACATTTGGTGATTCAGTCCCCAAAGCCTCGCAAATCATCCGAACATGGCCCTTCTCAAGCCGTTGCCAGGCAACGCTCGGGTTACCAGGAAGAGGTGCGATTCTCAGGTAAGTATCCCGATCCCTCGTTTTCCGAGCCCAGCGGCGACGGTGCCGGGGCTCCGCAGCGAACCACTCCTAGTCCTGTTTATCCATGGGAGACGAACCACTTTTTACATGCCAATAAGACGCCTCGGCCGGTTGCGATACCGGATGCAGTGCGGGTCCCGGTGTGGAAGACACCCTATTCTTATGGACATTTTGGAGCGAGTCGCAATCGGCAGTGGTCACTCCATAATGGGTATCAGCGGACTCACACGCAGTGGACGCTTCGTTGAGTCTCGCTGCCGTTCGATGCTAGCTGCCGTTCGATGCAAGTCGGGAAACGGTTGGGTAGACGAAGAAATAGACCGAGGCTCGGCATGCATGGTCCGAGCCAAGTCGAGTGCCTTAAGCGTCGTTAACGGACGTACGGAGACATGTTAAGATGCCGGTGTCGCCACCGGCGCCTTTTGCCTGAATCCTTCGTCCAGTCGCATGAACATGACAACGCACTCCGCACGTCCCGGTCACCCGCAAGCCGCTCTTCCCGCACCGTCTTTGAAGCCTGAAGAGGGATGGCATTGCGGTCACTATTTCTATCGTTTTCGGCGTGATCGCCTTGCTGGCTTGGATGGCGTTGATGAATTCCTGGCGGCGCTGGACCCCGTCGAAGGAGATAGGCCCGAGCGGATGCAAGGTTATATAATCAGCGGGCATAAAGCCGATTTCGCCATCATGGCGATGGATTCTGACCCACTAAAAATTGATTCGGTCCATCAAACGATCATGTCGGGGCCGATGGGTCAGGCGATTGAGCCCGTTTGGTCCTTTGTTTCGCTTAGCGAAGTCAGTGAATATGTGCCCTCGGTCGACCAGTTTCGTGAAAACATGATTCGCGAAGGACTGGCCGCCGGATCTCCGGAGCTGGAAGAACGCGTCTCGGCCTACGCAACTCGCTTACCGATGATGAATCACCAACGTTTGACCCCCGAGTTTCCGGATTGGCCAGCCGCTTGCTTTTATCCGATGAACAAGAGCCGGGTGGTAGGAGCAAATTGGTTTACTACGCCCTTTTCACATCGGCGGGAGCTGATGGCAGAACACGCCCGCAGCGGAATTGCCTTTGCCGGACGGGTAAGTCAGGTCATTACCGTGGGTGTTGGGCTCGATGATTGGGAGTGGATGGTCACACTTTGGGCCAGAAATCCGCAGTATTTGAAGGACATCGTCTACAAAATGCGATTTGACGAGGCAAGCGCCGCCTATGCGGAGTTTGGACCTTTTTTCACCGGATATAAGGCAAATGGCGAGGAGATTTTGCGTCATTGCCAATTGTTGGATTAAGATAAGGAGTTGCCCGGGCGGTGTAGCGGTGGGTTTCTTCCCGGTGGCGCGGGTGTTAAGGTGGTTTTTTTAATAATGGGAGTAGAGAACGAGAGCTGTCGCTGCAATCGAGAATCAAAACTGAAGTTTTTCTGATCTGATAAAGTCCGTATGCTTGTCCGGCAAATGGATTTTCCCGCCTTTCACTGCTGTGTGAACAACGATGAGATCAATGATTGTTTCTTTCGTGGCTGCGTTTTACGCGGTCAACTTCTGGTTGTGCCCTCCTTCGGCTGTTTTCGCGGTGGAACCGCAAGAATGGGTCGATTCGAACTTGAGCAGCTTGGTCAAGACTTACCAGTGGTTTCATTCCCATCCGGAAGTTTCCTACGACGAAAAAGAGACGTCGACTAAAATCGCCCAGCTCTGGGAGAACTCTGGCTTCGAAGTCACCACCGGTGTCGGTGGTTACGGCGTGGTTGGGATGATGAAGAATGGCGAGGGGCCGACGCTGATGTTGCGGTGCGACCTGGATGCGTTGCCGGTTACCGAGCAAACCCCGCTTCCCTTTGCCTCAACCAAGACCATCGAAATCGCCAGTGGTGGCAAGACTGGCGTCATGCACGCTTGTGGTCACGACGTGCATATGACCAACCTCGTCGGGGTGGCCCAATACCTATCGGAACATCTGTCGAAATGGTCGGGCACGCTGATGTTGGTTGGCCAGCCAGCTGAGGAGCGTGGTGGCGGTGCGAAGGCACTTCTTCGCGAAGGGCTGTTTGAGCGATTTGCAAAACCGGACTTTGCGTTGGCGGTCCATGTCTGCAGCAAGACTCCATCGGGTACCGTGGCGGTCATGCCGGGCTTTGCGTTAGCGAATGTTGATAGTGTCGACATCACCGTGAAGGGACGAGGCGGGCACGGCTCTGCTCCCCATACCACCATCGACCCGATCGTGCAGGCCGCTACTCTCGTTCTATCGCTTCAGACAATCGTTAGCCGCGAAGTGAAACCGATCGAACCCGCAGTGGTGACGGTAGGTTCGATTCATGGGGGCACAAAACACAATGTGATCGGCGATGAATGTCGATTGCAAATTACGGTACGTACTTACAGCGACGAGGTAAGGACGCAGGTTTTGGAGGCGATTACTCGCCAAGCGAAGGCCGTCGCCATTCTTTACGGTGGTCCTGAACCGGAAATCCGTATCGGTGAAGGCACTCCATCATTAGAAAATGATTCGGAACTTGCCGCGAGGATGCGAGAAGTCTTTGTCAATACTCTCGGTCAGGAGTCCGTCATCACCGATGAACCCTCCATGGGAGGCGAAGATTTTAGTCGCTACGGACGAGCCGGGATTCCCATTTTGCTTTACCGAGTTGGCTCTGTCGAAAAGTCTCGATTGGATCGTTTTGCGAATATGCAACTGCCTCCGCCTTCGTTGCACTCAAGCACCTACTATCCCGACATTGACCTCACTTTGAAGACCGGCATCAAGACGCTTGCGGCGGCTGCGATGGACTTGCTTCAAAAGCCAGCGACTTGATTCCCAATGAGGACAAATGTCCTCGGATTCCTAAGCGAATGATCGATTCTTTGTCTCTTCGATAAATTTCGATTGATTTGTATTGGCTCGACAAGGGCCCTTTGATAAAGTCTCGTTGGGTGAACGACATCGCCTGACGCGGCCTGCCAAGAAGCCTCTGCAACTCGCAACCTCGTCATTTTTCGTCCACAAACGTTCACGGTGGAAAAGGAGTTCCGACGTGCCTCAAAACGATACATCGACGACCTGCGTTCATATTCGCTGGATGATTCGCCGAGACATGCCAGCGGTGCTCGCGATCGAAAGTCAAAGCTTCGAGTTTTCCTGGAGCGAAGACGACTTCATTCGCTGCTTGCGTCAACGTAACTGCATCGGCATGGTGGCTGAGCAGGACGAGCAAGTGGTTGGTTTCATGATCTATGAACTCCATAAGAATCGATTGCATATCTTGAACTTCGCCGTCGCGACCGAGTCGCGCCGTCAGGGTGTTGGGCGAGCAATGGTTGGCAAGTTGCTGAGCAAGCTTTCTCATGAACGCCGCAACCGTATCATGCTTGAAGTGCGTGAAACGAATCTCGACGCTCAATTGTTCTTTAAGGGACTTGGGTTTCGTGCCATCTCGGTGCTTCGTGATTTCTACGACGATACAGTCGAAGATGCCTACCTCATGCAGTACCGATACAAAGCGACTGCTGAAGAGCTTGCCAATCCAGCTAGCCGCATCACTCGTCTCGCGGGTTAAAGGCTTCGCCGCAAGCACGTGGCAAAGGAAACGCTCTCAGGCTGGATAGCGTCTCAGGGGGCACCGTGAACGCGGTGCTCCGAGCACGCCGCCCCGACTGGATTCGATGGTCGCTAAGCTCGCGAGAGCACGGATCTCGTTTCGACCAAAAGCGAGACACTGGCGAACGATGCTACATCGAGATGCAAAAATCTCGGTGGCATCAAACGCCAGGCAACTGATCTGACATTCTACATGGTCAAGGCTTAACGCGCCGCTCAATGAACGCGTTACTTTCTGTGATCCCACACACTTTAAGCGGCTAACTATTACGACCTTTTTTGCTCCTTTCCTGGTTCGCATGCTCCGTACCGCGTGGAGCAGGTGGTCCGACTTGACTGGGGTGCGACGAGAGAACGCTGTCGCCATGGTTGCGAACGTTTCGGATTGCTTCGGCTGTTCGATTGTCTTGCGAATGAGGCAAGTCGATCGTATCAGAGGTGGGGGTCGGTTGAGGGTGACGTGGTCGGAACCATCGTCCTAGCGGACCAGCCAGCAGTGCGGGCAGCAGTATCAAGTCACCTACCAATGCAGTCACCAGCAAAACCAGCATCAGCGTTCCAAATCGTTGAGTTGGCGTAAAGGTAGAAAGTGAGAACACGAACAGCCCAAAACCGCCGACGACGGTTGTTTGCATCATCGCCGGACCGACCCGGCGTTAGGTCTCAACCACAGCTTCGATTCGAGACATCCCCGAGTCCAAGTTTTGCCGGAACCAACTCAAAAAGTGGATGGTATCATCGACCGCAACTCCCAACGCCACCGATGCGGACGATCAATTCCATTGGCACCAACTTGCCAAAGTTCTGTTCGAGATAAGCGTAATCACTTAGGATTCGCGACTCACTGTCAAAAAGTTTGAGCAACTGAACCGTCGTATTAATACGAAATAGTCCAGCGAAAGTTATTAAGAAGACGGCTAAGAAACTAAGCGAAACGAAGGCATGATGCCGTGGTATCCAGCCGGCGAAGAGACCCCAATAGTCGCTCGTAGGACCACTGAGTTCGCTTGAATGTTGAGAA
>JANOBM010000174.1:0-6516 GCA_031411655.1 Planctomycetaceae bacterium
CGTGGACAAGGGCGTCGGGGCTGATTGGCTTCTGGAACCACCGGTCGACTCCGCCGGAACCGATCGGCACCGCACTTGCCTCTTGATCTTCGCCGCTGACCGCAAACACCCGCAATGACTTTGTTTTTGGATTTCGACGAATCGCATCGATTGTTCCACGACCATCCAGCCCAGGCATGTTCATATCAAGGAGGACGATATCGGGTAATCGAGAGTTGGCATCGATGAATCGAAGCGCGGCGCGTCCGTCGAGAGCGGTGGCGACTCGAAATCCGAATTGTCGCAAATATCCAGCCAAAAGTGACGTTTCGTTTGCATTGTCGTCCACCAACAGTGCCAGCGGCAACGACGCGATATTCTCCACTTCATCGAGGCTGGGCGTCTTTCGGTTGTCTTGCAACGCTTCCTCGATCAGGGCTAGCTCATCGATGGCGCCGGACAAAAGCATTTCATCGACGGCACCGTCGGCTTTCTTCGCCCGCTTTTGCAGGAGGTGGAGCGCAAGGGTCAATGTGTTGACGCGATTGCGCAATTCGTGCTCCCGTTCGCGGTCCTCTTTTTGCAATTTTTGCGAGTTGTTCGTGGATGGTGACGACGTAGTTGACGACGAAGCGTGGTTCTTCACGTGCACATCGTCATCGGGTTGTAATTCGCCCCGAAGGACTCGCACATCCTCGGGCGCATCCACGCCCAGGGAGACAGCTTTTCCGCGGACACGCGTGACTTGAATTCGGATACCGAGTTTGGGAAAAACGATTGATTCTTGTTCCCGACGCGACAATACCAGCATGGCAGGTCTCCAACCTCAAAGATTCCTCTGTCTCGGATCGAGGACTTCGGCGAAAGGGATTGACGTAGCACGCGGATAAGAACTGCATCACCGGATGGGAGCCGAGATGCTAGCAAATGCTTCGAAGTCACTTACGCCCGGTCCAGGATCTGACATCCTTTGGGCTTCCTGCCATAACATTGCGCACTCAATCATTGAGTCGTACATCCGATCAGGTTATAAACATGCGTCCAATGAATCAAGACTGAATTTCATTGACTCGTGAGTTCGAACTTCGCCGAACAAAGTGCCCTGAACAATGTTCGTTACACGGAAGGAGCAAGGCTAAGCGTTTTCTACCCTGAACGCTTTGTGTCGATCATGGATCAAGCATTCAACTCATCTGAATCCGAATTGGCGGTCGCGCTATTCACGCCTCCAAACGTCAATCACGAGCCCGAATCGATCCGGCGAATGCTCGGTGCCTATGACACGCTACTAGACCGGTACATGCCACCATCGATTTTGGTCGATGAAAAATGGATGGTGCTCGACACTTTTGGTGGTACGGGGAGGTTTTTGACGCTCAAGCATCGACGTCCGACACAGAGTATTTTCGAGCTGGTTTGTGAACCGCTTCGTGATGCTATTTATCGTGCCATTGAACAGCTCTGTGGTGGCGAGCACCCGGTGACGATCTCTCCGGTGTATCTAGATGTTACAGAGGGAACTGACCTGCCACATCGTTTGGTCGTTTCTTCGGTTCCGAGTAGTCAAGATTCGACTGTTTTTTACTCGTTGGCCATCGAGCGAATTTGTGAAGACGGCGACGACGATACGCCTTGGCAATCTGCTTATTATGCTGCCCCCAATCCATTGAATTGTATCGTCAGGGAGACCGGCCGTTACGACGACAGACGAGGTTCTGTGGGCGAAGCGTCCGCGTCGAGTTCGCTTGATCTCAAAAAGTTTCTGGACGCGACCAATCTTGCAGTCGTTGTTCTTGATCAGGGATTGCACATCCTGGATTTTTCGTCGCGAGCTGCTGCCATGTTCCATTTGGTACAGCACGATATCGGACGACAGATTCGCACCTTTGCCGGTGTCCTCGAAGTTCCGGATTTGGTTGAACGAATCGATGCAGTCGTTCACACCGGGGATTCAGATGAAGTGGAAGTTCACCTTCATCGTATCGGGAAGTACTACGTCGTTCGGATCTCGCCGTTTTCGATCGACACCAACCATGGTGGGGCGGTTTTGCATGTCATTGATCTTTCCTGCATGGAGACTCGCAAGCAAGAAGCTCGGCTGCTGTCGAGTATCGTTCAGTCTAGCGCCGATGCGATCGTCAGCCGCGATCGAAATAACCGAATTGTGACTTGGAACGCTGCTGCCGAAGAGCTGTACGGTTATTCGGCGAGTGAGGCGATAGGGCAAGATGCTTCGCTTATCGCGACGGACTCGCGGGGATGCGAAGAAGATTTGGCTTCGAGGTTGTTGCAGAAAGGTGGGTTCTCGCAACACTTTGAGTCGTTGCGCCGCACAAAGTCGGGTGAGACGATTGAAGTCTCGACGCGTTTGTCTCCTGTCTATGACGACGATCATCGAGTCATCGGCGTTTCTTCGATCGAACGAGACAATTCCAAGCAGCGTGAGCTTGTCGAGCGATTGAGCGTTGGCGCGCAGAAATACCAAGACTTTTTCAACCAATCCCCGGACATGTATTGCTCGGTCGATGTAAGCAGCGGCAAGATCGTTGAGTGCAATGATCGGATGTGCGCTCGACTGGGACTGAATCAAAACGAAATTCTGGGACATCCCATCCTCGATTTCTATACTCCTGAGACACGTGAGGAGGCTCGCTTGGGACTCGATCGCCTGCGTTCCGCAGGCGAGGTCGCTGATCAAGAACTGGTACTGAGTTGCCGAGATGGCATTGGCATTCCCATCACGTTGAGCGTCTCCGCCCTACGTGATGCGAGCGGCACCATCATTCGCAGTCGTAACGTTCTTCGCGATGTGACCATTTCAAAACAAAAGGAGGAGCAATTTCGACAAAGTGAACGTCAGTACCGTAATTCATTTCACAACAGCGCGATCGGTATCGCAATGTATGACCTGTGTGGGAATTACATGATGGTCAATCGTCGTATGGCTGAAATCGTTGGCTATGCCGAACATGAGTTGATAGGAAAGCAGTGCTATGACCTCACAAACTCAGAGGACCTTGTCGACGAGCGGCAATTGCAAACTGAATTAGTTGCAGGGCGATCGGAAACGTACAAGTTGGAGAAACGGTACCTTCATAAGGCAGGGCATTCGGTTTGGGTGTCGGAGTTTGTCTCCCTTGAGCGAGATGAAAAAGGTTGTCCCCTCTATTGCCACGCATACATTGAGGACATTTCTGCAAGGAAAGAGCTTGAGGCCGAACTTCGTCTGGCGATTTCACAACGAGATGAATTCCTCGCGATGTTGTCCCACGAACTTCGCAACCCATTGGGCGCAATCATCAACACTTGTGCGGTTTTGAACCGAGGCAAGGAAATCCCCAAATCACTCCAGCAACCTGTTGCCATTGTCACGCGTCAGGCGCGGCAGATGACCGAATTGCTCGACGATCTCCTCGATGTGAGTCGAATCACCTCCGGGAAAATCAAGCTAGAAAAATCAACGGTGCTACTTAGCGAGATCGTTGACGAGGCCGTCGAGTCACAGCAAGCGCTTGCTTTGAACCGCCATCAACGACTGTCGGTGACCTATGCCGATGAGCCCCTTTACGTTTTTGGAGATCGCAGTCGGTTGGTTCAGATCGTGGTAAACTTGCTCAACAATGCGATCAAGTACAGCGGCGACGGCAGCGAGATCGCCGTCGCCCTGGAAAAACGCAGCGGACATGAAAAGGGCCAACACTGTGAGTCAGAGGCCGGCGTGGGGGTGATTACCGTGACGGATTCTGGCGTCGGAATCGAACCCGAACTCATCGAATCGCTCTTTGAAATGTTCGCGCAGCGGGATTCCACGCTGGATCGCTCGGGCGGTGGGATGGGGCTTGGGCTTCACCTGGTTCGCAAACTCGTTGAGTTTCACTCCGGTAGCGTTATCGGTCGGAGTGAGGGTGTTGGCAAAGGCAGCGAGTTTATGGTGGAGCTACCGCTTTCCCCACAGCGACAATCAGCTAGGCATCGAAAGGACAAAGCGAAGCCGGTGCTGCCAACTCGCCCGCCGGCAAAGCGAATCGCCGTCGTGGAGGACATCGCGGACGCCAGAAACATGCTAGTTGCACTTTTGGAGGCGGACGATTACCAAGTCTCTTCGGCTGCCGATGGGGTCGCCGGGCTGGCATTGATCCTTCGTGAACGTCCTGACTTGGCAATCGTCGATATCGGTTTGCCAGAACTGGACGGATATGAAGTGGCGCGACAGGTCCGAGAGAAGATATCGAAAGCAGAGCTACGATTGGTGGCCCTCAGCGGTTATGGTCAGGACAGTGACCACGATCGTGCGATTGCTGCTGGCTTTGACCTGCACTTAGTGAAACCGCTCAACCACGCAAGGCTTGAGAAGATCTTAAGTGGCTTTTGATCGCAGGCTTAATCCAAAACACGGACGCCGGCGATCAGAACACCAACTATAAAAAAAGAAAGACACGGCACGAATGCCGCGTCTATCGGAAAGCTGATCGATTGATGATTGCTACCTGCCGGACACTGACCCTAACTGGAAACTAGCGGTTCTCACCGCTAGCACTTGTTAACATCAGTCTTCCTTATCCAGCCAAAGTACGGACTTAGCGAGCAATTGCCCCTGACGGTGACATCAAGGGGCAACACAGCTGTTTCCGATATCCTTTAATAGTCGCGATCGCGATCGCGGTCGCGATCACGGCCACCACCACCGCCACCGCCTCGGTATCCGCCGCCGCCACCGCCGCCACCGCCACCGCCACCGCCGCTTCCGCCACGGTAACCGCCGCCGCCACCACCGCCACCGCCACCGCCACCACTACGACGCTCTTCACGTGGACGAGCTTCGTTGACGGTGAGGGTCCGTCCACCCAATTCGCGCCCATTGAGCGCTTCAATCGCGTCGTCTGCACCGCTGTCCATTTCGACAAATGCGAAGCCACGGCTACGGCCTGTTTCTCGGTCGGATACGACCGATGCGGTGGTTACCTCTCCAAACTCACCAAACGTCTCGCGGAGATCGTCCGACGTGGTGTTGAACGAAAGGTTCCCAACATAGATTCTCTTACCCATCTCTCAGTCCTCGAGCCTCAGTTGAAGGCCCATCCCAAAGGTCAAACTTACGCCGAGTAGTCAACACAGATGACCACCACGGCGCGCCGCCGCAAAACCGACCCGCAAAAGGGCCGATCCCCGGCGTAGATATGCATTGGCAACACGTGTTACCAACCGCGGAGTCTACACAATTTCCAACCTAGGGGTGATATACAAATCGAGAAAAAAAATCCGCTTTTGCCAAATTTTATTTCCAGGGAAGTTAAGCGGTTTTTGGTTGCATTCCATAAAAATTGTGGCGTTGCTGATTTGGACCACACTGAACTCTTTGAACTTCTCCCATACGAAGTATCATTGCGAAACCAATGGGCCCTCCTCCGAGGTCCGATTGGAACTCACTTGTCGTCAGTTGCCAGAGTCCAATTGCGGACGCCGAACGAGGGATCAAACGATGTGGCCTACCAGCACGGGAACTCGAACACTTTGTGGTGCCGAAGCAGCGATCGTTGCCAAGGCATTGACTGTCATGCTTGAGACGTTGGGCGAGCAGTTGTGTGATGATGAGGATATCGAGGCATTTTCCGAGATCCCCGCCGACATGCAGCTTGGAATTGCGGTATTCGACTCGCTTACCATTCACCAACGCATCGCCACATTGCATCACGTCGCCAAACACCTTCTTACCGATGCATTGGCCCCATCGGATGACGTCTCCGCAGTGGATGATGGCACGGTAGCAGCTATTTTCGCTGAAATTCGTGACCAAGTCGCGATCGAGATCGACTTTGATCAAGACGAACTTCTATCGGAATATGCTGATAACGGCGACAGTGAACTTGATTCAGAGGACGTTTCTGCTTGGAGATCTTGCGTGCTGGCTGCCTATCAGCAAATGACCTCGCTTGACGAGGAGCGCGACGATGATCAATGGGCCCTGCCTGACAACGCTCGTGACACTCGCTTCACGATTTGGGAGGACATGATCGATATGCTTGCATCAGCAATTCTATGGGATCGAGATTTTGAATTGGCCGACGGTTTTCTGGATCAAGACCCCTCCGCCGCTCGCCATCGTCGAAAGCTGCTCGGTATTTCAGAGGACTATTTCGTCCAACCGCCTTTGGACCCCACTACGAATCAGACACGACGTATGCTCGCCCAGGCACGTGCATACGCCGCGCGGTGGTCGCCGCTTTAGAATCGTTAGTCGTTCGACGCGGACAGACGAATCCATCGCCATTGACCGTTGCAAGTATCGATCGGTTGCAACTCCTCTCCTCGTTTGCACTAAGTTTCTCCGCGCTCCCAGCCGTGCTGCGAAACCTACCGGAGCTGCTCTATCGGGGGACTAAAGCGAGAGCGTTTGACGTAGCTCGAAAACGACCGAACAGCTTCACGGGTTGTAAGAATCTATCCGAAAGCCATTAGCCGCTTTGGCGCTAGCAGCGGGTTTCTTCGGTGTTCGCATTGGTTCATACCCCCATAGCAGACGCTTGGAAGACTGATGCG
>JANOBM010000175.1:0-76405 GCA_031411655.1 Planctomycetaceae bacterium
GGCAACATGATCGAGTTGCACATCAGCAACAGTCCAGGGCGAAGAAAGTCCAAGAATTTGTTGGTACAGTTCTTTGTCTTGCATAGTGGTTCTCCTTGGCGGAGAATTCTACCGAATCCACGACAAACCCGGATGGACCACAAAAGCGCTGCCTTCGCGAACCATTGGGCTCAAACTGAAACGACCTATTCGGTGGTGTTATCATGCTGAGTCGAGGTGTTTGCTTAACCGTACGTCTGTCCATCCAGCAGCCACCCGATGACTCACTCGAACCCAGTATGAAACTAAATCCACTATGACGCCAAAGCTTACTCGTCGGAATTTTGTCCAGTCGGCGGCGCTTGGTATAAGCCTTCCGTGCTTGTTGCCTTCGCGCCCTTTGTTTGCTCAATCACCCAACGAGCAGTTGAACTTCGCGTGCATTGGGATGGGCGGTCAAATGCGCGGCTATCTGATTCCCGAGCTTTCCAAACTCGATCAGAGAATCGTAGCGATTTGTGACGTTGATAAGCGTCAACGCGACAGTGCGCTCCAGATCAAAGGGCTAGACGAGGCCAAGGCGTATCATGACTACCGCGACTTGCTCGATAAAGAAAGCGGTGTCGACGCCGTGATCATTGCAACGCCCGACCATTGGCACGTCCCGATTTGCAAGGCGGCCTTGCAAGCGGGCAAACATGTTTACTGTGAAAAGCCGCTTGCACATTCCGTCGCTGAATGTCGCGAGCTGGAATCTCTCGCCAAAGGCCATCGCGGTTTGGCGACACAAACTGGCAACCAGGGCTGCTCGACGGAGGGTTTTCGTCGAAGCTTTGAAGTTTTACAGTCCGGGCTGCTCGGCCAAATCAGCGAAGTGCACGTCTGGCATCCTGCACATAGTTGGCCCAACGGTGTCGACCGCCCCGCTAACAGTGACCCGGTCCCCGAAGGGCTCGATTGGAACTTTTGGTTGGGCTCCGCGCCGGCTCGCCCCTATAACAACGAAATCTATCATCCGGGAAAATGGCGCGGCTGGTATGATTTTGGGGGAGGTTCGATGGCGGATTTTTGCTGCCACGGCTTTCAACTCGCCTACCGTGCACTCGATCTTGGCGCCCCTACACGCATCGAAGCAACCGGGGAGCAAATGGGGCATGAGTCCTATCCGACGCGGTGTCAGGTGACCTTCGACTTTGCCGCGAAGGGACAGCGTGGGCCGGTCAAGCTTTACTTTTATTCGGGGGACAAGAACTTCCCGCCCGACAGCGTTACCCGCGGCCCTGTGGACTCTACCGGATGCCTCATCGTTGGCAGTGAAGGTACGCTGTCAGCAGGACTTTGGAACACGGGCTGCAACATACGCCTTAATGGGGACAAGGAATTTCGTGGCGCGGATCATCCTGAGGTTGCGAAGATCGCAAAAACGCAACCGCGAATCGACACCGAAGTGCTTAAGTGGGATCCACGTCGGACCGCCAAAGGACAACGCCCGCGATGGAGCCAAGTCAACAATTCACACATGTTTGAATGGGTACTGTCTTGCGCTGGCGATGCCAAGACCTATTCTCCCTTTGAGGTCGGTGCACAAATTACCGAAATCGGGATGTTGGGCGTCCTCGCGCTTCGGCTTCAACAGCCGATCGTTTGGGATGCAGTGAATCGGCAAGCCATCGGCGTTCGCGATGCCGATCGCATCCTCTCACCTCCACCCGCAACGACGGAGTACCTGCCTGGATGAGTCGCCGTCACATGGAGCTTCGAAGCTGTTTTCACCGACGCGGGAGCGGTGAGTCCTCTGCAGATGACATTCCTTGGGTTGGAACGACTGCTTCTTTTACCCGCCGGTAATGATTGACAAGGAGCGTAACGCGGCAATTCACCGTGTTCTCAAATTCACCATGCTCTCAATCGCTGCATCCTGCAAATGCAGCGATTTACTGTTTTTTGCGTACTTATGGCGACTTAAAAGGTGAAAAACCGCACTCGCCGGACATTGAATTGTCGACTCGGCATTGCCAACGGCAGTGGTTTTGCTACTCTATCGACCCCTCGTGTCGGACGCGGGAAAACGTTTTTGCGTTATCTCAGTCGTCCTCACACGCTCGCGCAGGTGCGCGAGTTGAATCGTCCAATTTTCAATACAAGTCTTGGCTCGTGCCAAACCGCTGAATTCGGCGGATGATGGCCGCAAACAATCGGAGTTGTCTTTAGGTGGGTACGAAGAAAACAGGTAAAGGCCGACGGAAGGTCGGACGGAAGAAACGACGCATGCGAGCCCGGATTCGCCACCGAAAGAAATAGTTCGCTTTGGCAGCGTCTCTACGTTGCCAAGTCGCTCTGTTCGTTTTCTTTTCCCAAGACGTCTCGTAATTTTTTACGAGACGTGAGTCCGCTGTTCGTGGGGAGAAATCGCATGGACTAGTCCCTGCGTACTTCGTGCGTTCCTTCACCGACATACTCGAAACCGGTAAGGGCTCAGACGCGTATGCCAGCCGCCGGGGATCAGTCCGCTAAACCGAGCTTTGCAAGCCAACGGCGAGTTTGATTGGGACCGGTCAACTCTTCTTGTCGTAGCTCACGACGCATGTGCGCGATTTGCTCTTCTAACGCTATGTTTTGTTTTTCCAGCTGCTGTCGCTCACGAGCTAGGTTGGCTCGTTCGATCGATGCCGCAATTTCCATCTTTCTAAACTTACCCTCCCATTCAACTTGTAAATCCTGTAATCGCTGACGCTCTTCTTGGACAAGTTCGTCACTATCGATGAGTTGTGCGATGGCGGCAGCGCCAAATGCCGTCCCCTCTTCGCACTGCGCGGGGCGTTGTTCGAGCAACTCGCGAAGCTGTGCAATCTCGTCATCGCGGGTTTGAATATCGGTGCGAAGCCGTTCCACTGTTTGGCTTAACTCAACGGTCGAGCCTGAATCAGTGACGACGATTTCTTCGTCTTGTGCAAAAAGCAGTGCCTTTCTTTGTTCCCAAGTTAAGGTAGCGTCCGAGTCGCTCGAACGGTCGATGGAACGTCTCACGGATACCTGCGCTATCTGACCCGCAAGCTCTTCATTTTGAAGTTGCAGACATTCCATTTCGTCGCGTAGCGTTTCAATTTCAGATCGTAGCTCAGCCTCCACGATCGCATGTTGATGCGAATCGCTGCGAGGATCCAATATCGCATCTTTCCGTGGTAATTCCGGACTATAAGTATCGGGTATTGTGCCCTCGGCACCACTGAGGGTCGGAACCGGGGCCATCCGAACAATCGCTTGAGCAACTTCAGCGAGCGAGCGTTCGATTCCGGAAAGGCGTTTATCCAGGTCACAAAAGTTTATGCCTGGCGTACGATCGACTCCATCCAAGTCGGAAGTCTCTGCGGCTTCATGAGACGTCGTCCCCAGCAAGGCGGACTCCGTGGATAAGCATTCCGTCACCGTCTCCTTCAACGAAGGAATATTTGGCGAAGCAGCCGTAAAGACGGCGGTCGGCGTCGATGATGGGCGGTTCGAATTTCGGCGACCCATGCTTAACAATCCAGCAACTTACGGATAGAAAAATGAAGAAATCACGGACTTCGGCCTGAGGAAGCGACGACTAACCGGTAAACCATGGCCGGGGCGGTTTGGATTTCATGGTCACTCGGCGTTTCCACGGCGCATCGTTCAGACCAACGCGGTATATTTGGACCGGTCGGTTACAACAGGTAGGTCAAAAAACTCCCATTGTCAAAAGACAATCTTCCTTCGCCCGTCGGATCACTCATGTCAATGGATCAAGCTTCCGGTCACAACGACGAGTCCGAGGATCCCGAAAATCCGCCCACACCCTTGGCATTTAAAGGAAAAAATACGTCGCCCCCTCGTGAATCCCGTCGCAGTCGCTCCGTCCACGGGAAGGCGAAAAGAAGCTTTGAACAGGCGATTGGCGAGGTAGAAGGGGTAGTTTCAAGACTGGAGAGCGGCCAACTCGATCTTGCCAAATCTCTTGACGAATACCAACGAGGCGTGGGCATGCTCAAGGAATGCTACGAATTGCTCAATCAGGCCGAGCGCCGAATTGCCTTGCTTTCCGGATTCGACGCGGATGGAAATCCAGTGGTTGAGCCGTTCGATATCCAGGCGACATCGATCGAGGAGAAGCAAGCGTCGCGCAGCGCACGGCGGAGCGCGTCCTCCGCTGAAAAGCCGCCCCGCAACGCTCCAAAACCTCTCAATTTTTCACCTGAATTGAGCGAAAGCGAGCTCTTTGACGGTGAGACACCCACCGATGGATTGTTCTAGGCCACATGATGGAAGTCAGCGATGCAAAACCGAGAAATGGACTTGAAGATCTACTTCCCGGGATCGAATCCGCGCTAGCTGCGTCGTGCAATTGGTCACAAGATTGCCCGAAACATCTCGGCGACGCGATGCGTTACTCGCTCCTTGCCCCGGGCAAGCGACTCCGACCGGCAATGGTCCTGATGGCTTGCGAGGCGGTCAGCGGAAAGACTGAAGCAGGACTATTGGGTGCAGTCGCGATCGAGATGATTCATGCCTACTCGTTGGTTCATGACGACCTTCCCGCGATGGATGATGACGACCTTCGTCGCGGCCGACCGACGACGCACATCGCGTTTGACGAAGCGACGGCGATCCTGGCAGGCGACGCGTTACTCGCCGAGGCCTTTGGACAATTGGCCAACGCACCCCTTCCCGCCGATGTATTGATCGAGTGCCTTCGAACATTATCTTACGCCAGCGGCCCGGAGGCGCTTGTCGGTGGCCAAGCCGAAGATTTAGCCGCAGAACAGGGTGGAGAGCAGACTCTGCAACGGCTCGAGGCTATTCATCGGCGAAAAACTGGCGCTTTATTCGACGCATCGATCCGCATCGGCGGTCTACTCGGTGGTGGGGATGCGGAATCCCTGCAAGCATTGGGGAGCTATTCCCGTCCCCTAGGACTAGCATTTCAGGTCGTCGACGACTGCCTCGACCACACGTCGACGGCTGAGTCTCTTGGCAAACGGACTGGAAAAGACTTGGCGCGGGGAAAGCTGACCTATCCGGGATTGCTTGGGTTAGATGCAGCGAAAGAAATGGCAAAGTCGCTAATATCTGAGTCTTTATCGGCAGTTGAGGTTTTTGGAAACGATGCTTGGCGGTTAAGATGGCTAGCGAAGTTTGTGCTTGACCGAACTCGGTAAAGCCAATGGCTCGATGGAATGAGTTACTTGTTTTGCCCCCAGAGATGACGTCGATGAAAATTGGTTCGCACCCACTCTTATCACGAATCGTGTCTGCCGAAACGCTGAAGCGATTTTCGCCAGAAGAGTTGCAACAGTGTGCCGCGGAAATTCGTTACGTGCTCTGTAACCTGCTTGCCGCGCGGACTGCACATTTCGCAAGCAACCTCGGTGTCGTTGAGCTTTGTCTGGCATTGCATTCCGAATTTGACTTCACGCATGACCGATTGATTTGGGACACCGGCCACCAAATCTACCCACACAAACTCGTGACTGGGCGATATCAAGAATTTGATACGATTCGCACTCAGGGCGGTCTGATGGGCTACCCAAATCCCGCGGAGAGTCCCTACGACTTGTTTATGACCGGTCATGCCGGTTGTAGCGTCAGCACTGCAATGGGTCTGGCTAGCGGCGATTTGATGATGGGCGAAACAACGCGGCACAGCGTCGCCGTCATTGGCGATGGGGCTCTTCCAAGCGGCATCGTCTTCGAGGCCATGAATAATGCGGGCTCCAGCGGCGACAAGCTGACGATTATTTTGAACGACAACAAGATGTCGATTTGCCCCCGGGTAGGATCGATTGCAGCCTATCTGGATCGGTTGAGAAGCAATCCGTTTTACACCGGTCTGAAGCAAGAAGTAACAAAGGTGTTGGGGATGGTGCCGATGTTTGGTGACCCCGCCGAACGGATGCTAGCCCAGATGAAGGAAGGTGTGAAGGCAGGGTTTCTCGGTGGAATGCTCTTTGAGGAACTCGGGATTCGATACGTGGGTCCGATCGATGGACATGACATCGGTCTGCTACGCAAGTACCTACGAATGACGAGGGAGATGGACGGACCGGTACTTCTTCACGTCGTGACCGAAAAGGGGCATGGCTACAAACCGGCCGAACTAAACCCTGTTTATTTCCATACACCGCCAGCATTCAAAGATCAAAACGGTAAGCCAGTCGCGCTACGTAGCGATGGCAAGCCACCCTACACCAACTTTATTCGAGATGCGATCGCCGTTGAACTCGAACGAGACCCACGCGTTACTGTATTGACGGCGGCGATGTGCCAGGGAAACAAACTAGAACCGATCCGGGAGAAATTTCCCCAGCAGTTCTTTGACGTGGGGATCTGCGAGTCGCATGCCGTCGCGTTTGCAGCCGGACAATGCAAAGCCGGACTGAGGCCGATCGTTGATATTTACAGCACCTTCCTTCAACGCAGCTTTGATCAAATCTTCCAAGAGGTCTGCCTGCAGCGCCTTCCGGTCACGTTCTTGATGGACCGTGCTGGATTGGCTGGCGCTGACGGCCCAACTCATCATGGCGTTTTTGACATCGCCTACCTGCGGTCCTTTCCAAACATTGTGTTGGCAGCTCCGGGCTACGCCAATGAAGTCGCGCCCCTGCTCAGATTTGCACTCCAGCACGATGTCGCCGTGGCGATTCGTTACCCGAAAGCTTCGGTACTAAGCCTTAATCACTCTTCCGCGGAGATTCGCCTTGGGGAGAGTGAAGTGATTCGCGAAGGCACCGACGGAACGATTCTTGCGTATGGGGCTATCCTCGACCAAGCCCTTACCGCCGCCGAGATGCTTGAAGGCGAACTGAGCATCGGGGTCGTGAATGCACGGTTTGCCAAGCCGATCGATGACGCCATGGTCCGGCGAGCATTTTCTAACGGTTCTTTTGTGATTACCGTGGAGGAAGCTGCGGTCGTCGGTGGTTTTGGGTCTGCGGTTCTGGAATCGGCAAATGAACAGAATCTAGATACCCGTAAACTTCGCCGGCTCGGCCTTCCCGATCAATTTATCGAACACGGCAGTCGAGAAACGCTCCTTGAGCAGTGTGGCTTGGGACCGCGGGAGATTGCCAACGCATGTCGTCAAGCGATGGGTGTTTCCACGATTCGGGACGAGAGCTCCTGCAGATAACGAACCGGACGTTTGGTGACATTCAAAACTGGTTGGGCTAGTGCTTCAACCAACTTAAATATTACGGTTGGCGGGGATGCGTACTACGGACTTCCAGCCCGTCGTTGACGATGTTTGCCGACGGACTGGAAGTCCGTCGTACCCTCAAACTAAATATTGACGAAGCACTAATCTCGTCTCGTTGCCCCCGCGCAATTACTAATGATGCTCCGTGGTAACTCCTAACCTTTCAAACGTCGGCAATGAAAAACGCTTCTCGGTTGCGTGCGTTCCAGAGTGGATCGTGCAAAAGAGGAGGCCACGTGTTGCCGTTCTCGGAGCTCCCAATCGTCCGCGCGTGCTGAGTGCGATCGAGCGACTGCGACCAGCCATCCTGGACCACGCCGATATCGTTGTCGAGGACTTGGAGTTCGCCTTTGATTTCACGAACTCCGATATCGATCTGATCATCGTCTTGGGTGGCGACGGCTCCATTTTGCAGTCGGCGCGTCAATTGGCAGGACGAGAGATTCCTGTTCTCGGTGTGAACTGCGGTACCCTCGGTTTTCTCGCCGCCTTATCGCCTGACAATTTCTTGAAAGTTTGGCCCGAGGTTAGTTGCGGTGGCTTTTCAATCATCGACCATCTGATGCTGCGCGTCGCGCATGTTCGAGGCGGCGTTGAGATCGCGTATCAGCTTGCATTAAATGAAGCTGCAATTCTCGGCGGCCCTCCCTATCAAATCATGGAGGTCGATCTTTATTCAGACCGCACATTGGCAACGACCTATCGATGTGACGGATTGATCGTTAGTACGCCAGTGGGTTCAACAGCGTACAACTTGTCTGCCGGGGGCCCCATCGTCCGGAAACATCTTCGCGCGATGATCATCCAGCCGATCAGTCCTCATACGTTGACCTATCGTCCCCTTGTCGATTCCGCCGAATCGGAGCTTGAACTTGTGGTCGCGCGGCCCAACGATTCGACAAGTGTCGTTACCGATGGTAGGGTTTTAGGGCAAATCATCCGGGGCGACCGAATCACCATTCGTGCGAGTGAATTCTCATTCCGAATGCTAAATGTGCCTGGTCAAAACGAATACAAGACGTTGCGTGATAAGCTCGGATGGGGCGGTAGCGTCTTAGGCTGATAACGAAATAAGCATCGAAGACTTCAACGATCGATCCTGATCAGTAATTCGTCCATTACCTTTTCAACAGTGTCTGCGTTGTCGGCGGGCCCGATCTCGGCTTCGAGTCCGAAATCATTGTGTGCAAAGGGAAGCGTGATGAAATCGGTAACACCATCGAGCCTTGCAGACGTCACTGCCACCACGCCATCGCCACGTCCGTAAACCCACTCTTGCTTTTGCGCAAGACGACGCACAGGCTTCAATGCGTTCTCCAGTGCTGGATCACCCGAGGTCAAAAGATCGCCGAGTAGTGAGGACCATTCGACCCACTCCGCGCGGATCGGCCCACCCGTTCCCGCAATAATCGAGTACTTGATTCCAGCGGCACGAGGCGCTCGGTTCATTCGCTGCAAGATCGTCGAATTCGGGCAAAGGTCGGCTTTCGCCTGTCCAAAAAAACCATTCACCGCTTTATCAATCAATTCAACCGCTGCCCCGCTTTGATTCAACGCTCGGTTGTCTATCGGCAGGCACTTGCCTAGTTCTTCCGCTGTCAGCGTCGCAACCTCAGAACCATGATTCGGAGGCGCGATCATGATCAAGCTTTCAACGTTTGCGATTTTGATGTCGGATAGCTCTAAATAATGCCTTGCAATCAGGCCACCCATGGAGTGAGTCACGATGGCCAGCCGCCGATCGGGATCCTCTGCCGCAATCCGCGACAACACTTTTCCTAACTCGATCGAAGACGACTCGATCCCTTGATGACTGGAATACTTAAACAAAGCAGTTGGATGCTTGGTCCGCTCTAACTCTTCCTGGACCTTTGTTAAAGATTCCTCTTTCGCGAGTAGCCCGGGAATCAGCAAGACGGAAACGCGGCTTTGATGCTTCTGCGACCAGTATTTGCCCGGCACGACGGTCGTTGCTGGTCCGTCGACTCCACCGACCCACTCATCTCGTACCGTCCCTGCAATTGCCTCCGTTAACGTTTTTTTCTGATTGGCAGTTGCCTCGGGGTCAACGGCCAGGCTAGGTGGCGAAAAAAAACAGGCAAAGGCAAACGGGGCTAGAGACAAAAAGGCAACCGACCGTAGTGTCTGCCGAGAACTTCGCATGGCAAAAGCAACTCAGAGTGAGGGTCTATAAGGAGTCCTGCAGCTCACCCTTTCAAGCCCGTGTGGACAATGGATCGGCATGGGCAACAAGACGAAAACAAACGCAGATAAACACTTCTAGTAAAAAGGGAAGTCCTGCGTATCCAGCAATCACAAGCGATCCGCTGAGGGATTTAGCCTTGCTGGATTGCATTATTAGTACTCTTAACACTTCGCGGCAAGGCAATTGGTGTCGAAACGCACTCGCCGATGGAGGGATTGAGAGCGCCACAGTTTCTAGCCAATCAAGGGTGAACAACGAATCCGTCACCACGCGGCACTGTGACACAAAGCAACGCCGATGCCCGTTGCGTTGTGCGTAAATGCACTTGCTACGTTAAAGCGTGCTAAATCGCACCTTCATTTTGTCCCCAACCGTCCGCCGACAATTGGTTTTCATGTAAAATATCGCCTTATGGCTGAGAAATGTGGGCAGATTTGGTGCAATGGTTCGTGGAACACCGTTTGCGATCCCATCTCTCGCGGCGATGTTTAACCGAGAATGTCTCGTGGATCCTTGTACCGCACTGCAATAGGAAACGAACACAACATGAAAGTACTACTGACGTCCGATGGCTCGAACTCTGCTCAGGATGCGATCGCTTGGTTCAGCCAAATGCCGCTCCATCGGGAGGATGAACTCCAGGTTGTCACGGTAACCGGGCAGCACGTTAACGACTTCCTGTCTGCCGAGATCTACGAAGAATTTCGAAAACTGGAACATGAAAATGCGTTGAAGTCTTTCGAACGAGCGGCGGCAATTTTGAAGAAATCCGGGCGCACCGCCACTCACGTTGAACGAGTGGGGCAAGCGGCGGACGCGGTCTTGCATTACGCAAAGGATTCTGGCGCTGACCTAATCGTGCTGGGCGCGCGTGGTCATAGCTTGATATCACGAATCCTGCTTGGAAGCACTAGTGAATCGATTGCAACTCATGCGCCTTGCCCAGTTCTGATTGTTCGCCCGGCCGACGACACAAAAAAGGAAAAGCGGCCTCTCCGCGTCGCCATCGCACATGACGGATCCAACCGAGCAAACGAGGCCGTTGAGAAGACCCTGTCGATGGGGCTTCCCGCTGATACTGAGATTTCAGTCGTGTCAGTGATTCAACATCCCGCACTCCTGCCAGAGGACATTCCATACGACTTGCAGTTAGCCGAAGAAGTCGGAGTCGCTCTAGACGTATCGGTCAAGCGGCTCCAATCACAGTTTTCGGCAGTCAACAAATTCATCTTAGAAGAGTTGCACATTGGTGGAAGCATCACCAACTTTGCTTCTGATCACGATATCGATTTAATCGTCGTGGGTGATACAGGACGCTCTGAGATTAGTCGCTTTTTTATTGGAAGCGTTTCGCGTTTTATCCTTCATCACGCAACCTGCTCGGTACTGCTCGTGCGTCAGCCGAGAAAAGCGTGAATTAGAACCCTGCCGAAAACCATTTGCCGCTTTGGCCCTAGCCGCAGTTCTCTTCGGCTTTGGTTAGGTTTAAGCAGCAAGCAATCATGCGAAACGAACGCCGTTCAGTTGGGTTCGTTTTGCTCTCGGCTTGGACGTCCATCGCGATGCAAGACGCGATCGACTTTGCCCTCGCATCGATCTAGCTCTCGAGCCGTTCGCACTACCCTCCGATTTCTGCCAAAAGCTGTGGGGTAATCCGCAAGTTACTGCTGACACTTTGCACATCATCGTGATCGTCGAGCATTTCAAGGAGCTTCAATACACTTCGAGCAACGCTGGGGTCGACTTCCACTTCGGTCTGAGCGATTTGTGTCACCTCGCTCACTTCACAGGTTAACTTTGCGTTAGTGAACGCATCGGATAACTCCGCAAAGCAGTCGGGCGGGCATGTGACCTCGAGTTTTCCATCATCGTTGGTGGACACGTCCTCACCACCGAACTCCAGCGCGACTTCGGTTACCGTTTCCTCGCTGGTACCCGGGGCAAAAACAAACAATCCCTTGCGATCGAAAAGGTAAGCAACGCATCCCGTCGACCCCAGATTGCCGTGGTATTTTCCAAATAGCGTGCGGATTTCTGGGGCAGTTCGATTGCGATTATCGGTCATGATGTCGCACATCACAGCCACACCGCCGGGGCCGTAACCTTCATACAAAATTTGCTCAAGGTTGCCACCTTCCAGTTCGCCAGTGCCCTTTTTAATCGCGCGGTCGATATTGGCGTTTGGCATACTAACCGCCTTGGCATCATCCACTGCTTTGCGAAGACGGATGTTCATATCCACATCTCCTCCGCCCATTTTGGCAGCAACGATAATTGCCTTGCTCAACTTGCTCCAAACTTTGCCGCGTTTACTGTCAACCGCTGCTTTCTTGTGGGCGATGTTCGCCCAATGTGAATGGCCTGCCATGGGATCGTCTGTCAATAAAAGAAAGTGATATTCCTAAACCCCAGATCGACTATCGGGGCTTCTGTTTAGTTAATTTCTTATTGGCGCTGGTGACGCTCTTTTTCGATGCCAAATCGGGCTGGTCGGTTTTTTTTGAGGCCGGTTTCACATCAGAAGACTTCGCCGATGGTTTGCTGGAAGTCGATTTAGCCGACAAAGGTTTCGACGGCACGGATTTCTTAGACGGTTCCTTTGCCGGTACGCTCTGGCTCTTCGAGGTGGACTTTGGCTCCGGCGAACCTTTTTTCGCTGAAATCGGTTTCGTTTCTTTTCCCTTTTGGGCTGCCGATGATGATGGCTTTAGAGTCTTCTCGTCGCCAGCCTTCTTTCCTTTCGACTTCGCGTCCTTGGAAGACCCAGCTTTGGCTGAATCCTTCACCGAAGCCTTCACTGGCTTCTCGGGTTGAACAGGGGTCTTCGCGGCTGATTTACCGGAGGTTGGCTTAGCTGCAGCCGCTTTCGCCGACTTGGCGGGAGCAGCACTCGTCGTTGCGGATTTCGGAGAGCTTGCTTTGGGAGTCTCGTTGGTTGTCTCTTTGGTCGTTTTGCCGGACTTACCTGCAGTTTTCGATGCCCCCTTTTCAGCAGGCAAGTCGCCGCCCGACTTTGCCGCGGCTTCCGCGGGTGCCGACTTACCGGTGGGCTTTGCCTTTACGGTACCAGCAAACTTTGATTTACTACCCGTTGTTTCAACGGGCGGCTTCTCCTCGACGGGAGGCGGCACTGCTTTCTTTGGCTTCGGTTTTGGAGCGGGCTGGTTGAGCAATGCTTTCGCATCCTTGTTTACCGACAAGATGATGTCCCACACGACTTTATCGTTTGCGTCGGCTGAGAACGCGATTCCCGCTTGGTGAAGCAAGGAGGAGAACTCGATCGATTTATTTTTTGGAATCGTCCGTTCTAGACCGGGCACTTTGCCTGATGAGGACTCGGCATCGGTCACGATTCCAGACAGCCACATCACCTTCATTGCCGACTTATCGATAGGAATGGCGTGTCCACCCAAGCCATGCTGGACCAAATAAGACAACACGAAGGGCGAAATCCCCGGCATCGCTTCGAACTTGGCAACGGCTTTGCCGAGGTTCTCTTTTTTTAGATGATCGATATCAAAATTGTAGAACGCCTCAAACATGCTTTGAAGATTTCTCTTCAAGCGAATCGCGGCGGCGGACGGCGAGGGCAGACGGCTGAGTACTTCGGCCAGTTCCGTTACCGTCGTCACTCTCACTTCGTTCCAATCAAAGAACTCCTGCTCGCATTTAGCGAAACCCTCATCGGCGAGATCGGCCGGGGAGTCCTCAAGCAGCGAGGCATAGAGAACATGCTCCATGAGTGGCCGGCCAGGAGCCGGTGGAGCAGGCTTGTAATGTTTTTTTAGCGAGGTGTGCAACTTGCCGATCAAGGCAGCGCGATTTTTTGCGGTCATGCTTGGTAAGGTAATATTCGGAAAATAAATCGAGGCCTATTCGGCGTCTTCGGATGGCAAATCGGTAATGGAATCTGTAGCGACAACGTCCGGCGAGGGCGTGCCTTCTTTTTCACGACGAATTCTTTCTAAGATTTCGCCCACTGCGGCAACATTCCTTGTGCCTTCATCGAGCACAAAACGAAGCTTAGGGATGTATCGCGTCTCGATACGATCTGCAATTCGTGATTGCAAAAAGCCCGCTGCATTTTGTAGTCCACGAAGGGATAATTGCTGTTCTGCTTCATCCGCCATGATCGTGACGAATACTTTGGCTTCTCGCATATCTGGAGTGACTTCCACTCCGATGACGGTCACGTCGTGAATGCGAGGGTCACGAAGATCGGTCAGAATGGAGGTGGCCACCACTTCGCGAATGGCTTCAGCAGCCTTAAGGAGTCTACGACTTGACACGGCGTTGTGTGATTTCTTGTCTGGGTGATGGTTAAGAAGCGGGAGTGCTTGGGCACATCCCGCAGCGACAACATGGGACTATTCGAGCTTTCTCGCAACCTGTTCGATTCGATAGGCTTCGAGAACGTCGTCCTGCTTTATGTCATTGAAACCGGCCAGCTTGATACCGCACTCCAACCCTCTGGAAACTTCTTTGACGTCATCTTTGATGCGACGAAGCGCGTCGAGTGCATAGTCTCCTATCGTACGGCCGTCACGATTGACACGAATTCGACAACCGCGAACGATCGACCCTTGCGCTACGTAACAGCCCGCGATCGTTCCCACGCGACTGATCTGGAAGATCTGCTTGACCAAGGCTCGCCCCAGTTCAACCACACGTTCTTCCGGACGTAGACGTCCTTCGACCAATAGCTTGATATCATCGGCAAGCTTGTAAATGATGTCGTATCGGCGGATTTCGATATTTCGTTCATCCGCAAGGCTCTTCGCAGCATCGTCAGGCATCACATTAAATGCCAAGATCACAGCGTCCGATGCCGATGCAAGCGTCACGTCGGCAAGCGACACCGCCCCTACGCTCCGTTGCAAGATTCGAATTTGCACTTCAGGGTGATCGAATTTAGAAATTTCATTATCGATCGCTTCGAGCGAACCACGTGCGTCGGCACGTATGATCAGATTAAGCTTGGCAGGCTCAAGTGCCTGACCAAGTTGCCCACCTTGCAGCATTTCCTGGAATCGCTCGAACGATACCTTCGTACTGGTTCCCACCAAACTTTGATTGCGGCTGCCTTCTTGTCGAGATGCCGCGATTTCACGTGCCTGGATAATATCATCGAGCACATGGAAGCGATCCCCGGCGCCCGGCGGTGTATCCAAACCATAAAGATCAACGGGCGTACTTGGCCCAGCTTCTTTGACAGATCGCCCGCTCAGAGTGTCTCGCATGGAGCGAACTCGGCCGTGCGAGCTACCACATACGATCACGTCTCCAACACGAAGCGTTCCGTTTTGGACGATCACCTTTGCGACAACACCGCGATCACCCTTTTGCTGCGATTCCAAGCACACGCCAAGAGCGGGTCGGTCTGGGTTGGCGCGATACTCGTGCAAGTCGGCGACTGTCAGCAACGTTTCCAAAAGTTCGTCCATGCCGATGCCTTTGGTGGCACTCGTACGCACAATTTCAACGTCACCACCCCACTCGCTTGGCGTGAGTCCATATTCGGTCAACTGCGTCATAATCCGCGTGACGTCGACTCCCTCGAGGTCAATCTTATTCAGTGCGACCACGATTGGCACCTCGGCGGCTTTCGCGTGGCTAATTGCCTCTTCCGTCTGTGGCATGATGCCGTCGTCTGCAGCGATAACGACTACAGCGATGTCAGTGACATTCGCTCCGCGAGCGCGCATTTCAGTAAAAGCGGCGTGTCCCGGCGTATCGACAAATGTGACAGAGCGTCCATCTTTCTCGACGGTGTAAGCACGAATGCTCTGGGTAATCCCCCCCGCTTCGCCGCTTGCGACGTCGATCCCAATCAAACGATCCAATAAGCTCGTCTTGCCGTGGTCAACGTGTCCCAAGAACGTAACGATGGGCGGGCGAGTGAACAGAGCCTCCTCACTATCAACCGAATCTTCGATACTCGTGATCAGCTCATCCTCAAGCGACTCCGACGAGGTCAACTCCAGGTCCAACTCCAACTCGGCAGCCACCAGTCCAGCGGTTTCGTAATCGAGCTGCGAATTGATGTTGACCATCATCTGCATGCCCATCATTACTCGTAAAACCTGAGCAACGCCGATTCCGGCAGCTTCCGAAAAGCTCCGAATGGTGCAAGGAAGCTCGAGCTGTACTTTGTCCTTTCGAGGGGCTGCCGTATTGGTTCCCTTTCGATTGATCGTTCGACGGCGTCTTCCCTCTTCACGGCCAAATGGTCGCTCGATCTCATTCCGCTTTCCAGGTCGTTTACCTTTCCCAGCTCCTCGATCGGCGCGAGCCGACGCCATACCCGCCAATCCCGGCTTGGCACGCTTGTCGTCTTCTTCAACAACGTCGACGGCACCCACCACTCGCTTGCCACCCTTGGCCTTGTCTCCGGTAAAGCCGCTAAGCCCACCGCTGCCAACGCGAGTACCCCGTTTCTTTTGGTCTTCGGCTTGTGCGAGCTGCTCAAGCGGCGCCTTCACGCCCTGCTTGTGACCGGCGATAACGTCTTTACTCAAGCGGATATCAGGTTTTTGAGCCGGCGCTTGAGCTGGGCCCGAACGAGTCGGCGCAGGACCGACAGCATCGGGAAGCGCTGCCAAATTGACGACCGGGTCACGTCGCCGGGGCGTCTTCGAAGCGGACGCTGGGCCGTCTTCATTAGGGCGGTTTCCGCGACCGAGCACACGGATCTTACCGCCCGTAGCCGGAGAAGCCGAGTCGCGACGTACCGGCCCCACGGGGTCATTGGCCCCTCGATCGCGGCTACCAAACGCCCCGCCGCGAGTGGACAGCGGCAAAGGCTTGGCCGAGGGCTCACTTTCGGTACGCGGTGCGGTGGCAGGTTTTTCGCGGCCCGGCTTTGCCGCTGGCTCGCTCATCTCACGAGGCATGACGTCTGACTTCGCTTCGACGGGCACCACGTCAGCTGCCACGGGAGGAATCACCGCTTGCACGGTCGGCGGATCGCGATGAACCGGAGCCGTTTCGAGCACTGCGGGCTGCTCACGGACCGAACGAGTCGCAGTCAGCGGACTACGAATCGAACGTTTCGGCGACCCGACGACCACAGGCTCTCGAACCGCGGCAACGACCGGTTTCGGAGTAATGGCTTCCTTAATGGACGCAACAGGGCGAGTCGCCGCCGGCGTCACGGGAGCAGTCGCGATACTGCCACGGACATAATCCGTGACTCGTTGCGCCTCTTCGTCAGTTAAGCTCGCCAACGCTGACCCTTTGCCAGTAATACCGGCCTTCTTACAAAGATCGACCAAGTCTTTACTGTCAACCTGCAGGTCTTTAGCGAGCGTGTAGATGCGTACGGCCACGAATGAACGGTCCTATCAGAGTCTTAGTGCGAACCTAAAGTATTCTCTTCCGCCACCTAGTAAGTACTAGCGGACCAAGACGTTAGGTTCTTATGAGTGGTTTTACATAAACTATTTTCCTATGGGCAATTCATGTTTAGCGGAAAAACCGCTAGCACACAAATGCTTCTGGATCAACATTGCCGCAGGATTTAACAAACGCTGCGGATGCTTCAAAACTTACGAAGTTTTTGGTGAGTTGTCCGCTTCCGGTGCCCCTTCCGACACCGGCTCGTCCAACAAATCATTCTCATTCGACGGCGGATCAGCGGAAATCCCCTCGCCCTGAGATACAACCGAATCACCGTCAAGCGACGGCTCATCAACCCCTAAATCGTCGGGTTGCTCCAAGCCATCACCGCTCTGCTCGTCGACAGCAATACTGCTAATCGCAGCAGAATTATCTCGATCGTCGCGATCGCGATCACGACGCAACTTCTTCTCCTCTGCCGCTGCTTCTTCCGCATCGGCTGCAAGCAGTTCCGCCTGTTCGACGATGTGATCGACTTCCTCTTCGGTAAGCCCGCCCATCTCCATCAGCGCATCCGGCTCAATCACCGAGAGGTCATCATACGACAAATATCCCTGCTCCACCAGACTTTGTGCAATTTCCGGCGTAACCCCCTCGATAGAGCTAAACCCAGCGACCGCTCTTTCGATTTTTTCCTCTAACTCAGTGCCGGTCATGATTTCAATATCCCAACCGCACAGCTTACTGGCCAGCCGAACATTTTGTCCCCGGCGGCCAATCGCCAACGAGAGCTGATCCTCCTGAACCAGGACAATCGCTCGGCCGATCAAATCGCAAAGCAGAACCTGTTCGACAACAGCGGGCTGCAGTGCATTGGGAATAAGAACTTCTGGATCTTCACTGTAACGCACGACATCGATGTGCTCGCCAGCCAATTCCTCGCGGACAGCTTTGATCCGGCTGCCACGATAGCCGACACAAACAGCAATCGGATCGACTTGGGAGTCGACACTACTAACGGCCACTTTACTTCGATAACCAGGTTCACGGCTGATCGAATCGATCGAGATCACACCTTCGCTTAATTCTGGAATCTCTTGTTCAAATAGCCTCTGTACGAATTGCGGACGAGTCCGGCTAAGCACGACACGAATTCGATTACCCGCAGCCCGAACCTCGTAAACCACGGCGCGAACTCGCTCGTTGGCATGAAAAGATTCCCCGGGAATCTGCTCACTGCGGGGAAGGATCGCTTCCACGTTACCGAGTTGCACGGTAGCAACCCCGCCATCGGCGCGACCAATTACGCCGTTGACGATCTGGCCGATTTGGTCTCGGTACTCCAGCATCAAGGCGTCGCGCTCTGCTTCTTTTACCTTCTGAATGATGACTTGCTTAGCGGTTTGCGCGCCGATACGACCAATCTGATCGTCACCTAGCGGTTCACCACCGAGGGTCGCACGGATTTGGCCGTTCTGCCGATCCAGCCGAACGACGATATCCGAATCTTCGCCATATTGGCGTTTTGCGGCGGTCTGCAGTGCAGCCTCGATCGCGGAGAACACGATTTCCTGATCGATGTTCTTTTCACGATGCATCGAGTCGGCGTATCGGAGAATGTCTTGTGGATTCATGCCAGCAATTGATTCAAATTTCGCAAACTGGCGGTCACCAGCAGCGGGTTCCTACAAAAACGGCCCAGGCTTTCCGACCCAGGCTCGTCAGCGGATTAACAACGAATCACTAAAGTTATCGCTGAGGCCAATGACTGTCAACCAATAGCGGCTCATCTGCCAATACGGGGTCGATCGCCTCAAGAGTTCCAACGCCTGGAACGTTTACGCGGACAACGATGACACCGTAACCTGGATGCGGACGAGAGTTCGATAGTGCAAGCCCGTCTCCTGCGGCTAGGCGAATGTCCTGGATGCGATCGGAAACGTTCTGCTGCCTGATTGAGGACGATCTCCGCGAGCCCGCTAGGCGAGACGGACCATTGCCGTCCGTATAGAACGACGGGAGGGATTTTCGAAGTGGAAGTTTTACCTCCGATACTGCGAATTCGTCCCATTGCAACCGCTGCGACCACTGTATTTTTTCCGTGATCATATCATTGAATCCGCTGCGATCCCGGCGTGGAACGCGAAGACGAAGCTCAAACCGAGCGTTGGCTGTCACCATCGCGGCAGGCAAATCATTGGAATCGAGTAACTGCAGTCGACATCTCCAGCCATCCGGTTCCAGGTCGGCGTCCCAACTGGCTAGCTCCGCTGACAAAACGACATGATTCGGCCTTTCAATCGGAGTGACCGTTGTATTTCTGACCACGTTTCCCAATGCGATTCCGTCAAAAGCAAGTGGGGGCACCGTCTCTCGCGTCCAACCGGCCGTCGCGCTCGTCACTCTGGCCGACGACTTCATTTCGACATATCCAGGAAAAACATCGGCCGATAATGGCAAGAATTCTTGCGCCATCGCGTTTGTCGCGGCGACCCCAACCAGACCGAAGGCGAACACCAAACGCAAAACACGAGCAACCAAATTAGAGTCCATCGCGGGTACCGCCGTTGGTTTGACGTTTCGAAGAAAAGGAAGAAAAGGACGTGCGTTGCGAATGCCAACCGGGCCACGCACCTCACACCCTGCAAAGCCAAAGCAAATCAAAAGCCAACGGCCAAAGATTCCCCACCCGGTCCCCGACTCTCCACGAAAGCCGCTTCGTTTGCCACTTATTCATCAAACGCAGAGTCCACCCGCCAAAAGAACGATGCCTTGACGCAACGAACGAAACCGTTTTTTCGTCAATGAGTGGCTTTAACAGGACACTGAACCAGATCCGGTGGTAGGGATTGAACAGACCTTAGGGCCAGCATTCCCCCGGCAGCGTGAATAATTATTCGTTTAATCGCTGAACTTTGCCAATTTGTCAATTCTCGCGATGTAGGGTTCGAGCGAATTGAATGGTTGCACTTTAACTTTTCACACAATGTGAATGAACGGCACCCAGCCCGTTAGTCCTGATTCGGTTGTACCGTCCCCTTGGCGAATCGATGGTTGCGACAGCTGACTATCCATTACGCGAAACACCCTTCCACTAAATCATGAAATCAGACCTACGCAGCGGTTTTTCGCTCATCGAAATGGTAATCGTTATTCTCATCTTGGGCATCATCGCAGCCGTGGCTGCTCCTAAGATGTTCGATACGGCGAAAACCGCCGAACAGAACAGCACCCATCAACAACTCGCCATCTTGCGCAATGCGATCGAGATGTACCGTGCGCGAGACGGCGTGTATCCAGAGTCCAACGCACTACCCACGGCATTGCAAGCGATGCTGAACGGACCGTTCCCTTCACCAAACATTGGGTCGGTTCGCGGAAAAACGGGCGTCTATTACGACACGACATCGACCGTTGACGTGCCGGTCGCAGCGAGCCCAAGTGGAACGACTGGATGGGCTTATAAGCCTGCTAACGGCAGCTTGAAACTGAACGTACCCACCGGCGAGCTTGGCTCAACCTGGTAGTCGCCTCGACGAAGCTTCGGCGTGGCTCGAGCTCGCAATGCTTGTTGAATGCCACTTTAATTCTGTGCGCATTCGTGTAGTCAAACCGATTGAGTGTGTCTCAACCAAGCCGAGAGCTTTTCGACATGAAATCGCGACCCACTGTCTTAATCGCTGAAGATGACCCCGTCTTTCGACGCGTCATTTCATTCTCTATCCAAGCAGCCGGAATGAATTGCGAATTGGCATCCAATGGATTAGAAGCCATTTCGATCATCGAGCGTTGTTCAATTGACTTGATCATTACGGACCACCAAATGCCGCTTTGCAGCGGCCTCGAACTGATCGAATACGTACGGAGCAATGAGCACCTCTCGTCGATTCCGATCATCCTCTGCACAGCCAAAGGGTTTGAACTCAACGCTTCACAGCTAGTTGACTCGCATTCGCTCCTCGCCGTCATGCGGAAGCCGTTTAGCCCTCGTCAAATGGTCGGTTTGGTAGCGGCGGAGCTGCTTCATGAACCAATCTCCACGGCGGTGCAACCATGCGCAATTCCACTCTAGAACCATCCGGTGATCCTGGCGTCCTCTGGCCGCGGTACCGTTCATTGCCGCTGCGGATTCGCATTGCCTTGATAGGCTTAAGCCTGACGCTTTGTATCGGACTATTGGGTTACGCATCGAACACCGGGCAGTTTTCAAATCTTCAGTTTCCTTGGGTCGCGGCGGCGGTAAGTTGCGCCACCGTGACGATGCTTTGGTATCGCGCGTCGGGAACACTGGACTGCATTGAAAGCGAACTGTTGCGTTCGGCCGAACATCCTGTGACATTGACTGACGCAAGAAGAATAGTCGATGCGAACCCGGTGGCGGTGGCATGGAATGGGCTGGTTGACTCTGCGGCTGGCGTTAGCCAGGGAACGGATCCGGTGCGCGCCGTTGCCGCGCTGGACGACGAAATGATCACGATGGCGAGGGCGATGCGAGACCTGCCGACAGCCTGGCTCATCACCGATCTCGACGGGACCATTCGTATCGCCGGGACGGCGGCGGCGGCGATTTTTGCCTCCATCGATCGTCGCGCACTGGAAGGCAAGAAGCTGACCGAGCTGCTTGGCCTCACCGAACAGGGCGCGGACGTCGCTTCGTCAGGTCTAGACCATCTGTCGAACGAAACGGAGGCGGCGAAGGAACATCGTCGTCACACGCTGATGAGACTTTTGGGTACGGTCCGAATGGTCTCTCTCAAGCATGAAGCGATTCTCGCGGGCCGAACTGTTCAGCTCCGAATCGCTCGTAGCCTGCTTGCAGGACGTTCAGGCGACGGGGAAGGGATGACATGGGTGATCGAAGATGTCACCCAACAAACGCTCGCCAGCAAAAGTCGCGACCAGTTCTTGATGACCGCGACACACGAATTGCGGATGCCGCTGGGTAACTTGATGGCCTATGCCGAGACGCTGGCGACGAACGAAAACCTTGACGTTGAACAGCAAAAAGAGTTCTGCAACGTGCTTCACTCCGAAGCGAGTCGCCTTTCACGGCTCGTCGACCATCTGCTATCCGTCGGTCAAATGGAAGTCGGCTCGCTTGTCATCGCCCAATCAGAAGTGGATATGAGTTCCGTCGTCAGAGATGCCATTGAGAATCTTCGGTCGGCAGCAACCTCGAAACTTCACACTCTTGACAGTGAAATTTCTCCGAAGCTTCCGCCAGTTCGCGGAGATCGCGACAAGCTCAACGCGGTGGTCGTGAATTTGATCGGAAATGCGATCAAGTACACGGCAGAAGGCGGAAAGATCTCGGTTCGCGCCAGCTTCGATGAAGAATCGATTTGGGTCGAAGTACAGGACTCAGGTCTCGGGATTTCTGAAACGGAATTACCTAAGATCTTTGACCAATTCTTTCGCGGTACCAACCCAAGGGTCATTGCCGAGACCGGCAACGGCCTGGGCCTTTCTTTCGCCCGTGAGGTCGCAAGGCTTCACCATGGTGACATCGACGTCGAAAGTCGCTTGGGTGAGGGGTCGATCTTTACGCTACGGTTGCCGATTGGCGGAATTTCTAAATCTGGCCTCCGACCTCATTAACTACCTTCCATGTCAAGAATCTCTCGCCAGGGCGCTGTTCTCGTGATTCGTCCAAAAGGCGCATTGCGAGCCGACGACATCGATACGATGCGTGATGAGATTTTGCTCGAAATTCGCGGTGGGCTACCGCTGGTTGCAATCGACCTGATCGAAACACAACTGATCGATGGCGTTGGCCTTCAGTGGATAGTCGACCTTGATGACCAGTGCGGCGAACGCGGAGGAGTGGTGAGGCTTTGCAATGCTGGTGATCTTTGCCAAGACCTGCTTCGAATTACAAGCGTGGGTGACCGTATCGAGCATTTCAGCAGCCTCACCGATGCATTGCGGAGTTTTTCGTAATGTCGATGTTGCTGAATGAATCGCCGTCCTTATCTCGCTCCCCGTCGCTTTCGATGGGTGGTGGCACGTTGTATGGCAGAATGAAACAGCGCGTTCATCAACCGCTTGGTCAGCGCATGATCGAGGCCGGACTTCTCAAAGCGGAGGAATTAGAAACGGCTCTAGCGCATCAGAGTGTTCAGGGCAAGCGATTAGGAGAACTCGTTGCAGAACTTGGCTTGGTTGACGAGGCAAGACTTTTACCTTTGTTGGGCGAACAACTTGGCGTCCCTGGCGTTCGGTTGCGGGAAGGGCTGATCGATCCCGTCGCAATCGCTATGGTTTCACGAGAATGGGCTCAAAAACTCGCTGCATTGCCACTGATTTGCGTCCATAACGAATTGACCGTCGCGATGGCTGACCCCGATGACCTGGACGCGATCGATGCGTTGCGCAGGTTATCGGGTAAGCGAATCAGGCCTGTTTTCGCGCTACGATCAAGTATCCAGCGATTGATCGCTCGATGCTACGAAGAAAATTTTAGCGTCGACGCGGTGACGGCCGACATGGATGTCGAATCGATTGAGGTTCATTCAACCTCCATCGACCTCGACATCAACAAGGAAATGCAACTTGCCGAAGGCAGTCCCGTTATCAATCTCGTCAATTACGCGATTATCCAAGCGGTTCGCCAAGGAGTGAGCGACATACATATTGAACCTGGTGTCAAGCACACGTCGGTTCGGTTTCGAATCGACGGTGAACTTCGCGAGATGATGCGACCCCGACGAGATCTTCACCCCGCCATCGTATCCCGTGTGAAAGTGATGGCGAAACTTGACATCGCGGAACATCGTCAACCTCAAGACGGACGATTGCAGGTGCGTGTTGAAAAACGAGACATCGACCTCCGCGTTAGTACGCTTCCCACGGTCCTCGGTGAGAAGATAGTGATGCGAGTGCTCGATCGCCAGAATGTTACATTTGACCTGGGCTCGCTCGGATTTCCCTCCGATTCACTCGGTGTTTTTCGACGCATGCTCGCCCGCCCCCATGGTTTGGTACTGGTCACGGGCCCAACAGGCAGCGGAAAAACAACCACTCTTTACTCCGCGATTGAGCTGGTGAAAGGTGTTGAACGCAACATCATCACGGTTGAAGATCCAGTCGAGTATCAACTGCCGATGATTAACCAGGTGCAGGTTTCCAGTGAATCAGGACTTGGTTTTGCTACCGCGCTACGCAGCATCTTGCGTCAAGATCCTGATGTCATCATGGTGGGCGAAATCCGTGATCGCGAAACCGCTGAAACGGCGATTCAAGCGGCGCTCACAGGGCACCTTGTTCTCAGCACACTTCACACCAATGACAGCGCTTCTGCCGTCACTCGATTGGTGGACATGGGCGTCGAGCCATTCAAAATATCGGCAGCATTGATCGGTGTCGTAGCGCAGCGTCTCGTTCGGACGGTTTGCAAGAGTTGTAAAGAACCCTTTTACCCACCGGCAACGTTGCTTCAGGAGCTTGAATACCAGGGCGATGCCCGACGGCAGTTTGGTCACGGAATTGGATGTCCACAGTGCTTTGAGACCGGATATCGAGGCCGAAGTGGCATCTACGAACTGCTCGAAATCGACTCAGCGATGCGATCGCTCATTTCGCAAGGATCTGACCTAGAAACCCTCCGGAATCACCACCGTACCAGTGGCGGACGCACCATTGTGCAGGAAGCGTTACGTTTGGCTGAATTGGGGATCACCAGCATCGATGAAGTCTCGCGGCTTGCAATCGGCTGAGTGATTCAAGCTGGTGAATCAAAGTACTCTCGGGTCCAGCCTGATATCTACCGTTATGCTCTACGATCAAACATCAATCAACTTTGCTCACACCCGCTGCTTTCATGGCAATTGACTTTACCTACTCCAATCCTCAATCGACACCGAACGCTTGGGGCACCGCGAATGCACTCCAAGGACGCGCGGAGGAACAGGCACATGCCGACAATCTGCCAAGGAGAGGTCGTGCGGTGCCTTTGGGCGCTCTCCTGCTTGCGATCAATCAACTAGCAGTCACGAGTCGCAACGGCGTCGATCTTGCAGACTCACTCGAGATGGTATCGCGCAACTGCAAACACCCCCGCCTCGCCTTGCAAATGGCTAACATTCATACGTGCATCACCGAAGGGTGCTCTCTCTCAACAGCCATTTCTCGGTATGGCGATGGATTCCCAGCGGCTATTTCTCCGATGCTTGCGGCTGCCGAGTCGTCTGGCAATCTGCCCAAGACACTCAAGCGAATCACCGAAATGTTGCGGTCGGAGATCCAGCTCCGGGGCACGATTATTAGCGCCATGATTTATCCCGCTATCTTGATCTCTGCATCCACCCTTGTTCTTTTGGCGATGATGTTAGGAGTAATTCCGCAGTTCTCAAAAGTGTTCGAGTCGCTCGGCAAGCCCATCCCCGCATCCACTCAAACGCTACTGTGGATTGGCATGACGCTTCGAGCGAACTGGGTATGGCTGCTGATCGGTAGCGGTGCGACCCTCCTCGCAGGTATTTCCTTTCGTCGTCATCCGGTCCTCACTCGGCCAATCCACGCGATGTTTATGCATGGTCCTATGATTCGCGAGGCTTATCGCCCATTAATGACAGGAAGAAACTTTCGGGCGATTGCAAGTATGGTTGCTGGGGGTGTCCCATTGCTAGAAGCCTTCCGTTTGGCACGTCGGGCGACGGGCGATCCTTATTGGCAACGCATGCTCGATGACGTGATCGAGAATCTGCTACAAGGAAATCGCGCCAGTGAAGCGATGATGCAGGTCGATTTCCTTCCCGCCGAAGCCGCCTCGTTAGTTGCGACCGCAGAGAAAACAGGTCGCATGGCCGAAGTCTTAGAGGACGTGGGCCTGTTCTACGAGGAGGATGCTTCACGGCGAATCAAGCGACTTGTGGCTGCGCTGGAACCAGCGATCATCATGGTGATGGGACTCTTGGTCGCTGGGATCGTCATGTCTGTCATGCTTCCACTACTCGATGTCACAACCATCCGCTGAGAGGCCGATTCCACGTCGTCACATTTGATGTCGCCACGTTTGATTACGTCTCGATTCTTAGCACCGGTAGCCTTCCACGCGTATCGATTCGCTCTTCGATCGCAGCGGGTGTGCTCATTGGGAGGACGTCCTCATCTTGCCAGCCAGGCTCGTAGCGATCGCCCTGCCAAGCGTCCAACTCGGTCATACGATCTTCAATTTCTTTTCGTAGTGACGACTTTTCCAAACACCATAGCGGGCCGATCAAGAAGTCGGGTGGCGCATCTCCGCTGATTCTTTCCACTATCGTATCCGGTGGAATTAACCGGAGGAAATCGATCAGCGTTTCAACATACTCGGCACGTTCCATCAGGGTCACCTGACCGCTGAGAACCTGATCGCCAAGAGGTGTGCCGCGAACTGCATAGAGATTGTGGATTTTGACGGCATGGACGCCAAGAGTCCCGATCGATCGCGCCGTATGGAGCATCATCTCACGAGTTTCCCCAGGGATGCCCAAGATGATATGAGCGCAGGTCTCGAAGCCGCGATGGCAACTTCGTTGCATGGCGTCGACCATGTGTCCATGCCGATGCGCCCGGTTCATCCAAGCCAAACTAGCGTCGTGACGAGATTGCATCCCGTACTCCAGTGATACGTAAGTCTCCCGAGCCAACTGACTGAGTAAATCCAGAACGGGATCCGGAACGCAATCCGGCCGAGTTCCAATCGCCAAGCCTACGATCTCGGGCGAGGCAGACAACGCGAGTCGGTAAACTTCTTCCAATTGTTCGACGGGTGCATAGGTATTGGTCGCTGGCTGAAAATAGGCGATGAACCCAGCCACCTGTTTGTATCGTCGGCGGAGCGAAATCATGCCTCTGGTGAGTTGATCCGATACCGAAGCCAATCGCACTCGTCGACTTGGACTAAACGATCGATTGTCGCAAAAGTTGCACCCGCCGCGGGCAACCGCACCGTCAACATTGGGACAGGTAAATCCCGCGTCGAGGCTAATTCTTTGAATTCTTCCTCCAAAGCGCCGTTTGAGATCCGCACCGAAAGACCGAAAGCGAGGCAATCCATCCGTACTCTGAGGACTATCCATCACGTTTTCAGCCAATTCGAATTGAAATTCTTCTGCCATCCGGTCTCTTTCAGTCGTTGAACTTCTCGTCACTCCAGTAAAATATAGTGAGGGAAGGCGGGGCGGGCGTTCGTCCGCCGGGGCTTGGTAGATAATTCGGCGGTTTATACACGCGAGTATCAGTAATGACTTGGGACCAGAAAGTTGAGGGGCCGCTAAAATACGGCATGTTGGTTCCCGTTGGCGGTGGAGATCCCATCCCACTGCTTAAGGACCGTTTGGTACTTGGACGGCGCGAGGGATGTGACATCGTCCTTGGATTCGCCAACGTGTCCGGGCAGCACTGTCGAATGACCGTCGAACATGGCTACTGGTTTGTGCGCGATCTGGGAAGTCGAAACGGTACTAAAGTCGACGGACGCCCGATTATCCGTAAACGACTTGACCCCAAATGCAAGATTTCCTTCGCTAAACACGAGTACCGAATCGAGTACGAGCCTCAAGATCTTGGGGCGTTTGGGCCACCTCCCGCGGACGACGATCACATGGAAGAGTTGATGAAAAGCTCGCTGATGGACCGAGCTGGCTTGAGTCGCCGAAGCTCGACCGATCCTTCGAAAAACCGTAAAGCGACGGATCTATAGAGATCCGCCGGATGCGGTATAGTGGGTCGCCAATCGGACCAATGAGGAACGATCCCGACCCACTCTCTTTCGACAGGACGTAGATTTCCGATGCCGCGTTTAGCCCACCACGTATTTTTTACGCTCAACGACAACAGTGATGCGAACGTCGAAAAGCTTGTCGCTTCCTGCAAGAAGTACCTCGCCGACCACGATGGCGTCATCGATTTTTCGGTGGGGACGCGAGATACAGAGCTGAATCGCCCGGTCAACGATATCCAATTTGACGTTTCGCTCCACGTCATTTTCCGTGATCGCGCCTCCCACGACGCCTACCAAACCGCTCCCCTGCACCTCGAATTCATCGCCTTGGAAAAGGCAAATTGGAAGCAGGCTCGCGTTTTCGACAGCTATTTGGTGTGATGCCGACTGTCCGGCTATCGACCTTTCTTGTCATCGGCTTTCTCGTTAAAACGGCGCCGCTCCGAGAAGTTGGTGAGTAGTAGCCTATGGGATTCGGAACCGGCCGAATCCGATTTTAGCATTCGAAATCGTTGGAACACTTAGAAAGTAGGTAGTGAAATGAGCCCATGGCTTTTAGTCGCACTCGGAATCACTATCTCGCTTGCCGGTGTTGTATTTTTTGCAATCTACCAGCGTAGGACGTTTGTTCGCTGCCTGTTTTCACCGATGCTGACCCTGCTCTACCGTGCTCGCGTCGTCGGCGTAGAAAACTTTCCACGCGACGGTGGAGTCGTGGTGCTGAGCAATCACGTTTCTTGGATCGACGGCATTTTGCTGTTGTGGCTGCTTCCGCGAAACGTTCGATTCGTAGTCGATTCGGGTAATTTTCATTCCCGAATAGCGGATTGGTTTGCTGGCGGATTCGACACGATCATGATGTCCAGCAGTCCCAAATCGGTTGGCCGCGCGCTGGTAACCGCCCGTGAAGCATTGAATCACGGGGGCGTCGTTGGCATTTTCCCTGAAGGCACGCTGACTCGTACCGGTCACCTCCAGTCGTTCAAGCCGGGAATCACCAAGATCGTTAAAGGCACACAAGCACACCTCCTTCCTGTCTACTTGCATGGAATGTGGGGCAGCATCTTCAGCTTCTCCGAAGGTAAATTTTTCTGGAAGCTGCCTTCGTGGCCACGGCGTGAGTTAACGCTCTACATAGATAAGCCACTGCCAGTGGATACACCGGCGGCGGCATTGCAACTGCACGTTTTGAAACTCAGCGCGCAAGCCGCGATAGGCCACCGCCATGACTATCCGGTCCTGCCCGTTGAGATCATTCGAACCTGGCGACAAGACAGCAAACGACTCAAAGTCGCCGACTCCACAGGCGTGGAGTTAAAGGGACGCGACGCGTTGATCCGCGCGCTCGCCCTTCGACGAATGCTTCGACGCGAGGTCTTGAAAGACGACGAAACTACCGTTGGCTTGTTGCTTCCACCAAGTGTTGCGGGGGTACTCGCCAATGTGGCGATGGCTTTCGACCGGCGCGTTACAGCTAATCTCAATTACACGTTATCTTCCGGCGCGGTGGACTACTGTGTTGAACAAGCAGGAATCAGAACGATCCTTTCAAGTGCCAAGTTCATGGAGAAAATTGAACTCAAGCTGAAGGCAAAAGTCGTTGCGTTGGAAGACCTCAAAGATAAAGTCTCGCGCACCGATAAACTGGTCGCGTTTATTCAAGCAGTACTCACGCCACGATTCGTGTTGGAGATGATCCTTGGCCTCAACCGAGTCAAACCCGATGATTTACTGACCTTGATATTCACCAGCGGGTCCACCGGCAATCCGAAAGGCGTCATGCTGAGCCACGCCAATATTAGTCACAATGTTGAGGCGATCCGACGGGCAGTCCGACTCAATCACGAGGATGTGGTTTTAGGAATTTTGCCGTTTTTCCATTCGTTCGGTTATTCGGTCACGCTTTGGGGGGTGATGACCATTGGGCCGATGGGCGTTTATCACTTCAATCCACTCGATGCCCGGCAAGTGGGAAAACTTGCGGAACGCTATGGAGCAACGGTCTTACTTGGCACACCGACATTCCTCCGCGGCTACCTGCGGCGGGTCGAACCGGCGCAGTTCTCCAAATTGAACGTAGTCGTAGTTGGGGCCGAAAAAATGCCTGCAGACTTGTTTGAAGCATTCGAAAAACAATTCGGCGTCCGCCCTGTCGAAGGATACGGTACCACGGAGCTCAGTCCGCTCGTGTCTGTCAATATTCCTCCATCTCGTTCCCAAGCAAAGTACCAGGTCGATCGCATCGAAGGATCGGTCGGACGGCCACTTCCAGGGGTAGCTGCCCGAATTGTTTCTTCCGATGACGAGTCGATCGAAATGTCTGCTGACCAAGATGGCATGCTGTTGATCACCGGTCCTAATGTCATGAAAGGTTACTTGGGACAAAAAGGCTTGACGGACAAGGTGATTCGCGATGGCTGGTATGTGACCGGTGACATTGCTCACATCGACGACCAAGGCTTTCTTCATATCACCGGGCGACTCAGTCGATTTTCTAAAGTTGGGGGTGAAATGGTTCCCCACATCCGCATTGAAGAAGAGATGATGAAGGCAATCGCGGATGATCCCAACGACGAATTGATTCAGCTCTGCGTCACCGCAGTCCCCGATGAAAAACGAGGTGAACGATTGATTGTCCTGCACCTACCAACGACAAAAACACCGGACGATCTTCGCGCTGCGATAACTGCTGCGGGGCTTCCCAATTTGTTTTTACCATCCCGGGATAGTTTCTTTTTGGTAGAAAAAATACCGCTGCTAGGAACGGGTAAGCTCGACTTAAAAGCTTCGAAGGATCTGGCGATAGAATTAGTCGCCAAACAAGACGCGGGGCCGGAGCCAGTTTAACGTGACGGCCTGCGGACACCTGAATGACCGACGCACCTACGGTTGGTTGCCAGCGATCGCCACTGCTTGCCTGGCTGGCACCATGGTCTTGATCGCATGGAAGATGGAGGGCACGCTGGCGGCGCAGCGTATCGTTGTCGACCTCGTCATGCCGATCGGCCTTGCTTGGCTCGGTACATTTGGCACGACGGTCTACCGTTTCCGATGTAATCAAAAGCATGCAGGAGCGATTTCACTCTTGTTATTCCTTTCGATCACGGTCTTGTTCAGCCCGGTGGTGAATCGAGCGATGATGAAATGGATCGAAGTTCCGCCACCGGTCCAATCATCTCTGGCACCCGACGCACCAAGATATCGAGCGGTTGTTGTCCTCGGCGGCGGCGCATCTTTGGCACGTAATGGCGATCCCCAATTGACGGACGACGGGCAAAGGATCGCCATGGCGGCACAGATGTGGTATGCCGGCAAAGTCGATGCCATCATCCTCACCGGGCAAGACAACTTTATTCCCGGCCTTCCTACCAGTTCCCCCGAACAACAAACTTTGCGTGATCTCTCCAATCCTGGGCGTGCGGGAATCGAACTACTCCTCTCGCTTGGTCTCCCCAAAGATCGACTGTATCGCATTGCCGGCATCCATACGGCTGGTGAAATGGTCGAGCTTCGCAACTTCCTCGAGTCGCCTCCGAGTTCATTCCCAATCGCTGGAGAAATCGGCTTGATTACTAGTGCTTTCCATATCCCTAGAGCGATGCGACTTGCGCAGCGAGAAGGATTATTGCTGCGGCCAATTCCCGTCGCGTTCAGAATTGGTCCAGACGAACCGTGGACGGTCAATGACTTCATTCCCCGAGTGCAAGCCGGCGGACAATTCTATACCGTCTTGAGAGAATTGTTGGCGCGTGTGGTCGGGCGCTGAATGCCATCGGCACATTCGGTATTTTCGTCATAGGATGCCTTGGCGATTCGCGACTGCATGATTGTGTGCTCACTCAATGCGCGACGCGAGGTCGCCGGTGACTTTTCGGCATAGGCTTGAATGCCCTGTGCAAATGACCTGCGCCGAATACTGTTCCGGTGTTAGGAGTATCGGCGGCAGTCACATTCTTTGTTCATTGTCCCCAAACGCCATGATTATCTCTTCAGGTCGAATTTCGCAACGTTCGACAAGTCAAACGTCAATTACTTGGCTGACGCTTCTCGCCGTCATTCTACTTTGCCAGTCCAGCAGTCAACTTCGCGCGATCGAGCCAAACCTTGTGCAATGGAAAGTCGGCAAGTCATTGCAAACCGGTGTGAGTCTCGCTCGCGACCCTTCGACGTGGTTGATATTAGGGACCGATGGCCAACTGCACTACCTAGAATCCGCCGCGTCATTCCGCGACGTCCGCCCGATGGTTGGTGACTTTGTCCCCGATTCGCCACTCGAAATGCGAGCATCGTTAATGCGTGAATTTGGCTCTACTTTTGAAGTGATTGTGACAAAGAACTTTCTTGTAGTTCAGCCTAAAGGCCGAGGCAATAAGTGGCCCGAGACGTTTGAAAGCCTCCATCAGCAATTCACGTTTCAACTCGAAAGATGCAACGTCAACGTGCGAACAGGCAAATTCAAGATGGTTGCGGTGGTCCTTCCAGATCGCGCCGCGCTCCATGCCGAGCTCGATCGCCAAAATATCCCAAGTGGCTCGATCGCGGGGATATACATTGCCAACAGCAATCGAGTCTACACCCATGACAATGGCGACGCAGCCGATGTATTAGCAGTGCTGCGTCACGAGGCTGCACATCAATCTGCTTTCAACAGCAATGTTCACAGCCGTCTCAATGAAACGCCTAAGTGGCTCACCGAGGGCTTGGGGATGCTGTTTGAATCACCGACGATTGCGACAGGCCGCTCAACGACCTCACTTTCAAAAAAATCGCATGCTGATGCCCTCGTAACCCTTCATCTTCGATATTCCGACGAACGGAATTCGCTCGCAGCCGACATGGTCCGTTTGATTGGCGATGACTCGATGTTTGGCAATGCGAAGGAAATTCGAGATGCCTATGCAATCAGCTGGCTGATGATGTTTTACTTCAGCGAAAAACGTCCTGCGGTTTATGCCGAGTATTTGAATCATACCGCATCACGCCCGCCATTCGTCGAATACACTCGCGACCAACGCCTCCATGATTTCCAGCGGTTGACAGGATCTTCGGTCGAACGGTTCGCTGAAGACACTATCAAATGGCTACCGACCCTGGCGAATTAGCCGTCATGGGAAATCCGATGGATCAAAGGTTCCCATCGGAATCAAAGCCCATGTCGTGAAGCTCACCCAACGCCACCAGCTTGGTTGACCAATCCGTTTCGTTCCAGAGCGATTCTGAAATCTCCATTTCGGCGACGGACAGCGTATCAGCGATACGAACGATGCGAGCCAAGCGGGTGTCGGCAAGCGGTAACGAAGCGAGCATTTTTTCAATCGCCTCGCGATCGGTATCAAAGGCTATGGGCATCTTTGCGCTTTGGGGGGTTAACGCCGTGAGTGAATTAATGTTTGTTTTGCTAGAGTCCGTTTCCCGTACAAGGCGTGTGGTGGTCACGTCAGCCATGCCGATTCCGATCGCATTGCCGTGAGTTTCAGGTGTCAGACCACGAACGAAAATGCGACGAATGAACGGCGCCGCTCGTCCGTCTCGCATCGGCAGGCTATTGTACCCGTGAATGCTTCGATTGATCACATTCGGGTCCAGTCCCGCACCACTGATATTCTTCCCGATTGCATCGACGATCAACAAATCGATCTCGTCAAACGGCAACAGCGGCATCAGCGATTTCGCTTCTGTAAGCATTTGGTCTTCAGCGGACTCCAACTCATCACGCGTTACCGCGGCAATACGAGCGGTGTCATGGAATTGATTTTCAAGAATTGCGATGCCACCAATCAACGGGGCTTGGCGAATGATCACACTCGCCATCCCACGAATCACTCGCTCATAGCCGTGCATTGTCGCGGCTAAGTGCATCGCGGTTGCCCCCGCGCGTTTGCCAAGTCCGATGACGCACATCTTGATCAGTCCACTTCCAAGTGTCCCAAAAAAATCGGTGTGTGGTTTGATCCGATTAATCAGCAGTATTCCATCGGCGGCGAGTGCTTCGGTACTGCAAAATACGGGCACGCCGTTGTCGGTCGTACCGATTTGCCAAACCTCAAGCGAAGCGTGGATGGGCGTTCGCATCGAAGCTTCGGTGATGCCGTAGCTTGCGAGCACCTCTAACTGGCCCTCAGGAGTCGCTCCTCCATGGCTCCCCATTGCCGGGATGATAAAGGGATCAGCGCCCGCGCGACGCAATTGGTCAATGACAGCACTGACAATTTCGGCCAAATGCGTTATTCCTCGACTACCAACGCCTACAGCTATCCTCGCACCAGGACTGAGAAGTGGAAGCAGTCTTTCGAATTCGGATTCGATAGAAGCAACAATATCAATTGGCGGTGTGACAGCGAAGTTCTGACGAACACGCAATAATCGTGGCAAGTTCATTTGGTGGCTTGTAGGAGTTGTGTGTACTCATGACCCGTACGCATGAGCCTCCTATCATCTTATTACCGTTTACGGTCATCCCCTAGGTCCATCAACCTTCCAGGATAAATTTACCGGACGACTTGAATTGGCATGGACGTGATGTTGCAAAATCAAATCGACTCAACAAGGTCCTCCACCGCTTCTCCGATTGTCCATGACGTTGGGCTGGCTCCATCTCGGATAACACGACGGTACAGCGTGTCTCGTTCCACAGGTTGGCGGCCTGCCTCGGTAATTAAATGGCGAATGCTGTCGACGGTGAGACATTCGGGAGTCGTTGCACCGGCATCGTGATAAATCAGTTCGTGGCGCACGGTACCGTCAATGTCGTCGGCACCATAGCTGAGGGCGGTCTGCGCTGTACCAATGCCAAGCATGATCCAATAGGCCTTCATGTGACGAACGTTATCAAGCATCAACCGACTGATAGCCATCGTCCGCAGGTCCATCAAGGCGGATGGTTTTTTGATGGAATCAAGCTTGGTATTTTCCGGATGAAACGCTAGGGGAATGAACACCTGAAAACCACCGGTTTCGTCCTGTAAGTCTCGCAGACGCAAGAGGTGGTCTATCCGATGAAAAGCCTGCTCGATGTGTCCGTAGAGCATCGTGCAATTCGATCGCAACCCGATCTGATGCGCAGTCCGGTGAATGTTTAGCCACGCATGGGTATTGGCTTTATGTTCACAAAGCTGGTCGCGAACTTCTTGATGAAATATCTCAGCACCGCCACCAGGCAGGCTACCCAAGCCCGCTTCGCGCATGTCCTCCAACACCCAACGCACGCTTTTCTTGGTCTGGAACTCAAACCAGTTGATTTCAACGCCTGTCCAAGCTTTAAGGTGAATTTGAGGATAGTTTTCATGGAGAAACGAAATGATATTGCGGTACCAGGCGTAGGGCCGTTGGTGATGAAGTCCACCAACAATATGCATTTCGGTACAACCATTTTCAGTTGCTTCCTGTCCGCGGGCAAGGATTTGTTCGTCGGTCATCGCGTACCCTTTCGGATCCCGCAAGTCGCTTCGAAAAGCGCAGAAACGACAGCGGTAGACGCAGACGTTGGTTGGATTCAAGTGTGTGTTGATGTTGAAATAGGCAACGTTGCCGTTCAGGCGTTCGCGAACAAGGTTCGCGAGGCAACCAATGTCCTGAAGTGAAACTTGAGGATCATAAAGAAAGATACCGTCATCGAGCGTGAGCCTCTCTTGCGATTCGACCTTGTCGCGGATGCTTCGAAAACGGGCGCGAATTTCGGATTCAATCATCGTTTGTGTCAGTTGGTTTGATTTGCGTTTTTCACTTCTTGAACCGCCCTTTCGCGGCGACCATAACCGCAGCGAAGGCGTCAATGATCAACGGGACGGACTGCTGCCGGCTTCGTGGGAGAACTCTGATTTAACGGGGGGCAAAAGTACCGATTTTTGCGGTAACCCTCCGTTTTGATCGACTCGAATCGTTAGGTGCCTTCGCCACTGAGCGTCATTTATTGCCGGGTGATCTAGCCGGTAATGGACACCTCGGGATTCTTCCCTTGCCAGCGCCGCGCGGGTCATCATTTGCGCTGTGCAGAGAAGATTCTGCAATTCCCAGCCCTCATCGTTGTAAAACTGAGTCTTCATGACAAAGGCGCAAAGCGAGTCGACCTGCTCAGCCGCTTCACGAAGCCCCATCGCATCGCGCTGAACACCCACAAGCCGGCCCATTAAGCTCTTCAGCGACGCCCGAACGTCAGCAATGTCAAATTCCGGACCGGACGGTTTCGTCGCGTGGTCAATGGCAATCGCCCGCATTGAATCGGGCATTTGAGTCGCTAACGCAGAAGCGGCTTCTCCGGCATGAGCGCCATAAACGAGCCCTTCCAGAAGGCTATTACTTGCCAACCGATTAGCACCATGCAATCCACTGCTGGTTACTTCACCTGCGGCCCACAGTCCGGGCAAACTAGTTTGGCCTTGGATGTCGACGGTTACGCCTCCGATCATGTAGTGGGCACCCGGCCGAACGGGAATTGGGTCGGTGGCGATATCAAGTCCGAACTTTGAACAGGCGGAAGCAATGCCCGGAAAACGGCTTCGAGCTTCATCGGGATCCAGATGCGAAAGACTGAGGTAAACGCAACTGTGGCTCGTCTTTGCCATTTGAGTGACGATAGACTGACTGACAACATCACGCGGAGCCAATTCCGCACGGGCATCGTAAGACGGCATGAATCGAAAGCCATCACAATCCAACAGATGCGCTCCCTCGCCTCGAACCGCTTCGGTAATGAGCGATCGCGATGCGCCGGCAATATAAAGCACGGTCGGATGAAACTGGCAAAACTCCATATCACGAAGCTCGACACCTGCGCGATACGCCGCCGCGAATCCGTCACCCGTCGCAACGGCAGGGTTGGTTGACTCTCGATATACCTGTCCAGCACCACCCGTACAAAGTATCGTTTGCTTTGCCCATACCAATTGCGGCGCACCGCCCGCGCGGCTGATCACAGCCCCTTCGCATCGTCCCTCGTGAGTAAGCAAGTCGATCGTAAAGGTACGTTCCCAAATATCCACGTTTGGTAACGCGCGTGTCTTCTCGATGACTGCGCGCATTACCTCTTTGCCCGTCGCATCACCAAGAGCATGGACGATTCGTTCATGGCTATGTCCACCTTCGCGACCGAGCGCGAGCGAACCGCCGAGCTGATCAAACTGAGTGCCCCATGCGATAAGTTCCTCAATTCGGCTCGGAGCTTCACGTACGACCATGTCGACAACGTTGGCATCGCAAAGATTACCACCGGCTGTGATCGTGTCAGCTACGTGTTCTTCAAAACGATCTTCGGGATCCAGTACGCCAGCGATTCCACCTTGTGCGTAGTGGCTATTGGACTCCCTGAGTTCGTCCTTGGTAACAATCAATACGGATTGGTGACGCTGTGCGGCATTCGCGGCTCTCAGACCCGCGAGCCCACCGCCGATAATGAGGAGATCGGTGAAATAATGGGTGGAGCGTCCTGCGCGAAAAGGCACGAGGTACCGTGGGATCATGTGGTCGCGTTGGATGATATCACTCTTGCATCGGAAGTCGGTTTGGAAAGGGAGCTTGAATGCACCTGGCACAACTCGATCCAGTGGCCGTCTGGGTCGATAAGAAATGTTTGGTGTACACCGTCCGGACGTGTTCGCCGCGGAAGCCGGCGGGCTCCCACGAGGTCGAGATGTGCATCCCACTCATCGAGATCGTCCACTGCAAACGCAACGTGGTTTCCACGATGATGGGAGTCTACCGCATGCTGTCGATCGCCGATCAAGTGCAGTTCCTGCGTTACCCCCAACCGAAACCATGCGCCCGGAAAATCAAAATTTGGCCTCAAAAGTGCCTGAAGCCTCAGGGTTTGCGAGTAAAACCTTACACTTGTGTCGACATCCGCCACGTGCAAAGCAATATGGTTCAATTCAAGAATGTGCATCGTAATTGGGTTTTTGGATTGCCTCATGGTCGATCGGCGGCACGCTTTCGCTTTCGAACCCCCTCAATCGTAGACGGTCACCCGCTTTCCCTGCTAGGATGCTGCGGTCCGACAGGCCGGTCAATGACCGCCTAGGGCTCGCTAGACTCCGGCGTATTTTAATCAACATAGCCGACCTTCCAGCCCTACCGGTCGGGCCAACCTTCTCCTTTTGGACGCATTCGTCAGTGATCAACCCAACGCCCTCGCAGCCTGCCTATGACGACGACGGCAACCGAGAACGGCCACGGCGGCGCGACGATTCCGGCGGAGAAACACGCAAAAAACCCGCACGCGGCAACACACTTCATAGCCGCGACACAGCGCCAACCAAACCGGCAAAGATTCGCCCGACAAAACTTCGCATCATCGGCGGGTCGATGCGGGGGCGCGGTGTTCTCTACCTTGGTGACCGCGCCACTCGACCGATGAAAGACAGTATTCGGGAGACCGTTTTCAACATTCTGGGTCACTCGATGAAGAAAACAATCGCTTGGGATCTGTTTGCGGGTACCGGCGTCCTTGCTATTGAATCGCTCAGCCGCGGCTCGGTTCACTCGATTGCGATCGAGAAGAGCGGCTATGCCGCAAAGAACATTCGAAATTCTGCCGATGCGATCGGGATTGGCAGCGAGTTAGAGGTGATTACCGGGGATACTTTTCGGGTCGCGCCAAAACGAATGCAAGACTTACTCGCTTCGAGCAGCATTGCCTCGCCCAACAACGAAGTCACGTTCGATACCAACTCGCCCTGGGTGGTTTTCTTTTGTCCCCCTTACGCCATGTGGATGGACGCAACGGACAAACTTTTTGAACTGCTCACCCTCACAGCGGACCTTGCCCCCGCAGGAAGCCAGATCGTTGCAGAAACCGACAAGTTCTTCGATGTCGAAACACTCCCTTTCGAGGGCTGGGATGTTCGGCGCAAGGGAAATGTTACAGTCTCGTTCATCGAGCTATCCAATCGAACTTAGAGCTTTGGCTCGAATAGAAATCGCATGAGTCAAACCGATAAAGAAGAAATTGGTTAAGCTTGAGAAGGCTCGGTCCACGTCTCCACCGAGAAACGCTGTTTGACAATTGCGGGTTTACCAATCCACTGCGAACTGAAGACGCCCGAAATACGAGGCCGCTCACGGCTCGATCCCGGCAAGCTCGCAGAGGTGCTCGTTGGCAACCGGTTGTGGACAGCTCCAAACCAAAAAGAACAATGCTTCGCGGCACCAACGACCGACACAGTGCCCTTCGACATATCCGGCCCCCTTGGCGGCCGTCATCGCGGCTTGCGTCGTTCGCATCACCAAACGATTTGCACTTCCCCGTAACTGCCCGGCGTCGCAAGCTTGGCCGCTGACCGCACCGATCAAATCATTCGCAAGCGACATCGTTTGTTCGTCGAGTTGCCTTGCGATGGGCAGAAGGTCTTGTCGTCTTTCAGACTCTTGCGTCAAGAAGTCGACCGCGGCACGCGCGAGACCGACGGCTAGCGCCGAAGTTTGAAGGCCACCGGTACCTGCGCCCGATCCCGAGCGAAGGACCCCTTCGGCCGGTCCCGCGATCACAAGCTCTGACCTCACATGAACATTATCTAACGTCACGCTGTCGGTACAACTTGCCGACAACGCGATCAACTCGGTCCCCGCCCCGCATCGCAGTCCCTCCGCATCGGTTGGGACACTGAACAATAGCTCGCGTCCATCCGGCAAGGTCGCTGCCAAAACAATCACGTCTGCATGCGCTGCTCCCGTGACCCACGGCGACATCCCGTTAAGAAGATAACCGTCGGCAACGATGGTCGCTTGCAGGACGGGGGTGCCCAAATATTGTCGACTTGTCGTCAGGTGACTGATACCCACGGTTGCAAACTTTCGCCCAGAAAGTAAGTCAGGCAGCCAGCGAGCCTTCAATTCAGCTTGCTCGCAGCCCGCTATCCGCTTGCACGCGCCGATGAACTGGGTAATGACAAAGGTGGTGGTTAAATCAGCGGCTGCCAGCCGAAGGTATCCACGTATCTGGTCGGCGTCGCTCCAGCCAACTCCTCCCACGGTTTGCGGCAAAAACCAACGAAAAACCCCTGCCTTGGCGCAAAGTGAAAGGGCGTGAGAAGGCCAGTTGGCGGTCGATTTCCACTGCGACGCCAGCCCGGCAAGCTCATGGCAAAGCCCGTCGAGCAACGGATCAGAGGGAGATGAAATCGGCTTCGCGGTAAATCCAGCGTGAGGCGACTTGGGCACGGGTGACCTGAACGATTAAAGGGGGAATGTCGCCGTCGGGAATCGAGGAGAGCAAAAAAAATGTCGCAAGCATTAAAAACGACTCTTCAGAAAAAAGAAAACCGGTATGCTCGGACGTTTGTCAAAACATCGTAACCGCATTGTCACTCAAGGTAATCGTGTCGTGTGACACGTTTTTGATCGCAATGAGCTGTCGCTCGCCTACAAAGCGGGCTTAGCGGCGATATTGACGCCTATTGACACATTTTCTCCCATGCCAACTGAACCTGAGATGTCCACCACGTTGCCACCGTCAAACTTGAGCGAATTGGGTGATCCCACCAGCACTGAGGCGAGCGCCATCTTCGAAAAGCTATGGGCTTTAGCCAATAATCTATGGTGGTCATGGCACCCAGAGTGCGATCAATTATTTCGTGATATCGATCCGATCCGCTGGCGCCAACTCGACCACAACCCGGTGGCGTTACTGCGTGAACTTTCTCCCGATCAATTGGCCCAACGGGCAACCGAACTCGTTCTGCAAAGCCGGATTAATTACGCTTACCGTCGCCTTCAGGAGTATTTGAGTACGACGCAGACATGGGCATCGACCAATGCCGGTGTGCTAGGTGCGAAACCCGTCGCCTATTTTTCTGCTGAGTTTGGCATCCATGAATCGGTGCCAATCTATAGCGGAGGCTTGGGAGTACTCGCTGGCGACCACATCAAGAGTGCCTCCGGATTGGGAGTACCTTTGGTTGCGATTGGCCTCTATTACTCGCAAGGCTACTTCCGACAACAGCTCGATGACTCGGGGATGCAGCAAGAGGACTATCTCGATACAAAAATCGAGAACCTGCCGATGCAGCCAGCACTGGACAGCGATGGCCGTCCTATTACGGTCAACATTGATACTCGAAACGGAAGCCTGCGAGCGAAAGTGTGGCTTATGCATGTCGGCCGCGTTCGCCTTTACCTTCTCGACTGCAACGTCGATGGCAACAAGCCCGAAGATCGTGAATTGACTAGCCGCTTGTACGGCGGTGACCATCGTACTCGTATTCGTCAAGAACTAGTTCTCGGCGTAGGAGGCGTTAGAGCGTTAGAGGCGCTTGGAATCAAACCGGGTGCCTACCATCTCAACGAAGGACACAGCGCTTTTGGTGCCATTGAAGTCGTCCGACAACGGATGGTCGAAGATGGACTTTCGTTTGTTGAAGCAGCACGCCAAACGGCAAGACTCACCTGCTTCACGACTCATACTCCGGTGCCTGCGGGCCACGATCGCTTTCCAGCGGATATGATCGAGGAACACCTCGGACCGCTGCGTGATTCGATGGGCATTTCGCATGAACAATTGATGGCCCTGGGGCGAGTGGATCCGAACAACAATGACGAAATGTTCTGCATGACCGTGATCGGGCTTAAGTTAAGCCACTACGCAAATGCAGTTAGCAATCTCCACGGGGTAATCAGTCGTCGCATGTGGTCATGCATGTGGCCGGATCGACCCGAGGAAGAAGTTCCCATTGGTCACATCACGAACGGGGTCCACGTTCACTCCTGGCTCGCTGCGCAAATGTCACAATTGTATGACAAGCACTTTCCGGCGAATTGGGCTAGGCGGATTCAGTATCCAGAAATCTGGCAATCGATCCACGACGTCGATCCAGGCGAATTGTGGGAAACGCACAACGCACTCAAACACAACCTCCTTTCGTTCGTACGTCGTCGATTGAGCCGTCAGTGCCGCCGTCGGGGTGAAAGCGATTCGGCCATCGAAGCGGCTCGCAATGCCCTCAATCCGCAAACGCTGACAATCGGTTTCGCCCGAAGATTTGCTACCTACAAGCGTGCGAACCTGGTTTTCAAAGAGCTTGACGTGATAGCGGACTTACTTGCCAATGAACAAAGACCCGTTCAATTCCTTTACGCCGGTAAGGCGCACCCGAAGGACGAGCCCGGCAAGCGGTTCATTCAAGAGATCTCCAACCTGCGTCACGATCCACGATTTGCAGGGCGAGTGGCTTTTATTGAAGACTATGACATCAATGTCTGTCGCCACCTGATACAAGGTGTTGACGTCTGGTTGAACAACCCGCGCCGACCATTGGAAGCATCGGGTACGAGTGGACAAAAGGCGGTTCTAAATGGTGGTCTCAACTGTAGCATTCTTGATGGATGGTGGGCGGAAGCGTACAACGGCGTCAATGGATTCGCCATCGGACACGGCACCAGTCACATCAATGACCACATCACCGATGATCGCGATGCGGATGCGCTTTATCACACCCTGACCAAGGAGGTGATACCGTGCTATTACGATCGCGATAGCGATGGACTACCAAAAGCTTGGATCAAGCGAATGATGCATAGCATTAGCACGCTTGCCTGGCGGTTTAGCAGTCACCGCATGGTCGCCGACTACAGTAACCATAGTTACTTGTGGGCTGCTGGCGGAGTCACCTGTGACATGCGGTACAGCTAATTGATGAAATATCGAAACGCGTGACCAACCATCGCTGCCACGGAATCATTAGATCCGTTGCAGCAGTTCGGACTTTTTGGTCGCGAATTCGTCTTCCGTGATCACACCGGCGTCTCGCAACTTTGCAAGACGCTCGATCGCGTTGATGGCGTCATCCGTCGACATAGAGCCCGACTGCTGTGAGCCCATGCTGCCTCCAAGCGAGGAGACAGTTCCCGGTCTCTCGACATCAGGCGGAGGGGTTGTGAAGGGCCTCTCGGGATCTGAGAACGATGCTTGGCCGACCACGCTCAAACTTGGTTCGCTGGTCGTTGCGAAAGCCGACGGAAAAGGTGACTCCGAGTTGGTGACCGAGAGCTGACTCGCCGCTCCAGCGCCACTCACAATGGGCAATGACCGTAGGTCGACCGTCCCATACTGACTAGTAAAGCTGACTGATGCACCTCCACTTTGCTGTTGCGACACGCCTCCGATTTGATGATCAAGGGTATCGTAGACGGTGACATTTTGACCATCGCTGATAGCCAGTCGCCTCGCCCCCGCAAAGAATGCGTAACGATACTGATTCTGACTACCGCTTGAATTGGGTGAGCCTAATTCTGATGGCCACCAACTGCCGCCGTTGCCTAGCCCCGTCGACGAGTCGGTTCGCTGGGGCACCACCTGGATCTGTCGATCGATGACGGCGTTTGAAAGTTCGCCACAAATACCGTCAACTTTCGACTTGAGTTGGTAATTGAACATATCTCCTACCATGGTCATGCCGCCTCGCATCCATTGGCCTCCGCCGCCCAGTTCGTTGAGATTGAACTGAGCCATCGTGCCGCCTCCCCTCAAGATCGACTCTAGCATGAGGGAAATCGTGTCAGTGCTAACTCCGTATCGAAAGGCGATGTCGCTGACTAGTCGCTCGCCTTCTTCAGTCCAACGTGCCATCATCATCCCATTCACTTATCGCGGTGTTTCCAAAAACCGGGCAGAATATCACTGTTAACCCGTTAAACATTCTCAGTTGATCCTAACAAAGAGCCAGTTCATGCGATGCTGCTTCACGTCAGAAATAATGCGTTTGCTCCCTGTCTTCGTCTTTGTCGGCATGATAATGGTCGGCAACGCCCCCCAGGCTTTTTCGCAGGTTGCCGATGTCGAAGTCGTGATCGGCCCGCACGCTACAGTGCCAACCACGGACGCCAAAAGTCAACTAGACACGCCGTTTGCAATCGAATTTGACGATCAGGACGCCATGATCATCGTCGAATATGATGGTGGTCGCATTCTCCGATGGCATCCTGGACAAGACTTAGTGACGTTGGCGGGAAATGCTCAACCCGGATACGTGGATGGGCCAGCGCGCGATGCTAGGTTCAATAAACTACACAACCTGGCAATCCTTGATGATGGTTCGATGGTGCTCTCCGATCACCTCAACCACGCTATTCGGAAGTTTGATCCCCATAAAAACATTGTCTCTACCATTGCGGGAAACGGGAGCATTGGACCGGCGGTTGCCAGCGTGGACGCCGCCTCCGCAACGTTCAACCAACCGATTTGCGTTTCGCTGACGCCGGATCGAAAGGCGGTTTTGATCGCCGACATTGGTAACCGGCGAATTCGAAAACTCGATCTGTCGACGGGAAACATTACCGTCGTCGCTGGCAATGGCACCAAAGGCTTTCCGGAAAATGGTTCACTCGCAACCCTAGCCTCGCTGCTTGACCCTCGCGGCGCGATCCAAAACGAACTGGGAGAATTATTTGTGATCGATCGTGGGGGGAATCGGTTGTACCGAGTCGACGCCGATGGCTTGATTTCTACTATCGCCGGTGACGGTAAAGCAGGCCTTCGCGACGGCGAAGCCTTGAAGAGCCAAATGAATGGTCCCAAACACCTGTGCTTCGGACCGAAGGGCGAAGTCTATATCGCGGATGACAACAACAACGCGATTCGAAAATACACACCCCAATCCCATCAGTTGTCAACGATTGACCTTGGCTTGTACAAGCTCAACCGCCCACACGGTGTCTGCACGCACGACGGATGGTTGTACATCGCCGACAGCTACCATCACCGAGTTTTGCGAATAAAACTCTAGCGATGGGACGGGGAAGGAATGTGGGCAGCGGAACTCCCTAAGCGTCGTGCAAATCTACGTTCATTCCACGTGGTCCGGACGCAGGCCCCCGAGTCTTTGGTCCTGCTTCGATGACGAACGCTTTGCTGTCGACATCCAAACGATGCCAAGCCCTGCAAAGGTGATCGCGGTCGTCACGACCAGCCAAGTCACCGGTAAATGGGAGGTGTCGTCTTCTGCAATCCCCAAAAAAGCCAAACGATCTTTGTTGATCGCCACCAAGTTAAGGAACCCATTGTGGACGGCGTGCAAAATCATACCGGGATAAACATTGCCGGTTCTCCAAGCGATCCATCCCAAAAACAGCCCCATGACAGTTGTCGGAAAAAAACGTTCGACCAGCAATACACTTCCCGTTAGCACGTGAAATAGCCCAAAGAGTACCGACGAAACGACGATGACGCGCGCCGGTCCCATCACCGTTCCCAGTGCGGAGAACAGATAACCCCGGAAACAAAGCTCTTCGATCACTGCCGGCGCCACCGCCAGTGACATCAACACCATGAAAACCGGTGCTTGACGCAAGGCATCAAGGGTCGCCTGCGCGCCCCGAAGCTTGGCCATATCAAGGCCTCCAATTCCTGCCATCTCAGCGAGAACAAAAACCTCGTGTGCCAAGGCCCATAGGCCCAGTCCCATCACCAACGAACCGATCAAGGAGCTTAGAAAACGACTTCGGGTTTGAACCACGCCCAGACGAAACGTCGATGCGAACTGATCTCGCCCCAAAACTGCAGCGATGAACGGAACGCCACCAAAAACGGCGACCAATGCAATCGCGTTGACAGCTAGTCGCCAGCTGATTTCCTGCGGCGCCGCTCGCGCCACCACGTTCGAAACCAAAAAGTAAACAGGGAAAAGAATCGCCAACATCAGCAGCGCACCGTCAATCGTAGGCACGGCTCGCGACGATTCGGGCCTCTGGAAAATCGATCCGATGGACAATTCGGATCCTCGCAGTACAGCGTCAGAGCCGAACAATCTTGCCGCAATTGCAAGGGCTGCTCCCGCGTAGGCAAGCGTCGATAAGACCGCAGCAATTGCCGGTACGGGTTCGAACCCTCCTGACAATAAGTCACGAGCTAACAATACGATGTTTACTAACGGCACGATTGCCAATATTCCGGTCAATTCAACGCCCGGCATCAGCGAAAAAATTCCTGGCGTAAGCGCAAGCAGCATCAATGGAATCAAATAGGCTTGAGCTTCCTTAAATGACTTGGCAAAGCTTGTTAACGAAAGTAGTAATGCAGAGAAGAACCCACTGAAAAGAACCAACAATCCAAGGATCTGCAGCAGTTCAATTCCCGGAAAACCTCCGTCTACAGTGAGACGGGACAACAAACCGCTGGCCCAGAGCGTGACGAACATCGCTGCCAAGTTGACGATCGCTGTCAGAAGCGCGACGGTGACAACCGCGACATACTTTGCAATCAGTATTTGACTTCTCGCGATCGGTGATGCAATAAGTGCCTCGATCGTGCCACGTTCTCGTTCACCAGCAGTCAAGTCAATCGCCGGATAAACCGCGCCCGTGATTGTCATCAGCACTAGTACCAGAGGTATGACTGTCGCTAGCAGTGACTGTTTTTCTTCCACGCCAATCGTTCTGACTTGAACCGCAAGCGATGCTTTGTAGGGCTGCGATTGCAGGGACGCGACCTTTTCTTCCGCGACCGCCATTTTGACCCATTGAATTCGCTCGATCAGTATTCTCCTCGCGTCCAGACTGGCCCCGTCCCCTTGGACTGCAGTCAGTTCAATCGTGAGCGGCTCCCAATTGATCACCCTTGCGGAAATATCGACTTTGTTTTGCTCCAAAGCTTGATCAGGCGACATTTGATCCTGACCAACGACATCGAATATCGCCAACTCAGCTCCACTGGCTTCTCGAATTTCACGAGGCGGCAGACTGCGAGGGTCATCAATCAGCGACCGGATCACTGCCCCCTCACGCTCAGAGGCGACTCCGATCAAAAAAACTGGGTTTGTCGAAAGATTGGTGGACAAAAGGAATCGCTGGAGGGTCATCCCGAGCAGCGGATAAAGCATTAACGGCATCAAAACCAAGGTGAGAATCGTGCGTCGATCTCGCAGCGTTTCTCGCAACTCTTTTCGGCATAGGCGCCAAATTCGGCCGGAAGAATCCATCATGGAATATTTTCAATTGCGTTGAATCGGAGCCAATACGTCGGTGCTTAGCAAAATCGGATTGTACGCAAAAGGGGAAGGCTTAGTTCGACTTGCTATCGTTCCGCTGGAATTCAACCACGACAAGACGGCATCCCCTGAACGCCTCCGCCTGCTACAATCCTGGGCGGCATGGATTTCTTTGTTTCACATTCACTTTTCTTTAGAAACGCATTCATTCACAATGCCCATTTGGATTCTCATCTTCGTAATTTCCAGCGTGACGTTGGCGTGCGCAACCGTGCCGGGTGGAGAGCTTGAAGTCGACAATGTTCGAGGCAGCGACCTCCAGCCCCCCAGTACCGGGCCCGGAATTCGGCCACCTTATCGCACCATCCAACGTGCGATTGGCGATGCTGTCATGGGTGACACCATTCGCTTGGTGAAAACCAGCGAACCCTATCGCGAATGTATCGCCATCAACTCCAGTCATTCGTTAGGGACTGCTTCCTTCCCTCTGGTCATCGAGGGCTCCGGTGCAACGCTCGATGGCACACGAGCGCTCAGCAGCTTAGATTGGACAGCGGAGGGACGCGACCTTTTCGAATTGAAGCGTCCGTCGCCAGGGTATGTGCGATTGATCGCGGCCCCGGACCAACCGGCACCAGAAAATCTTGGCCGATTGATCGACCTCACTCCACTTCAACCGCTTCAGTATGCAAGGAGAAATGGGTCCATCTTCCTTCGCGTGCGGCCCGGTGACGTGCCTCAAGCTTATGGATTGCGAATGAGCGAGGAACAGACCGGCATCACGCTCTACGATACCAGTCACATCATCATTCGTAACTTAGAGGTGATTGGGTTTCGCCTCGATGGCATCAATTGCCACGACCTAGTGGATGACGTACGCCTGGAAAACGTGAACGCCCAGCAAAACGGTCGAAGCGGCATCAGCGTTGGTGGTGCATCTCAGATCGTGATCGTGGGTGGCCGCTTGAACGACAACGGAAAGGCACAGCTCCGCGTCGAAGGGCAAAGCTTGGTGGAATTTTCGCAAACCAAGATCGAAGCGGGCGATTCAACTGCGATTGAAAAAGCCGGCGGACGCGCTGTCGAATTCAATGACGCACGTTAGCACCGTGCCGAACATCGCTGTTTGGCACCAACTGTGCGAAGCACGATGGCACCAGCGGTGTAAAGCAATGTGGCACCGTCGGTGCAAAGCATCGGGCGAGCTTGAGGGAATAAGCTTGACGAAAGCTCCCCTGAAGCACCGGACAATCCATTTCTCATTCATTGCCTAGTCGGACGCTATCATGACAAAAAATGAACCGTCTATCGGCGACGGATTAAATCCGGCTCAAAGTGAAGCCGTTGCAACCCTCCGAGGTCCATTGCTTGTCCTCGCCGGTGCCGGGACAGGGAAAACGCGTGTCGTCACGTTTCGAATCGCGAACCTCATTCGTCACGGTATTCAACCACAACGAATCCTCGCGGTCACGTTTACGAACAAAGCTGCTGGCGAAATGCGAGAAAGAATCGGCCACCTTCTAGGCGGGAAAAACACTCGAAGCTCCCGCGACAAGGCTGCCGTTCCTCGTCCCGTGATAGGAACGTTTCATGCACACTGTGTCGGCATTTTGCGACGCCATGCCCGCGCCATTGGATATTCACCCAAGTTCACTATCTACGATCGCGGCGATCAGGAGTCCTTGGGACGAACCGTTTTACGTGACCTCCGTCTTCCAGGAACGGCACTGAACCCAAGTGATATGCTTTCCATTATCGGTGGTTGGAAGAACGCTTCCATCCAGCCCGAAGAAGCAGCCGGCGCCGCCCGTACGGATAAGGAACATCTCGCGGCATCTGCCTACCGTCGATATCAAGAGGGGCTTCGAATTCGCGGAGCAATGGATTTTGATGACTTGCTACTCAATACCGAAACGCTGCTGGGAAGCAATGCAGAGGTGTTGAAAGAGGAGGCAAGCTTGTTCGACCACGTGCTAGTCGACGAATATCAAGACACCAACGGCAGCCAATATCGCATCATTCGCAACCTTGCATTACCCCATCGCAATCTCTGCGTTGTTGGCGACGATGACCAGTCGATCTATGGTTGGCGTGGGGCCGACGTTTCGCACATTCTGAATTTTCGCAAAGATTGGCCCGACGCGAAATTGGTTCAGCTCGATGCGAATTATCGAAGTACCGGTTCGATCCTCCAAATGGCAAATTGCTTGATCGAGTACAACTCCGATCGCTATGGCAAGACACTTCGCGCCCATCGTCCCGAGGGCCCACGACCGAGGATCCTCCAATTCAAAAATGAAATCGAAGAAGCGAAAGTGGTCGTTACTGAGATCGCGCGCCACATCGATAAGGACCATCGCCAGCCCCGCGACATCGCGATTTTGTTTCGTACCAACGAACAACCTCGATTGTTCGAAGTCGAGATGAGAAAAGCGAAGGTGCCTTATGTGCTTCTGGGAAGCCAGTCATTTTTTGATCGACGCGAAATTCGTGATGTGCTCGCATACCTCAAGTGGATTGACCAACCGGACGATGAAGTCTCGCTACTTCGAATTGCGAACACGCCTCCGCGCGGTTTGGGCGCTCAGACGATGAGCCTATTGATCGCGCGAGCAGTGTCTCGTGGCGAATCGGTTTGGCGAGTGATGAACGATCCTAGTGCCATCTCTGACTTGACGACCCCAGCCCGCCGAGGGATCGAAGAGCTTCGCGAAATCGCAAACGATATCCGGCAGTCGATGACGTCCGGGGCGATGGCTGATGCGATTGGACAGTTGATCGTGCGAACTCGCTACACCGAAGAGATTTCAAGGCTCTATGACGAACCGGAAGAACGCGAATCCCGGACGGCGTCGATCGGTGAAGTCACCAACGCGATAGCCGCGTATCAAGAGCGAGCAGACACTGCAACACTCGGTGGATTCCTGGACGAGATCGCATTGTCAGGTAAAGAAATGGGGAGTGAAAAAGACAAAGCAGCCGCGAAAAACGCTGTTTGGCTGTTGACGATGCACGCTGCCAAAGGACTCGAGTTCCCGATTGTTTACATGGTCGGTATGGAGGACGGCTTGTTGCCTCATAGCCGCAGCGTCAAAAGCGGTGAAGAGAAAGACATCGCCGAAGAAAGAAGGTTGTGCTACGTCGGCATCACGCGCGCCCAAGAAGTTTTAACGCTATCGATGGCGTTGACCCGAATGAAATGGGGCAAGCCTCGTCCGACCACTCCTAGTCGATTTCTTTACGAAATCACCGGTAAGGCTGATAACCCAGCAAAGTATCGGAAGAATCGTCCGCGGGCCTAAGTGGATCAAGAACCTATCCGAAAACCATTAGCCCCTTAAGCGCTAGCCGCGGGTCCCTTCGGTTTTCGGATAGGCTCAAAGGCGATATCGCCGACTGGTTGCCGCATTGGTAAGTTTTATTCATTTTTTTTGAATCCATGGCGTTCATCATGCGAAATGGTGTTCTAACGATTTCGAAATTCTGATAAGACGATGCGCGTAAGAATTTTCTTACTCACGTTTACGCTTCAAAAAGGATTGAGTGAATGGCAAAGAATGAATCAACGGGCAAGAAAGCCGCTCCAGCAGCAGCCAAGGCTGCAAGCAAGCCAGCGGCTGCAAAGCCAGGCAAGAGCGTCGCTGCAGCACCTGCTGCAAAGGCATCGCCAAGCAAGGCCAAGGCACCTGCGGTGAAGACCGTTGTCGCAAAGGCTGCACCAAGCAAGGCAGCAACCGCTGCCAAGGCCACACCAAGCAAGGCAGCTGCTGCCAAGAAGAAGTAGTTAAGAGTTGCCAGTGATGACACGGCGATCTCTCGGATGCAATTGCAACCTTTTCGCCGTGTTCCTGCCAAGCGTATGCCGAATGCCGCGTCGGTTCTTGTTGCTTTACGCCATGAGACCGACTCGGCCGGCAGCCCTCGAGTCGACAGAACGTCATCGTTCCGTATTTGCGACTGACTCTTCTTCTTGCTAAGTCTTCGACGACAACTTCATTCGAATCGCTCAGGGTCGACACGCCCCACATCGACGTGAGATCGTCGATCGCTATCGTCATATCTCCGACGGTGACGCCAAATACAATCACGTCGAATCCGAGCAGGCTAATCGGGACGCCTGGCTACTCGTCGAACAGAGGCAAGCTACTTGTTGATTGACGGAACGAGTAATGGTTACCTATCCCGGAGACCAGTTCGTTCTCGGCCGTTTAACCGTGCGGCAAATTTATCGCGGTGCCCCACGGCACAATGCTCTTCGCACAACACCCTGCTGCCGCGCAGCACCCTGCTGTCGCGCAAGCTTGTTATCGCGCCGTCGTGGGAGACCGCCACGGCAAGGCTGGTGAAGCAGTTCGCACACCGGACGGCGTGGATGCATTCGCCGGAGTCGAAGCAGCTTCAAGGATACGATTGGGCGACGCGTTTGCGGCGCCTGCCACCTGCGCATTCGCGGGCTGAACACTTTGCCACGAATCCGAATTTGCGAATCCGCCAGCCGGTCGGACTGGCGCGACGTTCAGCTGCGTCAGGCTTGCCCCACCTGGAAATTGCGAGTCTATGCCTCGATAGCGAGGAATGGGCGATGCGGAGGGAGGAGTGTCGATTGGGCGAAGAATCACAGGTGAATTTCCGGCCAGGGCGTTCGAAGGTGCAATGCCTTGAGCATTGACATCGGCTAGGGCGACTGAACCATTGACCGGCGTAATCGGACTCACGGACAGGCCGCTACCAATAGGAAGACCGTTTGAGCCGTAAGACGTTTCACCGAAGGCCTGGTTAGAAAGGCTGGGCTGTCCGGTCAAATCAATAACCTGCATACCACCCAAAGAGCTACGAAAGTTGTTGGTCGCCACTTGATTCGGACTTGTCACAGACCCGTTGATTGATGGCGATTCGACCAAACCGTTCGATAGAGCCGGCACCGTCGTGTTGGCCGGGCTGAACGCCGTGGGTGGCGATGAATAAGCATTGGGCGCTGCGCTTCCCGTGGGCGGGGGCGGAACCCTTGTCGCCCCAGTCACAGGACCGATAGGAAAAAGCGGTGCGTTGCCTTGAGGCGCCGCCGTGCCAGCCGGGGCAAATGCGCCGGATGCAAATGAGCTTCCGAATGGGCGTTGGCAACCGGAACCAGCCGCACAAAGACCGAAAGCCAAAGGCAGAAGTAACCACGAATTTGAAGGATGTGTCATGACCGACCCATGCGAAAATAAGGCGAAGACGTCGGCTCTCGACGTTTTTTCGAGCCCTCATCTCGTAGATAACAGTATCCCGCTCATGGCGGTAGATCAGTTAAAAATTCGATTCAAGTTCCGCTGACTTTTTACCGACAGGGTATGCGGCTAGTTGAATGAGTCGAATTTACAGCGACTATTGGGGACATCTGAACCATCGATTGACTCGCTGGGCTTTTCAAGATGTGCCTGTGCGGTACGATGGGGCACCAATATCGCACAGCGGGACTCTTCGGATGGGTGGCCGAGCGGTTTAAGGCACCGGTCTTGAAAACCGGCGTACTCTCACGGGTACCGTGGGTTCAAATCCCACCCCATCCGCTCTCTTTCTATCCCGCTTTTATCGGTCTTAAGTGCTCGCTCAGTACCTTGGACCTAGTACCTTGGAACCTGCGGGTTGATCGTCAAACTCCAGTCATCAATTCCCCCTGCCATACTTTGGGCGCCGCTGAACCCGAGTTGTCGAAGACCCATCGCGGCTCGGAGACTACGGCCTCCATGATGACAATGGATAACGATTCGCTTGCTGCGGTACGGTTCTAGTTGTTGTAAACTCGTTCTCAATTCGCCGAGCGGAATGAGGACCGCGCCCCCAATCGAGGCTGTTTGATATTCAGCGGGTTCCCGTACATCAATCAAAATGAAATCTTCGCCCGATTGCATGATCGAATTCACTTCGTTGACGTCAATTTCGAGCTGGTAATCTTGTGACATGGACGGACTTCTTAAAGGCGGCAGTTCGTTAGGGTCGTTTCAAGGATCGCGGATGCTCCCAGTTGTTCAAGGCGTTCCATCGCATCGATGATGTTCGACCGCCTTACCATGACACGAACCGAGCACCAGGCAGGGTCTTCAAGCGACGAAACGGTCGGCGAATTGAAACCTGGCGTGATCGCTTCCGCAGCCTGAAGTACCTTGCGTGGGACGTTGTACTCAAGCAATGAGTAGTCTCTCGCAATGGTGACACCCTCTAAACGTCTTACGACGCGGTCCGCGGTTACCGAGTCACGACAAGTCTCGCTTTGGATGAGAACGGTTTCGTAAGATCCAATTTCATCGAGGATTCGTAAACGATTTGCGGCCAAGGTGCTTCCCGTCTCCACCAAATCAACAATCGCATCGGCAACGCCGAGCTGGATCATTACTTCCACGGATCCGGAAAGCGACACCAGATGAGCGGTTGCCCCGTATTTAGAAAGATACTGCTCGGTCACCGTTGGAAAACTTGTCGCGATTCGCAAGCCATCAAGGTCCGCAGCGGAGTGTATGGCACTGTCATCGGGTACGCAGACGGCCAAGCGACAACGCCCAACGCCGAGTGCCAAGCGGACATCGACTTTAGCACCGGATTCCTGCAAAAGATCACTGCCGGTGATCCCCATATCGATTGCACCCTCGGCACATAGCGTCGGAATGTCGTCGGTGCGCAGGAAAGTCAGATCGATGGGCAACCCGCTGACGCGCGCAAAAAGCGCACGCTCCTGGCGACGAAAATGAAGCCCGGCCTGTCGCATGAGGTCGATGGCGAGTTCACTCAGACGCCCTTTGCTAGGCAATCCGATGCGAAGGTTTCTTTCTTGAGACGGATTCAGATTCATGAGTTTGATTGTGAGGAGTTTGAGCGGTTCGCTTTTTCCGTTAGTCCCGAGGTTCCCTCTCGACGGCCGAGTTCGGCAGCGACCTCTTCGAGGGACACCCCCTTCCATGCGAGCAAAACCATTGCATGGTAAAGCAGATCGCCCGCTTCGTAGACAAAGTGCTTTCGACCAGCATCATCCGGTTCGCTGGCAGCCTCGATCATTTCCTCGGCTTCTTCGCGGATCTTGGCACCAATCTTCACCGGCCCACCCCGAAGTAGCTTGGTTGTATAGGACCCCTCCGGTAGTGTCTTGGCACGCTCGGACAAAGTCGCCATCAAGCGGGTCAACGGCAGCAAAGAATCAGACATAAAAGTCTTCGAATCGTTCGGTCGTAAGCAAAGGGGACGGTAATAATTTGGCAACATCCTAGACGCCCGGCAGGATTGTGCCAACGGATCAGGTTTTTTCGTTGAATTACCTCTTTTTTCTGGGTGAAGGCCCGTCTATTTCGTGCCGGGTCTGACGATTGTTTGGATTGAATTACCAAATCGGCCGATAATTACCCGAAGAGATCCGTCGTTCGAGTTCTTCGACCCGGTTAAAGATTTCATGCCTTTACTGCCCATCGCGTCGTCGCGAGTCAGCGAGCCGCTTAAGAATCAGCGACTACTGAGCCAGCTCAACGCTGACCAGTTGGCTATTCAACGACAACAAGATCAGCTCAGCACAGGCAAGCGAGTCGTACGAGTAAGCGACGATCCTGCGGCGGCAGGGCGAGCAATTATTTTGCAGCGTGGGATCGGCCGAGTAGAACAGTTGAGCCGCAACGCAACAGCGACAGAAAGCTTTTACACGGCCACCGACGCGGCACTCGGACGCGTCGACGCGGCATTAACCGAAGCGCGAGGGGCAACGGTCGAGGCCGCCCAAAACATACTCTCTTCGGACGAGCGCAATGCGTTAGCGGCCACGATTCGCGGGGCACTTGAATCCGCGGTCGCCGCAGGAAACTCGCTGTTTCGCGATCACCAAATCCTTGGCGGGTATCTTGAGACACAGGATCCCCTACGGATCGAAACTTCAGGAATCGTCTTTAGCGGCAACGACGCGGTCGGAAAAACGAAGATTGGCGGTGGCGACGTCATCCCCATTGGCGTGAATGGCTCGGAAGCGTTGGGACTTGCCGAAACCGTGTTGCTGGGAAGTCCGTTGGAATCGAGTCTTGCTCGTTCGTCGCGACTGGAAGATCTTCGTGATGGCAAAGGAGTCCGGCCTGGATTGATTCGGATTTCCGACGGCGGCAATTTCGTCGATGTGAACTTGCGAGAAGCTTCGACAATAGGCGACATCGAAGACATCCTGGAAGCAGTCGACCTCAACGGCAGGTCATTAACGTTGGATATCAGTGCCGATGGAATAACCCTTCGCTATACCGACGGCGCTCCTGGCACACTCGCGGTGGCAGATGCCACAGGCGAATACCTTGCCCAAGACCTCTCGATCTCCAATCCCCTTGGCATCAATCCGCCGCCTTTGATTGCTAATGGGTTAAGGCCATCGGTCACCGAAGCGACACCTTTGTCAAAGTTAAACGGTGGCGCCGGAATTGACGTCAGTGCGGGATTGCAGATCAAACAGGGCTCGCAGGTCATCACCGTTGACCTTTCAGATACCAATACAGTTGCGGACGTATTAGTCGCAATCAACCGCAGCGGCGCAGATGTTCGGGCGGAGATTGACGAGGTGAGTGGAGGCATCAAGATTCGCGCACTTCGCAGCGGTGTGGACTATTCCATTGGTGAAAATGGCGGCCTTGCGGCCACAGCTTTGGGCATTCGTTCGGCGACCGGAGCGACGCGCCTAAGCGAACTGCGATACGGAATCGGGCCGGTGCTGAATGATTTTGGTCCAGATTTTTCAATCATTCGACCCGATGGAGTTCAGTTAGACGTTGAGTTGACCGGTGCCGAAACGATCGATGACGTGCTAAACCTGATTCGAAATCATCCTCAAAACCAAGACACGCGCCGCGTCATTCCAGGCTTGAATCCCGTTGGGAATGGCATTGAATTAGTCGCACCTCCAGGCGCACAACCACTGGTCATTCGGCGCGTCGGAGCTAGCAACGCAGCCGAAGCACTAGGGTTTTTGGCTAAGAATCAAGCGGAGGTGAGCGGGACCACGATCGGGCCGGTGGCAGTCCTCAGCGGCGGAGACTACGTGCCAAAGGAGGCTGGCGGAACCATTGATACGTTGACGCGACTGGAAGCAGCCGTTCGAGAGGGTGACCTCTCGGAGATTGCCCGGTTGCAAACTCGCTTGGACAATGACTTCGATCGCTCGTCTCGCATTCGTGGGAGAGTTGGTGTTTGGTCGCAGAATTTGGATGTGTTAAAGTCGGCAGCCGATGACCAAGCCATCGCATTAAAAAGTCAGCTATCCACCGAAGTCGATGCAGACCTCGCAACAGTCATCAGCCAACTTCAACAGCGACAAACATCTCTGGAAGCATCTTTAAAGCTAATCGGGCAGACCGCTCGTTTGTCACTGCTCGACTTTTTGTAGCGATTCTATCGATTTCAACGGTTCTCATGCCGATAAAACCCTTGTGCCAGAAGTTTGCGAACGGTTTGTCGATCGAATCGCGGAACAGGGCCGTTTAGTTTGCTTCACGACGCGATTTCGGAAGGGTTCATCATGCGAATCGATACCGACCGATTCGGCTCTTTACAAGTCGATGAACGAGAGTTGTTTCTCTTTCCCCAGGGTTTGATTGGCTTGGAAACCCTTCGCCAGTGGGCGATTGTTCCCGACCCAGAGAACTCAGCTGTCGCTTGGCTGCAAAGCGCATCACGGGGCGATCGCGCACTCGCGGTGATAAGCCCGCGGTTATTTGTTCCGGATTATCGCGTGCACGTCAGCCGTCGTTCGATCGAATCGCTTCAACTGCGCAATGATCACCGGACCTACGTTTTAACCACGATCGCGGGAAGTCCTGGCAAGCTGACCACGAATCTTCGGGCGCCGATCATCATGAACCTTGATCGTCGTATGGGTTGTCAAATTGTGACGGGCGATGATCAACCGATGCAGTATGCTTTGCCAAGCTCAGGCAATGTCAGCTCACGCATCGCCGCCTAGCTCGATGCCTGGGTTGGCGAATCGGCACGACCGGTGAAAGCGGTACTTGTTCGGTTCGACGTGAGTCGGGGAGAATTTCAACCGATAAGTCTCGTGTTGAAAGAAACGCCAACGATTCTGATGCGCCGGGAAGGCTCGCGCACATCGGACGAAGGTTAGGATCTTTCGATGATCAAACCATTCATCCCCTGTGCCCGTGCAAGAATACGAAGAGGATACCATGCTGGTCCTTTCGCGACATCGTGACGAAAGCATCATGATCGGCGACGATGTCGTCGTGACCATCGTGGACATCCGCGGTGATAAGGTTCGACTGGGCATTGAAGCCCCACAGTCGATCCCGGTTCACCGTCAAGAGGTTTACGAGGCGATCCAACGTGAAAATCGTCGCGCATCACAAACCGATCCCGAGGCGACTCGTGACGTCCGTCCGGCCCAAGAGCCACGGCCACCACGAGACCCCCGACCCACACGACGTGACGCATAGCCCGTACCACACGGGCGATCGCTGTCACTCACTACCGAAGACTGGTTGAGACACGGATTCGATCCGTACTTAACCGGTCTTCTCCGTTTTTTGAACCGAGTGACCTTCACTTCGGTAAGGTTTCTCCGAGCGAAAAACGCAAAGCACTCTTCGCATTTATCAAGACTGCTGCCCGACCTTACCGTGTTGGAACTCATCTCTCCCAGTATTCACTAAAGAATCATCCCTGGTGGGAATTCTAAAACGTCAGCAAATGGCAAGCGGACTTTGCTTTTGTCGGATCAAGGGGCCAGTGAATTGCATTTTTTCCTAGACAACAGGCATCAGTTTGTCGAGACCCAAACAATGAAATCCCCGGAAAGCAAGCTGAGCAACGATGTTTCAAGCCTGAAAGTCTGCGGGTTGTAACGCCTTTTCAAGCGATACTGCCCCTGAAAAGAAAAAGTCGTCGTTGTCAAGGTTCATTTCAATGCTGCGCGCCAATTGCAACCGATGTTTGATGCGACGGTCCCCTAGAAACCGAACAGTTCGTCGGTTCGTTCGCACCGTCCCAGGTCCGGCGTCATCGTTTTCGATCATGGCGAGCGGGACTATGACAGAGTGAGCAGTTTGCTCTGTACGCAAACTGTTCGAATTGTCTTGCCGACTATGGACCTGGCAAGTGTTTACCTTCCACACAGAACCGACGTAATTAAGGGCATACCACAATGACACGTATCAATACCAACGTTCCTTCACTTGTTGCACAAAACCGCTTGCAGTCCAGTAACAAAGACTTGCAGACAGCACTTACCCGTCTAAGCACCGGCCTTCGAATCAATAGTGGATCAGACGACCCTGCAGGTTTGATCGCTAGCGAAGCATTGCGAAGTGAAATCACTAGTATCAACAAGTCGATCACTAACACCCGTCGAGCCAGCCAAATTATCAGCACTGCTGACAGCGCGCTGGGCCAGGTAAGCAGCCTGTTGAATGATGTCCGTGGGTTGGTTGTCGAAGCTGCTAACAAGGGTGCTCTTAGCCCAGACGAAATCGCCGCTAATCAGTTGCAGGTGGATAGCTCGCTCGAAGCGATCAACCGAATCGCTCAAACCACTACGTTCCAAGGCCGTAAACTTCTGGACGGATCGTTGGACTTCATCACTGCCAATGGAAGCGGTTCTTCGAACATCAAGAATCTGAAAATTGACCAAGCCAACCTTGGTGCGACGGGAAGTGTTGGTGTAACGATCAACGTTTCAGCCGCAGCAACCCAAGCCGCCGTTGACGTGTCAGGCTTTACCGCCGCCGTTACAGGAGTTTCGGCAACCGGGTCGCTTACGATCGGCGCCAACGTTACAGGTGTCGCTGCATCGCGAACCCTCACCATCGCTCCGTCGACTCCTGCCGTCGCAGCGTCAGGTGACATCACTGTCGGTGCGGACACGATCAACGTGACTGCGGACACTGCTGGCGCCGCCGGAAACGTCGCGATTACGTTTGTCGATGGTGGTGCATCGTCAGCAACTACCGCTGCGATCGGTACGGGCGGCGCACTCGAAATCACCTACGACTTTGCCGCTGCAACCTCGTCAGCCGATATCCAAGACGCGATCAACAATGCTGCCATCGGCTTTACCGCAACAGGCGCTGGCTCCGCTTCGTCCACCGGAGGTACCGGACTGACCGATAGTGCGTTGACCAACGGTGCTGACCTAGTTGCTGCCACTTCCATTACGATTACTGCCGATGCGACCGGCGCTGCTGGCAACGTCGCCGTCACGTTCATCGATGGTGGTGCTTCATCTGCAACCACTGCTGCGATCAACGGTACGACCGGGGCAATCGAAGTCACCTACGACGTTTCTGCCGCAACCGCTGCCACGGCCATCCGGTCGGCCATCGACGGATTGACAGGATACAGTGCTTCGATATCCGGCAGCGGATCAACAACCGGTGGTACTGCCGTTGCCAATAGCACTCTTCAGAATGGCGTAACGGCATCGACAGCTAATACCATCTCGATTACCTCGCCTGCCGCGGGTGGAGCGGACAACGTCGCCGTCAATTTCATCGACGGCGGTGCTTCATCAGCGACCAGTGCAGCGATCAACTCTACGACTGGCGCGATCGAAATCACCTACGATTTCGCTGCCGCGACGACCGCGTCGAGCATTCAGTCGGCAATCAATACGCTGACCGGATACACGGCAACGGGCGCTAGCAGCGGAACGACGGTAGCAAACACCGGTGCGACTGGTACGACACTGACATCGGGTGTCGGTGCCGAAGTCGGTGGCACGAAGGCTGACGTGGTATTCGAACTGGCAGGCAAGAACGGCTCGGAAGTGTTCAACGTTTCTGCCGGCACTTCGATCGATCAAGTGATTGCGCAAATCAACTTGGTGTCCGACGCGACCGGCGTTACCGCCGCAGCAAACGGCACCACACTTGAACTTCGCAGCTCAGCATACGGTAAGGAAGCAGTTGTCGACCTGCGAATTCTTTCGCAGGCCACCGGCGGAAACTTTGGTACCGGCGGTCGTGATACCGGCGACGACATCGTCGCAACGGTTAATGGTCGCAGTGCGAACGGCAGTGGAAACCAGCTTTCGATCAATACAGCGACGCTGGACTTGACCGCTGACCTTGGCGCCGGATTTACGGGCGATGCATCCTTCACGATCAGCGGTGGTGGTGCGTTGTTTCAGTTGGGACCAGACGTCGTTAGCAACCAGCAAGCTCGTGTCGGTATCGGCAGCGTGAACTCAGCACGATTGGGTGGCGTCGCTGGAAAGCTGTTCCAACTCGGGTCTGGTGAATCGGCTTCGCTTAGCGCGGACCCAACCTTGGCGGCTCAAATCGTGACCGAAGCAATCGATCAGGTGACCAGCCTACGTGGTCGTCTTGGTGCGTTCCAGGCGACGACACTGGAAAGCAACTTAGAATCGTTGAACGACACGGTTGCTAACCTCCAAGAAGCAGAAAGCTCGATCCGCGATGCTGACTTCGCGAAAGAATCGGCCAACTTGACACGTGCACAAATCCTTGTGCAGTCAGGTACGAACGTGTTGTCCTTGGCCAACCAAAACCCACAGAACGTCTTGTCGCTTCTCCGATAAGCCGATTCTTGAACGTTGATCGCCTCGGGCTTTGGCCTAGGTATTGACGCTGACATCCCCATCCGGTGTTTTGTCCTAAAACGCAAGCACCGGTTCAATATACAGCGGCGGCTGGGAAAACTTTTTCCTAGTCGCCGTTTTTACTTGCCGAACAATCTCAACCGGACGGCCCCCGCATGCCGATCCTACCCAAGAGATAGAAGCCGCGTTAGCGACAGTCTCCCCCCTTCCATCCATTGAGGGCCACTTCATGGGCCGTCTCCAAACTTCCATCGGCCTAGTCACTGGAACCGACATTGTCGGTACCGTCGACAAGTTGATCGCAATCAGCGCTCGACCGCGTGATCGTTTGGTTGCCAGGACAGGGGACCTCAATAAACAACAAGTTGCGATCGCCGAATTGACCGCGCTTGTCATTGGTGTTCAGTTTTCCGGTAACAAGCTCAATGCCGCGTCTCAATACGAAGCGCGAAAGGCAACCAGTAGCAACGAGGCCGCGTTGACCGCGTCTGCGACCGCAACAGCCGAGTTGGGCGATGTTCGTGCACGCACCACCCAACTCGCTGCCACGCATGTCGTTCAATCCAAGACACTGACCTCGGACCCTGCTGCTGATTTAGGTTTTGTCGGTACGATTCGAGTCCGCGCGGGGGGATCAATCCAAAGTAGTGTTTCACTTGATGCACTGAATCAAGGTGAGGGCGTCACCAAAGGCTCGATCCGAATCACCGACCGCGCGGGAAATACCGAAGACATCGACCTATCGAAAGCAAGCACCATTGATGACGTCATCAATGCGATCAATAGCGCTTCAAAGGCGAAAGTCACCGCGACAACGGTTGGTGACTCCATTCGATTGACCGATGTCAGTGGCTCGACCGCTGGAAACTTGCAGGTGGGTGAAGTCAACGGTGGCGAGACCGCCGCCGATCTCGGAATTCGCGGGCTAAACGTCGCCGCATCGGTCGCAACGGGACAAGATATCTATGGAAACATCACCGACACGGCACCTACGGGATTGCAAGGCGTCCCACTTTCCTCGCTCGGCGGCGGAAATGGGCTTGGGGCTTTGACGTCGATCAACGTGACGACGACGAATGGCCAAACTTCCACCATCGATCTTTCCACCGCGACCACGACTCACGATGTCATTCGGTTGATCAATGAAAGCGGCTTACAAGTCGAAGCCAAGCTGAATGATTCCGGAACCGGGTTCCGAGTTCGAGACCTGTCCGGCGGCTCAACCAATGCGTTTTCGATCTCCTCAACCGATGCAACGGCCACTCGCCTAAAACTCGATGGCGCGTCGTCGGGTCGCGTAATCAATGGCGGCGACTTACTAAAGCAGTTGGTTACATCATCCACGAAGCTTTCATCCCTCCGCCAAGGCCGCGGAATCGATGAAGGCACAATCGTTCTCAAAGATTCCAATGGACAAACTGCCACCATCGACCTAACCGATGCACCTACAGCAACGGTTGGCGATTTGATCACTCGCATCAATGCAACGAGCCTCTCGATTACCGCAGCGATCAACGCCTCCGGCGACGGTATCGTGATCGATGATAACGGCGGAGGCACGACTCGAACAAGCGTTACCGATACCAGCGACGACACTACCGCGGCAGACCTAGGCCTTAAAACGGCTTCAGTCGACACCGCCGTCGGAAATGGTACTGTGCAACGAATCGATGCCGCGCAGTCCGACTTAATCACGGTTTCAGCAACAGACAGCCTGCAAGATATCGTTTCGAGAATCAATGAGAAGTCGAAGTTCTCTACCGCGACAATCGTTACCGATAATGACGGCAAACGAAGCATCGCATTTCGCAGTGCACGCGGAGGTGACGACGGTCGATTGGCCATTTCAACCAATGGCTTTGATCTTGGGCTCAGGACGACCGCAGTCGGCACCGATGCGAAGATTGAAATTCAAGGGACCGATGGTGCAACACGGCTTCTACGATCTTCCGATGGAGTTTTCACCGATGTCAATCCAGGGCTTTCGATAACCGCCAAGGCCGTTACCGAAGACTTCGTAAACATCGGTATCGCTCGCGATACAACGACTGTGGTGGGTAACGTCAAAGCCTTCGTCGCCCAGTACAACAAGTTGGTCGACAAGCTATCTGCGTTGACCTTCTTCAGCTCGGACTCGAACGAAGTGGGCCTGCTGTTCGGAAGTAGCGAGGCATTGCGAATCGAAACCAGCTTCTCTCGCTTGCTCTCGGGATCGCTTGTTGGCGCGGGGAGCATCCGAGGCATCGCGGAACTTGGGTTGACGTTCGATGACAAAGGCAAGCTTGAGCTAAGCGAGACAAAACTCACAAATAAGCTGGCTTCGAATAGCGATGCGGTCGCCGAATTCTTGACAAAAGAAAACACTGGCTTGGTGGCAAAGTTAAGCGATGTTTCTGATCGTATCGCCGGTGCAAAGAATAGCTTGCTGATCAATCGAACCGAAGCGCTCGGGGCACGTATCCAGAAAAACAATCTGCAGGCTGAGTCTCTTAAAGGTCGATTGGACAAGGAACGCGAACGATTGCTCAGTAAATACTACGCGGCGGAGCAAGCGATTTCTAATCTGCAAAGCAACCAAAGCGCAATCTCGCGAATTCAATTTATTGGCAATTACACCAACTCTTCGAATTAGCGACCGCAACCGAACGACAAGGGAATGATCTCAAAATGCTCTCGTATCAAGCGTACCCCTCAAACGATGATTCAAGTGCATTCCGATACCTTGAATCTGCCGTCCGCACCGCACCACCAGCGAAGCTGCGTTTGATGTTGATAGAACGCGCTGTGGGTCTGTGCCAAGCGATTGCGCATCGTTGGCGGGCGGCTAAGCCCGATGTCGGCTGTGATGAACAGACGCTGCTCCTTCGCGATATTATGACCGAACTGCTTTCTGGTGTTGGAAAAAGCGACTTGCCTGTCGCGATCCAAGTATCGGACCTCTACGTGTTTCTTAGCAAACATCTTACCTCAGCCGAGCTGATGTGCGATGTCACCATGATCGACGAGATTCAGACCGTCCTCGAGACGGAAGCAGAAACATGGCGCATCGTGTGTGCAACAGCCACGAAAAGCCCTGCAACCGAACGCCTACGCACGGAATCTCCCCGAGCCACGTTGAATCTGAATGGCTAGTGGGAAGTCGAGTACCGTCCGTGAGTGCTGCGTAGTCAAACGGTAAAATCACGGCCAACTCTTGCGAAAAATGGCGTTAATGCGGTGGGTTGCTGACCTCCTCGGGCACTGGCGACCTGCGCGAAATCTTTTAAGCGTATTTGGCATTGCCCTTCGTTACACGGTGCCGGGTTCCAGTTAGACTTTGTATCCCGCTGATTCATCGTTCTCGCCTGATTCACGGCTTTCGCACGCCCCTATCGATCAATCCAATCGCTTGAGCCAACATGAGTAGTTCGTCTTCCCACTCCGAAGGCTTCACGTTCGTTAAATGGACCGTTTGCGTCATCGCAGCAATCGGTTTCGCATTCGATATTTACGAACTGCTGATGTTACCTTTGATCATCAAGCCAGCGCTCGCATCATTGAGCGCAGCGGAGGTCGATGCGATGGTCCTGAGTGGGATGTCGCGCCCTGAAGCCATTTCCACTTGGTTGCCGGGAGGCGTCAATTATGTCCGCTGGGCTCGATTGCTCTTCTTTGCCCCCGCAGTTGCCGGCGGTATCTTTGGCCTGCTCGGTGGCTGGTTAACGGATAAACTCGGTCGTCGTCGCGTACTTACATTCAGCATCTTGCTTTACGCCTTTGGAGCCTTCGCGGCAGGCTTTTCGACCAGTCTTTATCATCTATTGTTTTTCCGATGCTGTGTTTTTGTCGGAGTATGCGTTGAGTTCGTCGCTGCGGTGGCATGGTTAGCCGAGTTGTTTCCTAATCATGACCAGCGAGAAAAGGTGCTCGGCTGGACACAAGCTTTTTCATCGTTCGGCGGATTGATGGTTGCGGGCATGAATATTCTTGCTGTCAAGATCGCGATGAGCCTTCCCGAGATCGCTGGTGGACACGAAGCCTGGCGATACACACTTATCTCTGGTGTTATCCCTGCGCTGCCATTGATTTTGATTCGCCCTTTCCTACCTGAATCACCGGAATGGCAAAGGAAAAAAGAAGCCGGCACCTTGCGGCGACCGTCCATTTCGGAGTTGTTCAGTCCCGCGCTTCGCAAGACAACAATCGTTACGACCCTGGTCTTCGCTGCTAGCTACGGAATTGCGTTTGGTGCAATTCAGCAGTTGCCTCAAATACTAGGCGCGGCCGCTCTTGGAACGCCTAAAGAGTCTGGGCACGTTCAAGTGATTGCCGCGGCGAAGCTAAAGGCGGGCGAGCCAGCCGGCAAAAATAAAGAAACTGGTAAACCTGAGTACACGCCCGACCAAAAGAAAATGGCCGGCAATGCAAGCGATGCGACGGTGGCAGGCGTCACTCTCTGGCAAGAGCTTGGCGGCTTGCTCGGACGAGCGTTGCTCGCCGTGCTGGCGGTCAAAATCCTCAGCCGCAGAACTCTGCTGAGAGTATTCCAGATCCCGGCAATGATTTTCATCCCAATCCTTTTTTACTGGATTGGGCAAAACCTGCAGACCGATTCGCTATCCATGATAAAGGTAGGAATCTTCGTGGCGGGAGTACTTACCGTTGCACAGTTTAGCTTCTGGGGAAACTACATTCCGCTCGTCTTCCCAGTCCACCTTCGTGGAACGGGCGAAAGCTTTGCGGCTAACATCGGCGGCCGCGTTCTTGGAACGGCGGCTGCATTTTTGACGATCACATTCGCGTCGGGAGCGGGGCCGGCAAAAATGGCGATCGTCGGAGCGTGTGTCGCCGGTGGATACGCACTACTGGGAGTACTGCTTACAACGATGCTCCCCGAACCGGGGCAACAAGATCACGACGAGTGATCATGTTCGCCAGTCTAAACCTTCGTGTAGTCGATTAAGACTACGTGCGGCACCCGGTGTGACGACAAGCATGTCTTCAACTCGGACTCCGCCGAAATTGCGGCCGTATAAACCGGGCTCAACGGTGAAAACTTCCCGCTCAAGTAGAATGCCACCGCCGTCATCAAGCAGGATTGGCTCGTGGATATCAAGCCCGATGCCATGTCCGGTTCCATGCTGAATCGAGGGTTCGTCAGTCGTAGTCCCTCGCGATAGTGGATAGCCCTTGGCGACAAGAACATCGATCGCAGCCCGATGGACGGACTCGGCGGTCTGCCCGGCTACAAGCTTGCTAATCGCGGCAGCCTTCGCGGCACAGACCGCTTCGTGCATCTTGATGACCTCATCGCACGGACTGGAGTGCACGACGGTTCTTGTGCAGTCGCCCCAGTAGCGCGATGCTTCATCACGAGGAAACAGATCAACGACGACGGGCTGTTCCGTCATGAGGGGCCCGTCGCCGGTATGATGACAATCGGCAACCTGCGGTTTCGTCGCAATGATCGCGCCGTGAGCCATCGAGAAACCTCGCTGTAAGAAGGCCTCTGCAGCGATCACCCGTACGCGGTCACTAGTCAACGGTGCGCCATTGTCGTGCAAAACACCATCTGCGTTTGCACGACTGCGCGCGATCATTCCACAAATCTGCTCCATCACCGACTCCGTAACGCTTTGTGCTTTCGCCAACGCCTCGATCTCCTCGTCGGATTTCGTCCTTCGATCCAACACTCCGAGATTCGCGTCATAAATGACGCGGATACCCGCAGCGATCAAGTGATGCATATAAATCATCGGAAAGCCACGGTCGACGTTAGCGATGGTAACGCCATGTGACACCAGCGCAGCAGCCAATGCTTGGGATGTCGCCGTTTCCCGGTCGGCGTCAAAGCCTCCTTCCGGAGCAAAGTCGGGGGGCGAAACGACCTGGTCCGCTTGTGCAACATGGGCCACTCGCTCTCGCTCAATGTCTCGGACGAGTGCGACCCGGCGGTCACCGACCTGGAACCATGCTGCTGGATCGCCCAACGCGACTCTCAAACGCCGGTACAACGACGGGCTCTTGTCGGCAATTCCCGCGAAAACTGTTGCTTCAGCCATTCGTACAACTCTCCCTCTAAAGACCAGAATTAACCTAAGAAAACACAAATACCAGGCACCCTATTGAAAGCCCATTCACAAAACTCAGCGGCGTGTTCAATCTCAAGGCCGCTACATCTGTCGTTCCACACTGATTACGCGAGTTCTCGATACGACTGTGAGCCCATCGAGCACATTATCCAATAGAAGGAACACAAGGAATACTTGGAGGGCGAGACACAAAGACGCGACCACAATCATTAACACCCAAACCGGGACGAACCGCAAAGCGTTCACGCGGCCAGTGCTGTCACCGCCAGAAATATTGAGGTGGAGACGATCGAGCCATATTCGCGCCAGCAGTTCCCATGAAGATAACAAGAACCTAGCGCGGCGCGCGTTCAGTGGCCCATCCTATAAAACGTTTACTGCAATTGCATGATTTCGACCGAAGACCTCCCCATTCGCCAGTGCCTTCCCGAGATCCTAGCTGCGTTCGCGGCCTCGATTCCTGTCGTCCTTAAAGCACCCCCGGGCGCTGGAAAAACGACCGGCGTCCCGCCTGCATTGATGGGTTTGGGCACCACTCACCATGGAAAAATCTTACTGGTCCAGCCACGGCGATTAGCAGCAAGATCAGCAGCCAGTCGCCTTGCCGGGATTCTCGGCACTCGGATCGGTGATGCGGTTGGATACCAAGTACGCTTTGATAATCAAACCAGTAAGAATACGACGCTGATTGCGATGACGACTGGTATCCTGCTGCGCCGGTTGCAAAACGATCCCCTTCTCGCTGATGTTTCGTGTGTCATTTTAGATGAGTTTCACGAGCGCACACTCGAAATGGAACTCGCATTGGGAATGATCCACCGGATCCGAACGACGCTTCGCCCAGAGTTACGGCTATTAGTGATGTCTGCAACGCTTGACCCCCATCCGCTTGTGGAGTTCTTGGGTGAGGCGACTGCGGTGACGAGTGAAGGACGGTCTTACCCCGTCGACATTCGCTACGTAAACACGTTGCCCGCCGACCCGCTTGAGCAAAGGGTCGCAACGACGTTGCTTGACGCACTGAAGGCGACACCAGGACACGTCCTCGTGTTCTTACCGGGCCTGGGTGAAATCCGTAAGGCTTGTCGCAAAATCGCCTCGCTGAGGCTGCCCGATGACGTCATCGTTTGCGAACTGTATGGCGACCTATCACCAAATGAACAAGACGCGGTGCTGTCACCATCAAAGTCCCGAAAAATCATTTTGGCCACTAACGTCGCCGAGACGTCGATCACGATTCCTGGAGTCACTTGCGTCATCGATAGCGGACTGGCGCGAGTGTTACGATACGATTCGAATGTTGGATTACCGAAATTACAGCTGGAGCCAGTTTCGCAAGCCTCAGCCGACCAGAGAACCGGTCGAGCGGGACGAACTGCGCCTGGGGTTTGCTATCGACTATGGTCCTTAGCATCGCAGCGAGCCAGACGAGAATGCGATACACCCGAGATCGAACGCAGCGATTTCAGTGAAGCCTTGTTGACCCTAGCCGCATGGGGCGAGCGGGACGTCTTCGATTTTCCGTGGCTAACGCCACCCCCGAAAAATGCGGTGGTTACGGCGAAACAATTGCTCCTTCGCCTTGAAGCGATTCAAGAGGATGGCAGTCTGACATCGATGGGGCGCCATATGCTTCGCCTACCCCTTCATCCAAGGCTCTCACGGTTCATGATCGAAGCGTTGAAGCAAGACGTTGTTGAGGACGCGGCGTTAGCGGCCGCGATGCTTTCGGAGCGAGATCCGTTTTTTGGCCAACCGCGCACCAGTGTGTATCAAGCAAGCTCCACCCATGATTGCGATGTCATCGACCGCGTCGACCGCCTAAAAAACTTTGAATGCAGTCGCCATGAAGACGGTATCAATCCGGTGGCTGCGAAACAGGTACGACGAGTCGCTGAGCAGATCCGACGATTAACCGTTGAGGTTCAAATACAATCTACTGCGGCAAGCGAAAGCGACACGGTTCGCCTGAAGCGATCACTTCTGGCCGCCTACCCCGATCGCGTGGCAAGGAGACGCAACGCCGGCTCCGATCGTGGATCGGTGGATCGATTGCGAGGCGTGATGGTGGGAGGGCGAGGTGTGCGGCTAGATCCGGCATCCAATTCGCGACAGGGCGAACTGTTTTTGTGCCTGGATGTTGATTCAACGGGCACAGAAGCGATGGTGCGATGGGCATCGTCAATCGACGAGCAATGGCTTCATTCGGAATTCATTCACGAAGAAGACGAGCCATTTTTCAATCCAACGCTCAACGCGGTCGTGTCGCGCCGACGGCGTTATTTCGACGACCTGATGCTCTCTGAATGGCCGATTAAGTGTGTTCCAAGTGCTGAGGTGGGTGACATCTTGGCACAACATGCGCTGCAGGATCTCGAAACGGTGTTTCCTTGCAAAGACGAGTCAGTTGCTGCTTTTGTGGAACGCGTTCGTTTCCTTGCTATACAAATGCCGGAACTGGGTCTTTCGGCAATCGACGACGGTAGTATTCAGAAAGTTTTGCGGATGCTCTGCAGAGATCGCACGTCGATCGCAGAACTACGCGTTGCGCCGTGGATCGAACTGCTGCGAGCGAAGTACGACTACTCCCAACTCTGGGCCATCGAGCAACACTCACCCTCGAGGTTGACGCTGCCAAGCGGTAACTCCATCGTTGTGAATTATCCTCCAGGCCAAACGCCATATATCGAGGCAAGAATTCAAGAAATTTACGGATGGCATGAAACGCCGCGACTTGCAGGGGGAAGGGTGCCGCTGCAATTGCGACTCCTCGGACCCAATTACCGGCCACAACAAATCACCAATGATTTAGCAAGCTTTTGGCGCGTCACCTACACACAAATCCGTAAAGAACTTCAACGTCGGTATCCCAAGCATTATTGGCCCGATGACCCGGCGGTTGCGAAAGCGACGCGGAACGGACTGAAACCCAAATGACGCGGCATCCACCAGGATTCTCAGTGAAACGTTTGCTAACGATACTCGACGGTCAATTCGCAGCAACACGCAACGATTCGGCAAATGCGGCTTGAACGAATCGCAGGGCGTCAGCGCCACGATCGGCATCGATCACCGCGTTCACTTGCAGCTCGCTGGTATTGATCATTTGCACGTTGATGCCGGCATCGGAAAGTGTTTTGAACAACACCGTACCGACTTGCGTGTGGCTTCGTAAACCAATTCCACTGACAGTGATTTTAACGATGCCGCTGGCACCTTGGACGCCTCGCATGTTGTGTTTCGCACTGATCCGCGATGCGACCTCAAGACTCTTTTTGAGGTCCTTTTCGGACGTCGTGAAACTGATACTCGTCGACAAATCCTCTCCGTCGTAACCCTGAACGATCATGTCAACGAAGATGTTCGCTCTACCAATCGTCTCAAAAACATCTGCTGCGATTCCGGGAACGTCAGGAACCCCGCTGAGCGTCACACGCGCCTGATCTTCAGTGATGGAAATACCGGTCAGCGTTAATTCTTCAAGGGCATCTTCACGAAGCCTCGAGACTAGAGACTCGACATCGGTCGCCGAATCACGATCAGCACGAATTTGATTCCAAGAGCGAGAATCCAACGGTGCCACATCCAACTCGAATGCTTGATGCACCGCACGCAATCCGGCGATCGCTTGATCGCGAGGAACGAGCGCTGAAATTTTGATTTCGCTCGTTGAAATCATCTGGATGTTCACGCCGGCATTGGCTAACGATCGAAACATTCGCGAGGCAACACCGGTTTGTGACGCCATTCCAAGTCCCACGACAGAGACCTTTGAAACTTGGCTGTCATGTGTCACGCCTAAGGCGCCAAGTGCATCTGCCGGTTTCTTGACGGCTGCCAGCGTCGCATCAAGCTCGTTTCCAGGAACCGTAAAGGAGATGTCAGCGCGGCCTTCGGACCCCACGTTTTGAACCACCATGTCGACGGCAATCCTCTTTGCAGCAATCGCAGAGAAAATGGCAAGGCTCGTTCCCGGAACATCCGGAACGCCAAGAATCGTGACTCGTGCTTCGTCTTTAGTGAGAGTTGCACCACTGACCGGCGCCGACCGCGATTGCGCTTCAGCGACAATCATCGACCCTTCAATATCGGAAAAGCTGCTTCGCACATGAATCGGCACATCAAATTTCTTTGCAAATTCGATCGAACGACTGTGCATCACCCCGGCACCGAGACTTGCTAATTCCAACATTTCATCATAGCTGACGACTTCGACGCGCCGCGCTTCGGGCAGCAATCGGGGATCGGTCGTATAAATACCATCGACGTCGGTATAGATTTCACACGCGTCCGCGCCCAGAACAGCCGCCAGAGCGACTGCTGTCGTATCGCTTCCGCCTCGACCTAGCGTCGTGATATTGAGATCTTCGTCGATTCCTTGAAAACCTGCAGCAATGACAATGTTGCCTTCGTCCAGCAATCGCTTGATTCGGTCGGTTGAGATCGATTGGATTCGTGCTTTCGTAAAGGTATTGTCCGTACGGATACCGATCTGACCTCCCGTTAGGCTGACCGCGCGCGCGCCGAGCGAATCGATTGCCATCGCGACCAGCGCAACACTCACTTGCTCCCCGGTGCTCAGCAGCATGTCCATCTCGCGCGCCGGCGGGGAAGGGTTCACTTGGTTTGCAAGATCAACCAGGATATCCGTCTGGTGTCCCATCGCGCTAACGACCATCAAAACCTGATGACCATTGCGCTGAGCCCGGATTGCTTTTCTCGCTGCGGCGAGGATTTTCTCCGGATCCGCGACGCTGGTACCGCCAAACTTCTGAACGATCAATGACTTGGAGGCTGACATGAAACGCGACTACTGCTGTGTGAGGGAACGAACGGGTGCAAACAGGGACTTACGTGAGGAGAGGACCAGTCGAACTACGACGTTGACGAGACCATAAAATGATCCATCAAATCCCAACCCTTGGGCAAATGGAATCCCGATGCTGCGGCGGCCACTTCATCGTAGGTGGATTGTTCATCGGGTAGGATGCCCGTTCCTGCGATCAAAAATGGCACGTCTCCGTGGCTATGTTTTTTGGTTTCACAGGGGGTCGGATGGTCGGGTGTGATCAGGATACGATGATCACCGTACTTGGCAAGTTCCGCCGCAAGAGGACCGACGATCAGCTTGTCAATTTGTTCAAGTGCGGCGATCTTCGCATCCGGACGTCCTTCATGCGATGCTTCGTCGGGTGCCTCGATGTGGACGCAGACAACATCGTAGTCTGCCAGCGCCGCACAAGCGGCGCGTCCCTTTCCGGCGTAGTCTGTATCCAAGTATCCCGTTGCTCCAGGAACCTCGATTCGAGGCCAACCACAAAGCGCGGCGATACCACGCAGCAGGTCAACCGCTGTGATCATCACACCTCGAACGCCATACCGCGTTTCAAAGCTCGGCAACTGCGGCGCTCCACCCAACCCCCAAAGCCACAGATTGGTGGCAATTCCTTTTCCTGACGCGGCTCGTTGAACATTGACCGGATGATTCGCAAACAGGTCAACGCTCCGGCTCATCAAAGATACGAGCAGGTCGCTTCCCGGACCTCGAGGATAGTGGTCGTCGACTGACATGTCCGTGATGTCATGCGGCGCCTTCGATCGCGTTTCGCGAGAAAACGGCGTCGGACAACCCTCTTGGGCGCGATAGACCAACAGGTTGCGATAGCTGACGCCCGCATAAAAACGCAAGCTCGCCGGGGAAAGGCCAAACAATTGATCGGGAGACGCTTTGTCGATCAACTCGGTTTGTGCGGTGTTAAGCAACTCAGTCGCTTCGGCCGTCGAAATGTGGTCGGCAGTGAAGTCGATCATCGTATGATCATTAACTGTCACTAGATTGCATCGCACTGCCCAATCGCCGGGACCGAGCGTGATCCCCTGAGCTGCCGCTTCCAGCGGGGCTCGTCCCGTGAAATAGAGGTCAGGGTCGTACCCGAGCAGACAAAGATTTGCAACCTCCGATCCGGCGGGAAGATGCTTTGGAGTGTTGTTGCTAAGGCCTACCAATCCTCGCTTCGCCAAGGCATCCATCTGAGGCAAGTCGGCAGCTTGAAGCGGAGTCCTTCCACTGAGGGAAGCAATCGCTTGGTCGGCACACCCATCGGGGATAATGATCGCGTATTTCATGGATGATTCAGGAGACAGATTCTTGGTTAAAGGCATCACTTGCAAGCCAAACGACCTGCCGCTCGCGGAATTTCCTACCCATTTAGGAACGCCAGCGATGCGGACGACGAACGAGTGACGTGCCAATTGGCAAAGAGTTTAAGTCGAAACTCGACTTTTCGGGAGCGGCCATCGAGAAACGGCCATCACTCGCTGAGCATTTCTCCGCCAACCAACGCAACACGTTTTTGGGAGTCGATTTCTCGCACGTGCTCGAGCAAGATCCGACGTACCTCCAAAATGGCCGCGTCGGTGGTATGGATGAGTGTATGAGTCGAATTGACGATTTTCTCGCTCGCCGCATCGGGAGTCCGCGCACTCACTAAATCCACCACTCCATCGTTTGGCTTTCCGGTGCCAAAAAAACTGCGACGTTTTTCGACGACGCCAATAATGTTGTGAAACTGTACTCCGGGCGACTTCTTGGCTCGTGCCATGACCGGGAATATCGGCGATTCCGGCGCTAGAGAATCGATCGCGTTGCTGACCGCAAGCATCTTGTTATCACGAAACAGCCCTGGGTTCTCTCGAGCAAGATTGTTACCGGCCATGACCGACATCTGCGGCAAGCGAATCAACTTGCGGGCCACCCATCGCGTGTAGTCATTCGCAAACTCACTTCCGGCATGAGGTGTCCCAATGGTCACGACCCGGCGAACGGATGGGTTAGCATGAAAATACAACGTACTAACAAGCTTCACGCGGTCTTCTTCCGAACCGCGAACGGCCTCCGGCGGCTGGTCGCTCACAATTCGCCAAAAGTCGTCTCCGCTTTCGATCGTCTGCATGCGACTTACCAAACCACCCATACTGTGACCTACCAAGACCATTTGCCCGAGCGCCGCGTTGTGGTGTTGCGGATCCAGAGTGTCGTGCATCTCGGCAAGGTCTTTGCGAAGCTGGGTGGCGCTGATCCAAAATGGTTGACCCGAAGGATAGAGGTAGAACCAAAATTGGTAACGCTTTCGAATCTCCGGATAACTTCGCAGGTCATTAAACATATCCATCCATGTCAATGGACTGCTCCATAATCCATGCACCATCACTACCGGTATCCGCGTGGGATCATAGGGCTCAATCATGTAGAGCCCGCGACGGCTTTGCGAATCGTTTGGGTTTAACAATCCCTCGGTGGCCAGGTTGCGTTCTCGAAACTCAGGACTGTCCAGAAAAAACGCCAATGGGGTCGTAAGGTCCGTTTCAAGGGGCACCCAATGAGAGGCAAGCTGGATTTGATTGACTTGCAGCGGATCGTAGAAATCGAGAATCAATTCGGGCGAACGACCGAGTCTCTTCTCCCCGTCCATTGCCGTACATCGCATCATTGCGGTGACTGCGTAGGAAAGGCCTTCCGGATAGTACTTTTCACGAGGATCAGCGGCATCCAAGGGCTTTCTTACTGCGATCAATGGCACGCCAAGACCATAGGTCGTGTGGCGGTTATGAAGCGTTTGAATGTTGTAGTCACTGACAAACTCGTATCGATCAAATTCATTCGCGTCCCATCCTCCACGCATTGCCGTTCGCACGGTAAAGGTACGATTGGGAGTCTGAATTGTGTATTTTTGATTGGGACGGAGTTGGTTGTCGGAGCACAAAAGTCGCAGCGTGTCTTCAAGCGATTCGTTATAGAGCTCACAGGCATTACGAAATTGAGGATCGTAGTGATTTCGCTCCGTTTCAAGGTCTTCGGAGAATAGAAAATCGTAACTATTGCTCAGTGAAATCCCATAAAAGTTCAGCGCTTCGGATGACTTCCCCGCCCGCTCAGATCGCTTGCCTTCGACGTAGGCGACTTCGCTAAGTGCATAAATTAACTCCGCATCGTTCGTGTCATCGATTGCCTTGCGGATATCAAGCAGTGAGTCACCCCCTCGCTCGGTATAAATATCCAGCAGACCAAATCGTTTGAGCGCATTCCATGCGCGCGGAGTGACCTTCGGACCGGACCGATTCAGCAGTGAAAGATGATTTTCCAGCGAGTTTTCGCGATTGGACCGACTGGCAACATACCTCGTCGTCGCACAACCCGTCATTCCGCTAATGCCCACCGAAAGGCACGTCATCATGATGCAAGCAAGCAACGAACCGACCCGCGCACCTGCATACGCGTTCGATCGCGAAATCCCGCGAGTCGATTCAATGGACATCGGCAACTTCCGTGTACGCCGTTTCCGACACTGCGAAACGATTCCCACTTCGCGTTCAAAAACAAACGAATGATCGCCGGAGACTAGGAACTGGAAGGCCTTGGTGTCAATTCGATGTCGCAACTTTGCGCGCACACCCCAGGTTATGGGCCTTCTCAATAAGCCCAACCGGCAGGTGGCCGGATTGGATCCCGTCGTAACGTAGTGACTCGTCAACGCTTGAATCGTGGGTAGCCACGTTCACCGGAACGTGGAAATCCCACACTCTGGCAAGTGTGTCTACCTGAAAACTTAGATCTGAAGGGGCACTCATCACGACAGGCGACCAACCCGGCAACCTAGGTGACACAGGACAAATGAAGGACCTAGCGAAGATACCTGCCTTCATCCGCCCTAGAATCGGGCGAGATACAAACAAGGACGGTTTCCAAAAGCAATTTCGGTGAGATAACGCGGTCGTGGAAAATGCGTCGCTGTCAACGGTGGATTGGCCGGATCGAAGCTGATTGAAAAGGCAAAGTTTGGAAACGCACACCAGAGAGCACGCAGTAGGCGCCGGTCGACCTGGATTCTGGAACCGTGATCCGTAGGGAAATGGCTAAGTACCGACCCGAAAACAAGTCGCCGCTTTGGCGCTAACTGCGGTTCTCTTCGGTTTTCGGATAGGCTTTAAAAAATGGCTCTACGTCAGCACGCCAGCTTGAATCAGCGCGAGTAGCACGATACCGACGATGATGCGGTACCAGCCAAATGCCTTGAATCCGTATTTTTGAAGGTAGGTGATGAAAAGCTTGATTGCGATCAGCGCAACGACAAACGCGACCAGGTTGCCAACTAGCAGCAAAATCACTGAGTCGCGATCAAACGCATGATAACCCTTCATCAGCTTGTAGCCGGTCGCAGCGCACATGGTCGGTACAGCGAGAAAGAATGAGAACTCTGCGGCAAGTCGGCGGGACAAGCCTTGTTGCATTCCCCCAATGATGCTAGCTGCACTCCGGCTAACACCTGGGACCATGGCTAAACATTGCCACAGGCCGATGTTGAATGCTTTCGCATTGGAGACTCCTGACTCTTCATCGATTGTCGGCTTCATAAAAAACCGATCGATAAACAACAACACAATACCACCCACTAACAGGGTCAGTGCCACGGTCACTGAACTTTCAAGCAACTCATCGATCGTATCCGAGAACATCTTGCCAAGAATGAGTGCCGGAATGACCGCGACGATTAGCTTCAAGTAAAAGCGCCAGTTCCCCACGTCAAAGAACTTTCGCCAATACAGCACCACTGCCGCAAGGATGGCACCAAGTTGGATCGAGACTTCATAGAGTTTCGTGAACTCGTCGGTGTGAATGCCCATCAAGTTACTGGTAATGATCATGTGCCCGGTCGAAGATATCGGCAGGTACTCGGTAATTCCTTCCACGATGGCGATCACAATCGCTTGGAGCAATGTCATAAGAAATCTTCTGAGGAATTCGGCTGGCTGTTTTCGCTATCCCGATAGGAAAACGGCAACTTAGGTTGGATCGGTCGGCAAGGGAAGGGTTGACCGTATCGGATCAGTAGCGACCGAGCGCCGGCTTCTAGCCCGCACATTCTCGTTGCTGCTGGCTCCGATTGTATTTCGTGTCAGTTAAAAAAAGCGAGCCATATGGTTTCATATGGCTCGCTATCTTTTAAAGTCACTGATGCGTCAATCGTTACGGCTAACGCACTTGCGTACTGCCTTCACCGCTCGCCGACGTTTCGGCCGAGCCATTGACTCGGTCTTGAGGACGACTTGCTACGGTCGCTGCAGGAGCCTGCTGCTCGTTTGGCTTTGTCGCTGGAACTTCAGCAAATCGGGCGCGGGAACTAGCTTCGGCAAATGCATTTAACTGCTGCTCCATCTCGTCGGCGCGAACCATTAACGCGGTGTCACCGCTCGCAAAGGCTTGATCGCGAAGTTGCGAAAGCCGGAGTATTTCACCGCGAGGTTCACGCGCGAAACGCTCGGAAGCTCGTGCGTGCCTCCCGCGAGGAAAGCCTCGGTCCATCCCGACGTGTACGTCTGCTCGAGCGTGCCGAGCCACGGGCCGCGTTCCATGTCCATGCTGAACA
>JANOBM010000176.1:0-13154 GCA_031411655.1 Planctomycetaceae bacterium
AGTCGGCCTCACCCAGAAGACGCCGAATTCGATAACTGAGTTGCGAGCCATCGCCACCGTCCGCGGCAAGAGACTCCAATTGCGGTGCGATGTTCAATCCACGAAGTTTGGCACATTGTTCGGCCATTCGTAACAGTGCCAGAGCGTATTCAATTCGGCTGGAACCGGCCGCCGCCACGTCATCGCAGCAGTTTTCACGTTCGACGCGCACTCGGCGGCTGATCCACCAAGTCACCGGATGAAAAAAGAGCAAAGCTTCAACGATGCGCTGCAGGAGATTGATAATCAAATCATAGCGGCGAATGTGAGCTAGTTCGTGGCTGAGAATCGCTACAAGCTGCTGCGGATCAAGCCCAGACAGTAGCGCTGGAGGAAGCAGAATCGCGGGCTGAAGAATGCCGACAACCGCAGGAACAGTGACTCGCTGACACATCGCCGCCAGTGGGATTCTTCGCAGCCCTAGTTTTCTCGCTTGTGCCGAGATCATCGCAAGCACTTTGGCATCAGAGATCGGCTCAAGCGTCCGATGCAGTCTCGCTCCACCGACGAGCGACAAACCAAATCGGAAAAGCATCCACGTGACTCCGACCAGATATGCCAGGCACAGATAAGGCGAGAACGCTTCTACCCCCGGAGTGACGGTCGAAAAGAAGTCGTGATCGATCCTCTGCTGCGATGGCGCATCAACTACGGGGAGTTCGGACGCGTTCAGTTCAGGCAATGCAATTGGCAGTTCGGCCGAAACCATTGGCGTTGATGCTGGCAGGTGAGTGGACTCGCTGGCCCACAACGCGACAAGAAACGAACCACGCGTTTGATGCACCCAGAAGAACGTCGAAACAACACAACACGGCAGTGCAAAGAACGCGATGCAAGCTATGACGTACGCGAAGTTAGAGGAGCGGAGCGAGCCGTCCCGTGATTTGCCCGTTTTCGCGTTGATCTGGAAGGCTTGCGCCCGAAGGCTAAGAAATTCGAACAAGACCAGCAATAAAGCCACCACCAGGCCTTGCCATAGGAAATGACCGAAGGTGATCACGATTTGCAGCGATAGTTCCGACCAAACAATAATCGACGGATTCATGACTTCGCCTCCCGCAGCTTCTTGTTCAACAACTTGCGAAGCCCCGCCAAATCATCTTCATCGAGGTCCTTCACATCGAAAAAGCTTATCATCACAGCTTCGGTAGAGCCATCGAAAACCCGTTCGACCAAGTCGCCCAACATCCCGCGCGAAACATCCTCGCGCTTGATCAACGGCGTGAACCGAAACGCTTTACCCTGCAGCGGATCGAGCTTTTCAATTTGCCCCTTATCGACCATCGTGCCCGGTATGGTGATCACCGTTGTATGTGCCAGATCGCGCCCACCGACAGCTAACGCATCTCGCACTTCCCGCACCGTCATCGGCTCAGCGTCCCACAGCACCTTCAGTATTTGAAGCTCCAACTCCGTCGGATACTCCGTGTTTGGTCTCGCTATGATGCGCCCTTTCGCGTTTTATCTCTAGTTAACTAGAGGTTATGGGCAATTCGCTTGGCAGTCAATGTTATTTCTATAGAATTCGAAATATCGCTGAATCCACTGCAACACGTAGTCGCGTCTCTCCGAGACGCGAAACTCTTGTGCCTCGTAGAGACACAGATGGGTGCAATCATATTTAGAAACCGAGTCTGCCAGTACCATCGAAATACCCATCTACAAAGTGGTAGCGACCGGAACCGTCGTAGGATTCAAAGGTGTGGGTGAAACCTTCCGGCGTGCTTTGCTGAGGTGTATATCGCAAATCCGTAGATAGAAAATCGTAACTTTCGGCAACGCTGATGTCGGACATGCATGGTCTCGAATCGGAGTCGATCCAGAATCGCATCTTCACGCGTCCCTTGCTGTTTTTGTCTTTGCCGCCAAGGTGATCCAGTGTGAACGTCAACAGCGGCGTTACAGGAACCGATTTTTTGGAATCGACATGCATTTTGGCGTCGAAAGCCGATCGGATTTCATTTGGGTACGCTTCTGGAGATTGGGCAGTACTCAGCGCTCGCGATTTCAGCAGTCGCAGGAAAATCTCTTGCAACAACTCGTCCGCCGCGCAGCGATTTGCCGTAAGTTTCACCAGCAGCCGATGCAGTCGCCCACCATGAACATCAAGCAGTTCAACGATCTTCTCCGAGTTGTCACTCAAGTGCTTGTTTCCTCTCAACTAAAGAGACTTGGCCGAGAGGAATGCGCACCCACGGATCTTCATTAATGATCAAATTTTTAGGGTTTGATCCAGTCTGTCAGTTCCGCGGTGCACCGTAGGCAGGCAAAAATCGCTTCTTGTTTTAGGTGTTTACTTGATTGCGCGCTCCGTGAAACGCTGGTCAATGATAGGTGTATCGGAGGGGAGTTGGATGCGATTGAGATCGATGATTTCGCCATCGACGAACAACTCGATGTAGATCGTTTGCTCTAAATGTCCCGGTTTAATCTGATCACCCGTTGCTGGTGTTTCGCCTTCGGGTGGAGTATGAATGCAAACACCTGTCTTTTGCTTTCCGTCAGACCAAACGCCATTCTCCCTGCCAAACCAATGGCTAGGCCCTCGCCGTAGGACGATTGGAGCACCTGGGCTTTTTACTTTAACAATGTGCGGCCAAGTCGATTCAAATTCCTCTCGTGTTTTGAAGGGGATCGCGTAGTGTAGATGTAATCGTTTCGGACCAGCATAGGTCACCGATTCTTCTCGAAATGCTTCAAGTTGCGCTGGCCAGTCTTTCGGCCATAGTCCTTTGTTAGTTACCACGTAAAGCGCATAGGCAGGGCTCGCCAAGCAAAGGACGCAGATCGTGACGCGAACTACGGTTCGACTTAGATAGCTCATTTGCTTTTGGACTCCTTGAAGCGTTCGTCGATAATGGGTGTGTCGGGTGGAAGTTGAATTCGATTGAGATCGATGATTTCGCCATCGACGATCAATTCGATGTAGACCGTTTGCTCCCAGTTGCCTTTGGCATCTTTTCCGTCAGCGATGGGGGCTTTGCCTTCTGGCGGAGTGTGGATGCATACGCCAGGGCTTTTGCCTTTCAGCCAAAAACTTGGACCACGTCGTAAAACGATGGGTGCCCCTTTGCTTTTGACTTTGAGTAAATGTGGCCAGGCCGATTCGAAGTCAGTGCGCTCGGTGAACGGGATAGCATGGTGCAGCAGTGGCAGCATGGGGCCTTCCAACGTTCGCGATTGTTTTCGCAACAGTTCCAGTTCCTGAGGCCAATCTCCTGGCCAAGTTCCTGTATCCCACCCTGTGTAGTCTGCATACAGCGGGCAGACGGAGGAAATCAATACGATGATCGTGACTAGCGTGATGATTTGTTTCATGATTGTCTTTCAATCGGTGGGTTGATAGCGAGATCGTGTTTGACTGACGTTTCAGTCCGCGTTGCTTTGCTGTTCTAAGCCCGGAAGGCTGGCACAACCTTTGCCGGGCTCGATAGGCCCCGGTGAGCATCGAATTGAACGGCCAAGGCCTGGACGGCCAACACATTCATTCTCATTCTTTCCATTGAAAACTGACCTATAGCTGTATTGGTGTGTCAGCCCTTCGGGCTTTATGGTTCTATTTTCTTCCTAACCGGTGGTTAGCACCAACGGCTAGGGTTGTGTCAGCCCTTGGGGGTTAGCGACAAGATCTCTTAACGGTAGCCTCTCAAAAAAACTGAAAGTCGCAACAATACTGGTCGCATGCCACTCCTACGGTCGGTGGTTCTGCAGAGCGGAAGATACGCATCCTAGGCTTCCCTTCGCGAACAATTCCTCAATTCGGAATTTGAATGTCTACCAGCATCTCTGGATTACTTGAATCAAGAGCGAAGTAGGTCGAATGCCAACGAATTGGATTATCAGCTGTTTCATTTGCCAAGCGAATACGAAAGTAGTATCCAATACCGACAGGCACAGAGGGGTCTCGATCACTCAAAGCCAATGTAAACGTTCCGTCGTCACGGGTCCTGAAGCAGTTGATGAATTGGAAGGCGCCCAGAACATCAATCGTGGCACCTGGAACAGGATTTCCACTCGCATCGCGCAGCTTTCCTCGAACAGTAAATTGGCCATTGGGCAGCGTATCGGATTCCTGAAAACGCTGAAGCTGGTCGTGCGCTTCGGACTCGTCACCGCAGGTTACGCGAACAGCCTCCTCTGTTACCGAGTAGTTGCGGAGTTTGTTTTTAGCTATCAGACGCTGGTTGTTTTTAGCTATCAAGTACTGGATCGAGCGATTCCTCGCATAGTAAACGAACTCAAAGCGGCCATCACCAGTCTTCTTTACCTTTGCTGCTGGGAAAAGGTTGACGGCATTCTCTTTGGCGAGTGGAATCCAAGTAAGTCGCGCCATGAAATTCTTCCTGTAACCAATCGTACAGGCGAGAAGGACGGCGACTATGGCAACAAACCCCAAGAAGCCACGGAGAGAAATTTGCAGTTTCGGAGCGAACCGTCGTTGCAAAAAAAGCACGCAAGCTACCAGCGAGACAACGATAACGGTGCCGATGAGTAAGAGAAGCAAAATACCCATGGATGCATAAGCCTTTTCGTTTAGCGACAAGCCGTAGGCGTCGGCGGGAATTGTGAAACACGATCGCCTGCGGCTTGGCGTTAACGAGTTATGTCCCGTACTGCCTATTCATCGGCGTGTTCTAAATTGTAGCGGCGTTTACTTCGGCGACTTATTCTCGTCGACAGCCCGTCGAAATTCGCGAGGCGAGTAGCGACCGTCTTCGTGGACGACGAGTATCGATTCTTCCTTCGAGAACTCAGTATCACGATATCGCGAGTCCTTTGGTGCTCGGGCTTGGATTTGGTATCGTCCGGGCCACAGCACCTCGTCGACAATAGCGATTCCCTCTTCGTTGGTTAAGAAGGGCGCAGATCCTCCGTCGCCAGTAACACCGTTGTCGTCAACAATCAAAGTGACGTCGACAGTAGCGCCAGCGACTGGCTTCAAATCGTCGCTGGCCAACACCAGTAGACTGATTTGGTACGACTGGCCAGTTCGGAGATCGTCGGTCTTACCCTTGGCACCACTTACCTTATCCGCGAGTCCAACGACTTTGCGTTGCAGTTCCAGGTAGATGAGTCTCTTGCCAGGTAGAACGGGTGGCCGCGACTGGGGAGTTTCGAGATCCATTTCGGAATCGTGATAACAAATCCGCAGCGTGTCATTTTCGATGGAATAGGATCCGAGGTACGGATGCGAGTCGTTCATTTTTGGCTCGGCAACGTAATTCCAGATGTCAATTTTCGCATCGCCAATGCGATACATTTGCTGTATCTCTGCTTGTTTGTCTCCCGACTGGAGATGCATCACGATCATGTTCTTACTGAAAGTGACTGTTGCGCCCTCAATCGGAAACGGGGGTTCTTTGCCGTCCTCTACATATCGGTTGACCTGCCATGTTCCTGCCAGCACCTTCGCAATATCTTCATCATGCCCCGATAAAGGATCAGGCATCGGGGCTTGCCAGGACTTGGAGTTATTCGGGATCACAATGGGTGCAAGTTGTACTGGCTTGCCTGCTTTTGCCGCAGCGGCCATGCCCTTCACCTGAGCGACACTCAGATCCCATTGCTGCTGCAGTTGTTTCTTCTTCGTTGTCAACAGCGAGTGCTCAGCAGATCCTTTCATGACCGTTGCCAATCGCTCGTCGATCGGCGTCATTTGGTTGCTAAACAACTCCCTGCCCGGTTTCAGGAAATCCTCCAGTGTGTCGAATTCCATCGGCGGAAGGGTCACGGCAGAATCTTTGGCAGTAAGTTGCTCCAAAAATGTGAGTATTTCGGCGACTGGAATCGCAATCAGTGTTTCCGTACCTATGCGGATCATCATCCCCGCGACATCTCCACCTTTTGTCAGCAATGGCGCCCCGCTGAGTGTCGTATCGCCCGCGACCAAATCCGTCGTAATGATGTTCTGAAATCGTAGTTCAGGATTGATCTTCACACCTTCTAGCTCAGATAACAAGATAGTTGTGCGAGCACTGCTTATCGAACCCGGAATGTTGTCAGTCCCGTTCAGAATCGCGGATACGGAATCTCCCGAAGTAAGAGACGTTACCGAATTGAGTGAAATGACGGGTCCTTTGACGACTTGATCGGACTTGAGTAATGTCAAATGGCCGAGCGTTTTCAATCGCGATGCTGAACAGTGTGCTCCACTTGCATAGCGAAGTTTGATCGCTTCGTCATTGCATTCTGGTACCACATGAGACGGCACCAGGATGTGTCCTGCGTCATTGACCATCCAGCCAATTCCAGACGAGGAGATGGATGCACCGTCGATCGTTCCAGAAAATCTTATTGTAACCAACGCATCGGAAGTGCGCACTGGGCGAGACGGTGACTGGTCCCCGAACTCACGGTTGCCGCTGGTCCAGTAGTGCTGGAGTTCTGCAGGTAGCTTTTGTCCGTCACCAGAGGATGTGTATTTACCTTCGCTGACTCTCCAGTGAAACCAAGTCCCCTTTGTCCAGAGTTCAACACGCACGGGAAAACGCTTCTCGTGCCAACCAATAACGGATGGTAAAGCCTTCGGTCGGTAAGACCAAGTGTCATCACCGTTAGCATCACCCCGAGCTGTTGAAATCGCATGCAATAGAGCTCGCTGTTCACCTGACACGATTTCGTCAAGCCGTGTCCAAAAATCACTCTCCAATTGCTGACGTGCATCAGAGAATTCGCTGACATCGGCAATAAGACGCCCTGAATTTAGCGAGTAGGTAATATGCTGTGATTCAACTTCGATGTACTTTGTCCATGTTTCGCTTAGCAGTTGATTAATCGACTTAAGTGTCTCATCGTCGGCACGAACCGCTTTTGCAAACCAGTGGCTCAAACGGACGCGACCGTCGCCTTCCCAAACCAGGTATTGGTGGTCTTCGTTGGTGCCGTGGACGTCGGTGTCATGGCCGTGTAATTCGTCAACATCTTGAAGAATTCTCACAACCACTTCACCATGACGACCAAGCGTCACCTGACCATCCACTACTTCGATCCCATGGAACTCCCCGTCGATCTCCACAACGTAGGTTCCCGAGGCGATTCGTACCGAGGTTTCGCCTTTCGTCAACGTCATCGACTTTGCAACCTCGTCACCTTGCATGATGCGAATCGGAACATCGTCTAGTTCTGATTCGATCGTAAGCGTCCCTTTACCCAACTCCAGCACAATCAAAATCCCGGCGAAGAACAGAGCAAAGCCACCAGCCGTGGCGGCGATGTACTTGACGAGTGGTGGTATTCGTTGGTGTATAGCCTTTAGGCGATTTGGCTGGACCGATGCGGTCGATGATGATTGCGATTGAGCGGCTAAAGCCTGGACACCAACGGGTAGCGGCGTTGTGGCTGGTTGCTGAACATGAGCCAGGCAGTCTTCGAGCAGCTCGGCAACTTCTTCGGCCGACTGAAATCGTTCGCTCGCTTCTTTGGCGTGTAGCTTTTCGATGATCGCACACAGCCATTCGGGCACATCGGGATTGATCTCGCGGAGCGGTCTGGGCTGGTTGTCGGTGATGCGGCGGAGAATGCCGAACGTTGTTTCGGCTCGGAAAGGTGAATGGCCTGCACTCATCATGTACAACACACTGCCCAGCGAAAACAGATCACTGCGATGATCGATCGTTTCGCCACGGGCTTGCTCGGGTGACATGTACTGCGGCGTCCCCGCGATCACTCCGCTACGAGTCATCGTGGCATCATCGACAGCGTGGGCCAGACCGAAGTCGGTGATCGTGACGCGCTCGACGCCTCGTTCTAGCAGAATGTTGGCTGGCTTGATATCGCGATGCACCAGCCCCTGAGCGTGTGCGGCGGCCAGACCGGCTGCGATTTGTTGACCGATCCGCAGCGTATCTTGTGTACACAGCGGCCCATCGGCTTCGACGCGTTTCTGTAATGATGCCCCACCGATGTACGGCATCACCAGATAAGGCAACTTCGGGTCGTCGGCGACACAGTGAATCGCGATGACGTTCGGATGCAGCACGGCAGCAGCGGCTTTTGATTCACGAGCGAATCGTTTTCGCGCTGCGCCGCTGCCAGCCAGATGTGGTGCCATGACTTTGATTGCCACCACACGATCAAGCGAGCGGTCATGCGCCTTGAAGACGACTCCCATCCCGCCGTAACCAATCACGCCCGAGACTTCGTAGCCGCCGATGCGACCGATCATCTCCGGGTCGTCAGTCGGCGCCAACATGCCGACGACTTGATCCATTTGTTCAGCGAATGTCGTGGAAGCTGCGCAACTTCCGTTTGTGCTGAAATCTTTAGCGCGATCCACTACGTTGGATTGCCGCGTCCGGTGATGAGTCAACAATTCGCTCGCCTCCCGCCACTGATCTGCCGCAGCGACTCGGCGTTCCAGTTCTTCGCCACAACTTGCACACTCATCAAGGTGCGCCGTTAAATCGCTCTCTTGCTGTTCACTGAGTTCGCCCCGCGCGAACGCATCGAGTCGATCGGGATCGCATGTTTGTTGCAAATTCATTCGCTCACGTCCTCTAGTTTTTCAATCGTCGCTCGCAATTTTTGCATCACACGACAGCGACAAGTGTAAATCGAACCGAGTGGTTTCCCCAAAGTCGCCGCCGCGTCGGCATTGCTGATGCCTTCCACAACGGTCAGCTCGAACGCCCGCCACGTGTCCAGGTGAACTTCGCCGCGAACAGTTTCTGCCGCCATCGCATACAACTCGCGACGCACCTCCAGCTCAAGCAGCGATTCCGTCGCCGGCTCCGGTTGTTCGATTTCGGCCAGCAGATCACCAGCGCAACTCGAACCCGTCGCCATGACACCTTTCCGCCGAGTCACCGCGTTGATGATCGCATTGCGTGTGACTCGCCGAAGCCAGTGATGAAACCGAGCCGAAGGCGACGACCGTTCCCAGTTTGGAATCGCCTTCACGACCGCCATCAAGACCTGCTGAGTCAGATCGCGAGCGTCCGCATCCTGCAAGCCGCGAGCGATGGCAATGCGGTAAATCACCGGCTGATAAATCGCGACGAACCGCTCCCACGCCAACCGATTGCTCGCGTCTTTGACCTGAACGAGCAGGCTTTCGCGTGTTTCGGGGAATGGCGTCAAACCAGATCTCGCTGCTGAAAGGTGCCGGGAATTCTTGCATCTACAGGATTAAACACGGGAATCGCGAAACCTTACACCACATCCTCATCATCATGAAGGTTTTTTGGAGCCGCGTGCAAATTTGGCCACCGGGCTATGTGCTTACTGGTAAAGATCGAGGCTAGATGTTTGAAAATACCGGTTCCCGACGCTCGCACAGCTTGGGCTGTGCGACAAATAGCAATTTAGCAATTCAGTTAGGATGCGACTTCTGTTCACAGTTGCTTTTGTGAGCATTCTGAAGCCTGAAAGGCTGTTACACCCTCTGCCCGTGTTGATAACCACCGGTTGAGATCCAAGACAGTGAAAAAACCCGAAGGCCTGACACAACAATAGACCGCACCAGAAACATCGCTAAACTTCGGATCGAATGTGTCAGGCCTTTTCGCTCCAAATCAATGCACACCGGGGCCTTCGACCCTGGCTGAGGATTTGCCAGCCCTTCGGGCTGAAATCCATTCCACAGTGCCTTGTGCTTTCGCTCAACTCGGAACAAAAATCGACTCTATTCATTCTCTAACATCCTCTCCAAACTGTTATATGTTGCGCAGCCCAAACGCTGCCTCCTCTTGCGGTAGTCCGATCGTTGCGAAGGCAGGCGTAGGGTCAGCTCGTGTCGATCCATGAACCGCTTGAGTTTCGACTGGCCAGGAGATAGGTCGAGCGGAAGGTTGCGCGGGACGGACACCAAGTGGTAAATCGGAACCGTGGTAAGTCTCCGTTGCTGCGAGGCTATTCGCTCTTGGGCGACTCTCGAAGAAACTCGGGTTCAATGAAGCTTTGAATGACTTTCTCATCATCAATGATCCACGGGCCTTGGTCACGTGTCCAATACTCGTAGAGCGTGGATCGCAACTTCGGATCTGTGATCTTGAACTTGCCAGCAGCCTCAAGTGATTCGAGAAATTTGCGGTTCGCATCGAAAGCTTCTAATCCGGCCTGCTGAAAGAGCAGGCGGCCACCGCCATACGTTTTGTAAAGGTGATGTTGGAGCTTCCAGTTCTTGATTGCGAAGACAGCATAGAATTCACCAGGAGGAAGTCGTTGCCTCTCAAACAACTGCGTTACGCCCAGCAACTTGTTTCTTTCGTCCTCATTGAGCTCCGGTTGGGCGAGTTGCTCGTCAATCTCTTTCAGCTTATCGAGTAATTCAGGTTCCCGCTCCTTTTTGCGATTTTCATGTTCTTGATCGAAAATTTCCTAGCCGCAGAGATTTCGGTCGGTGTCGGCGTGATTTCTTTTTCGTGTTCACTGCGACACTCGTCTCCGGCAGCAACGGTGAAGAGTCGATGCAGTTCGCTGGTGAGGGTTACATTCTTGTCGGTGCGAATTTCGTCACGATAGACTGGCTTTCCGAGCGACTCACCGATCTGTTCTCGAGGTTGCTTTTCGCCAGAGTCCTCGGCTAAAAGCGGTGCTGCCGTCGTCGACAAAATTGCGATCAGCAGACTTGCCAGCGAACAGTCCTTTACGAGAGTTTTTGATTGGATCGGCATAAGGTTTTCCTTTTGGTTATTCCAGCTATCATCGCATGGCAGGTGAAGGGGGCTAAGTTCCGAGGGCCATAAACCAAATCGAAACGAATCGAGGAATCCTTAGTTGCCTTTTGGGAGATCAGCGTTTTTAGACGCGGCTGCGGTCAGTTTGTCGTTGATCAACGTCAATTCACGAAAAATGATCATCAACGCTGCGACTGTCGCGAAGGCACCAGGAACACTTGCAATGAAACCATACGGTATCCCGTCGCGATTCGGAGCACCTTGTCCAATCGCGATCATGATCGGTCCAAAAGATGCGCAGGCTGGGAACATTGATTTTGAAAGTTTGAACACGTGTTATCTTCCGTTCGTTGTTTGCGTTTAATTATTTGCTGAAAGCAATCTTGTGGGATTCATTCGATTTTTCCAGCGCTGTGCGGGAACCTTCGTTGATCTCCCATTTGTCGATCACCGTTTTGAGCGTATCAGGCTGCGGCGGCGATGCGTTTCACGATCGGTGGAGTGTCGAACCAGTGTCCCAGTTGTCTCATCTTTGCCTTTTTGTTCAGGTCTAAATGTGGAATCACCATTGAGAACAATTGTGCGACACTCGAAAGCAATGAAATGAATGCTCATTTTTCTACCGCGAACGGTTGCATGTTTTGCAGGATTTCGTTGTGCTCGCGTGCAGGCAACAACTCCAAGACCTTCGCCATGAAGGGCAATGCCTCAGCACGCTTCTGCGATTTGAGAATCGTTGTCCCCAAAGCGCGGACATGATCGCTGCTGCCCTTGGGGCGATGATTGACCATCTGCAAGGCCAGCATAATTACGGCCTCGTGCTCAACGGAATCCGTGAACTGTTTCATCGCATTACCAACCACCGAACCTTGGCCTGCCGGATCAGTAGCACGAGATTGATAGATGACTTCGGACGCGTCCAGTAGCGATTGTGGGATCGGATTACCCTCTAAAGTTCGGCGCGCCGCAAAGATCGTGTGTAGTTCACCCAAGCTAGAAGGCTTTTTCGTATTTTCAAATAGTTCAACTAGAATCGGAATGGCCTCTTTCAAGTCGAGTTCAATACAAGCTGCGGTGGATGCTTCGACGCTCATCCGATTCTTAAGCAGGTCAAGATAAACCAGTGAGGCTTCTCTGCGATACGGTTGTTGAATGAGCGCATAGGTTGCTGCTCTGCGAACGTCCGCATCGTCTGACTGATAGAGTTGTATTAATAGCTTGGTCGAAGCATCGGTCCGAATCCATGCCAAGCTACCAATGATGTGCCACAGTTCGTCCTCAGCCTTCTTCTCGCGAACGGCTTGTGCAACCGCCACCACAGCGCGGTCACCGTAATTCCCCAACATCGCCGAAGCCACATTCGCATCGGAATCAGGCGGCATGTTTTTTTGGAAATCGCTGATTGAACTAAAGTCGCAAGCATGTCGTCGCCACCGACGAGTTGCAAATCACGATGAAACCTATCGCTCACATGCAAGGGCGCTCGAACGAACCACGTGTAACCCTGCCCATCTCCCAAACACATGTCGTGAGTTGTCATACGTGATTGGGCCGGCGACCAGGCAATATGCGACTTCAATTCGACGGGAGCTTTCAGTGGTTGGTCCGCGAACAACACTAGCTCAATCTACTCGGTTCGTAAGCGGAATGGTATCTCGTTTGGCGGAAGTACGGCCTGCTGCACCATGTTCGCTGACTCGCGGTAGTCTCGCGTGAACAGCAAACGATATCCCTTCGCTCTGGACGCATCAAATCCTTTGACAACCTGCGTAGCGGACATCACGGGCTTGTCGCTGAGCTGAACCAATTGCCAGGTTTCATGGGGATCACTCGAATTGAGCATCCGCATAACATGATTGGCATCCTCAGGCTGAGGCGCTCTCGCGTTCAGCTTTGACAATAGATCGTTAGCAATTCCATGCAGCGGATGCTTTGCCTCGAGTGTAACCGGAGTCGCGGGCGATCGCTTGAGAAAGCGAGTGCCATTAAAGATCAAGCTGTCAGGTGCATCAAGCTGCAATGTGGTTTCGACCGCTGCATTGTCTGTGTGCATATTATCGTCCACTGACCAGCTAACAATTACTCGTGTGAACAAGTCCATCCAAGTACATAAATACGCCCATTCGCTACCTTTCAAGGGCATATAGGTAATGTCTGACACCCATACTTGATTCGGTTTTGTGGGCTTTGGTTGGTTCAATAATAAGTTCTTACAAACTCGTTTCCCATGTTTACTATCAGTCGTTCTGGACGGTCGGCCGCTGCCGTACAAATTTTGGTGGCTGAATTGCTCTTAAACCATCCTCACGCATCAATTCAGCCACTTTCTGGCGAGATAGCTTTATCCCTCTTTTTGTCAATGAAGCCTTTATTCTACGACTCCCATATCGTTTCAAATGTTTCAAAAACTCTAAACGAACTTCGTGTTTAGGTCGATGATATTTCTTGTTTGAATTATGGCTCTCTCCTCGCTTGTATCGGTAAAATGCTGTTCTGCTG
>JANOBM010000177.1:0-26000 GCA_031411655.1 Planctomycetaceae bacterium
CTGTATGCCGCATTTGCTTTTTGCATCCATAGGGCGTCAACAAAGGGACGCAAGTCAGGCCCCTGCTCGGGGTCGACGTTGTATCGGAACGAGAAGGATCGTGAATCACCGGTCCCTCCGTATGCGCTAAGCCGCAGGTCGTAACTGCCGGGCTTCAGGTCCTCAATACATAAACGAAATCTTCCGTCGGCGTCGGAGAGACAAGCTGCGCCAACAGCATCGTAATCAGCTGACCTTGCTTGAGGGTTGTTATGGGCAACGACTCCCACCACATCGGGACCGCCTTGAAGCCGTCCCTCCAGGACGAGTTGCTCGCTTTCGTACTTTGACGTCAATTCAGTAAGTGAACAGGTCATTTTGGCAGGGTTTGTAACTCTTTGCGTAAAGAGTGGGTGGACCGACAGTGGCAAAGCAGACGCCGCAGAAAGAAACGCTCCCTTCCCTTCGTCACGTACTTCCTCTCCATAGGTATGGTTGCCGCCGCCCATGAGTGAAGCTCCCCGCCTTGGCCGTTCGCGTTCGGTCTCACAGTCATGCGGAAGTCCGAAAGCGTGGCCGAGCTCGTGGGCAATTCCGCCGATGTAGTGTGTATTGAATTCGCCTAACGAACAGGGACCGCCAAAAAAGCCCCCGGGCTCGCGAGAGGATAACAATTGAGGATCGAGTCGAGCATCGTCGTAAACCCAAGCTGTGCCTGCGCGCGGACCTCCGCCGCCAACAAACGGCCCGATTTCGACCGCTTTGTTACCTTGCCATTCAAGAAGCAGTTGGAAAATGACAATGGTCCTGCTATCCACATCGACTTGCTTTTTGGCCAAAGCTTCCTTGACTTCGAGTCGCACCTTGGCTCCATCGTTGCGACCGTAGCTTCGCATCGGCTCCTTGCCGTAAACTTCATCGATTTGGAGACTTCCCTTTGGATCACGATCAAGTTCAAACGTTGTTTTGTCGTAACCGTTTTCATCCATTCCTTCGCGGTAAAACTGCTGGACATGCGTCATGACGCGATCGAGCCGGGCACGATAGTCTGGTTCGGGCTTACGATCGGAGGGAATAAAATAGACAACACTTACAACGAGGGGACGTTGGGTTGGATCCGGCGTTTGTTCTGCGACAAGAACTACCAACGGACCCGAGACAAGAAAGGCGGCCATAAGAAGGATCGAACCAAGTCGCGTCACTTTATCGCTCTTCGTGCGTATTGGGGTGAAAATCAGTTCGTTGAAACAGCCTGCGTTCACTGTGTGTGGCCAAGTTGATTTGGCTAAATAGCAGGTGGCAAATGTCCGCTGTGGCTGCAAAGATTACATCGCTCGAGGCCGCAAGTGCCATTGGACTTACTACAGCTCAATTCCTGAGTGACCGTCCCAGCGGACGAAGCCTTCGATCGCGGCATACTCGGCAAGGCCCAGCGCATCGTATCGACGCGCCGTTTCCGAATTGCGGGCTTCGGCGCGTTGCCAAAATTCTCGCATGTCGGAACCCGGAAACAACGCTCGATCTTTTTGAGATTGATGTTTGAAAATGGCAATCCGTTTGCGTTCCACTTCAGAAGGACTGAGCGGTACGGCGACTTCGATTTGCTCCGGTGCCCATTCTTGCCAAGCACCGCGGTAAAGCCATACAGCGCATGCTTCGTACCAGTCGTCACTTTGACATTCGACACACGCTTGCAGAATGACGCTCAGACAGGTCCGATGCGTTCCGTGAGGATCGGACAAATCTCCAGCGGCATAGATTTGGTGCGGACGAATTTTCCGCAACAGATCGACGGTGATCCGCAGATCTTCAGGACCAAGCGGAGCCTTACGCACGCGGCCAGTTTGATAGAAAGGAAGATTGAGGAAATGAAGGTTGTCGTCTGGTACGCCACAACAACGAGCCCCTTCGCGAGCTTCACCCCGACGAATCAAGGCCTTGATGCGTTGTACCTCCGCACTGTCAACTTGCCCGGGACGTTTGTGCCTCAGAAACTCATCAACATGGTTTTCAAGTTGATCGAGCCCCTCCGCTTTGATGTCAAACTCGCGACAGTATTCAGCCGCAAATTCGGCAAAACGAAGTGCATCGTTATCAAAGACAGCTATGTTGCCTGAAGTTTGATACGCGATATGAACTTCATGGCCTTGATCTACCAGACGAATCAAGGTCCCACCCATCGAGATCACGTCATCATCGGGATGGGGTGAAAATACAATCACTCGTTTCGGAAAGATGTCATCGCGATGCCCAGGGCGGTCGCCTAATTGCTTGGCGTGTACCGGCTTTCCACCTGGCCAGCCGACGATCGTCGCTTGGAGATGGCGAAACACTCGCAAATTGATGTCGTAAGCGCTTCCATGGCTTGCCAGTAAATCCTGAAATCCTGCTTCGCTATAATCTGCTTCGGTTAGCTTGAGAATTGCTTTGCCCGTCTGGAACGCCAAGGTAATCACGGCGCGTCGAGTGGTTAAATGGTCCCACTCAATCGGTCCCACCAGCCATGGCGTAGCAAACCGCGTCAATCCTGACGCGGCGGCTTCATCCAAATAGACTTCTGCCCCAGGATGACCCTGCAAGAAAGACGCCGGAACCGACGGCGCCGACTCTTGCTCTACCGTCTTCGCGATGATCGATGCTTTGCCTTCGCCGAAGCCGATGAGGAATATTCGCTTTGCTTCCAATATCGTACCGACGCCCATCGTGATCGCGTGTTTCGGTACGTTTTCGGCGCCAAAAAAATCGCTTGCCGCATCAATCCGTGTGACCCGCGCCAGGGTGATCATGCGAGTGCGCGACGTCCGCTCGCTTCCCGGTTCATTGCATCCGATGTGACCAGTTCGACTAAGGCCAAGTACTTGAATGTCGATCCCGCCAACGTTTGATATTTTTCGTTCGTAATCGCTGCAGAACTGCGCGATGTCCTCTTTCGCCAATGCCCCATCGGGGAAGTGCACGTTGGTAGGATCGACGTCGATATGATCGATCAAATGTTCATGCAGGAACCGAGCGTTACTCTGCAACTCTTCGGGATGCAACGGATAGTATTCATCAAGCCCAAAAAAAGTCACGTTCTTGAACGACAAACCATCTTGTCGATGCAACCTGACGAGTTCTTCGTATATCCGTGTTGGAGAAGAACCCGTCGCCAAGCCAAAAACGCATGTCGCACCTTCCGCCGCTCTTGATCGAATCAGCACAGCGATTTCCGCCGCGGCAGCGATGCTTGCATCGGAGGCTTTCGCGAAGACACGACAGGGGATTTTTTCCCGTGAAGAAACTTGCTGCACTGGTCTGTTCATTGCTCGGTGACGGAGTGGGGCGAGTGATTGACTTGAAAATGATGCCGAGCAACCATCGCGGCGCCAATGACACCGGCCTGATTACCTAGCGTGGCAAAGTCGATCATAATGTTCTCGCCAACTTGAACCAATGTGGTTTGACTGACTGTTTCTCGAACCGTTTGTAGAAACTTTCGTCCGGTGCGGTTCGCTTCGCCCCCAAAGGTCATTGCTCCACCAAGCAGTACAACCGCAGGATCGACCGTTTGACCGAGCAATCCGATCGCTCTCCCAACCAAAATTCCGGTTTGAGTAATGACCTCCAAGCATAACGCGTCACCTTGCTCAGCCCCTTCCGCGAGTTCACGGGGCGTGAATCCATCGGTCGATTTCAGCCACTGAGATTTCAAACCCGCCGATTCCGCCGCCTGCAATGCGCCGCGCATTCGACTGACGACCCCTGCCGAGCCAGCATACGTTTCTAAATGCCCGCGACTTCCACAGGTACAAGGTAACGCGTCGCCGGAAAAGTCGATCGTGATGTGTCCTAGTTCGCCCGCACAACCATGGTCCCCTCCATAAGGCTCACCCGCAATGACCATTCCGCACCCGACACCGGTACCCAGTGTGACCAGCGCAAGCGATTGATGCCCTAGTCCACGGAGCGAATGTTCGGCGTAAGCGGCTGCATTTGCATCATTGGTCACCGTGGAAGGCAGCTTACAGACGTTTTCCAGCTCGTCACGCAGGCGAACTCCTAACCAACCATTCAGGTTAACCACTTCGCGAATCACATGTTCCTGGGTATCGAGAACCCCAGGTACTGCCAGACCAACAGCGACCAGGCGATATTTGCTCAGCTCCGTGTCCAGAAGACTTTCGTTTGCAAATTGAATCGCTCTGCGAAAGACGTTGGTGGGCGTCCGCAATTCACTCGTTGGGATCTTGATCTCTCGGATCACGTTACCCTTCGAACCGATCATCCCCAATTTCACATCCGTGCCACCAACGTCGATGCCAAGAAATGCTGAGTGATCAAAATTCGCCTTGAGCTGCATTTGCCGAACACCGATTGAGTGGAATGAATCTGACTCGACCATAATAATTCGACATAAATGTCGTGCTTTGAAATCTCGCCGTATTCCAACGCACTGAATCACGCGCCAGCATACCGCGGCTCTAGGGAATGGCCGGTAAGCGATAAAGCACCGCTTCCGAGTCGTTCCGTACAGCGAGAAACCTGCCTGCGACGGATGGTACGTTCCACGTTTTATCACCCAACGCACTCACCACCGAAATCTCGCGAAAAGCCTTGGGTGAGGCCTCGACGAATGCGACGTCCCCGGACTCCGCTTGGACGACCAAGCAATCGCCGACGCGGAGCATTTGCCCGTGACCATAGCGACTGGAACGTGGTTGTGTCCACATCTTCTTGCCTTCAATAAGATCCACGCATTCGAGCGTGCCATCCGACAGTGCGTAGGCGAGATCCCCATCGACACATGCGTGCGTGAACTTCGTCTTGAGAACCGCTGCACTCTTCCATCGCTCTTCAACGGACCACTGATCACCCGTTTTCGTCACTTCGAATACCCCACTCCCCGTTCCGTAACCTTTGCCAATGAGAAACGAACTCGTGCCTAATGGTATCGCTGACGCACAGTTCGCCCCGCCGTTACTTTGTCCCGGCCAATCTAACGTCCAAAGTACAGCACCACTCTCAATCTCATGTCCGGTAACACTTGCTTCGTTCACTGAAACAATCTGGGGGACACCCCCAAATGTGGCGAAGACTGGCGATGCGTAGCTAATCTGATCATCACCGCTGGTCCATCGGACTTCGCCGGTTAGAGCGTCCATGGCGATCAAACTCCGACCTTCGAGAAGCTTATCGGCTGAGGGCGTGTCCAACGGGCGACCAAATGGAATCACACAAAGTCCATCGATCAACAGTGGTGAGGCAGCTCGGCCCCATGAGATTGATGCTTCGGACGCAAGCTGATCCCATTCACCAAGCTCAAGCAAATCCTTTGCCCAAACCAATTCGCCCGTCTCGAGTTTTACGCAGTGGACGATGCCGGTTGCCCCCTGTGTATAGACAAGGTCACCACTGATCGTCGGAGTCGAGCGCGGACCGATTCCACCGAGCGGATTCTGGTGCCGCGCCGCAACCTCGTGCATCCAAAGCAGGGCACCATCGGAAAGTCGATAACAAACCACGCATTCACGCTTATCGCGTTGTTCGAGTGTGACGCAGTAGGAATCTTGGATAGCGAAACCGGACCAACCTTCGCCAATGGCGATTCGCCAAACTTCTTCCAAGTCACGCCCGTCGGCAGGAATCTTAAACTCACGCGTTTCGATCACAGCATTCCGGTCTTTCCCAAGAAACTGAGGGAACGCGGTTTTGGCTGCTTCGGGATTCGACGGTGGAACCTGCGGATCCGCGACCAACTCCTGAGGCTTCGTAGTGGGACGAAAGCGGAACTCTAGCCAAGGCACGATTTCGCCTGAAAATCCCCGAATCCGCATGAGGGAGAGTGGCATCGCAAGCAAGGTGAGTATCACTAAAGCCGCTAGTGATCGCGAAGTCATATCAGCCACCCACCGGTAGAACATCGCAAGTGCCACAACAGTTGCGATAAGGGCCGCGACCATAGTGATAATGTTCGAAACGGTACGATCGTTCAAAACGTCAAAAACTTGCGCAAACGCACCGACAATGATACAAACGAGGACCACCCACCATCGCCATTTTCGACGAGTGGAATCCGCAGCCTTTTCATTGTTTGGTCCGGTCGATAAATCTTGATTCATGATTGGGAATTTAATGTGACTGGTTGGTTGATACTCGCTAGTGTGACGACTTCAACGCGATTTGTCGCTGGCTCCGAAGGAACGCTTGGACAACTCATTGAAGAATTGATTCTCGGGGCTTTATGGCTCTGTCGACTCGGGATCATCGGAACCCGGATTCAGGTAGGACCAGCCACACTCGGGACAAACGCTCGCGAGCTTCATCGAACTACCGCAGGCAAGGCAATCGATGTCGCCCCGGAGATTTGATGGCGTTGACTTTGGCCTGCTCAAGAATTTCGCTAAGACGGCCTTTGCGACCGACGAATCTCGTTGAGCGACCATGATCCGAGGTGCCGTTGACCAACCCAACGGTAACTCCCCGAACGCACCTTGGAGCGCCGCGTTGTCGATTCGAACCTCGACGCCTTCTGCTTCCAGTAGTACGGCAAGCACCATCGCTTCCGGATGACCAAATGATCGATAAAGTTCAAAAAATTCATTGGATCCAGCCTCCATCATCCACTTCCCTCACCAGCATCGAAACGTTTTAAAACAAAGATATCGGATGATACCACACGAAGCACCGAGCCGATTTTTTTCGAACGGCCCTTGACTCCCAACTGTATCTTTGTATTAATTGATTAATACAAGAGTTCGTTATGGAGGAAGTAAGTGTGCAAATACTCATTACAACTCACGATGGCGTGCCGATTTATCTTCAAGTCGTCAATCAAATCAAGTACCTGGTCGCCGCCGGACGCTTAGCCGCCGGTGACGAATTGCCACCGATTCGCGCCTTAGCCGAGCAGCTGGTGGTAAATCCTAATACGATTGCCCGCGCCTATCGTGAATTGGAAATCGCCGGGATCGTCGAAAAGCGTCGTACCGCCGGTACATTTGTCACCGACCAGGGCTCGCCACTAGCACGCAAGGAACGGCTCAAGATCCTCACCGAAAGAATCGATTCGTTGTTGGTTGAAGCGATGCAAATGGATGTTTCCATCGAAGACTTGATCAAAATTGCTCACCAACGAGATACCGTCCTTCGTACCACTCGTCTTAAGGAATCTCAGCATGATTGAAGTCCCATCACCTTCGATGACACAATCCATTATTGAACTCGATCGAGTGACTCGTCATTTTGGAACCAAGGTGGCCTTGAATGGTCTATCGCTATCTGTTCCATGCGGGGGTGTATTTGGTTTGATAGGCGGCAACGGAGCGGGCAAAACGACGCTGATTCGCCATGTGTTAGGAATGCTAAAGGCCCAATCGGGAAGCGTAAGGGTATTTGGTCTCGATCCCGTCCAACACCCCGTCGAAGTACTGGGGCGAATCGGTTACTTGTCAGAAGATCGCGATCTACCGAGTTGGATGCGAGTCGGTGAACTGATGCGTTACACCCAGGCATTCTTTCCGCAATGGGATGAAACCTATGCGGAGGAACTTCGAGACGCATTCGATCTCGACCCCAAGGCTAAGATTAAGAACCTCTCACGTGGACAGCGGGCTCGCGCAGGATTGTTAGTCGCACTGGCCCACCGACCACCGCTGCTTGTACTGGATGAGCCTTCCTCCGGGTTAGATCCTGTCGTCCGCCGCGACATTCTGGGAGCGATCATTCGGACAATCGCCGATGAGGGGAGGACTGTATTATTCTCGTCTCATCTACTCGATGAAGTAGAGCGTGTAGCCGATCGCATTGCCATCATCCACGAAGGCGAAATCCTGCTCACTTCGAGCGTGGAAGATATCAAGGCGTCTCACCGGCGACTGACCCTCCAATTTGAACAACCTGTTACACATCCACCGATGTTGGCAGGAGCTATCAGCAATTCGGGAGCGGGTCGCGAATGGTCATACGTCTGCAACGCAGACGCTGCACAGTTGCTTTTGTCTGCCCAGGAAATAGGAGCGAAAGTGGTCGACAACTCGGCCCTTTCACTTGATGAGATATTCGTTTCAAGAATCAGTCAATCAGTTCGGTAGGTTCATGGTTGAATGAGTGTCCGGTGCATGGGACTGGCAACCGCGTTGCGAGTACCTCGTACGAAAGGCAACGGACACTTATCTCATCATTGATTCACGAGAACTATTTGTCGAAAGGGGATTGCGATGCGATCGATAGGACAGGCTTTGACTTGGGAATTGTTTGCGCGAGGCCGTTGGCTTCTACCATTCTTTTTTCTTGCAGGGATCGCGTTACCGTTCATGCTTTATAGCCTTTTGTCGGGCTTTGACTTTGACCGCAACGAGACCCCGTGGCCAATGCTACACGTCATACTCATGCAGTTGATGGTCCTCCTCGTTGGAATAGGAATCACATCGGTGCAGGGGCCACCGAGTCGTTTGTACGCATCACCGATCCGCACTCAAACGTTGGTCGCCTGGCACCTGTTGTCTGGCGCAGTTCTGTTGGCGGCACAAATCGCGTTGGCGACTTTTCTTCTCAACATTTTTTTCGATGTCCGTTGGCCGATGGTCGGACCAATCGTTTTTTCTATCGCCGTTTTTGCGGCCCTTCACCTTCTCCTATCCGTCGGACAGCACACTTTTTGGAGCTTCGTTGGCGCAATGGGGCTATGCACCGCGGTAGTCGTATGGGGGCATTCTCGATATGGAGAATGGTTTGCCCTTCCAACGCATTATTGGTCCACGGTGACGCCTTCCGAATTCGCCACGGCAGCCATATTCGTCGCTGTTGCCTACGCGCTGACATTGATTGGCGTATCGCGCGATCGATGCGGCGAACCGTTACCAACGATTGGTTTTTGGAGATGGATCATGGAGAAATGGGAATCGGTCGGGGTACGTCGCGCGGTTTTCCAACCGCAGTTCCGTTCCCCGCTACATGCACAAAGATGGTACGAATGGAGGCGAAAGGGGGCAGTGCTGCCGTTGATCACGGCAACGGCTATGGTCCTTGGGGGAATTTATTGGTTGCTAGGAAGTATCTTTGCGAAACCTGCATTCAACATTGCCGAGCTAGTAAGTGGCCTGGTGGCTTTCGGAGGTCTTCTAACCATTTTTGCTATCCCCAGCGCTTTCATGCTAGGCGTTTCGGGAAACATGATCGCGTCCAAGAACCGTGACTTGACAGTCGGCGAGTCCCTTCAGTCCACGGAATTCGAAATGGGCCATTTCCAGGCGACTCTCCCCATGACAAGCCACAGCTTTGCAAACGCAATCTTGTCGACGGCCACAAGGACACTGCTTTGCGCCTGGGGAGCCTGGGCCATCGCTTTCGGAGTAGCGCTAAGCATTGGGTGGTTTCGTAACCAATTGCCACAAGCCATCCTGGTATCCGAGATACGACATTGGTATTTGCCGTTGACGCTTTTGGGCCCCTGGATTGTCCTCACCAACTTCGCTGTCCTAGGATTAACAGGCCGTGGTCCGTTGAGTAGCATCGTTATCGTTGGGCTAATGTTTTTTTGGATTTTGGAGCAACTAGTCGTCCGTTACCTCGTAGCATCCAACATGCAGGCTTTCGGCCACCAATGCTTTGTGGCTATTGTAGCGACCGCGACCTTACTGTTCGCAGCAAGGACTTTCTGGCTTTCATGGCATGAGCGGTTATTGGAAAATGCGACACTTATTAAATTAGTTTTGGCTGCAATTGCAATTTCGACACTCGCCTTTCTACTCCGTCCTTCGGGGATGCCCTGGGCTATCTATCCGGTCATTTTGGCATTTTCGTCGCTGGTGGTGATGCCCTGGGCAACCGCGCCTTTAGCGATATCGCGGAACCGTCATCGTTGAGTGGTACCGATTGCGCCCGGTACGAATCGCGATTGAACGGCCCCACGATGCCAAGTACCATGCACCGATGACTCGCGAGGCGATCTTCGCATTCGATGTTCTTGCTTTATCGATTGTGGGTCCAACGTTGATCACGCTTCCGCCGCCAACACTTTGCTTTCCTTCAAGTGGGTAATGCACCAATGATTCTTTTAGCCTTTGTCATTTGCATATGCGTCACTGATGGCTGGACGCAGTTTCGTGGCCCCCACTCGAATGGACACGCGATGGGTTCATCCATTCCGATGGAATGGTCTGAATCGAAGAATGTCACTTGGAAAACTCCGATTCCGGGACTCGGTTGGTCGTCACCTGTCATCTCCGATGGAAAAGTGTTTTTGACGACAGCGGTTGTTACCGACTCGAGGTTGTCGTTGCGAGCGATTGCCTTGAGCACGGAAACTGGCAAGCTGGTTTGGGATCGCGAAATTCGACAAGTTGAAAAGGCACCGGCGATTCACTCAAAGAATAGCCATGCGAGTCCGACGCCCATCGTTCACAACGGGTCAGTGTTCGTTCATTTCGGTGCCCTTGGCATGGCACGCCTTTCGACCATCGATGGTACCATTCAATGGACATGTAACGAACTGGATTACCCTCCCATGCATGGTAGTGGAGGCTCCCCGGTGCTACATAACGGAAAGTTGGTTATCGCTTGCGACGGAAGCAAAGACCCTTTCGTCGCAGCGGTTGATGCTGAGTCTGGCAAAGTCGTTTGGAAACGACCGCGATCGGTAGCTGCGAGAATAAACCATTCATTCGTAACCGCAACAATCGCGATGGTAAACGGTGAGGCTCAGGTGTTGGCACCGGGGCCAGATCATTTTGCAGCCTATGATCTGAACAGCGGCGAAGAATTATGGCGAGTCCTTGCGCCGGGCTGGTCAGTTGTTCCACAACCCGTGATAGCTGGCGACATGGTCATCTACAATCACGATTACGATAATCCTGAATTGATTGCAATAAAACTTGGTGGTGTGGGTGACGTGACTGATTCTCACGTGGCATGGCGTAGCAGCCAGGGGGCGCCAAGCACTCCGTCACCCCTACTCATTGGTCAAGAGCTCTATTATGTATCTGATAGCGGGGTTGCATCGTGTATCGATGCGCAAACGGGAGACCGCCATTGGATGGAACGTCTCGGCGGCAACTACTCGGCATCGCCAGTCTACGTGAACGGCCACATTTTGTTTTTGAATGAGTCGGGATTGGCGATATGGATTGAGCCCAGTCGTCAATTCAAAGTAAAAGGTAAGAACGAGATTGAGGGTCGCACCTTGGCGACCCCCGCTTTCGATAGTGACGCCATGTTCTTGCGTACGGACCAATACCTTTACAAGATCGCGGGCTGACTCCACGACTTGGGCTCACGATTTGGATGTAATCAAACTCCAACCGCACCGGATCATGCTCCAATCGCATCATGCTCCGATCGTACCGGCCGTTAGCCCGCGTCGCTCGCCAGGGAGGTCGGTAGGTCACCGTCCTCATGAGTAGGATCTGCTTTTCGATTGGGTTTCCAAACCAAGGACGTCACATCGTCGAAGAAAGTGTAAAGCACTGGAATCGCTAGTAGTGTGAGAACCAATGACAGCGTCTGACCGCCAACGGTCAGAACCGCAATCGATCGACGTTCTTCCGCTCCGGGGCCTGTAGCAATAAGCAACGGTACTAGTCCGGCGACAAAGGACAGTGTGGTCATCAAAATCGGTCGCAGCCGATCACGGTTGGCTTGCATGATCGCCGTTTGCCGGTCCATCCCGCCGGCGCGAAGCGTATTGGTGTGGTCGACTTGCAAAATGGCTGCTTTTTTAACCACGCCAAACAAGACCAACATCCCTAAAGCGGAATAAAGGTTTAATGTTTCGCCACCCCAGTAAAGACTGATCAAGCCGAAGGGAACGGCAAGCGGCAGCGATAATAAGATGATGAAGGGATAAACGAGGTGCTCGTATTGCGCCGCAAGGACGATGTACATAAAAACGAAGGACATCAGAAACGTCCAGCGAAAATCTTGGATGGTTCGGTCCAATTCGCGGCCACCGCCGAGAACTTGAATATCAATTCCAGGCGGAACACCGACTTCATCGGCCGCCGATCGAAGTGCCGCGATTCGGTCGGTGAGACCGTAACCTGCTGCGACGTTACCACGAATGGCAATCATTCGTTGGCGACTAAACCGATCGATTCGAGACGCGGCCCGACTGAATCGAAAGTCAACGAGGTTATCAATTCGGGTGAGGGTCGTCTGTGATGCATTCGCATCGATGGAAGGATCGGTAGCCGGTTGCATCGTTGTCAAGTTTGCCGGCATTCGCCCGTTGGTACGAACATAGAGTTGCGAAATCGCGGGAACGTCACCGCGGTCGATCCCTACCAAACGCACTTCGACATCGTAGGCATCGTCAACCAAGGCATCGCGATATCGCGAGACGCGATCGTCGCCTCCCACGGCGACGCGAAGCGTATCGGCGATCTCGGTCACTTCAACACCCATCGCAGCGGCCCGCTTGCGATCGATCGAGGCCAATAGCTCGGGGTTATCGATCTCCAGTGTCGACGTCGTGTCGACTAATCCGGGAATCGCTTTTGCTTTGACAAGCAATGCATCACTGAATTCCTTTAGGACTTCGAAGTTCGCTCCGGTGATTGCGAAGTCAATGTCAACCGGCGCTCCCTGGCGAAGCGATGTGAGGTTGCGCACCGAAACCTTGAGCCCAGGAAGCGATCCAAGCTTGCCGCGAAGCTCATTCATTTTTTCGCGCTGCGAGTAATTCCCGCGAAACGCTTCGCCCGGGTCGCCTTTTAGCATTCCGGCAAACCATCTTTCAAAAGAAAACGTACGTTTCTCACTGTTTGTGAGCCGGATGTAAATCTCGGCACGATTCACATCACCGGTGCCGCGCGAGCCAATCGTGGTCAGAATGGTCTCGATTCCATCGATCTTTGAAAGGTTCGATTCCACTTTGTCGATGGTTTGAGTCATCGAGCCGATACTTGCGCCGCGGGCCGCTTCGACACGGACTTCAAATTCCGATTCATCAACATTCAGCGGAACATAGTCTCGCTGGACCCATGATTGCAAAGGGATGTTGGATGCGATGACCAGGATGACCGCGATCAACATCAGCCAGCGAAAACGCAGTGATAGAGCGAGCATCCATAGATAAATAGATTCGATCCATCCGTAGAGTCCGCGACGCGACGCCGGTGCCAGCGAGTCACGCTTGACGGGCCGAAGCATTTTGCTGCACATCATCGGTGTCAAAGTGAAGCTAACGAGCATTGAGACCAAAATCGCAACGGTCGCTGTCACACCGAATTGAAAAAGCAATCTGCCGGTGACACTCGACAAAAATGAAACGGGCAAAAAAACAATGACGAGCGAAATGGTCGTTGAAAGCACGGCGGGAGCGATCTCGCGAGTCCCGTGGATTGCTGCTTCGGTCGGTGAAAAGCCTTTTTCTTCGATGTAGTGAAAAACATTTTCAAGCACCACAATCGCGTCGTCAATCACGACACCCACCATCAGGACCAATCCCAGCATAGTGACGTTATTGAGTGTGAACCCAAACATCCGCATGAAGGCAAAGGTTGCGATGATCGAGGTTGGGATCGCGACAGCAGCGATAATGGTCGATCGCCAAGACCGCATGAAAAGCAATACACTGAGACACGCCAACACGCTTCCAGAGATCAAGTGCTGCTCGATTTCGTGAAGGGCCGCCACGATGTAACGCGATTGGTCCTGAATGACCTCGACCTGAACGTCGCTAGGCAACCGTTCGCGACATCTTGGAAGCAACTTCTTGATCTGATCGATAACGGCAACGGTGTTTTCACCAGACTGTCGCTGTACAGCGAGTACGACTGCTGGCTTTCCATTTAACCTGGCAAGGGTACGAACTTCCTTCGTCGCGTCTTTCACTTCGGCCAGGTCGCGAAGCTTGATCGGCGTACCGTTGAAGGTCGTAACGACCAGTTCTTCGAACTGCTTGGCGTTCTCGAAGCGACCGAGCGTTCGCATCGCCCGCTCTCGGTTTCCTTGATTCATCCGCCCTGCTGGAATCTCGGCATTTTGACGCTGCACCGCGTCTCGTACTTGCAGGATCGACAATTTGTATGCCGCCAATCGGTCTGCACTCACGTTGACCTGTACCGCACGATCGGCGGCGCCGACGATTTGCACTTGCCCGACGCCTTGCGACGACTCGATGACGTTCTTGACGGATTGTTCGGCAAGGACAAACAACTCACGCGGTGACCGTGAACCTGAAACGGCAAGCGTCAGGACTGGCGAAGATTCGAGATCACGTTTCTGTACCGATGGCGGATCAACGCCAGGCGGAAGTCGATTGGCAACGGCAGCAACCGCATCCCGCAGGTCCTGCATCGCGGAATCGATGTTGCGACTCAGCTTGAAGGTGATCATGACGATCGATTGACCATCGGATGAAATCGATCGCAACTCGTCGATCCCCGAGACCGTGGCCACGGCGTCTTCGAGGATCGACGTCACTTCGGATTCAACTTCGGCTGAAGCTGCACCGATATAGCGAGTGCCAATGTAAACCTGCGGCAAGTCGATGTTTGGGAAGCGATCGACGCCAAGTCCCGGGAAGGAAACGAGTCCCGCAACCACGAGTGCTGCGATCAGCATCAACGCGAAAACAGGGCGACGTACACATAGTCTTGCGAGCCAATCCATTGTTAACCCTCTGGTACCGGGTTAACTTCATCGACGATGGCATGGGCAGTTTTGGTTTCAGTGTCCGGTGGATTCGTTGGAGTGAGCTTTGGGATGATACGAGCCACTCGTCCCAGTGCACCATTGGAAAGGATAACCTCGCCCACGGTTAGGCCATCGATCACCTCCGTCATGCCGAGCCGCGTTTTACCCGTAATAATCTCACGTTCACTCGAAAGCGAGTCCTTTACTTGCCAAACTTTTTCTGCGCCGGCAAACTTCGAAATTGAAGATTCAGGAATTGCGACTGCCGTTGCATTTGGTTCAAGTACGATTTCCGCTTCCGCGAACAAGCCAGTGCGGAGCCTATTTTCAGGGTTCGAGAGACGTGCCTCAAAAACAAGTGACCGGCTTTGGGGATCAAGGGCAGGACTGATTCGGCTCACCTCAGCAGCTATCGGATCGTTAACCGATTCGATCTTCAACATCATTTTGAGTCCAACTTTTAAGTCTGCCGCATGTCGCTCCGGCAAAGTTCCGCGAAACCATAACGGATCGGTGCGCACGAGTGAAAGGACCGGCGCACCAACTGTCAAGTAAGCACCGGGCGCGACCTGCCGTTGTTGAACGAAAGCGTCGAATGGTGCAACAATCGTTGCATCGGCCAGCCGCTGTTCGGCAAGCCGCAACTCCGCTTCGCGGACGCCGATGAGCGCTATCTTTTCTCGGACCGCGTTGAGTGCCGACGCATAGCGAGTCTCCGCGACCCTCTCGGCGACGACAGCGAGGTCGTACTCCCCTTGGGCGATTGCGTTTTGCTTTTTTAGCAATAAAGCCCGCTGCAAACTTGACTTGGCCTCGTCCCAAACGACGCGCTCTTGGCGAACCGGAGGAGCGTTTTCCGGTTGCAAATTTTCAACGAGTGCATCCGGGGCTAACCCAACTGCGGACCTTGTTTGGGCAAGCTGCGCTTCCGCTTGTTCCACAAGCAAATGAAACTCATCGGGATCGATCGATACCAGCGGTTGATTCGCTGCCACCCGATCACCCAGCTCCACGTGGACCTTGGCGACTCGACCAGCGACCCTAGTTCCGATCGCAACGACCTCGTCCGCTCGTAATTCGCCTTGACTGAGAATGGTCTTGGGCCATGGAACCAAACCGACCGCGACTGTGTCCGCCGCCAGGTCAGTGAGCGGTTTCTTCTTGGGCCCTTCCGCCGTCGGAACCGGATTGCAGCCTACTAGTGCAAATGCGAGCAAGGAAGCCACGCCGCAAACAGTTCTATTTAATGTCATGGCGGATCAATGTCATGGCGGAGCTCGACACGAAGGTCAGACGTGCGGGGGGGTGGGAGTTCAACGACGGGACACAAGCGTTGGGGAGACCTTGGCGAAACAAGCAGCCGATCACGACCCACTGGCAACAGCGATCGCCAAGCTCTGATCACTAAATGCTTCTATTGTAACCCCTCTGTCAAACGGGGGTTTCGGCCATATCGCGAGCATGGTAGCTACTCCGGACGAAGGGACCGCTTGCGACTTTCTTGAAACCCATGGCGCGGGCTAGGTCGGCCAACTCGTCGAATTCTTCGGGCGCTACATATCGAACCACAGGAAGGTATTTCTCGCCTGGCTGGAGGTACTGGCCCAGCGTCAAGAAGTCGACATCGTACTCTCGGAGATCAGCAAGGGCGTCCAGTAATTCGCCTCGCTGCTCGCCCAGCCCGAGCATCAGACCACTTTTCGTCTTGATGCCCGAGGCATAACGCTTCACTTGCCGCATCATTTCGAGCGTCCAACGATAATCGCTCTTCGGGCCGCGAACGCGACGGTAAAGGCGTGGCACCGTCTCCATGTTGTGGTTGAAAACGTCCGGTTTTGCTTCGATCACTCTGGCAAGCGACGGTTTGCAATGGACGAAATCAGGAGTAAGAACCTCGGTCGTCGCTCCCGTGAGCTGACGAACGGCCACGACGCACCGGTAGAAGTGCTCTGCGCCGCCATCGGGCAAGTCATCTCGCGTCACACTGGTGATCACGACGTGGCGGAGTCCAAGCCTGGCCGCCGCTTCCGCTACCCGATCCGGTTCATCAGCTTCAGGCAGCTGGGGTGGTCGACCACGCTGAACGGCGCAGAACCCGCATGGACGAGTACAGACGTTCCCCAAGATCATGAACGTTGCGGTTTGCTGACTGAAGCATTCCATGCGATTGGGACATTTTGCATTTTCACAAACCGTTTCCAGACGCAATTCTTCCATCAAAGATTGGGTCAGGTGGTTCGCATTCCGCTCAGGGATAGGCCGCTTTAACCACTTTGGTAACCGCCCGGTCCCGCTGGTTTTCGTGCCAGCGGGCATTTCGGGTGGTGTGACGACAGGAAGGCGAAACGCCATGTGTGACTCGTAAACTCGGTACGGGACCTGCGGGATTTGGTAAAAACCTCCATCCCATGGTACCCGAGTCGGAAGGAATCGCCACCGCTCCTTTAGAAGTAACCGGTAGAAGTAACCGGTAGAAGTAACCGGTAGAAGTAACCGGTAGAAGTAACCGGTAGAAGTAACCGGCACCGAGTTTCGTTCTCGCGATCAAGCGAGATTACCGTCGGCCTTCGTCCGGGGCCCTCAAAGCGTTACACTTCCTGATATTGTCATTCCCGCCCCCTCATCACCCCTTGTGCACGAACGTTCGCTCGATGGCAAAGAAAAAGACAGAAAAGGCGAACCCGAAGAAGGCGGAACCAGTAGTCAAGATGGTTGCGGACAACCGCAAGGCAAAGCACAAGTACGAGATTTTGCAAACCGTCGAATGTGGAATGTTACTGATGGGAAGTGAAGTCAAGTCGATGAGACAAGGCACCCTGTCCATTGACGAAGCCTACATTCGCATCAAAGGAAAAGAACTTTGGTTAATCGGCTCCGACATCGCGCACTATAAAAACGCTGGCATGTGGAACCACGATCCCCGACGCCCCCGAAAATTATTGGTTCATTCCCGAGAGTTCGATCTCTTTGCTGGCCGCGCACTGGAACGCGGGTTGACGTTAATTCCCCTGCAGGTTTACTTCAACGAACGTGGAATTGCCAAATGCGTCATGGCGTTGGTGAAAGGCAAGAAGTTACATGACAAACGCGAAGCGATGAAGGAACGAGATACCAAGCGAGGCTTGCAGCGAGCCATGCGAGGTAGATAGCCGGAGTCGATTGGTGGGAGCGACGACCGAGTTTAACAAGGTCGTCAAAGAATGAGCAAAACATCGATGTCAGTGATAGTGATGCGACCGTAGTCTGCGAAGTCATTGCGACAGTTTCGGTTTGACAGCCGTATGGATTAAACGAGGTTGAGTGTGCTCGAAATTTCAGATCTAAAAAAATCGTTTGCGCAGCCGGGAGGCGGGCGGCTGATGATTCTCGACATTCCATCGCTCGCTGTTGCGGCCGGAGAGCAGGTAGTGCTGATTGGGCAAAGCGGTGGCGGTAAGACGACACTTCTTCACTTGATCGCTGGAATCGTAACGCCCGACAGCGGCTCGATCCGAATCTCCGGTACCGATATCACCAAGTTGAGTGAATCGGGACGTGATCGATTCCGAGCCAGCATGACAGGTTATGTATTTCAAACGTTTAACTTACTTGCTGGTTTCACAGCGATTGAAAACGTTCGGCTCGGAATGTCCTTTGCGGCCGGTAAGCATGACTCGAGAAGGGCGATGAGCTTGTTGGAAAGGGTCGGTCTCGCTGATCGCGCCCACTACAAACCATCGCAACTCTCCGTTGGCCAGCAGCAACGCGTTGCAATCGCACGAAGCCTCGCCAGCCGGCCGAAATTATTACTTGCTGACGAACCGACTGCAAACGTCGATCCTGCGAGTGCCCAATCGGTGATCGAATTGATCCGTTCCAATTGCCGTGAGGACAACGTCGCAATGGTGCTCGTCACGCACAGCATGGAACTTGCCGGCCAATTCGATCGGGTCGAAAAGCTGGAAACGCTCAATCGAGTGTTTGTGGAAGCGCTGAATACTTGAGGTTCCCCGTTGTCGGCAATGATATCGGATTTCTGTTTCGTCTCCCTCCATGATCTGAACGCCTGAATGTCACTGTTACAAATTGCCTGGCGAAATTTTCGACACCGGTCACTATCGAGTTTCTTGACAACGCTGAACCTCGCCTTGGGCGTCGCCCTCGTTGTGATTGTGCTCGCTATCTATGGCATTGTGACCGATGCGTTTCGAAGTAACTCCGCAGTCAGCTACAACATCGTGGTCGGACCGAAAGGCAGTCCGCTGCAACTAACGCTGAACTCGGTCTACTACCTTAGCCAACCGATCGAGAACTTGCCCTTCACTGAGTTCATGGAGTTCATGCCCAAGCAGCGTCGCGCCGAAATCGTTCAGACCGTCGGCGGATCGAAAGCGTTAGGTGATCGAGACGGCAAGTACGCCGCCTATGTGACCGGCGGGTTCGCGATCCCCTTGGCTCTGGGAGATTATTTCGGTGAATTTCGCGTCGTTGGAACGACGCCCGATTTCTTCGAACTGCTATTACATGGCCCTAACGTGGACCAGAAATTTGCATTCGCCCAGGGACGCAATTTCAAATCGTACTCTGAAGAAAACGGATACTTTGAAGCCGTCCTCGGATCACGGGTTGCGGCCGAGCAAGGCGTTAACGCCGGTGATATCTTTTACCCAACTCATGGCGATCCAGAGGGCAAAGGGCACGCCGATGCATTCAAAATCGTCGGCGTTTTGGAGCCGACCGGTACCCCAAACGATCGTGCGACGTTTGTGAACCTGGAAGGCTTCTATTTAATGGAGGGCCATGCCAAACCGGTTGAAAGTCAGGATGCGGATTTTATTCCAGGTCAAACACCAAGTGACGCACAGATCAAGCCGCTCACCATTGCCGAACGGGAGGTGACATCGATTCTGGTTCGCAATGGCGGCCTTTGGGGTCCGCAAATGATGAACGTGATCAACGAAGGCAATGCAGCTCAGGCCGCCGCACCCGTCGGCGAAATCAATAAGCTCTTAAGCCAGATCATCGGGCCACTATTGACAGCCTTGATGGTGATCACCGTCATCACCTGCGTCGTTGCCGCCATTGGCGTTTTAGTGGCAATTTACAACTCGATGAATGATCGTCGTCGAGATATCGCCGTGATGCGAGCCCTCGGTGCACGGCGGGAAGCCGTCACAGGCATCATCATGCTTGAAAGCTTGCTGATTGCGATCATTGGCGGAGTTTGCGGATGGTGCATAGCACACGGGGCAATCACACTGGCTAGCCCTTTTATCGAAGCGCGAACGGGCGTTCATGCAACATTCTTTATGGTCAGCAGTTATGAAGTCTTGGTGTTGCCACTTGTCCTGGTACTCGCGGCATTGGCGGGGCTCCTGCCCGCAATGATCGCTTACCGGACCGACGTGAGTCGGAATTTGTCGTCGTAAAGATCGGCATAACCGATATAGACTGAAAATCAGAAGAAAAGTCGACGAACAAGCCTTCTCGACAAGGTTGCGGACAACCTACAATGCTGTGTCCGCGCATGCCCTCCTAAAGTTCCAACCTGCGCAGGCTGCCGATTCCGCCTTAAAGTGCTTATTATGATACGCTGGACAATTCGAGTTTTTGTTGCCCTCGGCATGGTTGCATGCGGCTATGTTTGGCAGTCGTCCGCCTGCCCGTTTTGCACCTCGGTATCTCAAACGCTCCGGCAAGAAATTGCGACGATGGATGCAGTTGCGATTGCGGAAGCAACCAACGAATCCACTCGAGACGAAGTGACCGGACAAGTTCAGTTCAAGGTGGTAGCGGTGCTCAAGGGCAATGATCTGGTCAAAGCGGACGAGATGGTCACGGCCGTGTACTACGGCAGCGTGGAGCCCGGCCGCCGGTTCATGCTATCAGGTGCCGATCCAAAAGATCTTCAATGGGCCTGCTTGCCCCTTAATGAAGTCAGCGAAAAATACCTTCACGACATCACGAAGCTTCCCGATGATGAGCTCGAACGGTTGAAGTTCTACCAAGGTTACCTTCAGCATCCGGAAGGGATGCTGAATCGAGATGCTTACGATGAATTTGCGGTTACTCCCTACCCCGTCGTGCAAGCGTTAAAGCCGTTCATGGATCATGCTCAATTAGTGTCGTGGATCAAGGAAGAGGGAATGCCGGCGGACCGTAAACGGCTTTACTTGACCATGCTGGGCGTTTGCGGCGACGAGAAAGATTTGCCAATGCTGGAGGAGATGCTTCAAAGTACGCAGCCATCGACTCGTGGCGGGCTCGATGCCTTGATCGCCTGCTACTTGATGCTAGGGGGTGAAAATGCATTACCGAAGATTGACGAGCTGTTTCTCAAGAATGCGAAAGCTCCCTACGCGGACACCTATGCAGCCATTATGGCAATCCGGTTTCACGGAACGGAAGGCACAAAAATCCCACGATCGGCGCTTGTGAATTCGCTGCACTACGTCCTGGAACGGAAAGATTTGGCAGACTTGGTCATCCCAGACCTCGCGCGTTGGGGAGACTGGAGCCAAATCGATCGCTTGGTGCAATTGTTTATGGAAGCCGAGAAGGATAACAATTGGATTCGTGTCCCGGTGGTCAATTATCTGCGTGCTTGCCCGAAGCCCGAAGCCGAACAAGCGATCAAAAAGCTGAAAGAGATTGATCCCGAAAGCGTCAAACGAGCTAGTTCTGTATTCTCAATTCCCGTCCCCCAACCCGCCGTCACGCCGTCCACAAGCAGCGGTCGCAACCGTGATTCAAAACAAGACGCGATCTCACTTTTTCCCGGAAGAAGCACCGCGCGTATCGCTCAGAACGACGCGATGAACGCGGCGGCGGCACTTTTTCCGCGCACTGAGCATGCATTTGCGCTAACCCGGGGATTGAAAACACCAACCATCGAACCGGTCCTTTCCATGAACCCATTGGTCGTCGCAAGCGTACCAGCGATTGCGTTCGTTTCGATTGTACTTTCACTCTATTTTGTGCTTAGCGGCGGCGGACGTCGGTCCGATCTGGCCGTTTGAGTTTGGAAATTCCCTCGATGGCAACGGCAGAAATCCAATTATCCGATAGCTCGGACGTCGTCGAATATCCCTATCGCGCTGTCAGCCGCGCCGCGGTCATTTCGGTTGTCTTGATCCTCCCGGCAGTCTTGGGATTGATCCAAGCGTTTGCGCCGATGCTGATGTTTGCGTTTTTTGGAGTCCTCATCGGCTTTGTCGGACTACGGACCATCGCGAAATATCCCGATGAGTTCAGTGGATATGCGGTCGCAATGATTGGTGTGGTGGTCAACGGACTGCTCTTGCTAGGAGGAATTGCAGAGCATAGTTACATCTATGCGACGGAGGTTCCCGATGGCTATGCCAGGGTGGCGTTCCACGACCTTCAGCAACCGGAACCATTGCCGGATATCCCGACTCAAAAGGCGATGCAAATTGACGGGACCAATGTCTTCCTCAAGGGTTACATTCACCCTTCTTCGGGTGCGGGTGTACTTCGCCGGTTTATTTTGGTTCCCGACCTAGGGACCTGTTGCTTTGGAGGCCAACCGCGGAGTACGGATATGATTGAAGTCACGCTGACCGGCGGCCAAACGGTCAAGGCAGGTCTCAGTAAGCTGAAACTTGCCGGTAAGTTCACCCTTAATCCGAATGCCCAGAAGGCAGCCGACTTCGACAATCAGATATACTACCAGATGCGCGTCGAGCAACTTCGCTGAGTCGGGCTGCTGCTAAGTTACTGCTGCTGAGTTACTTGACAGTGGCGAAATCTTGCAAGGACTCATTGGGGTAGCGTCTACGTCGCAGTGTTGGGAACGCCCAAGGTAGGCCCGCGACGATCTGCCATTTGAAGCCCTAAACTCCTGGAATGAGCATCGATGCTGATACGGAATTTCCTCCTTTTGCTTCAGGGCATCTTCGCCCTCGTGGTGCTAGCAGACGAGGGTCCTGCGAAACCTTCGGCTCAAAGTGTCTCCCCCAGCGTCGCCTCGCCCGCGATTCCAACACGTACCACCGCGCGGGCAAAAGGTGAGATTTCGTTTGACGATCTCAAATTTGAAATCGAGAAAGGTGGGAAGTTCGTTCCAGCGATGCTGACAGATGAGATCAGAGCGCTGGACGGCAAAAAGGTAAGACTCCGCGGGTTTATCTTACCAAGCACCCTTTTTCGGGAAACGGATATCAACGAATTCGTGTTGGTTCGTGATAATCAAGAATGCTGCTTTGGGCCCGGTGCAGCGCTTTACGATTGTGTCGTCGTCAACCTCGTCGGTGGTGTGACGACGGACTTCAGCACCAGGCCCGTCACGGTGTCGGGAACCTTCAAATTGAAAGAGTACAAGTATCCTGATGATTCAGGTCACTTCGCGATTTATAACTTGCTCGGCACCGAAGTCCGCTGAAAGCCCCTACCCGTCTCAATGGTCCTGGGGATGATCGTGACGATGTCCGGCATGGATGTCTGTTCCACTCTGCAACGCTTTGCCGTGTTGATGACCAGGAAGGTTCTCGATGCCGATCGCTAATAGCACGCCGATGAACAATGCCAACGTCAGTTTTCCGCGATCGTGATCGTGGAAATGGACTTCAGGCAGTAGGTCCGCCAGCGCGATGCAAATGAAGAAACCTGCGGAAATCGCTAGTCCATAGCCAACCACAGACTCGCTGTTTGACCCCAGTTGGGTGGCGCCGAACCAAAACAACATGGCTCCCACAGGACAAGCAAGGCAAAAAACCATGTTCACGAAAAGGCGGCCGCCCTCCGACCAACCGCTCCGCTTCATGACTGACCCGATCGAAAATGCGTCGAGTGGTTTGTGAAGGGCTACGGCAAGAAACGTTCCCAGTCCAGCGAGGCCCAGCCATGCACCATGGCTCGCGTCGGCAACGACGCTAGCCGCAAGCGCCACTCCGTCCATCATCGTGTGAAGACCAAGGCCGAAAAGTATACCCATCCATCCCAGGCTTCGTGAACCTCCGTGCGAAGACTGTGAAACGGGGTCGCCTGAAAGTTGCGGCGATGAGAGCGATTTGCGGTCATGAGCGTGATCGTGAGCATGTTCATGATCGTGGTCATGAGCATGGACCGCGCAGAGCGACTCCGCCTCGCTGGGTAGCGATTCAAACGGCAAGGCTCCGGGCGGTGACGCGCCATGGTGGTGAGTGTGAAAAGCCCGCAGGAGAAGAAACATTCCGATGATCCCTCCCAGGGTTGCCGCGCCCGCTTTCGATGAGTTGCCCAGCATTTCAGACGAGTGCGGCATGAGATGCATGCTGGCAATCCCAAGCATGAGTCCAGCGACGAAACTCATCAATAATTGCGTCCGCAGGTGCGTCATCCGAAGCAGCGTCGGCAACCAACCGCCCGCAAACGATGCCATCGCCACCACAATGCAGTAGCCGACAAGAAGCCAAAGGGTCGACATAGATGATTAGTGGGGTATGGGTACGCGATTGTAAGCAAGGCAATTTGGGAAAAATCGGCAAATCGTGATCGGAAAGCCTTTTAAAAATATCCTTATTGCAATTCGCTTGCAAGAGCGTGCGAGTCTCACGGAGTTCCAGCACCCTGCAATCGATCCTGGGTACCTCCGTCCGAATGCAATAAAAATCGGCTCATCCAGGAATGAGGGCCATGCTTTCATCTTGCTTCCTAAAGAGTCCAATTCGTAGTCTTCCGATCGCTCCGATTTTGGTCCTGACCAACCCGTCGTATTTTGCCATCTTCTCCGGGTGAATTCGATTCCGGGTGAATTCGAGCCATTGACGGAGTGGTCTACTGCGCCTCGACAAACTAGGTATGGATTCCATCGTGAACGGTTCGAAGCAAAATCGTGCAAAGCCCGCGCTCACCTCATGGACGCCTGCCATTGCGATCCTCATCGCATTTTCCGGCTGTAACCTGTTAACAAAATCGGGCGATGACGCTTCGAAGGAACCGGACACTCTTAAGAAATTAATGGTCGCTCCCGAGCCTCCGGATCTTGTGAAGCAGGCCACGGTCCCCCACGGCCTGAATTACTTGGCGGTCGAAGGGGTGGCCATCGTCAATGGGCTTCCGGGCACGGGTGGCCCCGTGGCGCCTTCGACATTTCGCGATGAAATGATTGAAGAAATGAAGCGTTACGATGTGCGCGACCCACATGGTTTCCTCGAACGACCTGAAACAGCATTGGTGAGAACACAAGGCATCATCCCACCGGGTGCCCGCCGTGGCGATTCAATGGATCTTCGATTGGTAAGCCCATCGAAAACGGACGCAACTGACCTGCATGGCGGATGGTTAATGGAGTCACGCTTACGTCAACAGCAGACCCTGGGCGGAGCGGTTCGCAAGAGCGATGTGCTTGCCGTCGGGACAGGTGCGGTGCTGTCTCGAGGCGATCACGAAGCTGGCGAAGATGCCATGCTCAAGTTGCAAGGCTTGGTGATCGGAGGCGGTCGGATCCAACAAGACAGGAAACTGGGTTTAGTCATTCGACCGGAGTACCAACATGTCAAAGTATCAGCGCAGATTGCGGCGGCAATCAATGAGCGTTTCTACTTTTTTGATGGCACCAAACGCACCGGCATTGCGAAGCCGATTGAAGACGATTTTATTGAGATCCAAGTTCATCCCCGTTATCGACGCAACATTCATCGCATGATGGCCGTGGTATCGATGATCTGCCCTGGTGGTGAATCGGCGAAGACGCAGTCTGTCCTAGTCGAACTAAGCAAACGCTTGGTCGAACCCACTACATCGAATGAAGCCTCGATGCAATTAGAAGCGATAGGAGATGCAGCGATCCCAACATTGGTCAGCGCTCTGAAGAATCCGAACCCAGAAATCCGATTTCATGCTGCTCATTCGCTGGCCTACTTAGATCGAAACGAAGCGATTGAACCGCTCATTCAGGCCGCTACCGAAGAGGCTGCATTTCGGTACCCTTCGATTATCGCATTAGAAGGGATGAGCAGTCGGATCGCACTGGACGCGTTAACTTCGATGTTCGATCAACCTAGCATGGAAACTCGATACGGTGCGATGCGTTCGGTGCGGCGCCGACCGGATCGCGATACAGTACTTCGTTCAACGTTTCTGGTTGGGGGCTATCGTCTCTACAAAGTTCCCTCCACTGCAGCACCGTTCATTGCGATATCGCTCTCCGAGGCACCTGAAATCGTCTGTTTTGGAGACGAGGACAAATTGGTCATTGATGACTTTTTGTTAGGTCCCGGTGGAATCGTGATTCGGCGAGACGACGTATCCCCCGAAAAAATACGGATCAGTCGATTCGTGCCTGGGTCCGAAGACAAACGCGCCGAAGTTCCGGCAACCATCGAGGGATTATTGACGGGCATCGACTTGGTTGGTGGCGGATATGGAGATGCCATCGCGATTTTGCGAGCTGCAAAATCGAACAATCAAATTACCTGCGGGCTTGCGTT
>JANOBM010000178.1:0-2419 GCA_031411655.1 Planctomycetaceae bacterium
GCTCGAATACGCCTCGGATTTGAATTGCTGGAGCGACGCCAGCTCTTGTCGGCCGACGTCGAACCGGTTCTGCTCGAGTCACGAGGAATCAGTTTGGAGTCGCCGGCTCCGATAACCTGGTTTGAGTCGGTTCAAAATATGCAGCGTATCGCGCTTCGATCACTTGCTCGTGTCGACCCGACTTTGCCCGAAGGTGCTTCTGGGCCCTTACCCGGTGCGGCTGGCGAATGGATCGTGCAGCTCAAGAAAGGGTCAGCCGAAACGATTCGCAATCTCGCTGCCGCGGATTCATTGCTTGACGACGCCGACAACGATTTTTCCATCATCAGTGGCCTAGGCAGCGAAGGCTTGATCCTGGTTCGGGGCCAAGGTGGCTCGCGTGCCGACATCGAAGCCAGTCTGGCTCGTAACGCTGCCATCGATTCCTTCCATCTGAATCATTTGATCGAAGGCCAAGCGACGTCGCCAAACGATCCGGAGTTTCCCAACTTGAGCGATTTAAATAATGTTGGTCAGTTTGGAGCAACGGCTGATGCGGACATCGATGCGCCTGAGGCATGGGACATTACAACGGGAAGCACTAGGGTGGTCGTCGGAGTCATCGACTCTGGAATTGATGTAACTCATCCGGACCTGTACCTCAACGTCTGGATAAATCAGGGTGAAATTCCGGCATCAAAGCGTGTGAATCTTGACGACACGGATAGCGACGGTTTATTCACGTTCTACGATCTCAACGCTCCAGCCAATTCGAACTTTGTTCGCGACCTCAATAATAATGGTTACATCGACGCCAACGATTTGCTTCGTGACCCATTGTGGGGCGACGGGGTGGACACCGATAACAATGGTTTCATCGACGATTTCTTTGGATGGAATTTCCGTGGAGGCACAAGCGAACCGTTTGCAGCTAACGATCCTCGCGACGTACTAGGCCATGGAACGCACGTCGCCGGAACGATTGGAGCGATTGGCAACAATGGTCGTGGTGTCACTGGAATCAACTGGCGTTCGTCATTAATGGCGTTGAAGTTCCTTGACGAGAACAATCAAGGTGACTCAGCGGCCGCGATTGCCGCCATTAATTACGCAACGATGATGCGGATACATTATGACACCAATGTACGAGTTCTGAACAATAGCTGGGGACAACCCGGTGGATTTAACGAATCGCTGAGAGCCGCGATTGCCGACAGCGGTGAATCAGGCATTTTATTTGTAGCTGCAGCGGGCAACGGTAACATACTTGGTCAGGGTGTGGACAATGACCGGACGCCGTTTTATCCCGCCAGTTATGACCTAGACAATATCATCTCGGTTGCCGCGAGTGATGCGAATGATCGATTGGCTACATTCTCCAATTACGGCGCAGCTTCTGTCGACATAGTTGCTCCCGGAGTTGGGATACGAAGTACGTTACCCAATGGGCGATACGGAGCGACCAATGGCACAAGCATGGCTACACCACATGTGTCTGGCGGCGCAGCACTTATCTGGAGTCTACTTCCCAACGCATCACCCATGGAAGTACGCGACGCGCTCTTAATCGCCGCTGATGACATTCCCGGCCTCGCCGATAGCGTCGGCTCGGGTGCTCGATTGAATATCCATCAGAGTCTGACGGCCAATGTCTTTTCCGTTCAGGCTAGGTTGGCGTCATCTACTGACGTAACGCAGAATGGGGGCACCTTCAATGAACTTACCGTGGAGTATTACCATCCGAGTGGAATTGTTACTGGCAGTATCGATGCTTCCGATTTAGTGATCACGCGAGACTGGGGCCCCGTCAGTGACGTCGCTGTCGAGTTCGTGCCGGGGTCTGTGCAGGTTTCATCCGATGGCAAAACGGCTAGCGCGCGTTATCGAGTACTAGCACCAGGCGGAACCTGGGATGTCCTCGATTTTGGAACCTATCAAGCTTCGTTGAAGTCTGACGCAATCCAGTCAATTAGCGGCCAGACAACCGGGGTTAGTTCGTTTGGATCGTTCAAGGTAAAGATCCAAGACCCTTCGGTTATTTATGTTGACTCCGTTCGCGATGCGGTGGATGCAAATCCAGGCGATGGTTTGGCCGCAGACACAACGGGAAGAGCAACGTTACGAGCGGCAATACAAGAAGCGAACCTCGCAACTCAGCCGATGACGCTCGTGCTTGAAAAAGGGATCTACAAGCTCGAATTACTTGGGCGCAGCGAGGACAATTCGTTGACTGGGGACCTGGATATCAAGAAGCCGCTCCGAATTGTTGCCGATGATCGAGCCACCACTCGTATTGACGCAAACCGCATTGATCGAGTTTTTGACGTCCGCTCGACGGCTGCAAGTCTGGAGCTGATTCGTCTCACCCTTGCTTCAGGCCAGCCAGCCGCGAATGAAGTCGGCGGCGTGGTACTGTCCACCGGCAATGTCACCGTGACAG
>JANOBM010000179.1:0-40506 GCA_031411655.1 Planctomycetaceae bacterium
TTCCTTCTTCAAGTCTAACTCACTTTTCGGCAGGATATAACTTTGAATGGGATCGATCTGAAGCCATTGATGCACGTCCGCAATCGGCGCAACCATCGGCGGACTGGTTGGTGTGATTTCAGCACGCATCTTTTCTCCGTCACGTAACCACTCTAGACGGATGGACTGGCCAGTTTTTCCCGCTTTCTGAATTCTCTTAATCAGGTCAGCGGGTTTTTCGATTGGCGTATCATCGATTGACGTGAGAATGTCTCCTACCTCTAAACCGGCTTTCTTTGCGGGTGAATCTTCGAATACGCGTTCGACCTCCAAGGTTGCTTCGCTCAAGGCATCATCCCGATCAGCATCATTTTTTTCTTTAGGTTGCGATTCATTCTCGTTGTTTTTCAATCGAAGCGCAATTCCTATCGCAAATTTTTGCGAGCCATCATGGTCGCCGTTAATCGTTTGCCCAGCGCGCTTTTGCGTGCGATCGAGTAAGTCCGTGTGCATACGCTTTAGCTGTTCGGCGATTTGCTCGTGCGTTTTTGCGACAGCGTCCGCGACCGACTTGGCGTTGTTATCATGCAAGTGGACGCCCCCTGACTTCAACTCGACCGGCAGCTCATTGCCTTCTCCATCGGTGAAGATTCCATCTTTCCAGATAATAATCTTGCTCGCACTGATGCTGGACGATTTCTCTTCCTGGCTACCGTCTGCGTTGTTGGCCTCGGCTTCAACGACGATCTGATTGCTGGAATGCAGTCTTTTGGATACGTCATCCATGATTCGCTTTTTGACATCGTCTGACAAATCGGAGGCGTCCAACCCTTCTGACAAGCCTTTGAGTATGCTGCCGATACTCCCATCGCCACTCGCATCTCCGCTTTTAATCACTTCGATTTTAATGATCGAACTATTCTGACCTGCAGGAGGCGCTTGCTTGGCTTCTTCAACGGCTTCTTCAACGGCTTCTTCAACGGGCTCTTCAACGGCATCGCCCGATTTTTCTGGTTCATCTTTCGCGAATATTGGTGACCAAGCCAGCGTACTGCACAAAAAACACGAGGCACAAATCAGAATCCATCGTTTCATTTTCTTTTCCTTAAAACGTTCCTAAAAACCGATCGGTTCAAAGTTAACATTGTTCACTGGGACAATCATCCTGCGACCATCGGGCAGTTCGCCTTCAAAAATTTCCGTAGCGACAGCGACATTCCATCCACGTTGCAACAGCGCAGCCCTCATTTCGTTCAAATGCTTTGCATCGTCGGTCATCACCCACCGTGGATCGATCCGAGAAACTTCATACACAGGAATTTCTTGTGATGAAGCAGAACCATCCGCAGAGGTCAACATCACTCGCCCTGTCGGAATTAAATCTTCATAAGGCAAAGGCGATTCCCCATCGCCGCGTCGATCGGCTTTCTCGGCAACGATGGAGGACGATGGTGATTCGATCGAAAGATGTCTTCCAGACCAAAACCCAATCGCAAGAAACATGAGTGAGGCAGCCAGCACCAGCTGAAAGGTCCTGCGTCTTGGGGCAACATTTAGCCCGTGTTGCTGAGAATTCGTTTGTGGTTCGCTTAAATTGGACGACAGTACGTTTGGCAACTCACGTCTCAACGTCAACTCTTCAAGCCCTCGAAGTGCCAACCGCCGCCAGATCAGTCCGTCGTCACCGATGGCAATGAGTAGGTTCGCTCGTTGCTGGTCGGTACATTCACCATCGACCAACCTTTGAATTTCTAGATTATTCATCCTACTTATCCACTCGCCCATTGACTCAATCTTTTGGCAAGCGAGGTTCTAGCTCGCAATAGCCGATACTCGATTGTCTTTACTGAGACACCCAGGTGATTGGCAATTTGTTGATACGTCCAGTCTTCTGTGTACTTTAATGCGAGAATCTCTTGATCCTCACTCGACAGGTGTTTCATCGCATCACCAATCGAATCATAACACTCCTGCTTCATCAGCCAGCTGCTCGCGTCTTGGCTGTCGACCATTCGTTCTTGGATAGCGACTTCGTTGGAGAAACCTTTCAACATTCGCCGCCTTCGCCCGAGGCTTCTGCGGATGTTGATGACTTTGCGTAACGTGACGCGGTACAGCCATGGCGCAACCTTATCGATATCGGTAGGCCGATTCGGATGCGGCATGACCGTTAATACGACTTCTTGCATCACGTCATCGGGATCGTGACCGTCACCGAGCCGGCTACGAATCACCGTTTGCAGCCACCGCCGATGTGTCGACAACTGTTCATCCCAGTTTATCGACACAGCTCCACCCCAAAAAAGACTTTTGAACCACAACTCATCGCGACATTAATAAGTCACCGTGAACCTCGTTCCCCCTGACTAAAAACCGAATTTCGTTGGAAATTGAGATTCGTCAACGGTCGAACGTTTGTCCCTTAGCTCAGTTCTGGTAGTGTACCGGTACTGTCGCCCAACTTTTCGACGGAGACTTCGATTCGGTTGAGCATTGACACCCACAAATTGCTAACGGGCGTTTCGGCCGGATACCGAAGATGACGCCCCGACCTTAAGGTGCCACAACCGCTTCCCGCGAGCAGTAACGGTAAATCCTCATGATTGTGCGCGTCGCCATCATGGATTCCACTGCCGTAAGCGATCATCGAGTGGTCCAACAATGTCCCATCGCCCTCTTGAATCGCGTCCAGTTTTTCTAAGAGATACGCAAGTTGCCTCGTATGGAAGATATTGATCTTTCGAATCTTATCCAGCTTGGCTGCATCTTTGCCGTGGTGAGACAAGTCGTGGTGCCCATCTGGCACGTCAATAAATGGATAAGGCTTGTTGCTCCCTTCATTGGCAAGAACGAAGGATGCGATACGAGTGACATCGGTTTGAAATGCCAGCACAATCATATCACACATCAAACGAATATGCTGTTCGTAATCGGCAGGAGCACCTTCGGGCACTGGATAATCTGGCGTTTGAATGGGTGGGAGTTTTTCAGCCCGCTCGATGCGCAATTCAATATCGCGAACCGAATTAAAATACTCATCTAATTTTCGGTTGTCGTTGGGCGCCAGTTTCGAAGCAAGACTCTTCGTGTCTTCTCGGACATAATCCAAAACGCTACGTCGCCGAGCATCGCGTCGCGACTTGTTCGCGTCAGGAGCGCCAGCAAATAAGCGTTCAAAGACTACTTTGGGGTTCACTTCTTTAGGAAGTGGCTGGGTCGCCGAACGCCATGACATCGTCGACGAATAAACGCAGCTATAACCAGAGTCACAATTACCTGCCATCGCGCCAGGCTCACAACCGATCTCAAGCGAAGAAATTCTAGTTTGCTCTCCGATCCGAGCTGCAGCAGCTTGATCGACCGACAACCCGGCACGTATGTTTGTGCCATCCGTCTTGTATGCTTGTGAGCCGGTCAGGAACGCTGACAATGCTCGGGCGTGATCACCACCTCCGTCTCCGTGCGGTCTCGCCTTGTCTGCCGCAAGCCCACTGAGCACCAGGCACTTGTTCTTCACCTTGGCCAACGGTTCAAGAATGGGGGGCAGGTCAAAGTCCGCACCCTCCTGCTGGGGTGTCCAATCGGCCATGTTCTTGCCGTTGGGCACGTACAAGAAAGCCATTCGGTTGGGCGCAACATTTTCAGGAGAGGCGTCCTCGGCCCAAGCATCCTGTGGGCCCATCGCTTCAAGCCAGGGCAGCGACACCGCGACACCGACGCCCCGAAGCAGGGACCGTCGCGAAAGCTTTTTGAAACGCAGAAACATGGCTAAGGCCTCAGTGGGAAGGCAACGGATGGCGGGAGAGAGCAGGAGACCAAACACTGCCGGCATGGCCGATCATGCTTGTATCTTCCGATATGATACCCAATCTACGGCCTGATAGCGCGATCAAAAGGCCACTATTGCGAAGCCCCCCTTCGCTGTCGAAATGCCTCACTTTTGACGATCTGGGTGACAAGAACCGAAAAACGATAATCTTCGGTTTCAATGCTTTTGAGTATTTTTTCGATCACCGGCCGGTCGTAGTACTCAATGCCACGTCCCAATGCGTAGGTCATAAGTTTTTCGCATAAACAGCGAGCCACCTCTGCTCGCCGGGCGGTGATGATTGACTTCAGGTCATTGACACCGCTGAATTTTGTACCGTCGGAGAACTCACCGGAAGCATCGATGTCAAAGGCGCCATCCTTCTCGCGATACGCACCCACTGCATCGAAGTTTTCGAGCGCAAAACCGATCGGATCCATTTTTGCGTGGCAGTTGGCACAGGCGGGATTCTTGCGATGCTCTTCCAACCGCTGGCGGACGGTGGTACTGGCAACCACCGCCTCCGATGCCGGTAATTCGGGTACGTTAGGCGGTGGGCCGGGTGGGGGCGAGCCGAGTATTTGTTCGAGCACCCAACGTCCTCGCTTGACGGGTGAAGTACGCGTGGGATTGGACGTTACCGTCAGAATACTTCCCTGAGTTAACAAGCCTCCGCGAGAACTATCTGAAAACGTGACACGAACGAACTCGGGACCTCGAATGGGTTGACCAGGTGGTTCGTTGACAGGACGGCCAGCCATACTTCCGTTCGTATCGGTGACGCCATAATGGCGTGCGAGCGTCTCGTTCAGGTAGGTGAAGTCGGCCGTGATTAAGTCCATTACGCTCCGATCCTCGCGAAGAATCGATTGAACAAAGAGTTCGGTCTCTTTGAGCATTGACTGTCGGAGGTCGTCATTGAAGCTCGGAAACAGCTTTACGTCAGGCGCGACGGATGCGATACGCTTGATCTGAAGCCACTGCAATGCAAAGTTTTGCACCAGCGAACTCGACCGAGCGTCGGTCAACATTCGAGTTACTTGAGCATCTAAGTTCCCAGCAAGTTGGCCCGATTCCGCGAGATTGAGTAACTGGTCGTCCGGCATCGAACTCCAGAGAAAATAGGACAGACGGCAGGCGAGCTGAAATTCATCCAACGCTTGAATGTCAGAACCAGATGGCGCTTCGTCTTGTTCTACTCGAAAGAGAAACTTAGGTGAGCAGAGCGCTGCCTGCATAGCTAGTTGGACAGAGGAAACCCAGCTTTCACCTCCGACAATCGATGCATCTACCAGATCGATCGAGCGCTGCAATTCCTCCTCGGTGACCCTCCGCCTGAAGGCACGCCTAAGGAATCTCGACATGACCTCCTTCGTCTGCTCTGGCTGGGGCTTTGTACCATCACAGGCAAGAAGTTTCTGCTGGGACTTTGGTCGAGTATCCAGCGGTCCATCCAGGGCCATGTATTCGACGAACAGCTGGGTGGGGGCTTCGCTTTCAGTAGGTTTCAATTGGCCCACCATCATGCGATGTCGCCCCTTCATCATCGGCACTTGAACTTCGATTGTCTCGGCTTGGTCACGATGGTTGGCTTTCAGTTCGTGGATCTTCAATATCTTTGCCGGCTTGAGCACATTGCCCGCGATTGTTGCCAACTGTTCATCAGAAGAGGGATCCGCGAGATCGGCTCCATGGATGAGGATTGCAACCTTGACAGGCGTAGCGCCCGTATTGTGAGCATAGGCACGAGTCCGAAATAGGTAATCACCGTCTTCCCACTGATAGGGCGTGTGAAGCGGCCCAACCTCGATTGCCTCCGTTGCGTTGGATGTTAACCGCCGAAAGCCATCGACCATCATTTTAGTGGCAACATCGGCAGACGCGGGCTCTGTGTAAGTCGACGATAAGTGTCGTTTGATCACTTCAGGCGGATGGGTTGAGATCGCTTGATCCATGATGGTCTCGGCCGCCGCCATATATCGCTCCATGAGCACCGGCGAGACGGTCAGAACATCACCAATGTTGTCGAATCCATGCCCTATGTCATCCGATGGGAAATCTTCCGTCGGGTCAAAGGCGACACCGATAAGATCTTGGACCGTATTTCGATACTCGACTTTGTTGAGCCGCCTCATCGTCACGCGACCGGGATCTGGTTTCGCATGACGGTCTGAGAAATCGAAAATCGCCTTGACATGTTCGACAAATGCTTCCGCTTCCTTAACGGTCGGCTGCGGATGATCTTCTGGCGGCATTTCGCCAGCGATGACCATGCGAATGGCGCTTTCCCACGCCCCTCTGCCTCGAATGACTGCTTCCGTGTCATTGACCGCGTCGAACGCCAATTCTGCCTTGGCATCGGCACCTCGGTGGCATTCGATACAGTACATGGTCACAAACGGTTTACCGTATGTCGCGAAATCGGGTGAGTCCTCGGAATGGACCGCCGATGTTCCAGCTAGCGCTGCAACAATCAACCCGCGCGTAAGTAGCCGCATAAGAGGCATAAAAACCAAACCAGGTGGGAGGGAGTTGCGGTTTAAGTCCGCGGTGAGTGAGCAGATTCTAGTCGAGATGGCCATTGCTTGCTATCGAATCGCGGCCTTCGACAACTCCCTAGCCCCTTGTTCGATTGGTTTCGCGACCATTCGATTTCCATCTATATTACGGCAGGCGGATAAGTTAAAAATATCCACCACCTGTTGGTTCGCCTCATCACGTTCTAGAAAGTTGCCTGCGTAGGTCATACATGAAGTTCATTATCGCTTTACTATTGCTGCTTGCGCTGTTTTGCCCGCCCGCTTTTGCAAAGGAAACGGCATCTCCAACGGGGACTCCGCCAAACACTCAGGTGAGTTCACCCCTCAATGAAATGGAACTCCGAGACTGCTACGGGAAGTTGCATCGGCTCGACGAATGGGGCTCCGCAAAGGTGTTAGTGGTCGCATTCCTCGGAACCGAATGTCCGTTGGCAAAGCTTTATGGACCAAAGTTGCAAGCAATGTCGGTGCGATACCGATCGGGGGGCGTCGTCTTCTTAGGGGTGTGCTCAAACGTTCAGGACAGTCTCACCGAAGTGGTTTCGTATACCAATCGATCGGGGATCGAATTCCCGATGCTTGTGGACCACGACCAACGACTTGCCGACTTGATGCAAGCCACGCGAACGCCTGAAGTCTTCGTGCTCGACGGTTCGCGAACAGTGAAGTATCGAGGCCGTATCGACGACCAATATGGGATCAGTGTGGCGAGAGAGGCAGCGACAAATGATGACCTTGCCGATGCGATTGAACTGATTGTGAAGGGACAAGAACCTTCGGTTGACACGACCACCGCCGTGGGCTGCGTGATTGGTCGCAAAAGCAAAGTGAAGCCACATGGAGATGTAACCTTTACGAATCGCATCGCCGGCATCTTCAATCAACACTGTGTCGAGTGCCATCGCGAAGGTGAGATTGCGCCTTTCCCACTAACGACCTATCAGGAAACGATCGGCTGGGAAGCCACCATCGCCGAAGTGGTCTCGGAAAATCGAATGCCTCCTTGGAACGCAAACCCCGAAATCGGACATTTTAAAAATGACTCGCGTCTATCCGATGAAGAGAAGCGACTGATTCGGGCCTGGATCGATAACGGTTGCCCCGAGGGCAATCCCTCCGATCTGCCGCCTCAGCCGACGTTTGTGAAGGGATGGAGGATGCCCGAACCCGATCTGGTGCTTCATGTTCGCGATGAAGCGTTTGACGTCCCCGCGACCGGAGTGGTCGATTATCAATATTTTAAAGTTGATCCCGGCTTTACCGAAGACAAATATGTCGTCGCTGCGGAAGCACGTCCTGATAATGCCGCAGTTGTCCACCATATCATCGCATTCCTTGTGGTCCCGGGGCAAAAGGACATCAACCTAGGGAAGATGCTGATCGGTTACGCGCCTGGAACTTCGCCATTGGTCTTCCCAGAAGGCTCGGCCATGCGGGTGCCTGCCGGGTCAAAGATTCTGTTTGAAGTTCACTACACGCCCAACGGAAGTCCGCAAACCGATCGTAGCTACATCGGCTTAAAGTTTACCGATGGGTCGAAGATCAAGCGTGAAGTCGTCGGATTGGAAGCGCTCAATGAGAAACTTCGCATACCTCCTCACGCCAGCGACTATCAAGTCACGGCTGAACAAAGATTCAACGATGACGTGACGCTCTTGAGTCTTACGCCACACATGCATCTTCGAGGAAAGGCGTTTCGATATGACGCCACTTATCCTGATGGGACCACCGAAACATTGCTCGACGTTCCGAAGTATGACTTCAACTGGCAATTACGGTACGAATTCGCGGAGCCTAAACTGATGCCGAAGGGTACCATCGTGAAGTGCACCGCAGCGTATGACAATTCAGTGAGTAATCCGAACAACCCGGATCCCACCAAGCAAATCAGATGGGGACAACAAAGCTGGGACGAAATGATGATCGGATTCTTTACCGGAACGACACCGTGGACTTCCGAATAAGGTAGATGCGATGGTGACTGGCTCGTGCTTCACGGTGTCTTCCGGCCTGCGACTTTAAGGTCTGCCGATTTGCGAAGCATAGCCAAGAGTTCAATGATGTTTCGAGGATTTTGGCCAAGATCACCCTTTCCAATCCTCGATCGACTGACCACGTTTAAGGTCGACCGGCCAGATGCATCCACATCGTCAGACGCGGTCTCCTCAGGCGTAATCGTTACTTGAACGTCATCCTTAAACTTGAGCCATGACGTACTACGAACCAGATTGACAATGAACCGTCCACCGGGCGAAGTGGTTTCATCGATCCATTGCCAATTGGGCATCCCTGCTACCGTACGTCGCAATATTTCAACGGATTCTTCTGGTGACTTGTCCCAATTCAACGGCTTCAATTTTTCCGAATCGGACCGTGTCGACGCCACGTTCGTGGTGAAGTCGCGGCTCCAATCATCGATCGAAAATGCGAATAGCGCGCCCGCGACCAAAAAGGCTGCCGATATCCAAAGCATTGATTTCGCCTTAGGCTGAAGAAATGTCATCACAAAAATCATCACTGTTTGATCAAATTGAGTCGGAGGCGACGGCCCGCCATGAACCGTTAGCCGTTCGGATGCGGCCTCGACGGTTATCCGAATATGTCGGGCAATCCCATCTCCTGGGAGAAGGGAAACTGCTCTCACGAATGATTTCGGCACGTCGACTTGGAAGCATTGTATTGCATGGGCCACCCGGTACCGGCAAGACAACGCTTGCGAAAGTTCTCGCAGTCGAAACTGGTGGGCAAATGCGTAGCCTCAGCGCGGTCACTTCGGGAGTGAAAGAGGTACGTGAAGCGATTCAGTGGGCTCAAGACCTAGTCGCTGCCGGTGATCCTCCCCCGCTGCTATTCGTCGACGAGATCCATCGCTTCAATAAGTCCCAGCAAGATGCGCTTCTGCCCGATGTGGAATCGGGCGTGATATCGCTGGTCGGTGCGACAACAAGCAATCCCTACTTCGCCGTCAACGCGGCATTGCTTTCGCGAAGCCAACTGTTTGCGCTCCGGGCGCTAACCATTGAAGAGGTTACAACTCTGCTGACTCGTGCAATCGACGACAAGGTGCGAGGTTTAGGCAATCACCCGATTGATGCCGATGTCAATGCGATCGAATTTTTTGCGAAGGCCTGTGAGGGCGACGCGCGGCGGGCGTTGTCTGCACTTGAAATCGCTGTGCTAAGCGGCGTTCAAAAAAAGGGGCGACTTCACCTCGACCTGGATCTGGCGCGTCAATCGTATGGGGATCAACAGATTGGTTACGATGCAACCGGCGACGACCATTATGACTTGGCAAGTGCACTGATCAAAAGTATCCGGGGAAGCGACGTCGACGCATCGATCTATTGGCTTGCGAGAATGTTACAAGGAGGCGAAGACATTCGCTTCCTCTGTAGGCGGCTAGTGATTCTTGCCAGTGAAGACATTGGCAACGCAGACCCCCAAGCGTTGCCGCTCAGCGTGGCAGCGATGCAGGCATGCGAGTTTATCGGATTACCGGAATGTCAGCTAACGCTTAGCCAAACAGTCGCATACCTTGCCCTGGCCCCTAAGAGCAACGCGTCGACGTTAGCGATCGGTGCGGCAAAAAAAGATGTGATCGAAAACCGAGTGCTGCCTGTACCCATTCACCTCCGAGATGCACACTACGGCGGCGCCACAAAGCTAGGGCATGGCATCGATTACCAGTATTCTCATGAGCATTCCGATGGTGTGGCGGCGCAAGATTACTTGGGTATCGACAAGGTGTATTATCAACCGGTTCCTCGCGGATACGAAGCGATCCTGAAAGATCGCCTGGTTGAGTTGCGGCGCCGACTTCGAGGCGACAAGCCAGCTTCGGAATGAAAGAATTAGCTTATCTGACCAAGACAGATCGCGATCATTTCGCAGCCTTCGTAAACTTGCCCCATTCGGCTTCGATGGAGTTTGGATCGGCATTGCCGGGGTGAACAATCACCTTGTAATGAAGATGGAGAGTCTTACCCGGTTGAAGCGTGTAGCCGGCGGTTGGTTGGCCACCAGTGAAATGATGTTCACCGAACGGGTTTGCTGCGAACAGTCCGTAGGTTCGAACATGCCATCGACAAGGGTGTCCGTAGCTATCTGGATGCTCCAATATCGTCAGGCCTGCGATCGTTCCAGCGACAGGTCCCGAGTAATCCACCCAGCGTGATCTTTTGCCCCAGGCATCTCCATCCTTGTCGCCATGTTCATTCAAAATCGCCCCTCCCATTTTGCTGTCGACTGCCATTGAGTCGGGCACACGAACGCCAAACGATCCTTCCTTCGTGTCGCCGAAATGCACCGAATGATCTCCGGCGGTTAAATCGATTTCAAATTCCAACGCTCGATGGGACTTGTCGCCTGTGACCACCATCGTTCGCGCCTCGTCCAGGACGGTCTTGCCCGAGGGATCGACCCACGTCGCAGTCGTCGTAAGCTTTGCAGCATCACCTTCGATCGACTTGTCCAGCACCTCTTTGTGAACAATGCGACCAGCTTTCTCCTTGTCCTCCATCCAGAAATCGATCCCGTTTACCTCGCCGTGCGTCATCCAAAGCGAGCGATGATGCAAGTGGTCCGAAGTCCCACCCTTGATCGCGTCCTTCATCGGAAAATCTCTTGTCATCGAGACACCGCCCGGCCCAACGATAGGATAGACAATCGGCTTGGTGCCACTTTGGAACTCATAGCGAAGAACAACCTCATTTCCCTGGACCAGCGAGACTCCAGCGTCGTCCGATGCCCAATTCAATCGATCGGATACCTCTCTTGAAGCAGAATCGACCGTTGGACAAGAAGTCGAAGTCGCTGCGTCCTGCGCGATGAGCGGCAGAGAACAGGACAAAAAACAAACCATACTCGCGGCACAGGTAATTAGCTTGATAGTGAATTTAGTCATCATTCGATCATTGTTTTTAGAACGTGTTGAATTCCAATCCCGCGTAGAGACGGTGCGTGACTTCTTGGGAAACGTACCGGCACCTTCGAACGCTGCAAGATCTCCGGCGAGGCGTCTTTTTTCGCCAAAGTGAGATCTGCGATCAACTTCGGTCCCATCTCCCCGTCGAGCCAACGCTCATTGTCGATCCGAAGATGTCGATCCGAAAATGCCGATCTGAGGATGTCGCTCCGAAGATCTATGCGGTTTCGACGGTAAAGGTTAGCATGAATGGGCACGTGGCTGGAGTTTTGGGTATCGCTTTTGCTCGTAATTTCCGGCCGCCGTTTGGATGTTCTTCTAGCCTGTGGCTTGAGACTGCGAAGCTCCCGCGGAGATTTTGACGCAATGAATTCACGCATTGTCATCGCCTTGGCCGTCGCGCTTTGGCTTTTCCCCGCCTTCGTGTTTTCCCAAGGGACTGGCAAGTCCGCTGGTAAAGGGAAAAAGGGAACGACGTCGTCGATGATGAAGGCTCCGCCGAGCCGCCTGCCAGCAAGCGTTAGGGAGAAACGCGAGGTGTCGATGGATGTAGCACCGGTCATCGCCTCGCGTCGCGACGAAACGGCGGCGGCTGCCGCCGAGCTAGACCGCTTGATCGAACAAAAGCTAGCTGCCGTCGGACAGAACCCAAATCCCTTGGTTGGCGACGAGGTGTTTTTGCGTCGCATTTACCTGCAAGTCGCCGGACGCATTCCTACCTTGCCGGAGGCCAATGAGTTTTTCGAATCACACGATTCCAACCGGCGACAAGTTCTGATCGATAAGTTGCTTTCTAGTTCGGACTATGTCAGCAACATGTACAACTTATGGGCTGAAACCCTGCGCCTTGTGCAGAACCCTCAACCAAACATCGTTTCTGATCCGTATCTTGCCTATGTAAAGGATATGATTCGACAGAATAAGCAGTACGACCAATGGGTCTACGAAATGCTCACGGCAGATGGCAAGATTTGGGAGAATCCGGCCACCGGTTTTCAAATCCGTGACGATGGGATGCCACTTCCCTACGTTGACAACACGGTTCGTGTTTTTCTTGGAACCCAAATCGGCTGTGCCCAGTGTCATGATCATCCCTTCGATCATTGGACTCAGCATCAGTTTTACGAGTTAGCGGCCTATACCGCTGGAACGCGAACTCGCATGCCTGGCGGGAGTTTAGGTAAAAAGCAAAGTGGGAATCGTTCGCAAGAACTGATCAAACAGGCCCAGGCAAAATACCCAAACGGAAAGGTTCCGGGTCCGGTACAACGCGTTGCTCGCGCGAACATGTATAACGTCTTTGAAGTTAAGGCTGCCCTGCCATTACCGCACGACTATGCCTATGACGATGCCAAGCCGAAGTCCTTGGTAACACCAAAGGTCTTGTGGGGTAGTGTCCCGGAGACTGCAAAGAATAAGTCGCCCCGCGAACAGTTTGCTGCGTGGTTGACATCGTCGGAGAACGAGCGATTCAAGCAGACGATTGTCAATCGAATCTGGCGGCGTTTACTTGGCGCCGGATTCATCGAGCCAATCGATGACATGCGTGACGACAGCGAAATCGTCAACGAGGCCGCGCTAAATTTTCTTTGTGCCGAACTCGTTCGACTTGACTTCGACCTGAAGGAACTCATGCGGACGATTCTCTATTCTCAGACATTTCAACGCGAATCGACCGACTTCCAGGTGACCAGCGGCGATCTCTATTATTTCCCAGGTCCAGTGCTTCGTCGAATGACAGCGGAGCAAGTTTGGGATTCGATACTTACCCTCGCCGTGCATAACCCTTGGCCATTCCAGCGTCCCACCGCCCAAGAAATCGGGCCCAACATCAATTTAGACCTCGCTACGGCGACTCTCGATTCGCTTGAGAAAGTAGCGGCCAAGTACGAGTCAACGTTTTTTGTGCGCGCCTACCTGAAATCGCTACAGCCACATTCGTACCAGGGCAACGTACTCTGCCGCGCCTCCGAGCTTCCTTCGCCAATGCCTGCAAGCCATTTTCTTCGCCAATTCGGACAAGGCGACCGAGAGATCATCGATGGTCAAGACTCAACTGCAACGGTCCCGCAGATTCTTGCCATGCTCAACGGTCCGATTACTCACGTGATGCTTGAGACGGGCTCGGCGATTTATGACAACGTCGTTTCTGCAGCCAATACACGAGACGCAGTCGAGCTGATCTTTATCAGCGTGCTCACCCGCAAACCCACTGCGGAAGATCGAAAGACTGCCGTAGGCGAACTGGCGCGAGAAGATCGCGATGGAGTAGCGTACGGAAATATCATTTGGGCGCTGCTCAACACCAAAGAGTTTTTGTTCATTCAATAAAGTCCAAAACACGAATCCCATGACAACTCCAGAGTTTTCAAGCCTGCATCGTCGTCGATTCATGGCCTCCGCAGCACAATCGCTGCTGGGCGTTTCGTTTGCCACGACGTTAACCGGTACCGCTCGCGGTGAAGGATCAGTGCAACCCAAGCCTTCCGCTCAAGGAAAGGCGAAGCACATCATTTACCTGTTTATGAATGGCGCGATGACACACATCGACACCTTCGATCCCAAACCCGGGGTGCCGGAGGGGGGCGAAACGAAGGCGATTCAAACGCGCGTGCCAGGAATTATGTTCGGTGAAAAGTTACCGAAGCTTTCTTACATGGCGGGTGCCTTGGCAATCGTACGCTCGCTCAGCACCGAAACGGGCGATCACACGCAAGCCCAATACCTTATGCGTACTGCTTACAAGCAGATTAACAGCATTCGCCACCCCGCAATGGGTGCGTGGATGGTACAGCAAACCGATCGTCTCAATCGTGATCTTCCCGGGAACTTCTTGCTCGGTGAAAGCACTCGACATCCAGGGGCTGGCTTCTTACATGCCAGCCTTTCACCCGTGCCAATCGCAAATGCCGAAATTGGACTAGAGAACACAAGCCTCCCGAAATACCTCGACGAAAAACTGTTTAACCGACGATTGATGCTCGCGAGCCAGTTCGACCGTAAGTTCCAAGCTAAGCATCCTCATCCCGAAGTGGACGCCTACAACCAACTCTATGTCGAAGCCAAACGCTTAATGGGCAGCGACAAGTTGGAAGTCTTTGACCTGGACAAGGAATCCACTGAAATCAAGGATTCCTACGGGCTAAATGCGCTGGGCCAAGGCTGCCTATTGGCAAGACGATTGGTCGAACAGGGCATTCGATACATCGAAGTTAGTTTTGGCGGATGGGATATGCATCAAGATCTCTACGCTTCGCTGGAGGAAAAGGCAGCGATCCTTGATAATGCCCTTAGCAGTTTACTGAAGGATCTTCATACCAAAGGCTTGCTAAAAGACACGCTGGTGGTGCTCGCTACCGAGTTCGGGCGATCGCCGGAAGTCAACGTAAACGGAGGACGCGATCATCATCCCGGCGCATTTTGTGGCTTGTTGGCGGGTGCTGGCATTCGTGGAGGGCAAGTCTATGGCGCTTCAGATAGCCGCGGATTCTCGGTTGAAAATGATCACGTGAGCGTCGAAGATTTCAATTCGACGATTGCCACAGCCGCGGGACTTGACATTCAATCTGAATTCATCGCACCCAACGGACGCCCTTTCAAAATCGGTGGCGGCGGAACTCCAGTAAAAGATTTGCTCGCATAGGCACTCGCCCGTCCCCGTTATCGGCTTCGCCCAACTGTCTTGCGCGATTGTGACGGTTGTACAGCCTACGACCGTTGTCAAAAAACAACGGTCGTAGCGATGATTAAACAATCGGGGAAAAATGGTTAAAGTCGGCTGATACCATTTAAACAAATTGCCGTTTTCTTGGGCAATTTTGTGAATATCATAGATCATCTGCCGTATCCTTTACACGATTCAACCGTTGTGGATTTTCGTGGCGATGGGCTGATGCAATTATCGCCAGCGTAAAAACAACAAGGTTGTGGCGAGCGTCACCCTGTAATGATGCTTCGCTGGGTAGTTGCATTGAACGGTCCTGAGTCGATTGCCGTTGAGCGTTTCTGTTCTCCATTGTGTGATTAGTGAATGATGAATTTCCAACGATTTTCACTGCCAACGAAAAAGTCATTTGCTCTTGCAGCCGCGGCTGTCTTGACTGCCTCTTCCCAAAGTTCACTTGCGCAAGACGCGTGTTGCTTTGAACCCTCGTATCGGTTGCAAAGTGAAACGGTGCTTGAACCGCAAGCAGTTCAACGATTTCGCTTGGCCTATGAAACCGAATACGTCGAAGAGGAAGTCACGTCTCTTCGGCCCGTTGTGAAAACCAGAACTGAGCAGCGAGAGTATCGCGTCGCCAAGCCGGTCACCGAGACGGCTTACAAAGAGGAACGGTACACTGTCTCGCGGCCTGTGACGGAGACGTCTTACCGCGACGAAACTTATACTCAGACTCGTTATGTGACCGAGACGGCCGAGCGGGAAGAACAGGTGACCAGTTATCGCCCTGTGACCGAGACGCAGGTCTACAAGCAGCAGTACACTGTGCAGCGGCCCGTCGTTGAAACGCAGTACTACCAACAACAGTACGCGGTTCAGCGTCCAGTGGTGGAAACACAGTATCAAACACAGCAGCAATTAGCCTATCGCCCCGTCACCACGTTGCAAACACAAACTGTCGATGCAGGCGGATACGTCGCACAGCAGGTCGTTCAACCCGGTCAAGTGCAGTACGGCCTTCAGTGGCTTCCTAATGCTTATCAAACGACTGGACCTTTTGGCGTTTTCAGCCGCAATCGAAGCGCTGCAGTGTGGGCTCCCCAGGTCACGCCTCCCACGGTCCAAACGCAACTCGCGTATCGACCCAATTACATTTCCCAGCAAGTAGCACAAACGTCCTACGTAGCGGAGATGCAGCAACAGCAAGTTCCGGTCTCGGTGATGCGGATGCAGACTGAAACGGTCTCTCAACAGGTGCCTGTCCAAGTGACAAGGATGCAATCCGAAGTGGTGTCTCAAGACGTGCCCGTGCAAACGACGCGAATGGTTCCAGTCGTCGAAGTCCGAAAGATTCCATACACCGTCCAAAAACCTATCACCGAAACACTCACTCGTCAGGTTCCAGTTGAGCAACAACGCTGGGTTACTGAAGAGAAAGTGCGGCGAGTACCAGTGGAAAGCACGAGGATTGAATACGAAACTCGCAGCGAGCCTGTCCAAGTTCAATATGTGGAAAATGAACGCGTAGTTCAGAAGGTTCGGCGCCCCGTGACCCGGCAAGTGTATGTCCCTTACACAGAAACAGTCATGGTTCCGCGCCAAGTAGTTCAGCGAGTTCCGCTGGGTTACTACGACCCGTTTGCACCCGCGATCGTGAACGGTTATTCGTCGTTTTCACAACCAGTCGCTGCACCGGTGGTATCAGAGCCAATTGCGACAGGCAAGGTGGAGAGCGTCACCAGTAATCGCCCGGCGAACACCGCTGAGTCCAATTCAGGCCAAGCGGGGTCAGATTCAGGCCCGGTGGGGCTGTCCGCCCCTGAAAACCAAGCGGAAACAAAACTTCAGAGTGTCGAAACTTCAGCCCCCGAATCGCCGAGTGACTCTTCCGAACCGGATAGCCCCGGCGATTCCGGTGGCAGCGAAACTTCACCTAGTGACGATGACGAACTAAAGGCTCCCGTTCTCGAACCGAAAAATGCTTCCTTTCGAATCAAGTACCAACCGACATACAGTCGCGAAATCTAATACGATGAACGATTGAAGAGGCAGTCGCTAGGAACCGTTCCCCCGATTGCTTAGCTTGTCCGTGCTAAGAACCGATTGCTGATTGAGAAAACATCTTGCTGCTCACTAAGCTCATTCACCCCCAGATCCTTGCGACCCTTGCCGCAGCAGGGCACCACAGCACCATTCTGATTGCTGATGGGAACTATCCTGCCAGCAACAAACGTGGCCCCCGAGCGGAGCTCGTTAGCCTCAACTTGATGCCCGGAATTCCAACTTGCAATCAGATCCTCGAAGCGGTGCTGTCCGCGGTACCGATCGAAGCAATCCAAACCATGCGAACGGAGCTTGACGGCCCGTACGCTTTGGGTGGCGATCCTCCTGTTTGGGACGACTACCGAGCCACCATTCGCGCTGCTGGCTTGTCGCTTGCGCTAGAACCGATTGAAAAATGGGCTTTCTATGATGCCGTTTCAACGCCCGATCATGTGTTGACGATCCAGTCTGCCGATCAACAACGATATGCAAATATTTTGCTTACTGTCGGCGTTCGGATGTCTTAGAACTTATCTGAAAACCGAAGAGCCCCTCGGCTAGCCGCCAAACCGGCTAATAACACTCGAATGGTTTTTTGGTCGCGTTAATAGGACCGCTGGTCCTTACACCGCCTGGATGATTCAAGTAGTGATGACTATCCATGAACGTGACGCCATGCAATCGACTGTCGCATGCGGCGCAACGTATGAAAACTAGGGCATGTCGGCACGAGTAACTGCGTTCCTCTCCAAAAGACGCACCTGAACGCCATGTCTCGGCGTCATCGTCAAATGGGCCGCCATCTCGTGCCGATCGCATGAATCGACGATGACTTTGTAACGCCTTGTGATGGTGGCAAGTACGACCAGTAGTTCCATCACCGCAAAGTTAATGCCGATACAGATTCGCGGGCCACCGCCAAAGGGAACGCACGCATGGAGCGAACGCTTGTTTTCTTCATGATCAGGCTCGAAGCGACAGGGGATGAATCGATCGGGCTCACGCCAAAAACTTGGATGTCGATGGAGCGAGTAGCGGCTAAACACCACCAGCGATCCCTTGGGAATCGTGGAGCCACCAAGCTGTACGTCACAAGCGACGTTTCGATTTTCAAACCAAAAGGGCGGATGCAGACGCAAGGTCTCATCGACAATCATTTTTGTATAAACCAATTTGGGGAGGTCATCGATGGTCAAACTCCGGTCTCCGATGACGGCATCTAGCTCCTGATGCAATCGCCGTTCAACATCGGGATTGCGATCTAGTTCGTACCACACCCAAGTCAATGCGCTCGAGGACGTCTCGTGTCCACCGACAATCATGCCAAGTATTTCCTCAGCAATCTCATGGTCAGACATTGAAATTCCACTCTCTTCGTGCTTGGCGTCCAGCAAAACTCCCAATAAATCTTTTTGCGGAATGCCAAGTCGACGAGCATCGATCATTTCCTGGAGAAATGCGTAGAACTGACGAAGTGTTTCCTTAAGTTGGGCATTTGTGCGCGATGGAAACCAGATGCTTCTGATGATTGGCAATGGCGGCTTTGCGCTGTATCGATTGATCACATGCGTCCAGTGACTGATTTTCGCTGCCGCTTCATCGAACGAATCATTGAACATGGCTCGTCCGGCAATGGTCAGCGTGAGCTGATTCATATCGTGCGCGATGTTGAAAACATTCTGGCTACGACAACTTCCTTCCCATCGCTTGATAACCTCCGTCGTCGACATCACCATCAAGTCGAAAAAACGTTTCACTGCGGTAGGGCCAAACATCGGCTGCATTAGTTTTCGCTGTCGCTTCCATCGATCGCCCTCCGCGACAACCAGTCCATTGCCAAATGCGTTGCGAAAACGATCATAGATAACGCTTTTTTTATTGAAAGTCTTGTTCGTATCCTGAAGCACCTGCTTAACCAATGCCGGATGATTCACCAGGTAGAAACTAAACAGCCCACGATAGTGAACAAAGTCACCGAAGTCTTTCACCAAGCGATCGAAATAATAAGCTGGATTTCCGGCTAACATCCACTGCTTGTAAAATCTGGGAGTTCGACGCAAGGCCCCAGCGAAGGCCTGCGGATTCACTTCGGAAGTATTGTTTTCCATGGAGATTCTTACGCCACATCCTCCGCGTTTAAAGCATGACGTCTTGAGCTGACATTGTTTGCCCATTTTCGTATGGCTGTGATGACACGATAGACCGCATCCACAGGTTTTAATAGTAACAACAGGACGATTAAGGTTACCGGCATGTAGATCGGCGCGGCTTCGTAGACACGACGAGTCTTTGCATCTTTAAACCAATAGTGCATCGTCGTCGCTGGCGCCAGTTGCAATCGCAACCAGGAATAGAAATCCTTTAAGGAACCAACCCGCGGGTAAATACCCATGCGATAAGCAAGAGCATCGCAATACGGGAACATTTCAACTGGGTAAACGGCGTCTCGATTCAACTGAGAGAACCTTATGGCATGTCGGTTTCGCTCTTCGCGATTGAGCGCAACGATGGATGCAGGACGTTCAACTTGGCCACTAATCAAACCGCACGCGTACCTCGCCTGCATTTCGCTGATCGATGGGATATTCCCGATAATCGGTCTCGCGAATCCGACGAGGAACAGGTTGGCAAAATCTACGTGACTACAGCCTAAATAAAAATCCTCAAGCTGTATTAAATCACCCGCGAGGTCCCGTAGAGTCGAACGATAACCCACAGCAGGCAACACCCAGTCCGGCCTCACTTCCAACGATTCATCGGATGCAAACTGATAAAATCGTTCGCAGGTAGCATCGGTCGGTGGGCCGACGATTGTGATTCGTCCCCGCGCGACGGAATCTAGAAAGTCGTCGCTCTTATTGTGGAACATATTGAATAAGTCATCCTTCGCCGCCTTGGTAAGTCGGAAGGCCCAATCTTTCTTTGCCAATTGGATATGTTCCTCAGGTGTGACATCAGGCAGCGAGGTCGAGGGGAGATGTGGACGAGACTTGTCATTTCGACTTGGAAACCATTGCTCAAAACGCTCTTGATACTTGATTCGTGCCTCAACGAATCGCTGGCCAATCCAATTACGAAGATCTTCATGGATGGACAACATCAGTCTATTTCTTAAAAAGTCCGACGGGACTCCGCGGATCGGATGGTACCGCGGGCTCACACGTATACCGGAATGAAGTGACAAAAAAACTTCATTTCCAAGTATTAGTCGAGAAAGACGCTGAGCATAATCGACTGCGGATTCACCTCCACCAAATACCACAATTCGTTGACCTGTTACATCCGAAAGCCCACCTGGATGATTGAGCCGTGCAAGTGATAATGAGGGCACCGTCGAATCGATCGGCCGAAGTTCCGAAGCGAGCCCGGTGCAAATGATCACGACATCAAATTTTTCGCTAGTTGGTTCTAGCGTCGCACCACCTTCCGTCGTTTGACATTCGACGAGCCAACCACGATCGTCAGGGCATCGGACCAATCGCTCAATCTTATGTTTCAAACGAACTCTCGTGCGGAGGTTGAAAGCATCCGCGAATTTCTCCAAATACTTTCCGTATTCGTCGTCGACAAAGAACTCATCGCGAGATTTCCCGCCATCGTCACTAACCGTCGCTTCGTACATGGCAAAACACGAAAACTGCGTCGTGTACTTTGTCGAAGTCGAGACAAATCCAGGGTAGGGATTTCCCCAACACCCAGTGATGCGATCCGACTTCTCGAAACATACCACGTCCCAATTGGGCAAAGTTTCGATCGCTGTTTTTAAGGTGATTAGACCACTGCTGCCGCCACCAATGATGGCTAAACGGCGGGGTATTCGATCGTGTCCTTCAACCGCTTCTTCGTCGCTCATCATAGGACCGCTGTCAGACTGACCAGCACGAAATTAAATTGGCCGGATTCAGGAATAAACAGAAGGAGGCGATCGCCGTGAGTCAATGAATGCTGTTTCAAATAATGATCAAGCATCACAAAAATGCTCGCTGCTCCCGTATTCCCTGCGGTCTCTAAATTGGTCCAGTATGGCACTGCGTTACTCGGGTCAGCACACCGTTCACCGATCATTCGTTCGAGTTTACGACGAAAAAAGAACGATGACATGTGAGGAAGGATCACGCGATAGTGGTCAAGTCTTTCGCCGTGCGCGAGCATCGCATGCCCTACAAATTCGCCCGCATACTTGAAAAGGTACCGAGAAAGAATCCGGACGTCCTGGCTAAGTAGCCGACTTGCATTGTCAAGCTTCATACATAACGGCGCGTCATGTGCAAATGATAAGGAATGAGTCCAGTCGACGCGCAAGGAAAGACGGTTTTGTGATGGTGAGGCCTGCAGACAGATGGCGCCAGCGCCATCAGACAACATGAAACGTAAGAACACAGACATGAACCACTGACTGGAGCGAATGTCTTCGTGCAGTGAGCGATCATCAATCGGTTGGATAACACTTGATTTCAGTACTTCAGACGCATGCTCAGTACCAATACAAAGAGCGGATCGATGCTCGCCACTAGTGATGGCTCGGACCGCGCCGACGAGTGCCGCTGCTGCAGAGGAACAAATGCCAGAATGTGAACTGATCTCTATCGGCTGATCGATCACGCCAGCGGCCCGCAAACGATGATGAACCAGGGATGCAATCCCCGGACCTGCCAGAGGCGCGTAGGTTGTACCCGCCGACAAAAACGTGATAGGCTCTGCAATCGATGCGTTCTGCATACACACAGTCGCCGCTTCAGTGGCCAGTTCGTAAACGTTGTACGTAGCACGTTGGTGACAATCTTGTGCGTAGTGACGACGAACGATGCCATTCATGGCAAGAACACGCTGCTGCGTCTCCGCTTCACCGTTCAGTGAACCCAGATACTGGTTGATCCGGTCGTTCTCAATTGCTTCGCCAGGCAGAAATGATCCTGTCTGCGTGATATAGCATGGAATAGTCATCGTTCTCGTTTCGAATCAAGCGGGTGACTTTGTTCTCAGCATGTTATAGATCACCTCATCGAATACGATGTGATAGTAAAGGTATTGACTGGGGTTCGAGAAAAAAACGCTGCTGTTGTAATGCCCCCGATTGCTGACTTCTTGCATGAAAAAATCCAAGTCAATTTGAGCCTGCTCGTCGCCAGCAAAAATGTGTTTCATACACCACAACAAGATCGAATCAGATCCAAATGAATTCAGCGCATTAACGGTCGTTTTCAGATCGCCAAAAATGGTAATGGTTGTCACAATCAAAAGGACGATGTTCGTCGCGCCAAGTAATTGCCAAGAATGCTTGCGATTCTCATCGAGCGCCGCTTTACTCATCGTCTCATGTGATTCTGGCTTCGTGCGTCGAATCAATTCGAGGTTCTCGAGAAAACGTGTCCGATCAAATCGGTCCACGAGTTCATAGGAAAGCAAATCGTGCCCGATTGTTAGATTGTTTTTGACGACCGTCTCCAGGTCATCCACATTAAAGTCACCGTCAATGCCATTCAGTTTTCTCGCGTTGGCGGAAGCTTTATAGCCGGCGCACTGAAGGACATGGCGATACAGAAGGGGCTCGATTTGAACGTGACGCAGCATCAATTCAGCAGCGTCGTATCTTGCCAGGTACTTCATCCCAAACGTCATCCACCAATCGATCGCATAGGCTTCAAAGCCATAGGGAACGCGATGAAAGACGAACTTAATAGGAAAACTTATCGTTCGAATGAAAAAATAGGCAACGAGCAGAAGCGGTCGAATGTAGACATAGTCCCAATGCTCTTTCTCATGTGCAAACACCTCGTTGACATAGGAGTTGATATACGGGAAACGATGCATGGGGCAATCCTTTTATGAAGCGGTCTGTTTTTGGATTGTAACAGACTTGCACCTCACTGGAACTCACGCCGCAAGCTTGAAGCAATCAGCAAAAAGGAGCCCATTTTTGGAACGATTTACGGTCGCAAAGGACGGACCCAGATATTCCGAAAACGCACAGGATTCCCATGGTTTTGTAAAGCAATCGGAGCCGCAGGACTTAAAGCCGGATACTTGGGAACGACGCCGCCTCCCGTGGGACCGTAGTAGTTCCGTGCGTGGTGAATGAAAAGGCCATTGTGCATCACGGTTACCGATGCAGGCTTTTCCAACTCTCCTTCAAGTGAGTAGACCGGTGCTTCGAAGAGGATATCGTAAACCTGCCACTCGCCCGGTTTTCGACTGGCATTCACCATCGGTGGATACTGACCATATAGCGCGCCCGCTTGGCCGTCCGCGTAAGTACGATTGTTAAACGAATCAAGGATTTGCACTTCAAACTCTTCCATAAAAAAGATTCCACTATTCCCGCGGCCTTGGCTATCACCTCGAACGATTGCGGGCGTTTGCCACTCAAGATGAAGCTGGCAATCTCCATAACTATCGATGGTTTGAAGTGGACCGGTCTGTTTAGACACCTCGAAGTATCCTTTCTCGACTTTCCACTGTGCTTCAATCAGTTGGCTGGGGTCTTCTTTACTTAGGTGGCACCAATTGGAAAGGTCGGTTCCGTCAAACAGAACGATTGCGTCGCTTGGGGCCGTTCCCGGTTTATCGTAGGTGCTTAGCTTTCCAGGAGTAACAACAGAAGGACGCGGGCGTCGCATGTCATGAACTCGCCAACGTTGCCCTGGGAGCATAGGTCCATTCGAAATGCCCAACTTGGGTAATCGCTTTGGTTCTGCCTCTTTGGAATCCTTGACGTCCTCACTTGTGGAGCCATTTTTTTTTCTGTTCGCTCTCTCATTCTTGCTTGACTTCGCATTCGGAACGGTCGGCTTGTCTTTGGACTCTGTCTCGCCAGAGTCGGAATTCAAGTCTCCCGACGTATTCGGGGCATTCAAGGGCTCACCATTCGCGGGCTTGTCGGTCGGATCTTCCGGTCCCGCTTCGCCTGCGGCCGGCACCGCATCGCCCGCGGCTTCTGGCGATTCAATTTCAGACGATTGCTCTTCTGCATTGCTTTGGGTTGGCGGGGAAGCCTTGGCCACTTCTTGAGCCTCAGCGAGTGAAGCATCGACGCCAATCTCAACCGATTCCTCATCGCCAGACGATGCACTCAGTGTCGCCTCTTGAGCCACGACAATATTGAAATTTAAAAGGCCAATCGCAAAAGCATAAAACACAAGGCACAATGGCGTAGTACAAAGATGGGTTCGAGTGGTCATCGATTCGAATTCCTTTTAAAAACTGAGCGGCGTGACACGGCAAGCGACTTGGAAGCAAAGACGATTGTAATTCGAATGATCGCTATTTGCGTCCCATGGGTCGTATCGATTTGTCTATTGATTCCCGTGCCAACCCAATGCATTGGCGACGACGCAAGTACAGCAAAAACCACGCTGAAAGCGATTGACTCCGACGGCAATCCCGTCGAATTACCGTCTCCGCCAGGCGACATTGCCAAGCTAATCGAGGACGGCGACGTTCGCTTTGTGTTTTACGATCCCCAAAAGGAAAAGCGAAAATTCGCCGGCGAAACAAGATTTGAGTTTCACTACACCTACCAAACTCGGTCGGACTGGAAGATCGTCAGTCAAAACGGCTTACCGGCACTGCGTATTTCCGTCGAATACCGCAACGTTAAGCTAACGAGGGATCATCAAGTGTTATTGCCGATGGAGCTGATCGGCGAGGACCTGTTTGAGCGCCCATTGACACGACATGAGTTTGATCATGTGGAGATATCAAGTGACGCTCGGTTGGAGGGCTTGCTCACGGCGATGCTAAAGGATCGCAACGCGTCGATCATTGAGCCTCTGATTTCTGAGGAAGGTGATGCAAGAGACAAACCAAGGCCTTCGGAGCTAGCACGTATCAGCAGACGAATGGTGAAGGAAGCGTCGGATCGCGTCTTCAACGACTTTGTCGAGATCGTGTTTATTCGCTATCGCGAATTGGACCGAGTATCCCAGAATGGACTCGTTCCTCTTTCGAACGAAGAACGCCTTCGCATCATCCAATCCGAAGCCCAAGCAGACGCTCCAGACTCCGAAAAACAATGACTCACTTGAAAGTTACATGACGCCGCGGTTACAAAAATGACGTCGCGGTTACATGACGTCGCGGTAAAGAGACCGGACGCGATCATGGTCAAGCGGAATTGGGTTGAACGTTCCGGTCCACTGACGAAGGGCATCGTCCGTCAACTCCGAAATGTTATCGAGCGGAATATTGAGTTCGTCAAGCGATCGAGCCAAACCCGCTGTCATTAAAAAGGACTCAATGATCTCCGCCAGTCGATTGGGTGCATCGGCGTGGCTAACATCGGGTTCAATTTCAGCAAGCAATTCAGCGTACCAATTCGCATACTGACTGCCGTTCATGCGGATCACGGCTGGCAACATGAGACCGACTGCTTGTCCATGGGTCACATCGTGACGCGCAGTCAGCGGATTGGCGGTTGCATGAGCGGCACCCAGCATGGAAGCTTCTATTGCCAGCCCGGCAAAACAAGCTCCTAACTGCATCATGCCACGAGCCTCCAAGTTATACGGTTCACGCAGTACGATAGGGAAGCCCTTCGCAAGCCATGCAAAAGCTTGCCGACTAAACGTCGTTGATATCGGAGTTCTCTTGCGAGTGACAAATGTTTCGATCGCATGCGAGAGTGCATCGATACCGGTTAGTGCAGTAACGCGTGGCGGCTGCGTGAGAGTTAATTCGGGGTCTAGCAATGCAATTTTGCAAGCTGCCCGCTTGTCACCACACGCCATCTTGACGTTTGTTTCCGAATCGCTGATCAGAGCGAATGACTGCGTTTCGCTACCAGTCCCTGATGTAGTCGGCACTGCAATCATTGGCAGCATGTCGCAGGTCGCTTTTCCTACCCCGTGGTAGTCACGCATGGAGCCGCCGCAGGAATACACAAAGTTGATTCCTTTACAACAATCAAGACTGCTCCCTCCACCAAGCCCAACGAGAAGGTCGGGGCAAAACTCGCGTGCCACCACCACACCACGGTCGACCATTTCCGTTGTAGGATTTTCGCCAAAATCGTGGAACGATGCGACCGACAACCCAGAAGCACGAAGACTCTGTGCCCCCGATTCAAAATGTCCCGCACTGACCACGCCATGGTCCGATACAATGAGAACACGCGTTGCACGGAACTCCGTCGCAAGCTTTCCAAGTTGACGAACTGCTCCATCAGCAAAAACGATACGAGTGGAAATTTGTAGATCAAATGGATTCATGTCACTCTCGGAGGTGGACTGCTCGTCAACAATGCCCAATACGGCGAGTGTTGTCAAAGGGTGCGTGCTCGCCAACCGAAAGGAATGTGCTTTCGAGACGGGGCGGCCTCATCGAATCGCCGACACACGCGGACAACGCTCGTTCAAATCCTCAAACCCGGATCCGTTACGGCATAGTATAGACTAGGCGGACTTTCATTTTACCACCACACCTAAATGAGCTTCGTTGTGATTTGCCGGACGACTAACGTACGAGAATCAACGGCAAGCCGGGTCGAAGAACGTTTTTCGCGTCGTCAATAGTCGCCTCGAGTCGCAGGTAGGGCTGGAGCAAAGTTGCCTTGGACTCGCTAGCATGATGCTGTGCCAGCGGCCCACCTGCATTTGCCGCCATCGCCGGATGCGGAGCGGTTGCCATCGTTTGATTCGCCACGAACGTCACTGTGCCACCCATTCGAATGCCGTTCGCGCCCCGGAAAACAACGGCCTCACCCTGGATGCCCAGAAGCTCGTCAACACAACCCTGAGGTATAGCAACGATTGCTTTCTTTTTTGTTTCATCGGCAACGTATCCCATCGCATCGCCCTCTTCAAACCATCTCCCCACTTGATTCATTAATTCGAAAGCGACGAGTCGACCGGTCCGTGGTGCACATAATATCAGTCCCTGTACTTGCGATCTCAAATGAACAAGTCTCTCTTGAATCGCTTCGTTGGCTTGTCTCTGGGACTCTGCCTCAGCGATCTTTTGAGATTCTCGTAGCGATTTCCAGTGAGTTGTACCGGCAGCCAGTTCGATTTCCGCACCGGTAAGCTGTGCAACCAACTCCAGGTTTTCAAACTCAATCAAGGGCATTCCAGCGACGACCTGCTGTCCTTCGACCGCAAGAACACGAATCAACTTTCCTTCTGAAATGCACCGAATAGGGGAATCATCAGCGTATTCCACAACTGCAGACCAGCCCGACACGTATTCGCGATGCAGATGGCGAATCAATGCGACCGCAGTACAAATGAATGTCAGGCCCATTGCCACTCGGAGGAGTACCGCCGGTCTTAACGAAATCTCGGCAAGCAAGCGTTGCAACGAATTCCAAAGTCGCGGAAGGCTTGCGGATAAAACAATCACAGTCACGATCACTAAACCAGTTCGACCATACATTGATTTCGCTGCGGCAATCAACCCGACGACAACTACCATTCGGTATAGAAATGCAGACATTCCGTACAAAACGAGCGGCGTACTGGGTACTGTTCTCGTGTCCTTTTTACCCAGAACTAGCCACTTCAAAAAATGACCGGCGGCCTGAGTGCCGTCGTTCGCCAAATGAGGCCTTCCCAGCCAATCGCATACGGCGTGATATCCGTCTAATCGCATCAACGGATTGAGATTGAAGATAATGGAACTCACTCCGGCCGTCATCGCGATGCACACCCATGCATGTCCAATCGCAGGTGAGTTGGTCTGTGTCCATCCAATCATTGCAAGCGACGCAATCAATACTTCTATATAAACGCCCGCCAGCGACGTCATGATGCGAGCCGACTTTGATCGAATTCGATAGACATCGGTTAAGTCCACATAGGCGACGGGCGCAAGAAGCATCCACGCCACTCCAATCTCACCAACCTTACCGCCATATGTGCGGCAACAGACCAAGTGCCCTGCCTCATGTGCCAACTTCAGAAGCAACCAAACGCCTGCAAACCATAACCAGCTACCGGGTACAAGCACTCCGGCGATGTCTCGTGCAAACCGCTCCCACTCCATCAACACGGAGACCATTGCCATCGCGAGCATGGCAAACCAAAAGATGAAACCACTCCGCCGAAAAAGCCATCCAAACCAACGTGTCAATGCGTCCCAGTTTGCTTCGCTCGTAAACAGCGGGAGTCGAATCCACATCAGTGAGTTACCTCGCTTAACGTCGCGGGCTTTCGCGGTATCACGATGACCTTCGATCAAGCCTTCGTTCGCCGCCCAAAGTAATATCGATTCGGCTTGTTCCGGGGACAAAGAGCTACGATGTCGACATGCCGCGGCTGCTTTTTGCCTAGCGTCGTCAATCGATGTCACGCCATCCAATCGAAGCAAAAACTCGTACTCTGGCACTCCAATGCGGTGAAACCGTGACAGGCAGTCATCCTCGAGTCGCATCCACGCGGTGCCACCACTACCGAGATGGGGCACGGCACGAATATCCTTTCGCATCCTCGGTTTCGATGCTCTCAAGTCTTCGGCTGGCGAATCACGGCGTAAAGTTTTCATGAGGCGTTCGCTCAGCTCCAATGATGGAGCCTAGTCCAGATTCGTTGTACGACACACCAGGCCCATGGGCAGCGTTTGCCATAGATGACAGCCGACCCTCGCATTCCCGACTTTAATGGATCAATCTGCTTGGGTAAGTCTGCGAGTGCTCGGAATACGTATTTCCCCTGCTCATTGGGCTCGGCTCGGGGATAGATTGAGCTGACTTTGACTTCGCCGAGTGATCCCACCGATTCCAACTCAATGGTCGCTTCGTCATCCAAAGCAATACGCGTGATTTGATCCGGTGGTACCTCGATCACAGCTTGCATGGGTGCGATTTGCGCAATCTCGAGGAGACCTTGCCCAGTCTCAAGAGGGCATCCAACGAGTCGTTCGAGATCCTCCCCAAGAACCACTCCGGCGATAGGACTTCTAACCTCAGACCGCTCAAGATAGCGGTGAAGCAGATGAAGCTCACTTTCAATACGCTTGGCAGTCCAGCCGGCTAACGCCGCGTCGCTCAGGCGGACAGTCGACAGGTATTTAGAACGTTCGGAACGGGTCTTCTCTAATTCCGCGCGAAGCGACGTGATCCTTTCGACCGTATCTTCGCAATCAATTAGCAATAGCTGCTGTCCTACCTCAACCGATTGCCCAGGCTTTACCAGTACCTGCTTTAGGATACCGGCAAAGGGCGCGACTACATGGCGAGAGACAACTGGCACTACCGTGACTTCAGCACCAACTGGGTAACGCACTGGAATCGTTCCGACAACTCCGACCACAAAGAGTGCAAGCGAGAACCATCGTAAGCGTGACCGAGTGAACCACTGTTTCGCTCGTTCCATTCGCATCGCAATCAGCCCCGGTTTTCCACATTCCAGTGCCAGGATCAATCCGGCCAGCGGCTTCGCGATCACCTTCATGAAGCAAATACCATTTTCGACTGTAGACTCATTGCTTTTGCTGACAGACCAACCGATGAGGATAGCCCCGACGGATTGGTCATCGTCCCCGATAAGCGGCACGGTATGAATCACTCGATCTTGCCCCAGTCGCATCGCCAGCCGTTGATGTGCTAGACCAGCAAACATGCTCTCCTGCGTTTCGATGACGAGAGATTCACCCAAGATCGCCGACCCCGTATGGTGCGCTCGCCCCGTAGTAACCGATTCTCCAATGGCAGCTTCCAGATCATCGCGAAATGTTTGATCGGGAAGCGAGGGGCCGTGTAGTGATGAGATGGGACAGGGTATCGACTGAGACGAAGACGCTCCAACCAAGACAAAGTCAGCATCTAAGAATTCAACTAATAACTGCGCGCAATGCGCTCTCGCAGTAGAGGCATCTCGCAATTGCAGCAATCGAGTCATCAAATCAATTGCGGCGGCGTTCCTATCCCGTGACGATCTATCCAAGGCCACCGACTGTTCCACGGACGCGATACAGGCGGCTGCCGTATCAAATGGAAAGGGAGTGGTAGGTGACATTGGAACGGGAAAACTCACAATGAACTACCTTTGACTCTTTTGCCGAAAAGGAAACTGCAACAACGTTTGGCGGGGAACATTCAAGCTGTTATCAGCATTCACGGGCTGAGCAGCCTGTGCTGATGGGACGATGGAGAGCCGACAGACGACTCCTCCCGCAATCAGACCATCGGGATTGGGTAGCCGGAGATGGACGATGACAGTACCTGAGCCAGCGTCGACAACCGGCGAGATGAACTCAACGATCGCACCCATCTGGCGATCCGTTGTTGTGGCCAACAACTCTTGGCCCACAAGGAGAGCCCGCGATTGGGCAACCGACGCGGTGGCAGTGATTCGCAACGGATCGAGCTGAACGATACGGAGCAGATGGGGATCAGCAGGCGATACGGTCTCACCAACGTCTTTGCATTTTTCTATCACCATGCCATCGATTGGTGACCGAATTGTCATTCTCTGTAGATACGCCTCGGCTTGAGCCAACTCCAACTTTCTGCGAACAGACAATTCCTGATAGACTCGCAACCGCGCGAGCGATTCATCAAGCGTCGCCTTTGACTGCCACAACTCCTGATCGGTTGCATGATTTCTTCCATGCAAAGTCAGAGTTTGTTCGTACTTTCGTTGACTGGTCGTTACTTGCAGTTGGGCAGCGTCGCGTTCACCCGAACTGGCTGCAGCCTCGCTTGCAATAGCCAAGCTTGTGCGAACAACGGCATCGTCCAATCTTGCGAGAACTTGACCGAATCGAACCCGCTGCCCCTCGTCAACTCGAATCTCCGCCACCGTTCCCGTATCCGATGCGCCCACATGGATATCACGATAGGGCTCGGTGTAGCCCTCGAACGCAGTTGCTGGATCATTCGAATTCCCATTTAATTCAAAGTTTTGCGCTTGAAGATCACTTTCCAATGAAGCGGGTATGCAGGCACTGAGAATACCGGCGACCAGTGTCACTTTGAGGAAGTTTGAAGATGTATTCATGGGACCGTGTTCAATGATGGGGGCAAATGTTGAAAATAGGTATCGCGCCGTTCTTCCTGCTTCGCTAAGCGACCGCGCGCAGACGCCATTTCAGACTCACTTTTGCGAGCTGCTTTGGCAACCGCCTTCCAAAGTGGCTCTGTCGCCATCTCGTTGGTTAAACGATGCGTTAGAAATCGCGAAAGCCCGGGCGCATATCGTTTGACAAGTTGGTCATCCCCAGCAACGAAAGTACGAAAGGTTCCCGGTTGTCCTTGGCGTGCACACCGTCCAATTAATTGACGATCCAATCGCACCGAATGGCGAGGTTCGGACACAATCACATGGAGGCCGCCAAGCCCCGCAACGGTGTCTGCAATGACAATGTCCGTTCCACGGCCGGCCATGTCTGTCGCGATCGTAATAGCCCCGATCTTACCAGCCATCGAAATGAGGTCTGCCTCGCTTTCCTCTTGAGTGCCATTAAGCACCCGCGGGCAATAGCCCAATGAAACCAAACGCTGAGCCAAAGCTTGTGACTCGGCAACCGTACGAGTTCCCACAAGAATCGGTCGTCCAGTTAAATGGATCTCTTCGATTTCTTTAACGATCAAATTCCATTTTTCATCAGCATTCGCCGTGTAGACGGTCGGCAGAGAACAATGCGCCGAAGGAAGCCTCGTTGGAATTCGGACGGTACTCAAACCGTAGATATCCGTCAGCTCTGATCGACAATCCCATGCCGTCCCGCTGCATCCTGAAAGTTGATGGTAGGTTTTCAAAAACCTCCACTTTGATATTTGTGCTGCGGCAAGGGACTCGGGCGTTACGTTTAATCCTTCGTGATATTCCACCGCCTGAAAAAGACCGTCTTGCCACTGGCGTCCTTCAGCCGGCCGACCTGTCGCGATATCAATGATCATGACTCTTTTGTCGTGAACGACGTAATCGATATCTCGATGCACGAGATGCATCGCATCAAGAGCACGACAAACGTAATCAGCCCAGGGACGCGCCAGGGGTTCTTTAGGAACGGACTTTTCAACCACGATCTTTCCGATGTCAGTCACCCTGGCACGGTTGCTCTTGTTATCTATTTCCCAGTCAATTGCGAGCTGAAGGCGAGCAGCAACTTGAGACGCTTTGGCGTAAACACTGCGGCAGGTCGATTCCGCCCTATCGCTCGGAACAGAGAGAATCAGCGGAGTGGTCGCTTCATCAATGACAACATGATCGATCTCATCAATGACCAAATGATGCCGTCGAAGGCAAAGACGCCCATCCTTTCGCGAACAATCTTGCCGCGCATCGCTCAGCCGTTGCAGTGACGAGGAACGTTTTGCAAGTCGGTCCCGTAGATAGTCGAATGCGAATGCATCTGCCGTTCCATAGACAATATCACATTGATACGCTTGCTTTTTTCCTAATTGCGCCATTTCGTTTTCGATCAATCCACACGTCAATCCCAGGCAACTGGCCATCCGACTCACCAGTGCATGGTCTCGCTTGGCAAGATAAGAATTTGCCGTTGCGATATGAACGCTGTGCCCCTCGGCGGCCAGCACTGCTGCTGCAAGCGCAACGGCGACCGTCTTCCCCTCACCGGTCGCCATTTCGGCAACGCAACCGTCTGCCATGACGAAGGCCGCTTGGTATTGCACTTCGTATGGCCTCAATCCCAGAACGGCCTGCATTGCCGACGCACCCAATGCCATCGCCATCACCTTCCGATTGTTCTCTCGCCTCTTCGCGCGACAAAGGTTGACCAATCGCAATTCCGAGTAAAGGGATACGAGTTCTGACCGATCCAATCGAGATGCCAAATCCTTCGCATGTTCGGCGAACCAAACGTAAGTCGCGTTGGAATGTCCAAAAGGTGAAATCATGGCAACTCCCCTCCCACCGACATACCTGCGTCCATTAATTGATCATCCAATGGAGCCGTAATGTTTGGTGGTACCGTGGTCGCATCAAATACGCCGTCCGACAGCGTTCGTTTGGACTGCAGCAATGAACCAATCGCCTTCAGATAACGCACCTGCGCCATCGCATGTTCGACCTCAGCATTAAGCGTCGCAACCTCTTCATCAGCGAGCCGCGATTGAGCGGCGATGAGGTCTTCAAGCAACAAAATGGCAGGTCCATCGCTCGTCGGTGCCGTTTGCCAACGGTCAAGTAGGAAGTCGGACTCGGCTTGAGTGGCCGCGAGTGACTCGTGTCGCTGAAGAAGAGCTTGATAGGACAGGTGCAGTCGATGAATCTCAATCTCGACATCACGGCGAGTGTCTTGAACTGCGGTTTCATAGCGTAAGAACGCTTCCTGCATCTCCAAGTGCCGACGATGCAGGCTCGACTTGGCAGCACGATTTCCTGCGGGGCGTTCCCACGCAAGTCCCAAACTATAGCTTGGACGACCATCCGCAAATTGACGAGTCAGCGAGTCGATGGACGTACGACTTGGCGCTAGCCCTGCGACATAGGCTCCAGCGATGAGGTCCAATCTTGGCATTAACTCATTTTTGCTCGCACCCAGTCGGACCCCGGCAACACGAATCTCACGGACCGCAACTGCAATTTCTGGTCGCGCAGCCATCGCCGATTGAATCGCTATCTGAGTGTCGATAGGCTCAAGCGAGATAGAGGGACTCTGAATAGGTATTACTTCCGATTCCGTATCCGTACTGCCTATCAAACGCCGCAGTTCGATAGCAGCAAAGTCAGCCGCGCTAGCTGCACGCATCAGTTCAGCTCGAAGCTGTGCGGCTGACGCATTTGACCGAACCAATTGCCTGCCGGTCGTATCGAGGGCGGACCGAGCAACCAACGACTCAGCAAGTTCTGCGGCGCGATCGGCAGCCCGTTTGCGTTGCAGGAATGCAGCTCGGGCACGGTACAGTTCCCAATAGCTTTGGTGGACGGTCAGCAGGTGCTCCTGGACGCGTGCGATCGATTCAGACTGAGTTCCCTCGGTGATCAGCTTCGCTTCAAAAACTCGTCGTAAGTTGTAATTTTGTCCGCGGCCCGACATCAACGGTTGTGTAAGGGTCAATTCAAGCCGTGAGTTATTCTGACCATTGGGGACAAGAAAAGCAGAATTATTTGCTTGCCAACCCATCCGTTCAGCCAAAGCAATCTCCGTTCCTCCCGTGGTCGTTTTTCGGACACCACCATTGCCAGAGAGTTGCTGGTCTTTAAAGCGACCATCCACCGACCCAGTCGTCAATCTGCTGCCGATCGGGTCATTCCGGTCATACCAACTCGATTCTAGAAAGTTATTCCAGTCGAATGAAGCTTGCTGGCGTGTGATCTCTGTCCGTTGGATCTGCGGTTGGAGATTGATCACCTCGATATCAGGTGATTGTGTCAAGGCGCGAATTACCGCTTCATCAGCAGTAATCGTTGTCACATTTTGTCCAATTCCAAGTGGAACCTGAATAGCCTCCCGCCACCAAGGCACTGGCACGGCGGGCATAGCTTCTGGTGAAACCAAAGTCGGGGGCGCGTGGCTTAAAGAAGGGGCGTCTGCGGCGCGCAAGAAACGCGATTCGTTCATGGCAATCGCCAATCCCGAAAGCGTAAAGACCACCATCCATAGTGACTGCGCAGAGCAATTCATGGCCGAAGCCGCATTAGAACAATTTGTTCGTGGTCCGCAGGCATCCGTTCCCGCAAAGAACCTTCAAACGTTATCGTCCTTTTCGTCGCTTTATTAACATGAGCCCCACGGCATTGAATCGAATTAACGATCGTGATAGGCGGAGAAACGGTCAAGGTCGTACAACCGAAACAACCCGATCATTAAGTAATCGCATCATTGATTGCACAGTGGGCAATGCATCCCATGCGATTCGATGGCATTTGGAAAGTTGTAACGGTGAGGCAAGGAATAGGGTTTATGTTTTTATAGCCATGATTGCGCTCTCATGGATTATCTGCGAATGCGGACCTGCCACCTCCCCCCGCCAAATTCTCCATGAAACATCCTGGCTCCTTACTCGCTGCCGATCCCGGCCGAGAATCTGCAAAATCGACTCGAGGTAGCTCGCGGCTTTGGACGCAGTGCATGCTTTGGATCGATCAAGTGGCGGCGCTCCTTTCGCAAGCCTTCCAAACGTATGAAACAACCGAAAACACCATCGATGCGTTCCGTTTAGAGCCACGTATTCTTCTGAGCGCAACCCCGGTCGTGGCTCCCGTCGAGACCGAGTCGGCATCACTCATCGAAGGGCTCTCAACTTCGGCAGCAACTCTATCGTCTTCGTCTGCACCATCGAATTCCCTTCACGCAACCACCGCGCAAGCGCCTCAGGCATTCGCCTACCCTCGCCGTGAACTGGTAGTAATCGACCCAAGGTCACCAGATACCCAGGGCGTCATCGCTAAAATAGAGGCCATCCGCAGTCCCGACCGCGAATTTGACTTCCTAATGCTCGATTCCAGTCGCGATGGTATTGAGCAGATCGGCGACGCTTTGAGTCATCTTCGAACTGTCGACTCCATTCACCTGCTGTCCCATGGAAGTGACGGCCGAATCCTTATTGGGTCAACAGTGTTATCGAATGAGAACCTCAGTGACCATTCCATGCAACTCTCCACTTGGCGCGAACGACTTGGAGCGGATGCGGAATGGTTGATCTATGGCTGCGATGTAGCGTCCTCTTCAGAAGGCCAGGCATTCATCGCTCGACTCGGTACAGTGAGTGGCATCGATGTCGCAGCGAGTAGTGATGCCACCGGAAGTAAGTCGCTTGGCGGAAACTGGGACTTGGAGTTTTCCGTGGGGGAGATTTCGACGGTTAGTCTCGTCACTACCTCGCTTGGCGAAAGTTGGACGGGTTTATTGCAAGCAGTCAATGTGACCACCTTGTCCGATGCTATTGACGGTGACACATCCTCCATTGGTGCATTACTTGCCTCAAGTGGAATAGACGGGCTGATCTCGCTTCGTGAAGCCATCATTGCATCCAATAATACCGCTGGTGCCGACACCATTTTTCTGGGCTCAGGCATCTATGGACTTGCACTATCGGGAATCAGTGAATCAGGTTCACTCACCGGGGACCTCAATATCACGGAGGATTTATCGATCATCGGAGTAGGTGCAGGCCAAACCATTATCGACGGGAACATGATCGATCGTGTGTTTTCGGTCTCCAGTGGAGCACAGGTGGAATTCAGTAACTTCACCATTCGCGGAGGTTCGATGGGAGGTGGCAACGGGGGCGGCGTCTATCTTTCGGGGGCAGCCACGGGTCTGACCCTGGAACATATCGCAATCACTGGAAATAGTGCGAGATTTGGCGCCGGTATCTATGTCGATGCGGGTACCTTAACTGGCAGGCATGTTGCCATCAGCAATAACATTGCCTCGCAGTTCGGTGGGGGCTTATACGCAGCCCAAGCGAGCACCATCGTGACATTAAGCGATGCCGTCGTTTCAAACAATTCGGCTCAAACCGGCGCAGGCATCTATTTCGACGCCGGCATATTGACGATTACTGGTGCTGAGATCAGCAATAATAGCAGCTCGCAGGATGGTGGCGGTATCTACAATGGCGATGGGAATATAACTCTTGCATCGGTTTCATTGCTAAACAATTCGGCAGGTGTCAACGGTGGAGGAATTGTCAACGATAGCTCCGGCGCAACCCTATCACTTTCTAACGTAACAGTAAGCGGTAACAGCGCTTTGGGCATCGGTGGGGGCGTATTCAATAAGCGAGTGGCAACCATTCTCCATTCCACCATCGCATTCAATAGCGCGTCGGATGGTGGTGGGGTCTACCTCAACGGGTCCGGCCAGATTTTCATCAAGAACTCGATCCTATCCAATAACGTTGGAGACAACGCAAACACAACACTTGTTGACTCGCAGGGTAACAACCTAAGCAACGATGCCTCCGCTGGACTCAATCACCCGAGTGATATAATCGGCGATCCTCGATTGGCGATGTTGTCACTGAACGGTGGCAAGAGCCCGACACACGCGTTGCAGTTGGGCAGTGCGGCAATCAACGCCGCATCAACGGTAGGCACTACTCCCTCCGACCAACGAGGTTTCCTGCGATCTGGAACGCCAGACATCGGTTCCTTCGAGTATCGCTCCATCGCCCCAACGGGAGAGTTTGGTGTTAATACCAACGAATCCAACCGGCAAGAAACCACATCCAGTCCCATCTCTAGCGGGCAAGTGACTCGAGGAAGTCAGCAAGCGATTGGTATGGCGGCGAATGGCAGCTACACAATCGTTTGGTCGAGCGAATCGCAAGACGGTTCGGGTTGGGGAGTCTATGCAAGGAGGTTCAATGCCCTCGGCGTTGCCTTGTCCCCCGAGATTCGTGTCAATCAAGTCACCGCTGACGATCAGCAATGGGCGCGCGTCGCGTCGGATACCGATGGAAACTTCGTGGTTACGTGGACGAGCGAGAACCAAGATGGTACATCTCAAAGCGTCTATGCTCGCCGCTTCTCAAGCAACGGTTTATCGCTGGATAACGAATTCCGCGTCAACACCACAGCAGTCGGGCAGCAATCTAATTCATCTATTTCGGTCGACCAATCCACTGGCGCATTCATCATCGCCTGGGAAGGCAAAGGGAACACAGACAACTACGGGATCCATTACCGGCGTTTCAATGCCAGCGGCACAGCACTCGATCTGAGCGACCAATTGGCGAACACGATGGACCGTGGAGCCGAAAAGGATGTTGCCGTCACGATGCTGGCGAGCGGAAAGTTTGTGATTGCCTGGACCTACGGTGGCGACATTCATCTCCAGCGGTTCAACAGCGACGGTTCGCTGGCGGGTGGCGATGTCATCGTCAACGACATCGCATCCGATTCGGTCACTCCAGCATTGAGTGCGGATGCCGATGGGAACTTTGCGGTGGTCTACCGGAACACATCGATTGCCAGCGGTGGCATCTATGCAACTTTGTACCGTGTTGATGGCTCCATCTTGAAAGGCTCCTATTTGGTAAGTGCGGGAGAACGCTTCAACCCCGCAGTGGATACGGCCGACGATGGGTCATTTATCGTCGTATGGGATCAGATCGGCGACGCAGAGGGCAATAAAGTCATGGCCCAGAAGTATGCAGCCGGAGGTATTCCCACTGGTACTGTCATGCAGATTAACGTGACCGAAGCCGGCGACCAGCATCTTGCCTCGGTCGCCATCGCAGACCCGAACAATTTTGTTGTCGCATGGACGGGAAGCGGCCTTACTGACGAGACCGGAGTCTCCGCAAGACAGTTTGGGAATGCGGCCTCGAATATCGGTACACCCATCGCGACAGACGACACATACAACCTAGCGCGAGGCGATTCGATTGATATCGATGCCCTCTCCAATTGGTTTGATGATGACTGGCAATATCGTCAACGTCTTACCGTTCCTCTTGCTAATGGTACCGTATCACTCATCGATTATCCGGTGCTGGTGCGGCTACACGAAACCGCCGCCGACGCTGTACAAATAAACTATGCCGATGTCGCAACGAATGGAGCCGATCTACGGTTTGTTGATGGACAAGGTAACTTGCTTCAATATCAGATCGAGAAATGGGAGACTACGGGCTACTCATCAGTCTGGGTAAAAGTGCCACGACTTGAGAATGCCAATTCCAACAATTCGTTCTTCATGTATTATGGCAATGCGACGTCTCCGGTCGGCCAAAGCCCAACATCCATCTGGGACGCAGGTTTTGCTGGCGTATATCATTTCAGCAATACGTCGACAGACTCATCGCCGTCTGGCAACAACGGAACCAATACCAGTATCACCACGCAAATCGGTGTCGTTGGTAATTCGGCCGTGTTTGATGGTACGACTAGCCAAGTCAACCTAGGATCCGCTGCATCGCTGGATAATATTTTTAGCGGTGGGGGCACGCTATCAGCCTGGATTAACCCAACGGGCTGGGGCGAAGGCGGCTTTGGTCGCATCTTTGATAAAGCAGCGTCAACGTTTGGTAACGACGGATTCTCGCTGCAGATTGCAAACACGGGTGGCAGCAGTGGTCAACTCATGTTCCAAGCCGGATTCGGTTTCATAGGTGCGAGATGGAGCACCGCATCAGGATCTATTTCGCTGCACTCGTGGCAGCATGTTGCCGTTTCATACGACAACTCGTCCGCTGCCAATGTTCCCATCATTTACATCAATGGTGTACAGCAGGCATTGACTCCGAGCGTTTCTCCATTTGGTGCCGCTAGTTCGGACGCCAGCAACAACATGATGATCGGAAATTACAGTCAAAGTCCGATTAGAACATTCGAAGGCCGTATTGATGAAGTTCGCATCTCGACGACACCCCAGACTTCCGATTGGGTCAAAGCTGACTATCGTTCCGTCATTTCAAATCCAACTCAAAGCGAAGCAAAACAGATTCAGCTTGACGGCGTACTGCAGAACGACACCGACCCCAACTTAGACCCTTTGACATTGTCCCTTGTGTCTGCACCGACACACGCAGCAGCATTTGCGCTAAGTCCTGATGGAACTTTTACGTACCAGCACAATGGGGACTCGGCGTCGACGGACTCATTCACCTATTCGTTATCGGACGGACTGGGCGGTATGGATACGGCAACCGTATTCATCAACATTACTGGCCCCAATTCTTCACCGACAATTTCACCGATCACCAATCTCACACTGAGTGAAGACACTCCGTCCGGCCCGATTACGATAACGATAGGCGATGATGAAAACGCATCATCGACTCTTGTCGTCACCGCCTCGTCAAGTAATCAATCGTTAATCAGCAATGGGTCATTATTACTTGCCGGTAGCGGAAGCACTCGGCAATTATCTTTCACGCCGCAGCTAAATGCGACCGGCAACGCAACGATTACCGTTAACGTAAGCGACGGTACAGCAACCACTAGCACGACTTTTAATGTGTCTGTCATTGCGACAAATGACGCGCCGACGATTTCAACCATTGCCAATCTTACGATCAATGAAGATACGCCAGCGGGTCCGATCGCATTCACCATCGGCGACGTCGAAACCGCTGCCTCCTCACTAATCGTCGCCGCAACGTCCAATAATCAGTCTGTGGTGCGAAATTCTTCACTGACTCTCTCAGGCAGTGGACCCAACCGCCAGTTAACTTTTACGCCACGATCGAACGCGAGCGGAATTGCGACCATCACGATCACGGTTAGCGACGGGATGACAACAACAGCCACCTCTTTCAACGTCACCGTCTTAGCAACAAACGATATTCCTACCATCTCCACGATAGCCAGTCGGACGATCAACGAAGATTCTCCTTCGGGTACAATTGCGTTCACCATCGGCGACGTCGAAACCGCTTCATCCTCGCTCGTCGTAACTGCGTCCTCAAATAACCAATCGCTTGTTGGCAATGGATCCATTGCATTAGCGGGAAATGGAACGAACCGCCGATTGTCATTCACCCCACAATTGAATGCGAACGGAACGGCAACGATTACCGTTAACGTCAGCGATGGAATCGCTACCACCAGTACCACATTCGACATCACCGTTGCCGCGATAAACGATGCCCCCACGGTTTCGACAATCGCCAATCGTACAATTAATGAAGACACACCCTCAGGGTCAATCGCTTTCGCGATCGGGGACGTCGAAACGGCAGCGTCGTCGCTCGTCG
>JANOBM010000180.1:0-67899 GCA_031411655.1 Planctomycetaceae bacterium
TTCGCGGAGCGAAAGGCGACGATGGTTTGTGTAAGGAGCGCTGCTTTCGCGGAGCGAAAGGCGACTATCATAAATTCACAGGCTAGTGCTTCAACCAACTTAAGTATTAGGGTTGGCGGGGATGCATACTACGGACTTCCAGTCCGTCGTTGACGATGTTTCCCGACGGACTGGAAGTCCGTAGTACCCTCAAATTAAATATTGACGAAGCACTAGGAGCAAAAGGCGACTATCAATCGCATCGAATCGTTTCATGCTTTAGCGAATCTTCTTGAACGTTACCGGTAGCCACGTATCGCGTTTGTCGACCTGCGATAGTACGAACGCTCGCAAGTCGGGCGTCGATGCGGTCAACAACAGATCTTGTTTTTCCGGGTCACCTGGTCGAGCATTCCATTCGTGCTTCAGAACCTCGGGGTTCCTTTTGACTTGCATTGCAAGCCAATCTCCTCGAAGTTGGCGCGCCTTTAGTTGCCCCCCCTCCAATTGATCGATTGCAAACGTTAGATAACGAGCGGGAACAGCCAATTCCTCTGTGCCTGCCTCCGCAGGCCTTGGTTTTTCAAATTTACCTGTCAGAAATTTCGTTTTGCCGATCTGAGAAAGATACAACTGAAACGTTCCTTGTTTCACGTCAGCCTGATTGTGGAGGGCTACTCGGTACGAGTTATCTTCGGGTGCCCATCGCGTCACCTCAAAAGTGCCGGCGTCAGGAAACCCGTCCTTAGCTTGCCAAGTTCCAATATAGGCCTCGTCGAATAAATTGTCCTGTTCCGTAAAGATTGGATTGGTTGAGTAGATGCAACCCGACAACATTAAAAGTGGAATCAACAAAAGTCGCAGCATGACGTTACTCCTGAATAGTTGGAACGCATTCGTGCACCGTTTGCGCTCCTACCGGTTAGCGTGCGATCATAGGAACCTCGCCCATTCTACGCGAACCAAGCAGCGCCTCACAAGAAAAATGGCGATGATCGACATCACCGCAATGGTGCTTGCCGACAGAATAATTGTGATCGCTGAGTGAGTTGGCGATGCGACGCGGTCGAGCACGGCGATCTGCATCATCATCAGGGAGCACGGCAAATAGCAAACAATGAGTACGATCGCGATCCCGATCACGCTCCGAATCGTTAGGACCCAAAGGATCGCTGCATAAACCGCCAGCGTGACGCTCGCAACCGCGACGAAGCTATGCAATAGCCGAATTCCGAGTCCCTCTAACTGCCATGGACCGAGCAGCCCGATAGCAATGACACATGCCAACCACAACGGCATGAAACCATAAATGTCGGAGCTGACTCCCTGCATCAGCCGATGAACGTGCCCCATTCGATCTGGTGGTCTTATCGTCGTCGCTGCAAAGTACGGCATGTCGTGCCACCATTTCACGCCCGTCAATAAAACGCAGACGCCTGCCGCGCCGAGGCAAGTCGTCAACGCCATTCGTCCCAGGTCGTCGTAGCCAAGTGCCCGCATTGGTATTGAAATCAGCGTAACTGCTAATGCCGCTTGGGCGACGATTGGTAACTTCATTCCGGCTGGCAACTGGTGACTTCCAGGTTCTGCGGAGTACGAAGTTTCGGGCCACTCAGCACTCTGAGCTTGTAGGTCGTGGAAAGACAACACGACCGGTAGACCACGTTCCAGCCGTTCTCTCAGTCGCGACTGGAGATTACTGAAGGCGAACCTACTCATGCATGCTGCGATTGTGATAAAACCGATTGGAATCAGGACATGGCCAGACATCAAATAGTCTTCCACCAACATCGGACGAAAGAATCTCGATGCAAGTACCAGAAATGGAAGGGCGCTTGTTGGGAGTGCAATCAGAAGATTAAAGAGTCCGGTTTTCGTAGTCACTTTGCCTTTGCTGGGAAGTCGGCTTGAACTCCACATGAGAACGCTGCCAAAACAAAGTATCAGTGACGATGACGTCCACGCACTCGCACCAACACTGACTACCCCGATGATCGCTCCTACAACCAGGATTGCTATTAGCAGACCGGCAACCAGATAGTGAGGCGCACGATAGAGCGGTGCCAAATAGGATGATGGCAGGGAAAGTTGGCCAGCGAGATGCGACGTCGGGAATGCGGCAATTGCGACGGCAAGTAGCGCGAAGAATAGGGCAACATGCCGCGCGGGTCGAAACTTTGACGGCTTGACGTGAATGCCTGCGACTTGCGATTGCACTTCGGCCAGCGTGTCGGCATCGTCCCAGGAAATGCCGTAATGGATGCGCCGTAGCTTCGGGCATTTAACAAGCTTGCTAACAGTATCCTGAAGCCCCGGAAAGGAACTCAAATCGGGCAAGTATAGTGCTTGCAGGTGCGGCAGCCTGGCGAGCTCATCGAGACCGTGCTTTTGCAAAATCATTCCATACCCAATTCCTAACGTATGCAAGCTCGGAAGCTCTGCCAGCGGCTCGAGTGAATTGACTCGATTGACGACACCAAGTTGCAGCTCTTCAAGGTTCGCGAGGTTGCTCAGCGGCTGCAAATCCAACGATTCATAGCCAAGATCCGCAAAGATCGACAGACGCTTCAAGGTTTTGAACTTGGCGATGCGATGAATGGTCGCTTGATCAACCGCATAGCCTGCTTCCATCGCGACTACATTTTGTAGACCTTCAACGGGCGCTAGGGCCGCATGGATCAACGCTTGCTCATTTGGACCGATATGCAATGTAGCATCGCGCGGAGCTGGAAATACCTTCTGTGTGGCCTGGCTAAAAAGTTGACGATAGTCAAGTTCGACAGGCTTGGCCGGATCACTTGCAAGGACGAGTCCCAGTTGTTCAAAGGTGCGTATTGCGTCGCCAGAAACGACTTCGTGTTCGACGCTCTCAATTCTTTCGTCGATCAAATAGTAAGGAACGACCATGCAGAGCACTGCGGCCAGGCCAGACAGCCACGACAGCGGTCGCTTCACGTACGTTAGCAGCACCCAATAGCTACGCGTCCACATGATGCAGCTCCAGAAAGATTTCTTCCAAATTCAGCTCTTCGACTTCAACCGCTGCGTCATAGCGAGCACAAACCGCTTCGATATCGGCCTCCGAAGTTGCAGCTACTGACGCAACCACCAACGAGCCGTCGATTTGAATATGCAATGCACCTGGAATCGTAAATGAGGCAGGGAAATTGTTCTTCGAGCGAAAACGCAAGCGACGAATGCGTTCCTTGGTGACATCCAGTTCGTCGAACCACTGAATCCGGCCATCATGTAAAAACGCGACATGAGTGGCGACTCGCTCGACGTCCGACGTAATGTGTGTCGAGAAAAGGATCGTGCGATTTTCGTCGCGTGCAATTTCAAGTAACGATCTTAAAAACGCACGACGAGCCAGCGGATCGAGACTGCTGACGGGTTCGTCCAAAATTAGTAGGTCGGGTTCATTGCCCAGCGCCGTCAGAATAGCGATTTTCTGCTGTTCACCAGGCGAAAGTTTCCCGAAAGGTTTGAACAACGGAACATCCCATTGCTTTGCATATTCGGCACACAAAGCTGAATTCCAATTCGGATACATTGCACCAACGTATTGGAGCAGGTCTGAACCGTTCATCCACGGATAGAACTTGGGTCGCTGATCGACGTAGCCGATACGCGCCTTCGTACGCGCGGTAAGATCCCAGGCATTTTCGCCGTCAATCATGACGAGCCCGGAGTCCGCTTTTAACAGCCCAAGCAAGCATTGGATCAACGTCGTTTTGCCTGATCCATTGGTTCCCAGCAGCCCGACAACAGAACCTGCCGCAATTGTCCAGTCAACATCACAAAGTACTGCCTGCTTTGCAAAGGACTTGCAAAGTTTTGACACCTCGATTCGAACTTCCGGACTATTCATTGCGGTTCTCTCGTAAAATGGATTCAACGACGGCGATGATTTGCGGATTGGAAAGATTCAATTGCAAGCCACGCAGCACCGCCTGTTCGATCAGCGGCCGAAGTTCTGCTTGCCGCTCCTTAACGGATGCCGAAGTCGGAATGTCTGGCTCGGCAACCGCCATTCCCACGCCCCGCACGCGTGTAAGGATGCCATCCATTTCCAGCCGCGTATAGGCTTTACTGATTGTCATCATGTTGACTTCCAGCGACTCAGCCAACTTGCGAATACTCGGCAACGCGTCGCCAGGCTTCAGTCGACCACTGACTACAAGCGCATTGACCTGATCAATGATCTGCCGGTAAATCGGCACACCAGACGATGGCGAGACAGAGAAAGAAAGTTGGCTGGACTGCATATGTGCATTATGGTAGTAATGCACATGGTTTTTGTCAATTCGTTGGCGATCAGTATTTGCATCCCTACCGCAGTCGTCGTTGATACGAAATGGGAAGGGGAACGATTTGCCAGGCTTCCATAGCGAGTCTTAGATCGCGTCCGGCGAACTCCCATACCACCGCGTGCCATCCCGGGAGAACAGCGGATACGATTCATTCGCCTCGGGAGTGTTGGTCATGTTGCGGCGCTGCGATCCGTCGGGCCGCATCCGATAAAGATCCCAGTCTCCCTTGTCCGAGCGAGCTGGAAAAACAATCCAACCTTTCGTCTTCACTTCCTCCATCAGCGTGGCAATCTTATCGGCTATCGACGTCGCTGGCAGAACGCCAAAAAAGATCGATAGCAGGACAATCCAGATTGCGACCAAGCGAATATCAAAATGCATCGGCATGGTATTTCCGTGCACGGTTTGAGTGATTGTGGTGATGCTCTAGGAAATGAAACCGAGGCGGAGAGAATTCAAGCATAACTTCCTAAACACAACTTCCGCCAGTAAGAACCTATCCGAAAACCGAAGAGACCCGCGGCTAGCGCCAACGCGGCTAATGGCTTTCGGATAGGTTCTAAGCTTGACCGACGAGCGCGAGAAACTCATTGATTGGTTGAATGTCAGCTCGGCAATGGGTCAAAGACTTACGCAGGTGTCCGACTCGATATTCGGAATCGCATGGTCGGACGATCAGAGGTTGGGCTGCTTGGTTTCGTTATGAACGGTACAAGCGATTGGGCCCGATACATGCCACGACTACCTCGACTTCAACGTCATTCGATACCCTTCGGCACTCCGGGTCGATCCATCATGGAGTGACCCTTGGAGATGGTCAGCCGGTGTTCTTTCACGATGAGGGCCATTGGACACGACTTATCCAAGGGCTGAGTGATAAAGTCGTCCCAAGGGATGGGATTGTCTGCCCTGTGTACTCGATGCACGATCTTTTTCACGCCCTGGTAAAGACGCCCCAATCGAATCGATATCGTGGCATTCAGCATTGGCGTTCGGGTTACGCTAACGGATTACGCCAATGGCTAACAGGTCGTTATGATTCGGCGCACCGCTTGCTTTTGACCATGTGGGGATTTTAAAGAGGTTGCCCGACCTGGCCGGCGCCCGGCAGGGACCTCGGTTTCGGCGAGTAGTTTGAGATGAGAGGTTTGAGACGAGAGGTTTGAGACCATTAAGTTGAGATACGCGGTTATCATCGTGTTTCTCATTAAGAGAGGATCGAATCCGTGGCCGCTGCCATTGGTGTCGCCCAGTCCCGACGATCCGCCTTGTGGTGAGTGAGCTGCGACTCGCTCGCCATGGGTTCTGCATTCGTTGAGAATCGGCGGCTAGCACCTTGCCGATCACAGACAGCAACACAGATGGCGGAGAGCGGGAGGAGACCAGTCGGTCACCTCATTCATTTTGTATGACCGACCACGCAGAACTTGTCGGTCTGTGATAGATTCCTATTGCGGTGGTCCTGACTGAAGGCGATTGTTGTGATCGATCGTCTGCGGCAATGATAACGTTCGCGATCGATCGTGTTGGCCGGAGAGGGATATGGCTCGACCCAGAAACTATGTCGTGTGGACCGTCCTCGGCACGCTCCTGTCGTTGGTGCTGCCCGTTGGGGGCACGGCGATCGCGGGGATGCTGTTCCCAGAATTTCGGATGACGCATTTGCCATTGCACTCGCTGGTCGAAGGCGCGGGAGGACTGGTCGCCCTGGCCATCGCGGGCATTTTGCTTGCCGAGATGGGGCACAAAGGCGACACAAGACACTACGCGTGCATGTCCGCAGGTTTTGCGAGTATGGGTGTGCTCGATCTGTTTCACGCGGCCTCGACGCCCGGCAATCACTTCGTTTGGTTGCACAGCATCGCGACGTGTGTCGGCGGAGCATTCTTTGGATTGATGTGGGTCTGCCATCGTGTTCCTAAGTTTTTCGATACGCTTCGATTTCCCGCCGTTGTCGCCATCTTCGCTGTCGTGGTCGGTATCACATCGACGTCGGCGCCTGGCGTCGTGCCCGCCATGCGGACCCCGGAGGGTACGTTCTCCCATTGTGCTATCGCCTTGAATGTGAGCGGAGGGCTGGGCTTTCTGATCGCTTCGACATTCCTCGCGCGACGCTTCTTCGCAACGGGAGACTCGGAGGACTGGATGTTCGCTGTGCAGACCACGTTGTTTGGAACGGCTGGGGTTCTGTTTGCGTATTCCGTTGTGTGGGACGGAAGTTGGTGGTGGTGGCACATACTGCGATTGGCGGCTTATGTCGCCGCGTTGTCGTACGGCTTGCGGACATTTCGCGATGCCGAACGAGAACTCCGCCAAGTGAATCAGCAACTGCGGCAAGCGAACAGCACTTTGGACCGGCGAGTAAGCGATCGAACCTTGGAACTGCAGGGTGTAAACGCAGTGTTGCAGTCGGAAGTTACCGAGCGTCAACAGGCAGAACATGCGCTACGCGAGAGCGAGGAACGCTCGAACCTGGCACTGAAGTCTTCCGGTGTCGGCACATGGAGTTGGGATGTCGTTAAGAATTCAATCTTCTGGGACGACTTCATCCATCCGCTCTTCGGCCTGGAGACAGGCACATTTCCCGGTCGCTACGAAGACTTTCTGCGGATGTTGCACCCCGATGATCGCGATCGTGTCGCCCAGGAAGTGGCGAGATCCGTCGAGGACGATGCTCCGTATGACACGGAATACAAAGTTGTCTGGCCTAACGGCAGTGTCCATGTCTTGGGCTCCCGCGCTAAAGTGTATCGGAATGTTGAGGGAAAGCTTTTGCGAATGACGGGCGTTTGTTGGGATGTCACCGAGAGGAAGCGACTCGAGGCTCGCTTCCGTCTCGCGGTCGAGGCTTCGCCAGCAGCACTGTTGATGGTGCAACAAGATGGTCGAATTGTGATGGCCAATTCATCCGGCCTGTCGATGTTCGGCTACACCGAAGCGGAGTTGATGGGTCAGTCGATTGAACTGCTTGTGCCGCAGCGATTTCGGGCTGCGCATCCAGCGCATCGAGATTCATTTTTCAAAAATCCGGTCCAGCGCGCAATGGGCCCTGAACTCGACTTGTTTGGCGTCCGCAAAGACGGCTCCGAGTTTCCGGTCAAAGTTGTCCTCAGTCCCGCGGAGACTGCCGAAGGTCAGGCGGTCATTTGCGGCGTCATGGACATCACGGACCAGAAGAAGACGTTGGAAGCGATGCAGCAAGCGAAAGACGCCGCCGAGTCTGCCAGCCGCGCCAAGAGTTCGTTCCTCGCTAACATGAGCCATGAAATTCGAACGCCCATGAACGGCATCATCGGCATGGCTCAGTTGCTGGCTCAGACGGAGTTGCGGCCGCATCAACGCGATTACCTGTCGACCGTGGACGAATCCGCTCACATACTGCTGCGACTACTCAACGACATTCTCGACTACTCCAAAATCGAAGCGGGCAAGCTGGAATTAGAGTGTGTGGATTTCCGCATTTCAGAATGCATTGCGCGCGCTGCTCAGATGATGGCTTTGCGAGCTGCCGAAAAGGGACTGGAGATCGCCTGCCGCGTCGCACCAGAAATCCCCGATCATCTGCGCGGCGACCCCGGCCGCATTCAGCAAGTGCTGGTCAATCTGCTCGGTAACGCCGTCAAGTTCACCGAAGCTGGCGAGATCTTCGTCAATGTCAACGCCGAGTCGATCACGCCTGACAAAGTCCGACTGCACATTTCCGTGAGCGACACCGGAATCGGAATTCCCGCCGACAAACGGGATCAGATCTTCCGGCCGTTCGAGCAGGCCGAATCTTCAACCACGCGGCGCTTCGGCGGCACTGGCCTGGGACTGGCGATCTCGCGGCAGCTTGTGGAGATGATGCACGGCCGCATCTGGATCGACAGCGAATTCGGTCGAGGGTCCACCTTTCACTTCACCGCCGAATTCGCCATCGCAGCCGACCAGCATCGGCCCGCGCCGGCTGAACTCAACTCGCTTCACAATCTGCCCGTGCTGGTCGTGGATGACAACCTCACGAACCGCCGTATTCTCAGCGAGATGTTGCAACACTGGCACATGCAACCGGTGCTGGCCGACTCCGCCGCCGCCGCCCGACAATCGCTGCAAGCAGCGGAAGCGTCGCAGCGACCGATCCGACTCATCCTGCTTGACCACCACATGCCGGGCGAAGATGGCATCCAATTTGCCGAGAGTCTGCGCGGCACGCTAAAGTACGGCCAGTGTCCCATTATCATGATCTCGTCCGGCACATTACCGGTCGATGTGGACCTTGGTCAGAAGTACGGCATCAGTCGCTTCATGACCAAGCCGGTCATCGCGTCCGAGTTACTCAACGAAGTGCTGCATCAATTCGGACGATTCACGAACGCCACGCCGGTGCAATCGCCAACTGCGACGCCGCAGGTACAAGTTCAACCGCGCCGCGTGTTGCTGGTTGAAGACAACGAAATCAATCGTCGTGTGGCTTTGGGGCTGCTGCGATCGCGCGGGCATCAAGTCGCCGTGGCCGAGAATGGACAAGAGGCCGTCAATACTCTGGCCGATCAGGAGTTCGATGTCGTGCTCATGGACATGCAAATGCCCGTCATGGACGGCTACGAAGCCACTGCCGAGATCCGTGCCCGCGAACGCCAAACTGGTGGGCACATTCCCATCGTGGCGATGACGGCTGAAGCACTCAAAGGCGACCGCGAACGTTGTCTCACAGTCGGTATGGATGACTACGTCTCGAAACCCATCAACCCCGCCGAGATGTATCGCGCGATCGAGCGTTTTCCCGCGCTCTGTCTGACAGCCGACATCGCACCTCCGGAGGGCGAGCTGGCAGCTGCGCCACTCGCGGCGAAACAACAAGACTCTGCGGGAGCCTCGCCCCCGAAAAATTCCCAGTAACCTGGGGAAGGTCTTGTTTACGGTTTTTAAAATAGGTTTTCGTTTTACGACAGGTGATCCCTGAGTCTCGTCGACTGGAAGACGGCATCGTTCCACCGCTGAATCAGGCCGCAAGTGCTGTCTGGATGCGAGAACCCCAAAGCCTCGGCAGGATCCCACAGCGTGCATGTCGTTTGGCAATGAGTCGAAGTAAGCTACCAGATCCCACGCCGCCGATGTCTAACGTTTGATCAGGTAGTCCTACCATTCTGTCGCCTTGGCCACGAATGGGACAAGCAGACTGACTCAATTGAGTAGCTCGATTGCTGGCCTGACAAACGGACAGCGCAACAGGGCGTTGTTACGATGCCCGACTCCCAGCGGCACCTCAACAACTCGCCGCGAAGTGCGAGTTGTGTCAGTTGCCACTCCTACCAGGGATGGTATTGCGACTTCTATCAGTGGTGGTAATGACCACTCTGATGAAAGTCGTAGTGCCCCGGTTGCACATCGTAGTGGTTGCCGTGTCGATAGATTTCCGTTGGGTGGTAATCGTAGTGGCTGGTGTCGTGGTAACCGCCATGTCCGTAAATGGAGCCGATTCCGTATCCGATCGATGGCAAGAGACTTTGATAGGGACTGCTATATCCGTGTCCATAGCCGTGCCCATAGCCGTGCCCGTAACTGGGCGCACATGACGCACCGTAGGCGGGCCGGTAACTCGGGTAGCCGCCACCAATGGTGATTTGTAAACCGCGATTTTGAAATCGCCCGTGCTCCGCTCGCGCCGCACTTGCGCCAACCCCAAACACTGCTCCTGAAACAAAGAGTGCGATCAGGATTCGTTTCGTTATCGAGTGCATTGAATTCTAGCTCCGAATGATTTGTTCCAACCCGCCGCAAGCACCTTGCTTGCGTAACTTGTGTGAAACGATGCGATCGTCGTGCCGTGAAACAATTTTTAATTTCGGATCCATCACGTAGGCGGGCTGATTTGTAAAAAGACGCGTGAAAAACGGCTTGTTTTGCGTTTTACCTCAGCGCATTTTAGTTCTGGTGGGGTACCTGCTCAGGCGAGTTAGCCATGATGTGATTCCAAGCTGATAACTATCTGTAGTCAATGTGATGCGTCACGTAGTGATGACAAGTGGCTCGCTTGGTCCAGTGACTGTGGACCCTATGGTGCCAAAGGGGAGGCCGCCTGTCTGGTGGAGTACCGGCAAAGGCCAACGAAGTATGTTTGTTATGGATGTAACGATGGGATCGATCGTAAGGATCGATGGATAAAGCGTGCGATGTACCGCAAGGTCACGTGATGGCACGGCGGTCCAACCGACTAAATGGACTTGCCACTTGGAATGCAAAACCCGTATCGACAGCTTTGAATGTGTCTGAAAACGATCTTTTTTCGAGATCGGGTTGGCGATGAGTGCGCGAACACGGCGCGCCGGAGCATTTTCGAGAGCAAAGGTAGTTGTTGCTCCGCGGATATCGGGGAACCACGGAAGGTGATCCTGTGTATGGTTGAGCAATTGCGTTTACAACTGAAAGCCGGTTCTTTAGAAGAGCGTGAAGCGGCGGCAGAGTGTCTTAGCCGAATGGGCTCCGATGCCATGGAGGCAGCGGTTGAGCTTGTGCTTGCCTGCAAGGATGCGCCGACAGTCCGTGATTTGGCGATTGCCACATTAGAAGACCTTGGTGCCCCGCCTGTTAGCAAAATGGCATTGCTGACCGACTTGATATCCGCAAGTGAACCGCTCGTAGCGTACTGGGCAGTTACTCTGGTTGGCCGATTGGGGGCCGACGCAAGTGAATGTGAAATTGCCTTAGCCTCAGCCCTATCGCGTTCAGAGGATTTGGCTGTCCGCCAACGTATCGCATGGGCGTTGGGACAAACGGGCGTTGCATCAAACGAAGCTGTCTTGGCACTGGATGCCGCAACCCAGTCAAGCGATGCACGACTTGCACGACTGGCTCGCGCGGCTCTTGAACAGCGTCAGGCACCGTCTAGGTAACCATTGGAAATCGGCGCTGGGCAGGGAGGCCTAGACCGTGGCGAAAAGGAAAATAGCTTCTCGAACCAACGGAAAAGGGAGGTCCCGGCTCCTTTGGATTTTCTGGATGGTCCTCACCACTTTCTCAGGGAGTAGTATAGGCGGCTACTTCAATCCGCAGTGGCCGATCATCGGCCCGCTAGTTCAGCGATTGACGACGTGGCAAGCGGAGCATCCGGAGGGCTTGACGGAGGTCGGCATCGCGAAAGCCGTTGCAACCGAAGTCACTGGACAGCTTCGCGACCGAATGAGCGATCGGTCAGCAGTGCCAGCAGGATTCAACCAAGGTACGATTCCAGCACAACTCGCTTCGTCCGTTCGGACTACTCCGCAATCCCAGGTGCCTACGCCCCAAAGACCGAACGATAAGCTGTTGATTGCGACCTTTAACATCCAAGTCTTTGGCAAGAGTAAGTTGGCTGACCGCAACGTACTGAATGCATTGTCGGAAATCATCCGTCAATTTGACGTGATTGCAATTCAAGAGATACGCGCGAAAGAAGACAACATTCTGCCGGAATTTGTCGCTGCTATCAATGCCGATGGTAGTCAATACGATTTCATCATCGGTCCAAGATTAGGGCGAAGCGTCAGTACCGAACAATATGCTTATGTATTCGATCGGACGCGAGTGGAATGTGATCGCGGAGCCGTTGGTACCGTGATTGACTCTTCGGATCAACTACATCGCGAACCGTATGTAGCTCGATTCCGCTCGCGAACCCAGTCGCCTCAGGATTCCTTTACATTCTGGTTGGTGAACATCCACACGGATCCTGATGAAGTCCAAGAGGAAGTTTCGGCGCTGGCGGATGTATTCATGTTGATGCAGCAGGCTCGAGCCGACGAGGACGACGTGATATTGCTCGGCGATCTCAACGCGAGTGAGTCGCAGCTTGGACGTCTCGGCCAGGTCCCCGGAATTCGATGGGTTGTGAACAATGCGATGACCAACACTCGTCAAAACAAAGCATATGACAATATCCTTTTTCACAGCCAAGCAACTGCAGAATTTAGTGGTCGCTGGGGGGTGTTTGACGTGGAGACGACTTACGGTCTAACACGCGATCAAGCTTTGTTGATATCCGACCATCTGCCGGTTTGGGCCGAATTTAGCGTTTGGGAATCTCCACCAAATGTCAGCCCTACCCATTAGGCTGAGTTGTATCCCATGTTGACATTAAACGCTTACGCGAAATGTCAATAAGAATCCGGTAACAAGCAACGCAGCTAACAAGCATATCACTACCCAGACAATCACCGAACTCCGATACCTCAGGTGCGGAGTTTCAGAGATGACATGGCCGTATTCTGCGGAAAAGACGAAGCGGCCCTTCTTGCACAACAACAGATAAAGCACGTAAGCGGATACGATTGTGCCAAGTGGGATTGCGATTAATCCGATGACTGAAAAGACGATCGCGACGATACGACTCCACGGTTTGCGCCGCCTTAGTCCGAGGCCGGTTGCGAATTGAAGGGCAGCAATGGTACCTAAAATAAAAGCGGATATGAAAATAGCGAAACCAAGTTCGCTACTCTCAGCGGAGGAGTGAATGATCTCCTTGATGCCGATAAAAAGGTAAAGGCCTGCTAACACCCCTCCCAAAATCCCGCCGATGAGAAAGAGAATGCCGACCGATTTCACGGACTCTTCCAGTGCAAGGTGTTGGCGGCGAACCTCCTCGTCGCCCTGCATCGCTGGAGCGTGAGGCAGCACAGGGGCATAGGGATTGGTATCGTCTAGCAAGCTCGACATTTTTTCTTAAAACCGTGTTGCTATTCTCACTTGTCTCGACAGTCGTGCGATCAACATTTGCAATGTCCGTGCCTTATTCTTATTCTCGTTCGAGGCTGGGAGAGTGCGGTAGGGGGGAGGTATCGGCGTGTTCGCATCGCTGAAAAGAAATTCATTTAATCGCAAGACGATTTAATTCAGGACCTATCCGAAAACCATTCGCCGCTTTGGCCCTAGCCGCGGTTCCCTTCAGTTTTCGGATTGGTTCTAAATCATACTTCAAGGGCCGTTATGCTTGCCTGCCTCTTATTGCATTGAAAACTCTGAGAACATGAAATCACTATTCTTGCCGTTTTTTGTGCTTCTCATACCGTCACTGGCCGATGCCGGTACCCAACCCAATATTGTTTTCATGCTCGCTGATGATCAGGGATGGAGTGGCTTATCTGTCGCAATGCATCCGAATGTACCGGAATCCAAAAGCGACAATTTTCATACACCGAATTTGGGGAAACTGGCGTCGCAGGGAATGCGGTTCTCGGCCGCCTATTCCCCCGCGTCGGTATGTTCGCCGACTCGTATTAGTTTCCAAACGGGGAGGAGCCCCGCGCAGCTTCACTGGACGAAGGCGGCCCCTCCAGAAATGGGCCGCAAGCTAATCGAGCCAAGGCTTATTAAAAGTATTTCACCAGACGAAATCACGATTGCTGAACTGTTGAGAAAATCGGGCTACGCCACGGCGCACTATGGGAAATGGCATATCCGTGGCGGAGGCCCGGGGGCTCATGGGTACGATGAGCACGACGGAGACACGGGAAATGAGAACGCGTATCTATTTAAAGATCCTAATCCCGTTGATATTTTTGGAATGGCCGAACGCTCGGCCAAGTTCATGGAGAAGTGTTCAAAAGCGGGTAGACCGTTCTTCATCCAGCTTTCGTGGAATGCGCTTCATGCGCCAGGAAACGCGCTAAAAGCAACTCTGGAAAAATACCAGCGTCAACGTCCCGGCGACGATTTTAGACGTATCTCGACCGTAGCAATTACTGAGGATCTCGATTCGGGTGTCGGTCGAGTGATGGCTTCCATTGATCGACTCGGCCTTACTGACAATACGTATTTGATCTACATGTCTGACAACGGTTCTAGCGGGGGCAGAAGCATTTTAAGAGGCGGCAAGGGCGGTGTTTGGGAGGGCGGCATCCGCGTGCCGTTGATCGTTCGGGGCCCCGGCGTAGCTGCAAACTCGTGGTGTCACCAGCGTGTGGTTGGGTACGATTTCTTTCCAACCTTCTGCCATTGGGCTGGCATCCCGTTTGGGGCTCTGCCTAATGGAATAGAGGGAGGCAGTATTGCATCGGTTTTAGCAAATAACGGTGAGGGTGCGATCCAACGCATTCGTGAGGAAATGGTTTTTCATTTTCCCCATTATCAAGGCGATGCACCTCACTCGGCTATTTTCCTGGGCCACCTAAAGTTGCTGTATTTCTACGAAAGCAAACGCGCCGAATTGTATGATCTATCAAAAGACATTGGCGAATCGCACGATCTAGCAAACCAGTTGCCCCGCGAAACCGCCATGCTTCATGATCGGTTGCAGGCCTACCTGGCTGCCGTCGATGCCCAAATCCCAATGGCCAATCCACAATTCGACCCGAGCCGACCGCCAAAGCCAATGAGGGCAAAGCGTGGCGGCATAGGTCCCATGACGAAAAAGTAATCAAGATGAGATTCAGTACGATCTGTCTCGCCATGACGTGCACTGCGTTCTTTTCACAACTCGCTATCAACGTCAATGCGCACCCGGGACACGACCAATTGGCCTTGTCGGCTCGTACGTGGCATGTCATGGAATCGGAGGTTCCCTTAGTCGCGACCTGTATCGCGGTTCGCGATAATTCTGTTCAGCTCCGAACAAGTTTCGGCAAGTTAGTAACTCTCCCTTTGGACAAACTATCTGACCAGGATCGGCAATGGGTCGAGGCGCGTCAGGTGCAGATCCGTAAGATAAATAATTCAAATCAGCCGATAACGCTGGTGTCCTTCGCGCCGGAAGTCAAGGGAAACGTGCAACCTACCGCAATCGCCAAAGCGTTCGATCCATTTGAAAAACTAAATGCAATTCGATATCGCATGGATGAAAGCTATTTCTATGTTGAATCCAATGGAATGCCTGATCATCCCATGATGGTTGGGATTCGCGCATGGCAGCAGCAGGTTCCGCTTTTCCAAAAGTACGTTGGCGATAACGCTTGGCAAATCCCTGTCTTGCCGAAGCCCGCAGCCCAGCCAGCCACCACCAAGAATCGATTCTTACGAGGTGCAATCGCGCTGGCCGTCAATGGGATCCCCATCTTCAACCCCCTTAATAACCGTGGCGACGATTCGTTTTTATTTGGAGAACTCGATCAGTTCGGCGGACATTGCGGCCGTGCTGATGACTATCACTATCACCTGGCACCAGTTCACTTAGAAAAACAGGTAGGGAAAGGCAATGTAATTGCCTACGCGCTCGATGGATATCCAATCTATGGTTATGAGGAGCCCGATGGTTCAAAGGTTGTAGGACTTGATCGTCTCAATGGCCATAAGGACACCGATGGCAATTATCACTATCACGCAACCAAGGACTATCCTTATCTCAATGGCGGATTCTATGGAGAGGTGACTGAACGCGACGGCCAAGTCGATCCTCAACCCCGCGCGGAGCCGTTGCGTCCGGCAATGCCACCGTTGCGCGGTGCTACCATTACGGACTTTGTTCAAGCAAAGCCTGGCAGTTTTCGATTGACCTACGACGTAGACGGAAAGAAAGGCAGCGTCAGCTATACCGTTACCAACGATGGCACGGTTCAGTTCTCATCGGTCGACACCTACGGCAAGACCATCGATGAGACCTATTCGCCCAAACGCGGCAATGGACGGCGGCCACCGTTACGTCGTCAGGGCGAAAACCCTCCGCCACGCGAAAAAGAAAGCCGCCAAGGAGCGTCGCTTCCAAGAGATCTTTCAACGGCGATGCCTAGCAACGATCGATCGAACGGTACCAGGAACCGCGGCGAAACATCGAAGCCTTCTGGCAAATTGCCCATGCTCGCGGTAACAAGCCGTTCGGTAAACGCGAATGGTTTTGTGTCGATCGATTGCACTTGTGATGGCAAGGCTCATTCCCCAGCAGTGAGCTGGAGCAATGCTCCGGCAGCAACTCAATCGTTCGCAATCAGCTTATGGCACACCGCTCCGGATAAGGAGAAATCCTATTGGCTTCTCTATAACATCCCATCGAATGTGACCACGGTGCCCGAAGGTTCCAGAGAAATTGGTACCATTGGGCTGAATGATCGTCGCCGCGCCGAATACGACCCCATGTGTTCAAAAGGACCGGGGGCAAAGTCTTATCACATTACGGTCTATGCACTTTCAGCAGAACTAAAATTTGCCTCAGGAAAAGCTGACCGTGCTGCACTTCTTGATGCGATCAAGAATGTCACGATTGCCGAGGGAACGCTCGACTTTCAATACGAACGAAATAAATAAAGTGCTCCCTACTTTCTTTGAGTAGCGAATGAAATCGCGTTGCCAAACTGAATCGCATTTGTAGCGAATGGTTGTAGTCGAAGCGTGGAAGCCTGAAACGCTTGCTGACAGTCCTCCTCATCTCACAGGTGTCTACCTGGTTGTTCGGCAACAGGTCGGCCAAAGGCCGCAGACGTTGTGCGACTAGCGAATTGCATGTTGATTGGAATGGATCAGATGGGATGGTGAGACGTTGTCTTTCCCGGTAACCGCTTTGCCGAGAAACCGAACATGGATCCGTTGGCGAAAACAGTTATTCTCTTCACTGAAGCGGACGCCTTCGCACCGCACTGTAGTCCGACGAGAGCACGCCTGATGAATGGCTCATAAAATCGTCTCCCGTGAGTAACACAATTTGGCTGGTTTCGTGCCAGTCGCAGCCATCGCTTTAAATCGCGTACCGTCAACGTGGCCGGCGGAATCAAAAGCGTCGATACTCAGTAAATCAGCTTGCCAACTTGACCCGGTGGCGACTTCCAATTTGGGTTTGGCAATTTAAAAACGCGTTTGGCTTCAAGGCTTTGCGACGGTGTTGCGGAAAACTTGTTTGCCGCCTACGTAAGTACTGAGTACTTTGATATCACGAATTTCATCGAGTGTGCAATTGAAGTAATCTCGATCGATCTCGATAAAATCAGCGAGTTTGCCTGGCTCGAGCGATCCACGGTTCTTTTCGTCGTGTAATACATAGGCGTTGTTGATCGTATACAAGCGCAAAGCCTCTTCGCGGGTGAGCAGTTCTTCCTCGTGCAATGGTTCGCTTGCACCGCGTGGTATTCGCGTTAGCAAGATCGAAAGTCCCAGAAACGGGTCGTAAGGATTGACCGATCGTAGCCGTCCCACCTTTTGCATGTGGTCAGAGCCACCACCGACCGTTACTTTTCGATCAAAGAGAGTGCGATAGGGCTGAAAATATCGCATCCGCTCCTTGCCAAATTGATTCATCAGCGTCGTTCCGTCGAGCCAAAGCCAAATGGGTTGTAAATCCGCAACAGCTCCAATTTCATGCATCGTGTTGATCGCTTCATCGCTAAGAAAGTTAGCGTGAGTGACGCAGGGACGGCCTGACGCCACAGGGAACTCTTCGTTGACTTGTGCATAGGCCTTCAATAACGCATCGACAGCGCCATCGCCGACAGCGTGCGCGGTGGGCTGTAGACCCTGCTTCAAGCACAGACGCAAGATCTGAAATAGCCGTTCGGGCTGGATATATAGCAAACCACGATAGGTTGGGTCATCAATCGCATAAACTTGACTGGCGCCCCATGGTTGCCGCATGTAGGCACTGCCGGTAAGCATCCCGCCGTCAAGAAACACCTTGACTCCTCGAAGCCAAACCCAGGGATCGTATTCGTGAGCAGGATGGGTTGCCGCCTGGTGAATCTGCTTTTCCACCTCCGACCACGGCGCATTGGGGTCAACGCCCCAGTAAAGAAACACTCGGCAGGTTAGCCCACCACTCTCACGAATGGCTTCGTACAACGCGACCGTTTCCGCGTTGGCGTTACGCTCGGCGATGCCTGTGATTCCGCAAGCATTGTAGTCCGAAAGCAACTTTCGGAGTGCAACTTGTCGTTCTTCCTGCGAGGGCTGTGCCTCAGACGTCCCCATCTTTAGGATTCGTTCGTAATTCCGAATGATGCCAGTCGGATTGCCCTGGTCATCTCGCTCGACTTTAGCTGGCAAGCCGTCGGCCACTCGATAGTCGTGGTCGATCTGGTTTCGTTCAAGAGCGAGTGAGTTGAGCGAAGCATCGGGGCCTGTTCGAAAGCAGACAGGGTGATCCGGCGCAACCCCATCAAGTTCTCGGCGCGTGGGGAACCGCTGGTCTCGCAAGCGTGTAACGAACACTTGTTGCACAACGATCCACTCCCCAGGCGGAACGATTTTTGCGCGCGAAGCAATATACAGTAGAACGTCGTCGATCGTTTGCATCGTTGGGACGACATGGTCGAATTCATAGACGGATGCAGCGGCAGCATGAACGTGGGAATCAATGAGCCCTGGCAATACCGTCCGACCATCAAGGCTTAAACGCGTCGTATCGGGGCCTGCCAGACGCAGCATCTCATCGTCAGCACCGGTTGCGATGATTCGATCGTTTCGAATTGCCATGGCGGAAACGATACGAAAACTCGAGTCCACCGTAGCGATGCGACCGCCGTACACAATGAGCGTTGGGACTTCATCGCTCAAAGACCTAGCAGTTCCTAGAGCAAGGACGATTGAAACTACGACAACGCAATGGCTAAGTATTCGTAGCACGTTAGGTACCTTCAAAGGATTGCCGATGGAAATCGACGGGGCCGCACAAAATCTCATTTGCAGGATTTGCATTCTCAGGCAAAATCTAAAAACGACGTTAATGGATTGTATCCAGAGGTTGCTTGCCTCGCACTCGCAGTGGCCAAGGAATGAAATTGCGAACGCTCTTGGAGAACGGAGTCGGCTTTGGCACCTAGACTGTCCATGTCACATCCTGACACAATCAAACATTTCACGATCCGAGGCTAATCGTTACGATCTCATTAACGCATTCACTTTTTAGGTTGTAGATGAACACACCCTGCGAATTTTCCGAGCCTCCCTTCGCGCTAGTCATCCACGGTGGCGCCGGCATACTTCGAAATGAACTTTCCGTAGAAAGGGAAGCGGCGTCCCGACGCGTTCTGGAATATGCGTTGTTAAAGGGCTTTCAAATCTTACGAGGCGGCGGTAGCAGCCTTGATACCGTTTGTGCTGCCATCGAGGTTCTCGAGGATTCACCGCTTTTCAATGCGGGGTGTGGTTCCGTTCTAACGTCATCAGGGACTGTGGAAATGGACGCTGCGGTGATGGAGGGATCGCGTCTGAAGGCCGGAGCGGTAGCAGGAGTCCATGGGGTCCGAAATCCCATTCGACTTGCACGCGAGGTAATGGAGCACTCGCCACATGTTTTGCTGATTGGCGAGGGTGCAAGGGCGTTCGCTAAAGAACGGAATATCCCTTTTGAGCCTGACCAGTACTTCATCACGGCGGAACGGACTGAGCAGCGTCAAGTTTCAGTGGAGCCTTCGCGTGGAGGGAATTGTGAGAACCAAGCTCCGTCAAAGATGGGTACCGTGGGGGCGGTTGCATTGGATAAGCAAGGTCATTTATCCGCAGGGACGTCGACCGGTGGGACGATTAATAAGCGAGTCGGACGAGTCGGCGATTCGCCTATCATCGGAGCGGGGACCTATGCGGAGGACAGGGTGGTAGCGGTATCTTGTACCGGGCACGGTGAGTTTTTTATTCGTGCAGTCGTGGCCTATGACGTTGCGGCCCGAATGAAGTATCAGGGCGCGTCGGTGTCTCAGGCAACGCACCAAGTAGTCAATGTTTTGCTTCCAGAGCTTGGCGGGGCGGGCGGGCTCATTTCGATTGATTCAAAAGGCAACGTGGCGATGCCCTTCAATACACAGGGGATGTTCCGTGGGTTTATCAAGTCCGATGCGATACCGCATATTTCGATCTTTGAAGAATCGAATTCCGGCTAGCTTGGGACGACTAACCGTGCTCACTTGGCAAGTGCATTGGCTTCGATTTCCATAGCGGCTTGTCGTCGAAGTGCCCAGAACTGTTTAGTCTGGAGCGATGCGTAGTGGATCCTACCGGCGTCCTCAGAAACCTCAGCGTCAGTACCCTCGCGTTTTCCGTCCAATGGGATCGAAGCTTGAATCCATCGGCCCACCGCCCATCGAGGTTCGTCGACCGACTGCCGAAGTTGCTCGAAATATTCGACGTCCTGTTGTCCGCGTCGATAGGATTTTAACCTTACACTTGGCACAGGCTTGCCATTGGTGTTTGGTCTTGGGGGATAAAACAGAGACAGTTCATCGGGGGATTTCCATGATCCCTCCGTGCCGATTGTTTGCCAGGGCAAAACGCCGTCGAGGCCTTGGCTCCAGCTGTCGATGCACCATGCAACTGGTTGCAGGTTGGACTGATCCAACCGGTTTGAAGATCCGTATTCGATGACCCTTTCATGGTTCGCAGCGCGACGATCCAAGACGATACGAGGGTACCGCCTGAATGCACTTCCTACGACGTTGTAATTTATTAACCCATCCAAAGAATCACGTTGCCATTCGGGTCGGGATATATCGGCTCGGAACAAGATTTGCGAGGGGCCGGACGAGAGGGCAATTCCTTCGTGGAATGCTTGTCCAAACCAACGAAGCGCGAAGAAGTCCTGGTAATGCTGTGGTTCGTCAAGGATCCATGGCGATGTGCTGCGCGACCAGCCTTTCTCCTTGAAGTTGTTCTTTCCATTGAGATAGAAATGGAACAGTGTTTTATTCCAACCTGGCTGATGGAGGTGATTGGCAATCAATCGCGATGCAAGAACGAATCGCTTGCGGTACTCGGAGGATAGCGCCTTATCAGCCCAATAGTCCGCATGATAATGGGGTTCGATGGGAGTAGGCCAATTCTCAAAGAGAGGCAAATAAAAGCATTCGATGGGCTCACCCTTTCGCGGTTGGCCGGAAAAGGCCGTCCCATCCAGCAATGGACCGAAACGCTTGTCCCAATCGGTCCAGTCGAATGTCTCACCGTTCCAAGTCGGTGCGCAGCCGTCAGCGATACGTCCGTTGTGGTAATAGGGCAATCGGTTCAAGACCGTTCGGTGCCGATGAGCCAGTTGATAGTAGTCGAGCTCATTTTCGGGGAGCCCATAACAATTCATCTCGGGAAGAAAGCTCAATCGATCGGGCAGTGAAAAGTTCCAGACATGAAGTTTGATCGTCAAGTGAACGGTTTGGTTGCCGACCTCAAGCTTCAATTTTCCTACATGATCGCCCGATGTGATGTTATCGGGCAGAAGGAGTTCAACGTGGTAGCTCTTAAAGGTAGTTGACTTGTCATCAGCACTTGATACCGGTTCGGACCCACCGAGTGGCTCAATGGGGTCGGGCCACGACTTATCACCGTCCGTAATATTGACGTAGCGGCCGATGGCAACATCGATCGAATTGGGTAATCCTGGAAACTCGACTGCTGCGTTGAATTTGTCGACGGGGCCGTGCGTGATAAGTTGAAATGCAATGAATTCGTTACGAGCGCCTTCTAGTTGCACGGTTCGCGTTTCGGCATTCCATAGGTGATTATTAAGTAGATAGCCTTTAGGCAATTCGGGAACCGATTGCCCGGTTTTTGGATTTACCTTGTCAAGCTCATCGATGACAGCAACTTCAACGCCGTCAATGATTGGGATGTCGTTTCGAGTGATGGTGCTGCGTGAACCGTCGTCCTGAGTTTCGTTGGCATTGTCCTTGGAGGAAGGCTTTAAGCGTGGCACCCATGTTGTTCGCTGCGATAACGTGACGTTCGTTGTCGACCGTTCGCTACGGTTGCCTGCCGCGTCGACGGAGCGAATCGAAAGCGTTCCCGACTTTGCATTGACGTCGCTTAAATCTCGCAGGTGCATGGTTAGTCGCGTTCCTGGAACACGTGCCTGCGGAATCAAGTAACGTGGTATCGGTTGCCCATTAAACTCGACTACGAAGCCCAGTGTTCCGGCCTCACCTTGATCGGGCGGGGACAGCCAACTTACCCACGCTTCGCCGGCCGGCAGGTCTCCCACATCGCTCGAAAATTCGGTCGGAGGCAATGGAGATAATGTATCCTCCTTGCCAACGGTCACCGTCAAATAGGGTGCTGATGAAGCATTCTGTTGTCGACTGTAAACGTATCGATTGGGAAACGGATGGACAGTGAATTGTTCACCATCTCGAGTCCATTCAGATCCTGTATCGTCAAAGAGGACGATCCCTTCGCTTAGTTGTGCGACGCGCGCGGCGATCACTTCTTTTGAAACGGGAATGATCTGCCATCCATCTGGATCGGGGGCGGTCGCGTCCTGCGAACTCCACCAGGTATGACCCTGTCCCAGCATCACCGACGTGAGGTCGCTTCGAGGGGAGGACCACGGGACATTTGGGTGCTGGCGATATTGAAAACTGGAGACTCCATCGATAACGGAATAACCGGTACCGTCGCCTTCAACCCAGGGGGCCGCCAATGAACTCGTCGTGACCCGCAATAATGACGCCCGATCCGCGTTACGGACATGAAGTTCGCCACCCAAGACTACTTTTCCTTGAAGCGGTGCCGCATCAAAATCGACCACCGACATTTCTTGGTAAGACTTCAGCTTTAATCTCGCGGCGGCTCCGTTGGACCCAAGCCGCTCTTGTGGAACGCTTGAAAGCCAGGTGTCACGTACGATTGGCAGTCTGATGGTTTTAGTGGGGGCCTCAGCGAAAGCGTTCAAGGAGTACAAAGAGGCGACGAAGATCAACCGGAGGAAATCCCTCACTCGAATCGAGCTGAACTTGATACTTGGCATCGTCGTTATCCTTTCAAGGATCATGATTTGTGGCTGATTCGCATGCAAGTTGATGCGAACAGTGCCCTTTTAGGAATTCAAGGTAGGAATGCATGGCGAAGGACGGCTCCGCGGTCGCGACGGTCGCCAGGCCTTCAAAGTATTGACAACGCACAAGAATTCAGCAACGATGTGAGTACATTGAGTCCCTTTGAAAGTGTTTCAATGTCCCTCAGACCGCCTCAAAACCCACCTTCGATCCCTCCAATAACTCGCTCGGGTGCCCACCATGCTTTCGGTATTGGGACAAACGCACCGTTTTTGTGATGGTGTTTCAAGACGCAGTTTCCTGAAAATCGGTGGCCTCAGCTTTGGAGCCGGTGGATTCACATTAGCCGATCTTTATCGCGCCGAAGCTGCGGGAACAGCGAATCAATCACATAAAAGTTTGATCAACATATTCCTAGGCGGTGGACCACCGCATCAGGATATGTGGGAAATCAAAACGGAAGCACCTTCTGAAATCCGGGGCGAGTTTCGACCGATTGCGACAAACGTGTCGGGAATTCAGATTTGTGAAGTCTTCCCAAAGTTGGCCGGGTTGATGGATCGTGCAGCAGTACTTCGTGCAGTGGTAGGTTGTCAGGGCGGTCATGAGGCATTTCAGTGCATGACTGGATGGAGTCCCAACGACCTGCGTTCCGTCGGAGGCCGGCCATCGTTGGGATCAGCAATTTCAAAGATACGAGGTCCGGTCGATCCTGCGGTGCCGCCCTACGTGGGACTTGCCGCAAAGACTTCCCATGGCCCATGGTCGGACTCCGGTGTTCCGGGATTTTTGGGGGCCGCTCACGCACCGTTCAAACCCGATGGTCCGGGAATGGAGAACATGAAGCTGAGTGGTGTGTCGTTGGAGCGATTGAAAGATCGCCGGAGTTTGCTTGCCGGTCTCGACAACATGAAACGCGGTATTGACAAGACTGGAACAATGGATGGAATGGATGCGTTCGGACAACGCGCCCTCGACGTATTGACCAGCAGTAAACTGCTCGACGCTCTTGATTTGTCTAAAGAAGACCCTGCCATCGTCGCTCGCTATGGAGATGGCAAGCCCTACCAATATCAATACGACGGTGCTCCGACCTGCAACGATCATTTGTTGATGGCAAGGCGATTAATCGAGGCGGGGGTTCGTGTGGTGAGCCTTAGCTATGGTCGTTGGGATGCCCATAGTCAAAACTTCGACTTGGTCCGCGACCACGGTGGGAAGTTGGACATCTGTCTAAGTGCGTTAGTCGAGGATCTTGAACAACGTGGGATGCTGGATGATGTGACGATCGTCGTATGGGGCGAGTTTGGTCGTACCCCAAAGATCAATGAAGGTGCGGGACGCGATCATTGGCCTCAGGTCAGTTGTGCGTGGATGGCCGGTGGTGGTATTCGCGGAGGGCAAGCGATTGGAGCGACCAATCGACTTGGTGAGCATGCGGTCGATCGACCTGTTCACATGCAAGAGATCATGGCGACCCTCTATCACAACCTCGGTATTGACGTTGCCAATACAACCATCAGCGACCCAACTGGTCGCCCGCAGTACCTGGTTGAGCACGCTCCCATTGCCGAGCTAATTTGATGCGAGTTAACGCTGATCGTAGCTCGGTTCGAGCTTGGATGTTTTGTCGATCGTTGCCGTACGTTCTAGGTGTTTGGCTTAGTTTATTACTGGTTGGAACGGCAAAAGCGGAAAGTTGGTTTGAGCATTTTACCGAGCAAGGCAGTTCGCAAACTGTTCACTTAATCGGCCGCGATGCAAGACAACAATTGATCGTGTCGGAACGGCAAGCGACGGGCGAGATCGCTGATCGAACGCGCGAATTGTCATGGGCATTCGATAAGCCTAACATTGCAGATATCGACAGTACCGGTTGGCTTAGACCCTTGTCCGTTGGCGAAACGGTTCTTCGAGCAAAGCTCTCTGACGGCTCGGAGGTTTCGGTTCCAGTGGTGGTGAGTTCGTTGGACGATCAACGACCCATCAATTTTACCAATCAAGTGATTCCGATCTTTACGAAGTATGGGTGCAATGGCGGCGGATGCCACGGAAAGGCGGTCGGTCAAAACGGCTTCAGGCTTTCATTGTTAGGTTTTGAGCCTCGCGACGACTATGAGCGTATTGTTAACGAAGGACGTGGTAGACGTTTGTTCCCGGCCGCGCCCGATCGAAGTTTGCTGCTCACCAAAGCGACCAATTTGGTTCCCCATGGTGGTGGCCAACGCCTTCAAGTGGATTCGGATGAGTTTCGATTGCTTTGCCGGTGGATCTCTCAAGGGATGCCACTGGGAAGTGAGCAAGACGCCAAGATCGCAAAAATCCAGGTTTATCCGTCCGATCGAGCCATCTTGAGATCGCAGTCCCAACAACTGATGGTGTTAGCGACTTTTACTGACGGATCAGTCATGGACGTGACTCGATCGGCGCAGTTTGAATCGAACGATACTGATTTGGCCGAAGTGACCATGCAGGGGTTGGTGACGACGCATCAAGTGACAGGCGATGCGGCAGTGATGGTGCGGTACCAGGGACAAGTCACCGTCTTCAATGTTTCGGTTCCACTTCCCAGGACCGGCGAAACCATTTGGCCGGAATCGAAATCCTATGTCGATCCTCCGGTTTTTGCTAAGTTGCAAAAGCTAGGACTTTCCCCCGCAGCCGTCTGTGATGATGCATCGTTTCTTCGTCGAGTCACGCTGGATATCGCAGGACGACTGCCAACACTTACAGAAATCGATGCCTTCCGTGCTGACACCTCAGCGACGAAGCGTGCTGTGGTGATCGAGCGGTTGTTGGATAGCGAAGAATATGCCGATTTCTTTGCGACGAAGTGGAATTCCATTCTTCGAAATCGACGCAAAGGTGCGGGTTACCAGTACGGTACGTTCGCCTTTCATCACTGGATCCGCCAATGCTTCGCGGAAAACCGTCCGTTTGATCAATTTGTCCGTGATATCGTCGCGGGCTCTGGTTCAATCGATACTCATCCGCCAGTCGCCTGGTATCGAGAGGTAAGCGATATCAATCAACGAGTCGAGGATGCGTCACAACTGTTCCTTGGGCAGAGAATTCAATGTGCGAGATGTCATCATCATCCCTATGAAAAGTGGAGTCAGCAGGACTACGCGCAGATGTCCGCTTTCTTCTCATTGGTGACCCAGAAGAATGGTTCGACTGGAGACGAGCCCGCCTTCTATTCGCGCGTGGGCACGGCGGCATCTCCTCATCCAAAAACAGGGGCTAGCCTTACGCCGGTCGCATTGAGTGCTGAGCGGTCCGATATTGCTCCGACGGAAGATCCACGGGAGCGATTAGTGGATTGGATGGTTGATCCTAGCAATCCATTTTTTGCAAAGACGTTAGTGAATCGTTATTGGAAGCACTTCTTTGGTGTTGGGATCGTCGAACCCGAAGACGATTTGCGAGTTACCAACCCGCCATCGAATCCACAGTTGCTCGATGAGCTAGCCAAACAGTTCATCGAGTCGGGTTATGACTTAAAGCAGCTCGTACGGAGCATCTGTAACTCATCGGTTTATCAGTTCTCGGCGGATGGGAGCGAGGAGATGTTGAATGATCGCAAAAGCTTTGTGAGGCATTACCCGAAGCGCCTTTCTGCCGAGGTCCTGCTCGACGCGATCGACGATTTGGTGGAAACACGGACAGTTTTTGCAGGATTGCCAAGTGCCACGCGTGCGATTAGCTTGCCAGACACAAGTTTCGAATCATACTTCTTAACAGTGTTCGGCCGTCCCGATTCCAGTACTGCCTGTGAGTGTGAACGGACTCAAGAGGCCAACCTTGCTCAGAGCTTGCATTTATTGAACTCAAAGCAGCTGACCGAGAAGCTATCCGTGCCGACGGGGCGAGCCGCGTTGATGGCGGAAGCGAAGGATAGGCCGACAGCGAATCGCGTTCAGGAGATTTACTTGCGTGCATTTTCTCGAGAGCCTCGAGAAGAAGAGCTTGCCACCTCCGTGGCATATTTAGATGGAAAGGGAGGATCGAAGGAAGCCTATGAGGATTTCCTTTGGGTGCTGATCAATAGCAAAGAATTCATGTTCAACCACTGATAATACCTCCTAGCTTTTTGCGACCAATCCGTTCTCCCTTGGCGATTGGGCATGCATGCCTCCCCAAGAATATCCGGTAGCAGACCCACCGACTCGACGCTTGCGTCCCCACCTTCCACTTATGATTTAAACCATGCGGCTTCAATCTTGGCTCTGGATCAGTAGCCTGCTTGGATGTGGTCAGCTGTTTGCGGCTCTTCCTGCGATACAGCTTTCTTCACTGAGTCAGCATGGTGCGCAGGTCGGTACAGAGGTTTCGCTCCACGTGGTTTCGGGTGGGCAGTTAGATGAAGTGGAGCGTTTGGTGTTTTCCGCGCCGGGAATCGCTTCTGCGATTGAATTGGATGCTGCACTGCCTTTCACTACCGAACCTCGACCAAAGTATGGTCGGTTTCGTGTGACGATTCCTGCAGAGATCGAAAGCGGTTTTTATGAGATTCGTGCAGTCGGCCGCTTAGGCATTTCAAACCCGCGTGCCATGTGGATTGATAAGTCTCCTCACATCCTTGCCACGACCTTAGTAAGTGCGTCACCCGGACCTCCTCCGCTACCAATTGGAAGTTGGGTCCATGATCGATGTGTTTCTGCCCTGCGCAAGCAATACACTTTGGATCTAAAGGCCGGGCAGTTTGTTACTGTGCAAACACTCGCGAGGCTTGTCGACTCAAGAGCTGCCATCCAATTGGAACTCATTGACCAGCGTGGGCGGGTCGTCGCGTCGGCGTATCCGCTTTCGAGGCGCGACCAGTCACTAAAGTTCAGCATTCCAGCCGATGGCGTTTATACGCTGCGTGCCTTCGATAGTCAGTTTCAAGGAGGGGACGATTTTCACTACGCAATCCGCGCAGAAGTCGGCGCTGCGCCAACACATGACGAGTCTGCAATCGTAAAACAGCTTGTCGATGCCGAGATAGCGGAGTCTCGTTGGCTTGTCGGTGCCGTCACACCGGGACAAAGCCTATCTCGCATTCCCGGCTTTCGCGGTTTGGGTAACGCTTGGAGATTGAGCGATGCGAGCTTGATTCTGGGGAATGCGGGCGAGGCGGCGGATGTGCAATGGTTAAAACCGGGAGCGAACGCTCTTGACTCGTCTCTTGGGTTCGCATCGGAGCCTTTGGTCGTTCGTGGCGTATTCGACCCCTCGTCGCGATTACCTCAGTCGATTGATTGGACCTCATTGACGGACCAAACCTGCTTCGTGCGTTTAGGTTCTCAACGTTTTGGTTGCCATACAGACCCACTGGTGACGATCTATCAACTGTCGACGGACGATCCGCCGAAATTAGAGCAAGTAGGGCAACAGGATGACTTACCAAGTATCGGCTCTGCGCCGTTCATAGTCGGAACCAAGGACGCAGAATTAGCTGTTTCGATGAAAAACGGAGCCCGCTATCGAGCCGTGATTAAAGACTTTCAGCGGGGAACCCGCCCTGCAGAGGACCGCACCTTCTCGCTTTCCCTGTCAAAGCCAAATCCGGCTTTTACGCTGCTTGCAGCAATTCCGTTCGCGACCAACGACCCTAACCAGTCGCAACCGGTGGGGGTACACATGATGCGAGGCGGCGCTCTCAGCATCCGTGTGATTGCATTGCGTCATGATGGATTCGTGGGACCGATAGAGGTCTCTATCGCAAATTTACCGACTGGATTTACTGCCAGTCGTGCATTCATCGCAGCCGGCCAGGACCAAGTGGTTTTGATATTAACATCGAGTGAGACGGTTCAAACATCGGTATTCCCTATCGAGGTTTTGGGAACGGCATTGATTGGTGAACAAAGCGTTACCAAACGTGCATTGGCAGCAGCCATTCAGTGGAGCCCCATGTCGACCGAAAGTGTCGTGCAGACTCGACTCACAGATCGCCTTTACGCCTCAGTGCGTGAGGGTGATTTGTCGTCAGTGGAAGTGACTCTTTCCACACCCGAATCACTTGAAGTTCCCATCGGTCGAGGCAAGACTGCATCAATTCCGGTCAACGTCAAACGGCGCGAGGGAAATACCTCAAACATCGTCGTGAGGCCGCAAAACTTTACCGACAAGATTACCTGCAAAGAAGTCACCGTCGACGGCGCCGCATCTGCCGGAGTGCTTGAGGTCACGGTAGCGGCCGACGCTCCGCTGGGAAGCTATACGATTTGGAGCCAATGCGAGACAAAGGTCAAGAATCGGATGAACCCACAGGCGTTTGCTCGCGCCGAGCAATACAAAAAACAACTCGATGCCCTCCGAGTCGATCCACAGTTCGCCGACCGTATAGCAGAGATTGACGCCGCGCTTGCCACGGCGAATCAAATGATTGAGCAAGCTAAGCCCGGACAGGAAGATCGTGAGTACCCCGTCTTTCTACCGTCAAACCATATCACTTTAGTTATCACCGAATGAATTTTGAGCACCGACTGAAAATCGCGTTGTCACGCCGCGTGTCCTCACTGGGAAATTGGTACACCATGCAATTCACCAAGACGTTTTCGGCTCCCTTTCGTATCGTGTTTTTGGGCTCCCTGATACTTGCTTCTTCGGCAAAAACCGAAGAGCCGCCCAAGCCGGATTTTGGGAAACAGATTTGGCCCCTCATTAAGCAGAATTGTGTGGCGTGCCATCGCGCAGGACAAGCCGAAGGCGGGCTGATTCTGGAGAGCCACGAAGCCATCATGAAGGGTGGAGATGGCGGCCCGCCGGTTGTTGCCGGGGATTCGAAAACAAGTGAAATCATCGCCAGGATCACTGCTACTGATGATACGTCCATGCCGCCGATCGACAATAAGGTAGGTGCAACAAGGCTTGCCGATCATCAAGTGGAACTGGTTCGGCAATGGATCGATCAAGGAGCAATCGTGTCACCTGTCGACATGTCGAGTGAGACCATTCAATGGGAGGCGATCCCTGAGTCGCTTCAACCCGTCTACGCGATGGCGATGTCAACGGACGACAGTGAGTTGGCGTTTAGTCGTGGGAACCGTTTGTATGTCAGTGAAATCGCAGCGGATGGACAGACTCGGGCGAGCCTTGAGCTCGTTCGTGATGGTAAGGCTGCTCACGCCGACCTTGTCCAGTCGATCGCTTTCAGTCCTGATGGTCAATGGTTAGCGAGCGGCGGATATCGCGAAGTCAATCTTTGGAAAAGAAGCGAGGCGATTGATTCGGCGACGATTCCATTGCTGCAAGATCGACCGCGTTGGATGGCTTCGTCTCCGGATGGTAAATGGATTGCCAAGGCCACAGCGAGCCAATTCATTGAGCTTTGGTCGACGGATCCTCAGGAGCGTCGGTTGCAAGTGGCGACAGATGGGAAAGAAGTTGTTTCGCTTGCTGTGAATGCAACCGGTACACTGGTCGCCTATGCGACGAACGAGCACCAAGTGATCACGCTGGGAGCGCCAGGGGTCGAAGCAAAGTTTGATCCATACATCGTCGGCGAGCCGATACGCTCGGTGTTGATGGTTGGCGAGACATTGATCGTACTGACCGCAAGCGGTGTGGTGCGCTCGCCTGCTTTACCAGAACCACTCGTTGTCGATCAAGCAGTGCAACAGATTGTTCCATGGGGCGACGACACCCTGCAATTTTTGATGGGTACCGAAAACGGTACCGTGGGTTTGGTGACCATCGCAGATAAGACCATTTCGAAGCAGTGGCCGCTTGGGCAACCGGTTCGCGCACTGGCATGTTCAAGCGATCGATCGCGAGTCGCCGTCGCCTGTGCGGATGGAATCACTCGGTTGGTACAAACTGACAACGGTACCGTACTCAAGAGTTTGCAAGGCTCGCCCACTCTTTCGAGATTGATTGCAAGTCGTCAGCGCGATGTTGAAAGGCAAGTAGCTCAAGTCGATGGTCTTGCAAAGCAAATCCCGGAGTTGACCAAGGCAGCCGAAGTCGAAGATCAGGCCGTTGCGAAGGTGATGGCGGAAAAAGACAAGGCGGTGTTGGAGTTGGAAGAAAAGAAGAAGGCCACCTTGGCCGCGGCTGAAGTGGTCGCAGGGACCGAGAAAGGTATTGCCGAGGCCAAGGCGGAGATAGAAGCGATTACAAAACGGATGGAGGCGTTATCCGTTGAGCTGGAAGCGAACAAAAAGAAACAAGAAGAGGCGACGGCTGCCGAAAAGGCAGCGAGCGACGTAGTTGCAAAGCGAGAACAGGCATTCTTAGCGGCGCAAGATTCTCAAACGAGAGCCCGGTTAGCAATCGAGACAAAGAATCAAGAAATTGGCCGCGAGGGAGAGTTTACTCAGGCTCTCACCGCCCAACTGGACGCGGTCAAAGTACAGGAGCAGGCCAAGAACGCTACCGTGCCCACCGCATTGTCATTTGTCCCTGGGCAAACAACATTACTGATCGCGGCAGGCAATGATCAACTCTCTGTCTACGAGCCTGAGGGTCGTTGGCGGCAGGTAATGATACCGCCCACCGAGTCACCCATTCGGATGCTAGTGACGCTCGCCCAAGTTACCTGCCTCGGCGTGACCGATGGGTCGGTACAGGCGGTGTCGTTGAGACCCTTTTGGAACTTAGCACGAACGATCGGCGGCGATTCCAATTCGCCGATTGTCGATCGGGCTTTAGCGTTGACGTTTAGCCCTGACGGAAAACAATTGGCCGTGGGCGGTGGACAGCCCAGCCGCTCGGGCGATTTAAAGTTATTTGACATCGAAGCGGGGACGCTCACACACGATTTTGGTGATATACACAGTGATTGCATCACCAGCGTTCGGTTTTCACCGGACGGTCGACGCTTGGCAACGGGCAGCGCCGACAAGACCGCTCGGTTATGGGATGCGGGCAGCAGGCAGTTGCTGGCGACGTTAGAGGGGCACACTCACCATGTGCTTGGCGTCGATTGGCAGGACGACGGGTTGACGTTGGCGACCGCTGGTGCCGACAACGCAGTAAAAATTTGGAACATGCGCGATGGAACGCAAAGAATATCCATCGGTGGTTTTGGTAAAGAAGTTACTTCGATTCGATTCGTGGAACGATCCGGTCAGATTCTCAGCAGTAGTGCTGATGGTCAGGTGAGGCTTCACAACTCGGCTGACGCCGGTTTGATCCGTAACTTTCCCGCCGCGAGTGGTTACGTCTACACCATCGCGGTCTCTAGCGACGGCCTCCGGGCTGCATACGGTGGGCAAGATGGGAAAATGCGAAGTTTGATAGTCGCTGACGGTAAGCAGATCGCAGAATGGTAGGGTTAATCGCTATGAACCGCTGGTAAACATCTTACGTCGACAAGGGGTTCTGATTAGTCTGGAAGGCTCGCGTTTGGCCACTGGGGTTTAGCGATTTGTTCGGTTGGTGAGCGTAGATCAGTTTGCGGCAACCCTTAGCTGCTGCATTGGTTTCCCATTTGTCGGCAAATGTGATGAGGCAGTCGTTGGTCTCCCTGAAACCATGTTGTTTGCTGGCGTCCGATAAGCATGAATAGTTTTGTCAGGCTCTTGCAGGATACGTCCACTCGGCTCCCCGCAGCGTTTTTTTTTACTTTGGTCGCGTTGCAGGCTTTTTTCGCGCCATATGACTTTGGTATCTATCACGGAAAGACGTCCGACGGAATGGACGGTATTGTCGTCGTGAAGTTGGCATTGGCGGCAATTTGCTTTCTCGGAGGTACCTGGGGTTTTTTCACATTTGCGGCCGTTCGCGCAGTCCTTGGTTCCGTTTCGGGACTCTTTTTCGCAGCCTTGATTGTGCTCACGATGTTGGGTGCGAGCAGTGGTGTGGCGATGGAGTCGATTCCGATTTCTTTGATCAACTATACGTTTTTTGTCTTTGTCGTGACCGCGATTCACGTGTTGGGATTTCGGGTGTTCGGCTTGGCTTTGACGACGGGCATCGCGTTCACAGCGATCATGGCCACTTTTCTGTTTTACTTTATTCCGGAAGTCGGCGTTTTTTCGGAGGCGATTTCCGCGAGAGAAACGGTCGATCGTCTTGGTGGCGTGGGGCATCCCAATAGCACTGCCCGGGCATTAAGCATCGTTTGCATATTGGTGCTGTTTCTCTGGAGAACACGTGAAATTCCTTGGTGGATATGCATCCCGTTTCTTGTACTTTTCTGCTGGGACGCGACTTTGGCGAAAAGTCGGACCGCAATCGCTGCCGGAACTGCCGCCGTCGTGATGCTGTTCATCGATAAAGTGGTGACTCGACCCGGCATCGCCGTAATGCTTTTGGTTTTTCTATCAGGCCTGGCGGGATGTTTCGTTCTTTTTGCAACGGGTCGTGATCAGCGATTGGTGGATCAATTGGTCGGGCGGATTGCGAAAAGCGGTGACAAAAGTGAAATCGTTACGGTGACAGGGCGTGTGGAGATCTGGTCCGAGGCGATCGCGATCATCGCTCAACGTCCACTCCTTGGATATGGTTTGAGTAGTGCCCCCAAGCTATTACCGGACTTTGGGCAATCGACGCATAACGCCTTTTTGAACGCGGCTATGGGCGGTGGGGTGCTGGCGGGCTTCATCATGGTGGGCTTCTTCATCAAGTTGTGCTGGGACGTTTTAGATAGCCCACATTTCGCGATCCGTGCATTCTGCATGTACCTCTTGCTCAGCTTCCTCCTTGAGGACACCGTGTTGGATATGTTTCCCGGACCCGGAAGCCTGATTTGGTTCGCCTGCATCGCTTTGCATGGCATGACTATTCCGGTGCCACCCATTGGAGAAGCGGGCAGGTTTTCGGCGAAGTTTGATGCTCCGCTGGGGACGGGTTCACCGCCGTCAAAGCTGATGCTCGACCCAACTCAGTGAGACGAATCGCGCGCCGATGGAGCGAATTTTCTGGGTGGATTCAAACTCGAGACTGCAGGGTGCAGGAAACGGAACTTTTTTCTCCCCTTGGCCAATTGGCCTCCTATCTGCGATACTCTGCTCCCCATCTCGATGGATTAAGTTCCTCTAACCGTTTTCTAGCTGGTCCAAAGTCGATTCTATCGACACCCAGCGCACTTTGAGTTGTGCTTAGCATGTACAAAAATTTCTCGCCAACCGCACTTGGAATTACTGGCCGCCAGAGCGAATTGATTGAGCTGGCCCTCACCTATGGGTTCCGTGGAATGGACATCGATATGTCCGAAATGCGGCGCCGTGCGGCTCGCAGCACGCCTACGGAGGCATTCAAGTACCTCAAGGCGACGGATCTTTCGATCGGTAGTTTCCGACTGGAGATTGATCTTGATGCTGACGATGAAGCGTTCAAGGCGCAGCTTGCCAACTTGCATCCGGTCGCCGACTTGGCTTCGCAGTGGAAGGTGAAGCACGGGTTGGTGATGCTTCCGGCGGGCACAAATCGGATGTCATATCCTGAATTCTTTGACCTGACGAAAAACCGCTTGACCCAGGTTGCAGAAATCCTTGCGCCACGAAAGCTTCGTGTCGGTATCGGATTCCGTGCAGGGAAAGAGCTTGAAGCGGACAAGCAGTTTCCCTTCGTTCGCAATGCTGAAGGGTTGATCGCCATGGTGAAATCGATTCCTGCGGAAAACGCTGGTTACATCATCGATTCTTGGGATTGGCTTGTCAGCGGAAGCACGATCGAGCAATTGAATGAAATCAATGCGAAGAAGATCGTGACGGTTCGAGTGGCATCGGTACTCGAAGGTGTGATTGTTGCTGAAGCGACGACAACGGATCGAGTGCTGCCCGAAATTATCGGACCACTCAATCATGTTGCCTTTGTCAAGAAGTTGAAGGCACTTGGGTATGACGGCCCTATCGGTCCCTCGGCAAGTGGAGCCCAATACAAGGGCGAAACTCGCGAATTCATCGTTAGCCACGGTCAAGAGGCGATCGATGAGATTTTGACGCAAGCCGGGATCAACGTCCCGCCGCGTCCAAAAGACACCCTGTCGCAGTACCCAGAAGAACCAGTGATGATTCTTTAAGTCGGCGTGCAACCGGTTGTTCCGTGGTAAAGTCTGTTGAGACCGTGCTTATTCTCGACTGCGTGCCTAGCGATCCCCATCGTTAGGTGATTTGGGATTGAGTGCACGGTTTTAGCCAACGGAGAGCTGGGGAGCTCGACCTGAGGAATGGGCTGCTTGCTAACGTCGGTCGTTCAATGCTGAGGGCATTCGATTGCGATGATGGCAGGATGGCTATGGTACGTACGAGTGCATAGTCGGTTAGATGAAATGGCCATGCAGTTTCCAAGAGGTTGGTAACGGACGGCCGACTTCATGAAACACCCACCACCACGGACCTGCTTCCAATTCGATACGGTAGTAGTCTCGCCGTATTTGCGGGCCATCCCACCAGCCTGTCTCGATCCGCTCGGGGCCCCAAGTTCGGGCGACGATGTGGACACGGCCGGCCATCCGAATCCTGCTTGGTGATCCGTTGGGTGCCAGTTCAATCACTTCGATTGCCTCCGGTGTGGCGAGTAGTCTCAGCGGCCGTCGCAGTGGATCATTCGATGTAGGGCCGACTGCGGAAGGGAGAATGGATTGACGCGGGGATTTGATTGAAGCTTCATGGGGTATGGCATCTCTTTGGTCGTCAGAAGGAAAGCGACCAGGGCGTTTGGGATCACTTTGTTGGTTTGAGTGACGCGATGAACGGCGAGGTGGCTGAGGTCTTCCCAATAAGAGCGTTGAGCGAGTTTCACCGGCGAGGGGACGTGGCTTAAACGCCTTCTCCGGCAACGGGTTGTGATTCGATTCGATCCCCACGACGGCATTGCGTCCTAGTCGTCCCGCAAGTGTTTCGATCATCCTCGCCAATGACTGGCGAGTTGCAACTTGTGAGATCGAATCATCATCAAAAAGGGTGGGTTGATATTGCTGAAGCAAGCCACCAAGCGTAACCGAAAGTGTTACTCGTTCTACCGAGCCAGGCAATTGTCGTTGGTCGATTGCATTGCTGATCAACCGCATCAGATGCTTGGTATCTGCCGTTGGCATGAACAAACCAATCTCAAATGTTTCGGTTGTATGCCCGGTCATGGCGAACTGGCAGGCCAATCGTAAGGCACCGCGTCGCCGTGCTGTTAGGCGAGCCGAGACTTGCTCTACTAGAATTTGCAACCGGTGCTCTAAAATCGCTCGATCCGATGTAGGGTACTCCAGTTCACAAATCGCGACGTCCTCAACCACTGGATGATGCATAACCAGTGTTTGAGGAACGGTTCCTGACAATTCGTCGATCCGGCGCAACAAATCACTGCCCAGCCGTGACGCCAAACCATGACGCGGCAAAGCAAGAACATCCGCAATGCACCGAAGCCCCAATCGATCCAGTTGATGGGCCGTCGGATCGTCCAATCGCAAGGCCCGTACTGGTAACCGACCCGTGACGGCAAGGGCTTTGCCAGGTGGAACGATTTCACCTTGGCTGTCGACACCACCTTCGGTTGGCGATGGTATGTCAGCAGAAAGAGACAAGCTCAATCGTGAACTGAATCGCACAATGGCCCAAGCGGCTGCGGAGGTGTCAGCAATCGCTAGCCGGACATGTAAGCCAAGTTGAGCCAAGACGCGATGAGCTTCGGTCAACACATCGCCCTCATCACCAAACCAGTCACCAATCCCCGTCACGTCGAGCAACAGAGTCTGCGCCTGCGCCGAAGCTAAGCCAGCAAAAGCAGGGACCGGTTCGATCGCAACCAGGGGGCTGACGGTCTGTTGCAACAATGACGCCACTCGCTGAATCGCGGCGTCATCCGCAACCGGGTCATGACGGAAAATGTTAGGCGTACCGATCTCATGGTGTGAGACCTTTGCATGGTTTCTCGATTCGCGTAGCAACAGGTCCGTCGCTTCATGTAACGGTTGATGCAATTTGATGCCGATCTTGCGGCAACGGTGGCATGCCGCAATCACGATCCGGCCACGCCGCGAATCATCACGCCACAGGAGTACCGGCGATGACGAAAGCTCAGCTGGCTCTTCTTGAGTCTCGTTTGTTTCGCTCAATCGAACTGCGTTTTGCAATCGTTGGATCGGCCAATCGACGAGCCAAATCGCCAGCCAGCGCCGCTGCATGATGTTTCCTTGGCAAAGAGGTCACGATTGAATCCGCAACGGCAATGATGCGTTCGGTCACTTGCTGTGGGACGCCAGCCTGTTCTGACTCACCGCTAATGGCAGCATGCTCCGCGCGACCAACTCCTGAGTCGATTTCAATAACAGTAGCAGAGCCTTCAATGCCACCACGGCAGCGATCGACCTCCACTCGTAGTCTTCGGTTGGAGGAACTCAGGGACCTTCCTGGTACGGTTGAAAGAGGAGCGTTCCTGCTTGAGCTTTTGGCCAATTGTTTATCGGGGGACACAAACCAATTGACGTCCGCAAAGCTGGGACGCCCCCTGACTTCTGCAGGGCGAATGAACAGGCCTACCGTACCACTTGATTCGGCTGCCAACTGGAGACGCCGCGCGTCACGATCATCCAACCAGGAACCGATTTCTACCCAGACCGCCGCGATGGCGTCACAACGAAGAGTTTGGTCGATGGCCCAAACCATGTCGGAATGAGTGTGGTGCTCTTTCTTGGTGACGATAACCATCCGGTTCGCAGGAATGCCCAGTGCGATGGCCGCGGGTGGATAAAATGTGTTAGTGGCAAACGGCGACATCTCGCCCGATGAGATTGAGCGGCTTGAGGCGAAGCGACGAGGGGAATTAGACCAATCAAAAATGACGATCGGCTTGCCACCAGAGATGCTAGACCTTGCGATTTCTGACGCTGCGATCGTGGCGAGTGTCGCCGCGCCAGTTCCCCCTACCCACTGAACGATCGTGCCGCGCCGCAAACCGCCGTGAGGTAGCATCGCATTGAGAACCGAACCTCCGGTCGAAAAACAGGCCAGAGCGTCGCCGTCGCTCTGGCGACCGGGCGATTGGATCCGTTGTATCCGAGCACGCAACTGATCTAGGTTGGGCTTTGACGAACCATTGTCCGAAGAAACAGGACCACTGGACGGCAACGGCGGAACGGCGTTTGGTGACTTCACGCGGTTGGCAGTGGTCTGAGCAACCACCGCTTTGCCGGCCACCGCCTGGCCGGCCACCGTCTTGCTGGCCACCGCTTTGCCGGCCACTGAAGTGGAGACGACTGGCCTCGACACCGCGGCCGGCGCGGTGGGCAAATCGAGCGGAAATAACAGCATTTGTTGTGTCATCATGAGCACATTTTCATTCGTTATCGCTGCGGCCAACCGCTAGCCGTGATCGGTGCACCGGCGCACCCAGCCAAAACCTTCTATATTGGCCGACACCACCACTGAGGATCTCGCTTTGCTAGCAAAGCCGTTATCCATAAAGTACTGGCATCCTGTTCACTATTCAATGGAGTTATCGGCCGTGATGCAAAAAATCCGTTGGTTAACTTTGCTTTTTGGCGTCGTCCTTTTGATGGCAGCGATGTATCAAAACTCAGAAACCGCAACAGTGAAGCTTTTCGCTTTTGAAGCAGCTCTTCCGAAATACGTGCTTTTGTTCGTTTCCGTGGCGCTCGGTTTCCTCTTGGGAGCGATCACCACTGGGCGGATGCTCCGTCGTTCCGCCCGTTCGAAGGCCGCCGCCGAGAAATCGCCTGGAAGTCCGGCCACAAAGCAGAGCGTGAAGCCAACCGAAGAGCCCAGCGAGCCCACCTCGCGGTCTTTTGAAACGAAGAGCCCCACAAGTACTTGAAATGGAGTCCCACCGGTACAGGCCTTCTTAGCGAGGGCTGAGGACTCGGATCGACTTTCTTGGGTTCTCCGCGCGTCGTCGAGCCAATGCTTCGCGTCGGCGGGCCATGAGGTCGTATCTCGCCAAGACGAGCCTCGCCAGCTCACCCATTGGCTGAACCGAGCCGCTGCGTTGGGAGCGGATGTCCATCGGCATTGCCTCTGAACGCGTTGTCTCTAAACGCATTGCCGGTTCCGCAGCGGTAGTGCCCTGCCGAGTCGACATTGCGACGACACCTGCCTGGGATGGGGGGCTAACCGAATGGATTGCTGAGGAAGAGGCAACCGAATCGAATTGGTAAGGCAGATCGAAAAGTGACAATTGAGTGAACATGACCAAACTTTCGATGGAAGAGGCTCGTTCTTGACCACGGGTGAATTGCGGTCGATTCGACCTTGATCACCCAACGAGAACCATCTTCAGCGTGTCCTGTGACACGTCTGGTCAACGCACGAAAAGAAATCTTAAAAATTCCTCACCAGGAAAATCAGACTGCGACCAGTTGCACCAAATCACGCCGGTCATTGGCCTCGATTGCTCGGCGTTCCAAATCCTCATCCACCAGGCGGTACCAGACATCGCGCTGACGTGGAATGAAGCCCAACTCTTCGATCGCGTCGCGAATTTGTCGAAGGGTCAGAAAGTGGACTGTTCCCGCTTCAGCAACCACGTTCTCTTCAATCATCAGGCTGCCCATATCGTTGGCACCGAACAGCATCGCCAGTTGACCAATCTTCAACCCCTGCGTCACCCAACTACTTTGAATGCTGGGAACGTTATCAAGAAACAAACGAGAAACTGCCTGAGTTTTGAGGTATTCAAACGAGCCGGTCGGGAGGGTGTACGCCATCTCAGTATGTTCGGGCTGGAAAGTCCAGCAGATGAACGCGGTGAAGCCACCTGTCTCGTCTTGCAAGTCACGAATGCGTTTCAAATGCTCGACTCGCTCTTCAAGCGTTTCGACATGTCCAAACATCATCGTCGCCGTACTGATGCCACCCATCTGATGCCAGACACGCATCACTTCCAACCAATCGTCTGACATCACTTTTCCACGAGTCAATACTTGGCGAACCCGATCGACTAAGATTTCGGCACCGCCGCCAGGGATGGACCCAAGTCCCGCGCTGCGTAGCCGTTCGAGTACTTCTCGAAGCGGCATCTTATTGACTTTAGTAAAATGGTGGAGCTCAGGCGGACTGAAGCCGTGGATATTGATGGTTGGACACTCTCGCTTGATATCGCGGAGCATCTCTTCGTACCAATCAAGCGTAAACTTGGGATGGAGTCCACCCTGAAGCAAAATCTGGTTGCCACCAAGTTCTACGGTTTCTCGCACCTTCGCAAGCAACACTTCTCGCGGCAAAACGTAACCCTCATCGCTTTTCGGGCCGCGATAGAAGGCGCAAAAATTACAGACGGCCGTACAGATATTGGTGTAGTTGATGTTGCGATCGACGTTGTAGGTGCGATACGGCTCCGGGTGCAGACGCCGGGTGACCGCATCTGCGGCAGCACCGATCGCGGCAAGGTCATTCGAACGTAGTAGCGTGAGCGCATCATCGCACGATAATCGAACACCGCTGACCGCCTTATCGAGTAGAGAATTAATCATCAGTTCAGGTTATGGTGTGGGGAATGATCGCGGTGTTGCGAGAGCAGATGTTGGCTTTGTTACTGCCGGTAGAGGATCGAGCAGCCCAAGACGTGAAGCCTTTTGGCGAAACAGTTCTAACCCATCTAACTCGCGTGGTCCGAGTTCAAAATACAGGTTCTCTTCAAAGTATCGACTGAGATCGTCGATCGTCAAACCATGCGGTCCAGCTTCTTTGCGAGCGATTTCTGCAAAGGATGCTGTCCCCGCATCGCGAGACTGTTGTAATGCGTTTATCAACGAAGCGGTTTCAACAGGCAATCGCGATGCGAGATTCTCTCTTGCAACCCACATCGCGAAAACAAAGGGCAAGCCCGTCCACTGACACCACTTCTCACCCAAATCCCAGATCTCGTCGTACAAATCCAGTTGAGGATGCATGGCACGATCACCGATCAGAAGCACCGCATCGACGTCAGCGGAAGTCGGATCTTGTTCCATCGTCAGTGTCACGGCAACGGGGTGGATTCCGTGCAACTCCGATAGCAGAATTCGCACCATCGTCGCGCTGGTACGGCTCCCTTCGTCGAGAGCCAATCGCTTGATCTGCGAAATCGGCACACGACTTAAAAGACGCACGCTCCAAACCGGGCCGCGACAGGCTATCGCCGCATCCGACACGACTCGGTAGCCCCGTGGAATACCTCGAAAAAATTCGATCGAGGGGACGAGTGCCACGTCCAGTCTGCCGGAGGAGAGGTCGTCCGCTAAACGGCTCGGCAAATTGAGCGACAAGTCCGCGATCCCGCGCAACCGCTCTCGCAGCCCATGGATGAGCGGTCGAGAATTTAAATAGGAAACGGCGCCTACGCGAAGCATTTTTTATCGCCATGTCGAGCTGGTTGTCTGCCCGACGATAACCGAACATGCGTCGTCGAGGCAACCGGCCAGCAGTCGCGATTTCGCAGCCACATGGGTTGAAAAACGATCAATCGGGCGTGTCGAGATACGGGTCTTGGCCGATTTCGCGCTGCATCTTTTTCCGCTCTTTTTCATGGTGAAGCAGTACCATGCGATCACGGAAGTGCTTTCGTTCCACGCGGCGCTGAGCCTTTCGGAACAACGAGGCGTAACGATCCACATTTGCAGGGGAGGCCTGTCCGACGATGGACGCCCCCAATTTCTTCAATGCTTCGCTCTTTTCCGGGCCTAGACCGTTTTTAAGAATGTCATCGTCAAGCGAAAGATATTGGCGATAGGAGCCTTTGTCGCCTTGGCGGCCACAGCGCCCGATCAATTGACGGTCGATTCGAGCCGCGTCATGCATTTCGGTGCAAATGACATGCATTCCTCCCAGCTTTTCGATCTCCGGTTTTAATTTCACGTCGGTTCCTCGGCCTGCCATGTTGGTCGCGACCGTGACTTTGCATCTCTCACCAGCCCGCGCGACGATTTCGGCTTCTTCGGCCACCTTATTGGCATTCAGAACTTCATGAGGGATACCGGCATGTTCCAGCAACCGAGATAAGACCTCACTCTTGTCGATCGATCGAGTGCCGATCAGTACGGGCCGACCCGATGAATGCAATGATACGACCTCCTCAACGATCGCCTCGTACTTCTTTAGCGCACTGCCGAACACTCGGTCAGCAAGTTGTTCACGGCGTGGGGGACGATTAGTAGGAACACGAAGCACCGGGGTGCGGTAGATTCGTTTTAGCTCACCGGCGCTGGTTGCTGCGGTTCCAGTCATCCCCGCCAGCCGTTCATAACGAAGGAACAAATCCTGGATGGTGATACGAGCGGCCTGACCGGTGGGAACGCTGATCTCTATCTGCTCTTTTGCCTCGATGGCTTGGTGGATCCCATCACGCCATTTTCGACCTTCCGCAAGGCGTCCAGTGAACTCATCGACGATTACGATTTCGTCGCCACCCTTTTCGCTAGGGCGCACTACGTACTGACGGTTGAGCGTAAATTCCTCGTAAACCTTGATGGCTCGCTCGGTGAATTCGTAGAGGTCTACCAATCCCATGGTGCGAACAAGGTCTTGCTTGGGAAGCGAGCGGACTTTTTGACGGCCACGGGCTGTCAGTTCAAATCGCTTCGTTTCATTATCGATGTAATAGTGTTCCTCCGCCTTAAATTGCGGCGCGATTTCGGCAGCCCAGCGATAGGTTTGGACGATTTGGTCGCGTACGTTGTCTTCAATGGAACCAATGATGAGCGGCGTGCGGGCCTCGTCGATCAAGATGCTGTCGGCTTCATCGACGAGACAGAAATGCATTCCCCGCATCACGACAGCATCACCTGTTTGACTGAAGCCACCGCCACCACCGTCTCCGAGCATCTCCGTTTGCAATCGATTCTGAGCACGCATCAGCAAGCGATCGCGAAGAAAATCAAACCCAAATTCCTTCGCCGTTCCGTAGGTCACTGCTGCTGCATAGGCGGTTCGCCTCGCCGTTTGGTCGTCGGGTGTCTGAATCACGCCGACCGATATGCCCAGCAAATCAAAAAGCGGTCGCATCCACTCCGCATCACGTTTGGCGAGGTAATCATTGACGGTCGCAAGGTGTGCACCCTTACCGACCAGCGAATGGAGATAAAGAGGTAGCGTTGCGGTCAGCGTCTTACCCTCACCGGTTTGCATCTCCGCGATGTAACCTTCGAAAAGTGCGATGCCGCCAATCATTTGAACGTCGTAATGACGCATCGCCAATGCACGGCGTCCAGCTTCTCTCACCAACGCGTAAGCTTCAGGAAGAATCGATGCAAGTTTCTCGCCTGCCATGGCCCGATAGCGAATCGCGAGGCTTCGTTTTCGTAAATTCGATTCCTCCTCCGACATCAGTATGGGCTCGATCGCGTTGATTTGATGGAGCAGCTTACGCCACCGCACCATACGAAAAGAAAATCCGCTAAGCCCGAATCGGAAGCCCGATGATTGCTTGGACGCGGGTGTGGGCGCTGTTGGCGAAGGCGTGAGAGCCGCAGAGTCGCCGTCATCGTTTGCTTCGTTAACTTCAGAAAGAAGAGTACTTAGCGAATTCTCACCCAAAGCGTCACCAGAAACCGGAAGCTCGTTGGGTTGCAACGCTGGATTCGGCTCGGTCGATCGTGAGGGGAAGTTGGAAGCGGTCGTCATAATGCCTAGGACTTTGAGTCTAATAACCAGTTCGGCTCATTTTAGCGAATCTATCCGCCGACGAGACCGCTAAAAATCGATCGAAAAACCGGAAGATGCGTATTCTGGGTCGTGTTTCACTGCTGATCCGAAGGTTCTGAATGCAACGGTCGATTCTGTCGATCCTCTTTTCCAGGTCGTAGTAGTATTCCCGGACCTTCGAGAACCAATGATGAAACTGTACTTGCGTGGGTTGACGATGACGGCGGCTTTGCTGTCAACCTCAGTCGCATTTTCCGCCGATCAAATCGCATCCTCCTACGTCGGCGACTCCGAAGCTGATTACTACGGTGAGGAGGCAGCTCCATCCGAGTACCCCATCACCGAACAGTCGGATAACGAGGATGCCAGTATCGTCCAGGCGTCAGCATCCCTGCATGCCGGCGATGAGGCGATGGCGCCACGCAGTTCAGTACAAGCCGCTTCCTCCTACAACGGGTCGCCAGCGCCGTACGCTCCGCAAGCAGCTTACGTACCAGCCAACCCTTACCAGGCCGTAGGCTTCCGCCAAAACAGAGCGTCCCATTCCATGTCTTCGGATTGCGACGGAAGTTGCAATGGCTCATGCAATGGTGGCTGTGCCGCTAGAGGTCGGTTCAGTCGTTTGATGTCGAACCGCTGCCCCGATGTGTGGCTGCAAGCAGAGACTCTGCTATGGTTCTCGCAAACCCGTACCACACCGCCGCTGGTCGCCTTGGCGCCAGCAGGTGAATTGCCCTTCCTTGGCAACCCAAACGCAACGGTTGTCGGCGATCAGTACGGAAACAATCTGGCACCGGGATTGCGTTTGGACTTCGGCAAGTACTTCGGCAACGGAAATTTCGGGATTGGAGGTCGTCTTTGGGGTCTCACTGACGACGATGAAAGCTTGAGCCTATCGGGCGATGGTACCGGACAATCGATCGGTCGCCCGTTCTTTAACTCCGGAATTGGAATCGAGGACGCTGTCTTCGTTGCCTTCGAAGCGGGCGGTGTCGATGACTTCCAAGGTTCGGTGAGCGGACAAACTTCGCTGAGCTTGGTGGCCGCAGAAGCCTATGGCCGGATGAATCTTGGAAGCGGAAACGAATACCACACCGACTTGATCGGTGGTTACTCCTACTTCGGTATTGATGACGACCTTGCGATTCGCAGCACGTCGATCGATAAGGAAGACGGTGGTGTGACGACATTCAGCGATTCGTTCCGAGCGAAAAACCGATTCCATGGTGGACAACTCGGAGCCGAAACGATCCTGCGTCGTGGTCGATGGGTGGCTCGATCGTTGACCAAGGTCCACTTGGGCAACATGAATCAAACCATGGCGATGGAAGGCCGTGCTACTGTGACCGATAACAACCTAGCACCTCTCCAAACGTTTAATCGGGGTTTGTTGGTCGCAGACGGAAATCGTGGTGTGTTTCAACGGGACCAATTCGCTTTCGCACCCGAACTCAACCTTAAGCTCGGTTATCGCTTCCGAGACCACGTGACGTTTACCGTAGGTTACAGTTTCATCTACTGGAACAATGTCGCACTTGCTGGGCAACACATCGATCGTAACATCGACCTTGATACGACCAACCTAGCTGCGGTCACTCAGTCACCAGCCTTCCGCTTCCGAAATTCGGGATTCTGGGCCCAAGGCGTTGATCTTGGCACAACGATTGAGTTCTAAGGGACCTACCGATCACGGCACCAGATGCCGGGAATCATCACAGCCGTGATTGATAGTCAATCCAAAAAGCGTGCTCTCACAAGAGCACGCTTTTTTCGTTTACCTGCGACTTAACGCTATACTTCTCCACAGGCGTTCCGCCTCCCAAACTTCTAGTTTCCCCTTCAAGAGACCGAGATTTCAATGCTCATTCGATCTGGCTTTTTACGCCTGGCTGCAATGCCGCTGTTGTTTGCCCTGAGCACCGTTCATGCACAAGACACGATCACTCCACTGGGCCCTGTTGAGCTTGTAAAGAATGGATTCGAATTCACGGAGGGGCCGGCCAGTGCCTCCGATGGAACGATTTATTTTAGCGACATACCGGCAAACACCATTCATCGTTTGTCCAACGATGGTTCAATCGCGGTATTTTCCAAAGAATCCAATCACACGAACGGAATGATTTTCACTGCGGACGGGCGTTTGCTGGGTTGTCAAATGGATGGAGCAGTGGTTCAGTACGATCTGGAAACCGGGCGTGTGGCCAAAGTCATCGCCGACTCATTCGAGAGCAAGCGTTTCAATGCACCGAACGACTTGATCATCGATAAGGAAGGAGGGATCTATTTTACCGATCCACTCTATCGTGCTCCCGATCCACTTCCCCAAGGAGTGCAAACCGTCTACTACATCTCAAGTAAGGCCGTCGTCAGCCGAGTTACGGAACCAATCGCTGCACCCAATGGAATCGCACTTTCACCCGACGCCAAGACACTCTATGTCATTCCTAGCATGCAGTCGCAAATGTTAGCGTACGATGTCGAAAGCCCAGGAAAGCTGGCGAATCAACGCGTCTTTTGTACCTTGCGTCAACCCGCAGGACAGTCGAAAACCGGTGGCGATGGAATGGTCGTCGATGCCGAGGGTAATCTGTATATCACGACGCACATCGGCATACAGATCTTTTCACCTGACGGTGCCTCGATCGGTGTTGTGGCGATTCCCGAACATCCAGCGAATGTGACTTTCGGTGGGATCGATCGAAAAACCATGTATGTCACCGCGCGAACAGGTCTTTACAAAGTCTCGATGCCAATTGCGGGACTAGAGCCTAACTAACGATCACCGAGTTGCCCTCGCAGCGCATCTGGCAAGTCCGGTTGTTGCCAGGTGCTCATGCCACCATCGATCAGCAGTGTTTGGCCATGAATGTGCTCGGCCGCATCGCTTAATAAGAATACGGCTGCTCCACCGCATACATCTGCTTCCGGGACGATGCCGCTTGGCGTGTGCAATCGCATCCAGCGCAGTGCATCCTCGTCGCTCGACAATACTGCATTGGTTAATGGAGTTCGGACCAGTCCGGGGGCGATTGAATTAACGCGAATGCCATGGGGCGCGAGCGATACGCACAGCGATCGAACCATTGCGGCAACTGCACCTTTACTCGCGTCGTATGCAACGTGGGTTGGCTCTGCCAAAACCCCATTGATCGAACCGGTAAACAAGACGCGACCCCGAACCCCATTGGTTACCCAATGCTTCGCGAATGCCTGAGTGAGAAAAAAACCCGCATCCACGTTGAGTCGCATGGTGCGTCGATACCGCTCTACCGTCATGTCTAGATACGGCAGGTCGATAAAAGTACCTGCGTTGTTCACCAACAAATCGATCGCAGGGAAATTGTGCAAGACTGTCTTGGCGAGTCGTTGCCACGCGGCATCATCCTCGACCAGCAAGTCCGTAGCGATGCACGTGGCCCTTGCACCTGCTGCATGGCACTCAACGAGCACCTTTTCGGCCGCATCGTCATGCCGAAGTCCATGAATCACAACGCCTCCACCTGCTTGGGCGACAGCAACTGCGATTGCGGCACCCACACCTTGTGTACCGCCGGTAATAAAAGCTGTATGGCCTTCAAGGGAAAATGTTGCGGGACGGTTAACACTTGGCATGGGAAAATGGTGATAGGTAGTGGTAAAACGAAAAACGGCAAGAAATGACCGTTGACCGACACACGGTTACGACTCGAAAGCAACGTGACACCCGCCTCGGTTGTGCATGGCAAGGCGACGGTGCTGATCGTGATCAATCATACTATGCGATACCGTTTATCAGCATCGCAGGTTCCGACCTCTAGGATGTGACCCCCAACAGACCGCGAGTGAATTGGAAGTCAACAAAACCGGTGGCGTGGGATACGGGAACACGTTTTCTTTCCGCGGCAGCGACTACCCACTTCTGTAAATTCTCGAGGTCGTCCGCCAGGTCGCCGCTGAGAATGAGATCGACATCGCTCGCGTTGATGTCGCAGCGCGATGCCGCTTCCGCAACTTGGATGACCGCCAAGAGCGGATGGCCTTGCCTCGGGTGTTTCTTGACGACCGTCAACATCAAATGAGCGCCGCAGGCACCTAGTCCGGTTAGGTTCTCCACCCAGTGGTCTGTCTCGCTTCCCACCACGTGAAAGCCGGACTGAGTGAACGGCTGGCCGTACGCGAGTGTTGCATGAACCGCAGGTGGTCCTACCGTTTTGGCAAGGAAAGTGTCATTTGTCAGAAGCGAATCACTTTCAGGAATCAGCACCGAGCCACCTTGGGAAACAATCGTTTGAGTAAGCATCGCGAATGCTGTCGCTGTGGTCTCACTCACTTCGCCTTCGGTCATCAATCCCACGGCCAACGCACCAAGGTGCGTCGCGGTAAATGGAAGCAACGGAAGCGATGCAATTTTCTCCGTGAACCAGGCTTCGATGTTGTCGATGGCGTTCGCAATTCCGCCATCGAGCTGGACGCTTGCCCAGCCAAATCGATCTCCATCCACTCCCGCTTTTTCGAGTTGATAACGCATCACGTCGTTCGGAACCTTCTCGCAGCCATGTTCTAACAATAGTGCAGCTGCGACATTCGGGTGAGTGAGATAACCTCGATAAGAACGATGGAGCAACCGAAAGATTGACTCACCAGATGAACCACACCCTTCGGTATGGGGAAGCACAACAAACCGTGACACCCCCATGTGAAAGCCAACCTGTCTCTCGTTTAATCGTTCCGCAGCAAGTCTAGCAACTTGCGACGAACACAGGCTTGTGGGAAGTACCAATCCGACACGTTCAGTCGCGAATCCAGACACTGTGCGTATGAGTTCGCATATCGACTCAGTGGGCAGTTTTTCGAGCGAGTCGAGCAAGGGAATGGGTGCTCCGTCAGGTGCGGTTCGCGACTGAAGCACTTGGAGTTGCGACCTATCCGTTTGAGGCCAATTGCGCCAAAGTGAAACCTGTGAGTGACCGGCACGTTCACCTTTCGACTTGCGTCCGGATGCGGTTTTAATGGCTAATTCAAACGATTCTTGCGTAAGCGACTCAAATGACTCTCCATCAAGGTAGCGTCCCGCATTGATATCCATTTCATGACTAAGGAGTCGATGCCGACGCGATGTTGTGGTGATCTTAAGAGTGGGAACAAACGGAAAATTCGTGACCGAACCATTTCCTGTTACAAATAAGATGAGGTTACAACCGGCTGCTACTTGACCGGCGATTCCTTCGAGGTCGTTTCCGGGGCCGTTCATGAAATAGAACCCAGGTTCACCTATTGGTTCGGCGTACTGGGTCACATGGTCAAGTCGTGTACGGGGGTCTTTTTTATGGACGGCCCCCACTGACTTGAGAGCGATGTTGTAAAGGCCACGAAGTTTATTGCCGCCGGATGGGTTGCTTTCCGATGATACTCCGTGCCAAGACAGGTATTCTTCAAATTGATCGATTACGCCAAGGAACTGCCTCGCGATATCGACATTTCGAACGTTTCTTAAGATGTAAGCCTCTGCGCCAACGGCTTCATCGGTTTCGGTAAGGACGCCGATTCCGCCATGGCGAATGAGTTCGTGGACCATCGCTCCGGCGAGTGGATTTCCGGAAATCCCAGAAAACGCGTCGGACCCGCCACATTGAAGGGCGATTCGCAATCCAGACAAAGGCTCGTTGGTTCGCACCTGCGAGCCCACCACACCGATCCACTCCTGCACGATACGTTCGCCTTCATCCATACCGGTCGCCATTCCTTTGTTGAGCGTGAGGAAATGGTGAGGAACGTCGGCGAGCGGATATTGGTTATCGATCATGAACTGCTTCACACGATCATTCGTGATCGGCTCGACCCCAAAGTCAACTGCTAAAACCGCGCCGACGTTTGGATGTACGATGAAGCCAGCAAGCGTCTTCAGGATTTCTTGCGAGTTGTTTGGTTCCTTGGTTCCGCCTCCTTCGGTGTGCGCGATGGCAACAATGCCATCAATGGTTGATTGGCCAGCGACAGCGGTTTGAAGTCTTTCGGCGAGTTGCCTTGCATAGCTTGCGGTGCGTGAAGTGGTTCCCAGGATCACGATGAAGTTGCGCGTTCCCACCCCGCGATTTCCAGGTCGCCGAAACCCGGCAAACGTGGATGGTAGAGGCACCGCGTCGATCGGTGGTCCGGGCGAAAATGACTTTTCATCAAATGAAAACGCATCGGCGAGATCACGGAAATTAGGGCTTTCGGGAAGTGATGCGCCGTCGATTTGACGGATCGAAAGGGCCTCGAGCATCGATTGATTGCAGACGTAATCTCCGGGAGCGATAACAGTAATTGCCGTACCGAAGGGCAAGCCCCATGAGAGCAATGGATCGCCAGCGCAAAGAGGAATCACTGCAAAGCGGTGCCCTTCCAGGATGGTGTGGCCAATCACAAACGAACGATTGTCGATCGCAACAACGGTACCAGGTTCAATCCGGCGAATGGCGATGGCTACGTTGTCGCCAGGTGCGGGCAATCTTCCGAGCGCACGAAAGAGCACCTGGGTAGGATCAAGCGTTGATTCCTCATTGGGAAGGGAGCTTCTAATTGCCTCGTCACTGAACGTCATCTTTGCTTATTCTTCACTGTGCTGGTAAATGGAAAATCCAATTCAAAACCAAAGAGCCCGACTTCCTGATTCCCCGACGCTACCTCGCGACTGGACGAGTTCAAGTTTTTCAAGTGGAACATAAAACCGCGAGTATCGCTGGCCGTCGTTGAATCGTTCTCCGCGGGTGTCTTTGACAAGTACGGTGGCACGACGAGTGATACGGTTGACCCATCCGGTGAGTGGCTTTCCGTCATGAACAAATCGGACAATCGAGCCAACTCGTATGTCGAAATTTCTTGCGGCACGTTCGCTTTGGGTGATCAGGTCATGGCGATGTTCCGTATGACCAAATAACCTTTCTGCGATTCCTTGAAAGCGGTTACCACTGCAGGAGCTATCGTTCCACAAAAACATCTCCAACAAGTGCACTAGTTCATGCTCACAAACACGTTGCATCGCTTCCAGTCGATCGCGACATCGCAGACCGGTCACCTCCACAACGCGGTCAACGTCATTGAAAGCTTGAAAGAGTAGCGTCGATGAAAGCACCATTTCGAAACGACGTCCATCGGATGTTTCGGGCCGAAACTTTGGCACCAGGCGTTTGCGTCGATTGGGGAAGTGGGTAATTAGCTTTCCAGCAACTCGGGTCATTCGCGAGGATAGTCCAAAGCGAAGTCGTTCTCGGCCGATCAGCGTCAAAAGTCGTGAATCAAAAAACTCTCGATCGTAAAGCATCGTCATACGGCGCAAGTCGTCGGCATCGAAGCGAGAAAAATTGGGCGAGTCCATCGACCGGCTCAGTTCAAGAACTTCTTTATGAATGCGAGATTGTCGAGCTAGGATTTCGGCCCGCGATATTTTTCCCCGGACAACTTGCGCGGTGATCGATTCAGGGCTCAAGCCGGTATTTCGCGGAGAATCGGGGTTCGTCTGTCCTTCGGACAGTGCTGGGACGCTCAAATCTTGCTTTGTACTGGCGAGCGATAATTTTGTCGGCCATTTCACGTCAAGGCGATCCATCGGTTAAAGTGTTGCATTCGAAAAGAGTGCGCCGCAAGTCACATGGTATGCCATCGGCATCCGCAAGTGATGATTAAGGTCGCAGAAAACCTTCCCAAAACGTCCCACCGGATTTTGTACTATGACGAATAATGATACCAGCGATGATCGCCGAGCGTTCCTAAAGACGGCTGCGACAGCTGTCGCAGCCACAACTTTTGTGTCGACTCAATCTCGCAGTCAGGAAGTTCCTAAGGTGCATGTCGCTGGCGATGGCGCGATTAAAGTGGGGCTCGTCGGTTGTGGTGGTCGCGGTAACGGTGCGGCGATCAACGCGATGGATGCCGGAAAGGATGTCCGTGTCGTCGCAGTCGGTGACCTTTTTGAGGCTTCTGTGAAATCCTGCCGCGAAGGGCTGTCGGCGCAAAAGCCTAGCCAGTTTCTCGTCGACGATGACCACGCTTTTGTTGGCTTCGATGCGTACAAAAAGGTGATCGACAGCGATATCGATGTGGTGCTACTCGCCTCGCCGCCACATTATCGGCCCGACCATATTGATTATGCCGTTGCCGCTGGCAAACATATTTTTGCGGAGAAACCGATTGCCACGGATGCTTCCGGTGTTCGCCAAGTTGAAGCCGCATGCATGCTGGCTGATTCGAAGGGACTCAACTTGGTGAGCGGTTTGTGCTGGCGCTACGATGCCGGTGTCGTGGAAACCGTTGGAAAGGTCCGCGATGGAGCGATTGGCAAACTCATCTCCACTCAAGCCAATTACCTCGCAACCCCGGTTTGGATTCGGCCTCGTCAGCCCGGCGAAACCGAAATGCAATACCAATGCCGCAATTGGTACTATTTCACCTGGTTATCCGGTGATCACTACGTCGAGCAATTCATTCACAGCCTCGATAAAGCGATGTGGCTTCGAAACGATGAGCCACCTGTGAAGGCTTACGGTATGGGAGGCAGGCAGCTACGAAGCGACCTTACGCAGGGTTCCATCTACGACCATTTCGCAGTTGTGTATGAATGGGCCGATGGATCGCGCACTCATGCTTACACTCGGCAAATGGCAGGCTGTGCCAATGAGACTGAAGACTACGTCTACGGCACCGATGGAACCGCGAAGCTTATCGCCCATGAAATTACGGGACAAAACCCTTGGAAGTTTACGGGTGATAAAGTCGGCATGTACGAGCAGGAGCATATCGAACTTTTCAGAGCGATTCGCGGGGAACGCGAACGAATCAATAACGGAACCTACATGTGCCGTAGTACCATGATGTCGATTCTGGGGCGCGAAGTCTGCTACAGTGGCCAGGAACTAACGTATGACCAGGTCGCGACGAGCCCGCAAAAGCTAGGTCCCGCCACTTATGATTGGGACCAAGTGGTCGAATCGACGGTAGCGCTTCCCGGTAAGTACAAATTCCCCCTCGCCGCAAAGGGTTCAGCATGAGGAGACTCGTCAACGCATTCTCATTGGTTCTGCTGCTTTCGTCGGTTGGATGTTTTCAGCAATCCGCCAGCCCTCCAGCCGCTACCGATCAAGCGAACTCAGGGGTTACGGCGGAAGACGCAACTCCACGAGAGACACTCAATAAGACGACGCAGAACGTCTTAGATCTTGAGAAAGCCATGGCCGAGGGAGCGACGTTAGCATCTACAAAGGTCGAAGTTGCTGATCCGTTGACGCAGAGCGCGGCAGCGTATCGAACCTCCGTCGGTAAACTTGGGGCGATGGCGGTTCATCAGGCGATTCAGATTCGAAACGCGCAGAGCATCGACGATCCGAAGCCATTAAAGTATGAGCAGTTCATGGCTGAAATCATTAGAAAGGGCGAACCGGACGGCATCCAATTGGCCATGCTTCCGTACTATCAGGAATACGCTTGGGACTTTGCTGAGCAGAAACTGGTGGTCGTTGAGTTCTTAGCGCGAAAGGCCGAGCGACGCAAAGAGCTAGACAATAACTGAGCCTCGTCGCCGATGAATCAAGATTGCTGACATGGCCAGCGCAATGAAGATTGCGCTCCATTGATAAAACGTAAATCCAGCCGCTAATCGCGGCTCGGGTCGGATCCATTCGGTGCCGAATCGATAACAGCAGTAGGTGAGCAAGTACACTGGCATCCAATTGCCGCTTATCCAGAGACGGCTGATCCCGATTGAGGCGACCACTGCGAAACCAGCATGAAAAATGCTCTCATAGATCTGAGTTGGGTGTCGAAGTAGGGTGCCGCCATCTTCGGCCATTTCAAAAGCAATTCCCCAAGGCAAGTCGGTCGGGCTGCCGTAACAGCAACCGAAAAGCAGGCACCCGATTCGCCCAAGACTGATCGCGCTCGCTACGCCAACCACGAACGTGTCTCCTGTCCGTGTCCGAATTCCTAGCATCGATTTGCTGATTTCGACGCCTGCGTAGCCGCCTGCAAGTCCCCAAAGAAGTGTTTTGCCGTCGCCCAGCCAGCTGGTCCAGCCAATGTATTGCCATTGACCGAACAGTAGGAACGGAAGTTTTGCAGCGAATGTTGCACCTACGAAAGCACTGGCGAGGATAGCCCAACGATCACCAGACGAAATCGCCAAAGAACGTTGATGCCGCGAAACAAACCAAGCGGCAACCAACGTAGCGACGACCATCATGATTGCGTAGGCGAAACGCGATTCGATCATTCGACGGAATCCGCAGATGAGGCGATTGCATGCTCCACCGTCATTCTAACCGGCCATGGCAAGCTCTTCGGCCTTCAACTCTTCAATCAATGGCCACAAATCGTCGACTTCATCGTTGAACAAGTTGCCGATCAAAATGTCAGTAATCAAATGCTTCTTCTCTGGATGCTTTCGGACCAATTTGCCGAAATTGAGTCCGTCGTAAAATGCGCAAACCAAATTCCGCATGCGTTCGAGAGCTTGGTTGTGCTTTGGTTCCCAACGCCGCAGTCGAGCTTCGCTAGGATCGTTCGCGTCCAGTGCGTCACCGATGGCGTCGGCTGCCATCTCCGCCGATGTGAGGGCAAGCAGCAAACCAGACGAATAAAGGGGGTCGAGGAACCCAAACGCATCGCCCACCAACACCCAGCCGTCCCCTGCCGCCTGAGTCGACTTGTATGAGTACTCTTTTTGGGCGCTGTAGTCCTTGACTCGCGTCGCGCCTTCAAGGCGTGGCTTCAGTCCAGGGCAGCGATCGACTTCCTCGAGAAAAACCGTTTCCAAGTCTTTCGATGCGCGGTTTTGGAACAAATAATCAAAACCGGCGACGACGCCGACGCTAACCACATCATCGTGCAACGGGATGTACCAAAACCAACCCTTCTTTTCCTTCGTTTGGATGACGATCGTACCGCCAGCATCGATTCCTGGCTCTCGTTTTGCACCTTTCCAATAGGTCCAAATGGCTGCCTTTTTGAGAACGGGATCCCATTCACGCAAGCCAAGTCGATCAAGCAATACGGATGATTGACCACTGGCGTCGATCACAACCTTCGCTCGGACCTCGCGCTCCTCGCCGAGTTTGGTTTTGATTCTCGCACCCACCGCTCGGGTTCCTTCAAATATCACATTGAGAATGCGTGTTTCTTCGTATACATCGGCACCATTGTCTCTCGCATTGTTCAACATCATGAGGTCGAACTCGCTCCTTTCGACCTGCCAAGTCTGCGAGCGGGGATGATCGTCATAATCGCTGAAGCGAAACGGTTCAGAGAGCTTGCCTTGCTCGTTGATGAATTGGACACCGTATTTCTTGGTGAAGTGACTGGCTTTTAACTTTTCCACCATCCCCAATCGTTCGAGAACTGGGTAGGTAAATGGGATCATCGATTCCCCGATGTGGAACCGCGGAAATCGATCGCGCTCAAATAGCGAAACCTTGAAGCCGCGTTGGGCAAGCAGCGTCGCTGATGCGGCTCCTGACGGGCCGCCGCCGATCACCAAAACATCGACTTGATCGTTCATCGTAACCATGATTTGCACCTATTCGAGTGATTGTCAGTATGCGTCTAAGTCCAAGGACTGCCTTCGGCTTCGTGCGGAACTCTTGCCTTTCGAAGCAACTGTACCAGCGTTTCAAGCTCACCCGGAGAGAGATGTCCAAGCTGTTCTTGATGGCACTCGGCAAGCGGGCCAGAGATCTTGTCGAGTAGCTTTCGACCGTGTTTGGTGATGGATACCATCACAGTGCGACGGTCGGTCGTTGATCGCTCACGGCGAATCCAGTCGTTCGATTCGAGTCGATCGAGCATCCGTGTCACGTCGGGTGCCTTAGAGACCAGCCGCTTCACTAAGCCAAGGGTCGGGATGCCATCGGGGCCTCCAGCGGCGAGAACACGCAAGACGTTGTACTGCTGTGCCGTCAGGCCCCATGCGAGGAACAGGCGATCTTCAATTTCTCGCAGTCGATCGTAGGTGCGCCAAAGCCCGAGATAAACCTCCTGCAAAGGCGAGTCGAACTTCAGTTGGGTAAGTAATTGGGTAGATAACATCTGAATCCTGTTTCGCCGGTCACTTCCAGCAATATAGTTGTTTCGACAACTATTGTCCAGACGTGCACTCGCTTTTTGCAATTCCTTCCGGTTTTTTTGGCATCGGCCGACGGTGTGGCGAAATTTTTCGAGAAGTTCTGCAAGAATGCAGGGCGTGGGTTGTGTATAGCAGCAGGAGAAAAAACATATGGTCGCCCCGCCGTCTACTCGCATGAGCTTGATTGCTCGCCTCAGCGACTTTGAGGATCGGCAGGCATGGGACGAATTCACGGCCATTTACCGACCGACGTTATTTGATTTAGCCCGTCGAAGCGGCCTTCAGGATTCGGACGCGGATGATGCGGTTCAAGATATCCTTTGGGCGGTGGGGCGGTCGGTTGCACGTTGGAAGCCGGACCCGGCGAGGGCTCGGTTCCGCACTTGGCTGGCGCGAATCGCGCGCAACTTGGTGATCAACTTACTCATCCAGCAACAACGACGCCCCTGGCGACTGGGGGATTCGAATTTGCAGGACCTCTTGAAACGAGTTCCTGACAAGGGATGCGAAGCGGAGGCGCAGCGGTTTCTACTTGCATTCCGCCGTCAGGCGTTTGCGATCGCTGCCGAAAAAGTGCAATGTCGGGTCGAGCCGAGGACGTGGGCGGCGTTTTATCGAACTTCGATCGATGGCGTGCCCGTTCAACAAGTCTCCGGTGAGCTTGCGCTTGACCGTGGGATGGTTTATGTCGCCCGCAGTCGGGTCATGCGGCTGCTGCGTGAAGAGGTCGAGGCAATGGAGCAAGACGTGGTTTCTGATGATGACGCGTTCGATGCGCTCATTGATGAAGGCAGTGAATCATTATGACAAAGAATGTGCTTCAATGTCCAAATCATGCGACTTGGCAACAGGTGGTCGAATCGGGGGCAAAGCCAAGTGACGTTGATTTGCATCATCTGGCAGAGTGTCCGTTGTGCCAGCATGCAATGGAGCAATCTGCGGCCGATGCATCGATGTGGAACCTTGCTGAAGAAACGATCAAGCAGGGACCAGGCTTGCGTAATCAAGAGCGAATGAGCTCGTTGTCTAAAGGCATTGTCACAGGCACTCACAATTTTCCCGTGATCTGCGACTCGCGTCCGCCAGCTTGTTCTTCGCCAACGGGAGATTGGACCGATGCGGCGCTTCGGGACCTGTTGCCTCCGCCGCGACAGCCAGATTTCCTATCACGTCTCGGGCGATACGATGTGGAGCGACTGATCGGGTATGGTGGCATGGGGCTAGTGTTTCGGGCTCACGATTCCTACTTGAATCGTGTGGTTGCGATCAAAGTGCTTGCCCCCCATTTGTCGCGAATGGGAGCGGCTCGGCAGCGATTCGCGCGGGAAGCGAGGGCTGTTGCTGCGCTCATTCACCCTCACATCGTTTCGATCCACGATGTTGTTCCCGATGGCGATCCGCCGTTCTTGGTGATGCAATTGGTCGATGGACCTTCGCTACACCACATCGTAGAGACATGCGGTCCTCTGCCGATCGATCAGGTCATCAGGCTCGCCGTCCAATTGAGCGAAGCATTGTCTGCTGCCCACGAACAAGGCTTGATACACCGGGACGTCAAGCCGGGAAACATCCTTTTGGAAGCCGATGGCCAACGTGCCCTACTGACTGACTTTGGCCTTGTACGAGCGATCGACGATGCAACCCTCACGCATTCGGGCATCATCGCCGGCACGCCTCACTACATGAGCCCTGAACAGGCGCGGGGTGAACCGATTGACGCACGAAGTGACTTATTTGGCTTGGGCGCAGTGCTCTATTACCTTTGCACCGGAAGACCTCCGTTTCGAGCCTCACAGCCGCTCGCCGTCCTCCATCGCGTTTGCAACGAAAAGCATCGACCGATTCGAGACATTCGACGTGATGTGCCATCCTCGCTAGCCACAGTGATCGATCGTCTGCTTGCAAAGCACCCTTCGCAGCGTTATGCCAATGCCGGATCGCTCCGAGCCGAATTACTGAAAATCCAAGTTGGTGATGAACGCATTCGTTCAGGTAGCGTGCGCCGGTTCGTCCTTGGACACGACCCATCTTATTTGCGGCGCATCGGATGGTTCATCGGCGTAGCAGTATTGTTGGCCACCGCGCCGTTTGGAGTGCGAAGTGCTTGGTCGCTTTGGTTCCGCGAAAAAGGGAATGACGTTTCGTTCACGACAAGTTCAAAAAGCGATGTGAACCCTCATCGCGATTTCAGCGCTGACTCATCGCTAAAGCCATTGCCGCAGGACTCCTCGCTGTTTAATGAGTTTGGCGATTTGCAAACGCTTGAGGAAGAGATTGACAAGGTGCGCGGGCAGTTGACTCTCATGCAGCTACAAACGAATGGGTTACCGCAGGACCAAAGTGGTCAATTTGATCTCCAATGGCAAGAAAACATATATCGAGTTCGCGACGAAATATCTGCCTTTGAGGTGCGCTGGAATAATGAGTAAGCAGCCATTGAGACCTTGGCAGTGTGACGAACAAGAGCTTCTCCGAGCCACCGAGCGGCAACGGAGGAACGAACTCCACCAACGCTTCCATAATCAGATTTCACCCCATCACAGTTTAAGAAGATCGAGGTAACGCGATGAGAAGATTAGTCCCTATTCGCCTGTTATTGGCTGTCCTGATTTCGATGGGGGCCTCGTTGGGTGTAGCGACAGGCGTGTCCGCTCAGTTTCCGAATTTTGCATCGGGCACCCCGGGTGGCCTTGATTCGGGCGAAATGTCGAGTGGTGCAATGGGGAACGCTACTGGCGGAATGATGGAGTCTGGCCAAATTCTTCGATTTCGCTTTCGTGCCACCGATAAAAAGGGTAGATCCGTCGGATTGATCGCCCACACGGGTTTTTCTCGTCCCAATTTATCGAAAGCTGAGGCAGACTCTGGAGTCGAATTTCCGGAGGTGATGGTTCTGGGAATTGGGATCATGCAATTTCCGACCGCTGATCATGGGCCCGCTGCGGTTCAATACTCTCGCTTTGTCGGACCGTCTGGCATGGTAGAGCCGGCAGGTATGAGAACAACAGCCAGTGGGTTTGGCGCGGAAGGAATGAGTGGCTTAGGAGGGGGAATGGGCTTACCAGGAGGGTCGGGCTTATCAGGAGGAGCAGCCTTGTCAGGAGGACCGGGTGGCGTAGGAATGGCCGAGGCAGGCGATGGAATGTCGATGGACACAGGCGCGGCCGGCTTTGCAGATAATTCCATGGGCGCGGGCGGTAGCGGTGCCATGGCGGGTATGCCCGGTATGCCCGGTATGCCCGGCATGGCCGGCATGGGTGCCATGGTCGGCATGGAGGGTATGGGCGCGGGCGGAATGGGCGCACCTTCGCAAATGCCTATAAACCTCGAGGCTTATTTTGATGAGGCAGAGATCGAGTCACTCAAGCGACGCGTTCAAGGCCTTGCTTTGATCCACTGGTGCAGCTCGCAATTCAGTGAGCGGAGCCTCAAGCCGGAACCGAAAGTGCTTGCACAATATCGCAGCAAGCTTTCTGAACTGTTGGAGTCGGAGTACGCGTTACGATTAGACAACAAAGAGAAGGAGCTTGCTCAATTGGAGGCGAAGGTAGCGGAGCTGCGTCGAGATCTTCAGAGGCGAAGAGAAGCGACCAGCGACGTGGTTGCGTTTGAGGTCAAGCGGCGTGAGCTTGGAGCACAAGGGCTTGAAATGAGCACGGATGAATTGTCCCCGATCAAGTAGTCTCTCCACTTGGAGCGTCTAACTTCGCCATCTTTAAAACCAGTTCTTCTAGCACCCATCGCTCACGGCTTTCGGTGCTGTGGCTACCTTTTAGCTTCAGATCTGCGTCGAGCAACCAAGGCAACAATTGCTGAACACGCTTGCGGCCGAGTTGCTTCATCTGCACTTCGGCACGGGACAGGTCTTGCGGGCTGCCCTTGAACCCGCTTGCAACCAATGCGTCACGAGGCGAACACCGTGCGCCAGCGGCTTCCTTTTCTTCGATCATGGCCATCGCCATTCCCAATCGACGAAGGGACCACGAAAGTTGAGGGAGCAACGCTAAGGCGCGTTCTCCCCCGCTCATCAATTTTTCCAATTGACGCATCGCTTCGGCGGCGTTGCCCGCGGTCGCCGCATCGGCCGTTTCCCAAATGGTTTTGCCTCGCCATCCCGCAACCACATCCTGGACGAGGGCTTCGGTAATGGTTCCGCCGACCGGCAGGTGAACCGATAGCTTTGCGATCTCGGTATCCAGCATCGCCGCGTTGTCACCGATCATTTCAACAAGAGTATCGGCTGCACCCTGATTGATTTTGGTTTGGTGTTGCGGCGCGAGGTAGTTCACAATGAAAGGGCGTATCTTCGACATGTCCGGACGGCTGGATCGGCCCGAGGAGCTTTGTGGCGCAGCGCACTGGACAAGCAGTTGTTTATCCATCGCGATCTTGTAGAGCCGCGTGTTACTGGCCAGCGTTTCCAACTCGAGTACCAATCTTGATGCTTCGCCAGGCGCCGAGACGAAGGCCTCTAACTCGGCGCGGTAATCTTTGACGAGTTTGTCACCGGCCCGCACAACCACCGTTCTTTTTTCGCCAAAGGAGAAGAGAGATGCAGTCGAAAGTTCGTCCCTCATGTCGACCCATTTAGCAGTCTCTCCGTCGATGACGGAAGCATCGACGTCCTGGTTGAGTCGAGAAACGACCCAACTACGAAGCCCTGCATCGCTGCCGAATGCTACGACGACGGACGGCAAGGCAGAAGTCGGTGAACTCAAAAAATCGTATGCGTGGATTAACGCCATTGGTGCTTACTCACCACTTTTTCTCATCGACATCGCAACGGAGTCGATGATGTCATCGAGAGTCTGAGTGGGCGCGAAACCAATGGCGCTGCGAATTCGGGTGAGATCCGGCACACGGCGCCGGATATCTTCGAACGATTCGTCATAGGCCTGAGAATAAGATTGAAACTCGATCGTCGCGGATGGATTGACTCGCGCGATCGTGCGCTGGGCGAGTTCCAGAATGGAAACGGGTTGATCGCTACCAATGTTGTAAACGCGACCAGCAGCGGAAGGCGTTTCGACCAGCTTGATGACCGCACCGACGACGTCGCTGACGTGAGCGAAGCATCGGATCTGACGACCATCGTCGTGAACCACCAGGGGTCGGTTCCCGATCGCCGCTTCGACGAACCGGGGCAAGACCATGCCATAGGCTCCGGTTTGCCGTGGTCCAACGACGTTGAAAAAACGCCCGATCACGACAGGCACCGAAAATTCTTTATGGAATGCCAACGCCAGAAACTCGTCGATCGCTTTGGAGACGCCGTAGCTCCAGCGGGGTTTTGTCGTCGAGCCAAAGACGAGATCGTCTTCTTCGCACCAAGTCTCTTTTGGATTCTTGCCGTACACTTCACTCGTACTTGCGATGAAGCAGGGCACTTTTTCGCCGCGCCTAGCGCGCTCCCCCAAACGATCAAGAATCAATTTCGTCGGGAAGATGTTGCGTTCAATGGTTTGGATCGGCTGCTTGGCAATTAATGCGACACCGACTGCAGCGGCCAAATGGTAAACCCGGTCGGCGCGGTCTACCAAAGCGGCGACCAAGCTCGCATCTTCGACCGATTTCTGAATCCACTCTAAACGAGGGTGCGACATGACCTCTGCAAGGTTGTTCCTGCGACCGGTGGAGAGGTCATCGACGACGATCACGTGATCCCCCCGCTCAAGAAGTCGCTGGGTCAAATGGGAACCGATGAAACCGGCACCGCCGGTAATCAGACTAGTCGGCACGTTGGGGGATTCCGGGGAAGGGCTAAGAAATAGATTGAACGAATGGAAGTTTCGTAGGATTGGATTGGATAAGCGTAACCGTTTGAATCAAGATTAGCATGCCAGGCGGGCACCAAGGCAGCATAAACCTCAGAAGTATGGACGGGAATTTGCTCTCGAAAGCTTCCCGAGTGCGACGCTCACCGATAGACTGACCTACGTTCGCTCGGGCGGTTCGAGTCGAGAGTTTTCTCAGAAATTACTCCTTTTATTTTGCCGCGACTCGTGATGGGTCGCACCGGAGGCAAGTATGTGGGTTAATCGCAAATGCGATTTTGGGTGCCAGCGGTCTCTCAGTGGGGCGATGCTGAGTTGGGTGATTTCGTTGTCAGCATTCGTCTTCATTGGCGGAGCTCCAGTTGGCGCACTTTCCCAAGAGCCTGCGGAGTATAACGAGAAAGCGATGGCGTTGTATGCCGATGCCGCGAACTTCCAAACCAACGGAGCGACCGATTTAGCGATTGAGGGCTGGAAGAAGTTTCTTGAGTCGTATGGTGACGATCCTTATGCGTCGAAGGCGGCCCATTATCTTGGCGTTTGCTACATGCAGCAAGAAAAGCCCGATTACAACGCCGCGTGTGAGGCGTTTGAAAAGTCGGTTCAGGACAAGAAGTCAGAAGTTCGCGAGGAAAGCCTCGTCAATCTTGGGTGGTGCCAATTTGCGGCCGCTGGCGAGGGAGAAAAACAGGATCCAAAACGTCTGCAGTCGGCCCTCGATACGTTCCGAATGTTTCTGAAGGAAAAGCCGACAAGCAAGTTTGCGGATCGTGCGCTGTTCTACGGCGGCGAAGCGGCCTACACCCTTGGTGATGCAAAAGGGGCGATTGAGCTTTATGACCGTTTGATTGCGATGGAATCTGCAAAGGATTCGCCTCTTCGTTGCGACACTTTTTACGCCAGGGGTGTCGCACTGGAAGAGTTGCAAAAACTTGACGATGCGGTCACTTCGTATCGACAACTCATCGACGGTTGCAAGGACGAGCGATTGATCAACGATGCACGCGTTCGAGTGGGCGATGTTTATATCGTTCAAAAGAAATTTGCGGAGGCGGTGAAAGCGTTTGCAGAAGTCGCGGCGGGCAAGGGCAAGGATGTACCGTATGCATTGGTTCGACAAGCGTTCGCCCACGTTCAGGCCAATCAACCGCAAGAGGCAGCCGCGCTTTATGAGCGGTTGCTTACGGAGTTTCCTGACTCGCAGTTCACTGCCGCTGCGACCCTCGCATCGGCGCAAAGTATTTATCGCGCCGGCGATTTGGTGGAAGCGACAAAGCGATTTCAGCGAGTGATTTCGCAAAAGGATCCGCAATCGGCGACCGAGGCTGCGCACTGGCTTGCGACCATCGCGTTAAAACAAGGCAAGCCGCAGGAAGCGATCGATGTGGCCAAGAAGCAACTGGATTCCGGCGCGACCGGCGCGTTTGCGACCTCGCTGCGGCTTGACCTTGCTGAGGCGATGATGTCGATTCCCGAACGGGTTGCTGACGCACAAAAAGCATATCAAGCATTTTTTACAGAGCTGCCGGACGATCCCCAAGCGCCTCGAGCGCTCTATAACGCTGCGTTTGCCGCAATGCAGCTCGGCGATTCGGCCGTTGCGACGCAGCTGGCCGATGATTTTCTGAATCGATTCAAAGATAGTTCCCTCACACCGGATGTCCGTTACATCGTCGCGGAGTCGAAGCTGATGGGAGGCGCGCCTGCCGAAGCGGCTGAGGCCTATCAAGCATTGCTTGCAGACCCGGCAACGGCAACGAACGTGCAGCGTCCTTTGTGGGTGCTTCGCGCAGGGATGGCGATCTATTTGGCCGGCAAACACGATGATGCGATCAAGTTACTCGATGAGCAGGTCGCTGCGACGGCGCCAATCTCGCAACGTGCGGAGGCCAAGTACATTGTTGGCGCAAGTCACCTTGCCGCAGGCCGACCCGATAAGGCCGCCGAAGCGCTAAAAGCTTCGGTGGTAGCTGATGCAAAGTGGCTTAAGGCTGACGAAGCGATGTTGCTGCTCGGCCAATCGCAGCTGGCGTCGGGAAAAGAAGACGAGGCCCGCAAAACTTGGGAAACGCTAGCTACATCTTTTCCAACCAGCACGAAGGCTGCGCAGGCACGCTATCGCACCGCCCAGCTCACGGCGAAGGCCGGCAAGCATGATGTGGCAGCGTCGCTTTATGCTGCAATCGTTTCCGCCAATGTCGATCCGCCGCTGACTCCGTTTGCACTCTACGGAGAGGGCTGGAATTGGCTGCAAAACGGTAGGCCTTCGGAGGCTCTGAAACCACTGGAGCGAGTGGTGAAAGAATTTCCTTCCCATCCGATTCGCGACGAGTCATTGCTCGCACTAGGGATCTCCCTGCGAACCCTGGGCAAAGCCGATGAGGCAGCGCAGCAGCTAAAAACCGTCCTTACCGAGGTGCCTGAAGGAATCAATCGGGGGCATGCACTTTATGAGTTGGCATTGATCGATCAGCAGCAAAAGCGTCCCGCTGAAGCCGCCAAGCAACTTGAGCAATTGGTTGCGTCGGTGCCCAATTATCCAAGCATGGATAAGGTGCTTTACGAGTGGGCTTGGTCCTTGAAGGAAAGCAGTCAGGACGACAAAGCCGAAGCAACGTTTGGGCAATTAATTGAGAAATTTCCCGATAACCCTCTAACCGCTGAAGGCCACTACTTCATCGGGCAAAGGCGGTATTCGAAAGAGCAGTGGAAAGAAGCGGTCGATTCGTATCGCAATGCGGTTAAGTTCGCAAAAGACAAGGAGCTGGTTGAAAAGTCGCTCTACCGCCTGGGATGGGCACTTTTCAAAATGGGCGACTTTAAAGCCTCCGGTGAAGCATTCGCCAGGCAATCGACGGAGTTCACCGACGGCAAATTGTACAGCGACGCACTGCTGATGGTGGCCGAAAATGAATTCAAGCAAGGTCGATTCGAACAGGCCTTTGCTGCCTATTTAGTTGCTAGGAAGCGAATTGAAGCGAAGGACGAGAGCGCAAAAAACCTTCCCGACGGTCCGGAACGACAAATCCGAGAACTGGTTTTCTTGCATGGCGGACAAAGTGCCGCTCAGATGAAAAAGTGGCCTGAGGCCATTGCTTGGTATGGTGAGCTTCAAAAACGGTTCCCCGAGTCAAGCTATCTTCCCCAATCGATTTACGAAACCGGATTTGCTCACCAGCAGAACGGTAACGATACTGAGGCGTTGAAGTATTTCGAGACGGTTTCGAGTCAGTACCGAAACGAAGCGGCCGCGCGGGCTCGGTTTATGATGGGCGAGATCTACTTTGGAAAAAACGAGCTTTCCAAAGCGATCCCCGAATTCCAGCGTGTCATGTACGGTTACGGAGCTGAAAACGCCCCGACTGAAATCAAAAATTGGCAGGCGAAGTGCGGCTTTGAGGCCGGTCGCTGCGCCGAGTTGTTGATTCAATCGGCAAGCGATCCGGTGAGGCGTGAGAAGGCAGCTGCGATCGCGAAGGACTTTTTCAAGTTTGTCGTTGAGAAACATCCTAAGCACGAACTCGCCGCCAAAAGCCAAGAGCGGCTTGACGTGCTGAATCGAATGAAATTTAACGTTGGTACTTAAACTTTTTAACACGCACCCCGGCACTTCAAGCCAAAGGGTAACCCATTGATTCACTCTTTTTCTTTGCCGGTTCGCTTGTCCGCGTTCGCGTTCGCTATTGCGCTGGCCGTTGCGTTCATCAGGCATCCGTCGCTTGCCCAGGCGCAGGACGGCAGTGTCCCCGTAGATGCGGAAATGGTCGAATCGTTGATGCAAGAGGCACCACCGGTACCCACACCACTACCGGTGAAAGACGGTCCCTCAGGTGTGGACTTCTTGTCATTGCTCCTTCTTGGCGGCGCATTCATGATTCCCATTGGTTTCATGTCGATGATGGTGGTTGCGCTGGCCGTTGAACGTACGCTCGCTTTAAGGAGCAAACGAATCATCCCCCGGCTCCTCGTTGCCGAGTTAGAGGAGTTGTCAGCGCCGATCGATCGTTTCAGCCCGTCCGTCGCGTTTGCCATATGCCGAGAATATCCATCGCCAGCCGCTACCGCAATCGAAGCGATGCTGATGCGGACCGGGCAACCGATTAGCGAGATTGAAAATGCAGCCATGGAGTCGATTCAACGTGAAGCCGATGACTGTGCCGCACCTATCAGATGGCTTTCGTTTGCGGCAAATGCAACACCGCTTTTGGGCTTGCTAGGGACTGTCTGGGGCATGATCGTCACTTTTCATGAATCGACAAACTTGACGGCTGATCGCAGTCGTAGTGAGCAGCTTAGTGAAGGTATTTACGTGGCGCTTGTCACCACGCTTGCCGGACTGATGGTGGCTATTCCGGCAGCGCTGTTTGCGCAGTACCTGGAGAATCGGCTAGCCAAACTTTTTCATCGAATCGAGCGTCTGACGTTTGATTTAGCCCCGGGCTTGGCGAGATTTGCTGGCATTTCACGGCTGGATCAAGACGGCACACTTCGTCCAATGCTTACTGCACCGGGAATGACGCACAACGCCAGTCCACCGATATCGTCCGGAATGAAACCCAACGTATCATCCATGGTAACTCCGGTTCCTCCGCCGGTGCCTCCTGCCCTAAGCTCGAAGAAACTCAATCGGTAACCAGGCGCTGGCTTCGTACCCTTTTATCAACTATTTAGATAATCAGGCTTTCTCAATGGCCGTAACCATCAAACGCTCGGTTGCTGCAAGCAGCATGAGCATGACGCCATTGATCGACATGGTGTTTTTGCTCTTAATTTTCTTTCTTGTTACCAGCGGGTTTGAAGAAGAAGAGCGACGTCTAGGTATCGTGCTCCCGACGGCGACGAACGCCACTCCCATGACTCGCAAACCTCGCGAAATCGTGATCGATGTCGATCGCGACGGAAAGGTCTACATGAGCGGACAATCCATGGAACTCGTCGACTTAGAGCGGTTATTGATGGCTGCGGTGGCCGACAATCCAACCAACCAGTCCGCAATCATACGAGCCGACGGTGCAACATCATTTCAGCCTGTCGTCAACGTCATGGACGTTTGCAATCGCATTGGAATCGCTGACTACTCAGTCACAACGCGTGAAGCTCCAAAGGAGTAATCGCGATGTCACGATTGGGTCTAAGTTCAGCGAATACCGGCAACTCATCCGAGCGAATGTGGCCGATGGACATCGGTCTATTGGGATTAGGTTCGCTAATTCTCTATACTGTGGTCTCACAGTTTCACTTTGATGATCCACGAACCCTTTATAACGCCTGGACCTATGTTTTAATCGTACCAGCAAGCGTGATAGGCCTATCACTTCTGGTTCGTGGCGTAACATCACGCTTCGTTGAAAAGTCACTACAACTTGGGTTACTTTCGAGCATCTTTGTTCATTTGCTAATGCTCTTGATGGCTGTAAATGTCGTCATATTCTCACGTTATTTTCCTGAGGCGTTCACAGGGAGCGAACCGCGCCGGATTCCCGTCCGCAAAACCGTGCCTGACTACCTGTTCGCAACGCCCTCAAAGGAAATGACACAACCGGACTGGTCGAAACCCACGGATGCGGAGACGGCGTCGAAGGTTATTCCTCTTGAGCAACGCTCCTTGCCACCCGTTGAGAACTCTGCGGCGAAACTTGAATTGCCGGCGGAGCCCATCCAGAATCCCGCTGAAGTTGAGAAATTCTTGACTCCGCGTCAGACTCCCGAGACAGCGATGCCGACGCCAGCGAACTCTCCTGGTAAACGAGCTAAAAGCGTTGCCCAGCTCGACGCGGAGCTATCGCCCACTCGAGACCCTCAGAAAATCCAAACGCCAGACGTCAAGTCGGAGGCGGCGCAAAGCGAAACCATGGAGCGTCAATCGCTGGCCGAACCCAATCGACTATCGAACTCGACCCCGGCCGCGATGTCGGCGCCTTCATTGCCTCCGACACCGGAACTTCGACCACAGGCCACCGCTGATTCCGGCCGGGCACGAGCCGCGATCGAAGATAGATTGCCAACGATCGGAAACGCCGGCTCGACGTCGCAACGGGTCGCCACTCTGCAACGTGAACGACCCGTTTCGGCTGCCGGTGCCGCGCCAGCCCCGTCTTCGGTGGCATTCGCGTCGGTTGATGCGATTGCCGACAGGATGTTATCGCCGGCGGACTCTCCCGCGACCCGAACGAGCCGAGCTGTGGGAGCAAGTCTTTCTGATGATGGGAGCGCGGTGCCATCCACCACGACGCAACTAGGCACTACAGCAGGGGCGGCATCACGGTCGGCAGTCGCGACCACCGCTCGTATGCCGAGTATCGATGCCGGGGCTGGAAGCGAAGCGACGTCGCGAAAGCGAACAGGCGCTCTGGGAATGCCCCTGCCCGCCGGTGATTCATCGATGGCAATATCGAGTCTTGCTGCTGAAATTGCAGCCATGGGGAGTTCGACCAGCGGGACAGTCGCCGAGAACTCAACCGGAACCGGTGCGCCAAATAGCCAATCGGTCGATACACCCTCTGAAGCCGGAGGCACGGGTGAATTATCGCGTTCGTCCAACACTTCGCGGGATAGCGCCGCATCGCTTGCGATGGACTTGGATTTACCGCTTGGGGTCATTGGGCTTGCTGATACCCCGGCCACTCGATCAGGAGT
>JANOBM010000181.1:0-20109 GCA_031411655.1 Planctomycetaceae bacterium
AATTGCACTTTCCATGAGGAAATCCAGGTGCACCGTGATCACCGCTAATCACGATCAGCGTGTTTTGTCGCTCGCCAGTCGCTTCGAGTTCCGTGAGCAAAACACCGATAGCGGCATCCCAGGCTGCAATTTCTCCAAAATAATCAGCAAGGTCTTCTCTAATTTCCGGGACATCAGGCAAGTACGCTGGCATTTTTCCAATCAATTCGTTGGGGTCGATACCCCAAAGCTTTTTCCCGCTTCCTTTTGTCCAAGAGCGATGCACGTTGGTCGGTCCGAACCAGTAGCAAAATGGTTTGCCCTCCGTTCTGGCAGAAAAGAAATCATTGAAGTTGTTTCGAACTTCGCTAAACATTTCTTGTTTCGCATCTTCGATCTCAACCCCACCTTCGATCAGTCTCGTAACGTTTTGTGAGAACTGATTAAACCGACCTCCGCCCTTCTGATACGCGTATTGTTGGCCACCATACGGCGCGTCCGCTGGCGTTCCCGGCCCCCAAACCTTAAAGCTCTTGCCAATGTGATACCCCGCGTCTCGTAACAAGAGTGGATACGCGGGAATGGTGTCGTCCCAAACGGCACCACGCAAAATGGCACCACGACCGGTGCGCCAAAAGTATTGGCCCGAAAGCAACGCGCTACGACACGGCGTACAGGATGGCGCGTTCACGTGTGCGTTGCGAAACAGGACGCCTTGCTTTGAAATTGCATCAAAGTTCGGCGTCCGAACCACATCGTTGATACCAACTTTACCGCTCTCCTTCGCGTAGACGCTGGCGTATCGTCCCCAATCGTCAGCAAAAAGAAACAGAATGTTAGGCCGAACGGGCTCAGCTGCCTGCAAAACACTAGAAAGGTCACCGACGGGTAAGCAGTTCCAGCAAAGCCAGAAAACGATCCCACAAAAAAATTCCCGCGGTCTCATGATGGATACCCACAAGCGTGGCGCTAATGTTTCAAAGATTCGGAGATTGAGTTTGCAACGATAGTGGCCGCTGGGCTGTCGAATGGTTGAGTGGCAGGTCTAATTAAGTTGTTGCGGTACAATCACGACACCGGATTGATGGCCCGCCACTGCCGTCTTGATCGCATCGACGACATGAGGGTTTTGAGCGGCGACATCGCGTTTTTCCGATGGGTCGCGACCAAGGTGAAACAATAACGGCGGATCATGCCTCTCCGGCTTAGGCTGGCCATAGCCGGTTTGCGTTTGAAAGTGGGCTTTCCATTCGCCAAGTCGGCAGGCAAAGATTTCGGTACCGCGGTAAAAGAAAAAAGGACGCTCCGAAAGTGATTGTCGATTAAAAAGAAGCGGCGAGAGGTCCACTCCGTCAAGTGATACGTTATCCGGCAGCTTCGCCCCCGATAGCGCAAGTGCAGTGGGATAGAGATCCAGAACGGATGCCATTTCGCTTGTGATACCCGGTTGGATTTTGCCTGGCATCCACACGATGCACGGTACCCGCATCCCACCTTCCCACGTACTGCCTTTCCCGTCGCGTAACAGACCGGCACTTCCACCTTGATCGCTCATGGAGAGCCAAGGTCCATTATCGCTACTAAAGACAACCATGGTACGGTCATCGATGCCCGCATCTCGGAGGGCCGCGCAAATTTGCCCTATGCTCCAATCAATCTCTTCGACAGCATCTCCGTAGATACCTGCTCGACTCTTGCCTTTAAAGTCGGGTGAAGCAAACATCGGAACATGCGGAAACGTATGGGCCAAGTAAATAAAGAACGGTTCCTCTTTCTTGTCTTGAATGAACTGGATGGTTTGCTCGGTGTACCGCTTCGTAAGGGAAGTTTGATCAGCGGGTTGCTCAATGACCTTGCCGTTGTGAATCAACGGTACATTCCATCCATCGGACGGTGGTACTGGCGATCCGGAGGCACCTCTGGGTAAATCAGGGCGCCCGTCCATGTCATTCGAGTATGGTACTCCGAAAGACTCGTCAAAGCCTTGATGTTGAGGACGCGACCCTTTGTGGATCCCCAGGTGCCATTTGCCGATGTGCGCGGTTGCGTAACCGACCGATTGAAGGGCTTCGGCAAGCGTCCATTCCGCCGGCGGCAGGCCTCCTTTGGACTCCGGAAATAAAACTCTGCGTGCGCCTGCCATGCCTGAACGCAATGCATAGCGTCCGGTGAGCAATGCCGTCCTGCTCGGCGTACAAACCTCGGCGCCGGAGTAGAAGTCGGTAAACCGCAGACCTTCGGCCGCCATTTTATCGATCGAGGGGGTACGAATGACCGGTGATCCATAGCAACTCAAGTCGCCGTAGCCGAGGTCATCGGCATAGACGATGACCAAGTTTGGTTGCTTGATATCCGATGCCCATGATTCCGACTGCCAGAGGAAGGCAAAAGCGACGATAAACCGAGCGACGGAACTCATGGGAGCACCGTCGCGCTGATCGCTTCCGACACGGTCTTCAAACCGATAGGCTGCTTGTTGTTAAACGGCCCATCCGCACTGGCTTTAGGCCAAGTTGATGAGTCGGCATACTGGCCATCGTCTTTGAATTCTTTTTGCAAGCGGGAAATCTCAGTCTTCAACTCGGCGAATTTGGCTGCAATTTCTGGCTGCTTTGCATCGACATCCGAATAGAGCAGGTTTTTCTGTTCAGTAGGATCATTGACGATATCGAACATCTCGTAGGCGTTCTGCTTCCAGTAGAAGATCAACTTGTGCGTTTCCGTTCGCACTCCAAGGTGGGCGGTCGTGTTGTGATGGCCTGGATCGTGATAATAACGGTAGTAAACACTTTTTCGCCAATCCGGGGGCGACTGGCCTTGAAGCAGGGGCACGAGCGAGCGGCCTTGCATCGAATCAGGTATGGGCAATCCCGCGAGATCGAGAAACGTTGGCGCTAGGTCGATGTTGGCGACGAATGGAGTGGGTACGGAGCCAGCCACAATTCCGGGGCCGCGCGCGAGCAGCGGCACACGAAGCCCTGGCTCGTACATAAAACGCTTGTCATACAATCCAAGATCACCGAGGTACCATCCGTTGTCGGCCGAATAAATCACGATGGTGTTGTTCGCAAGCCCCGATTCGTCGAGGTAATCAAGGACCTTTCCGACACCGTCATCGACCCCTTGAACGCAAGCAAGGTAATCTTGCATGTAACGCTGGTACTTCCAGGAGACGAGTTCCTTTCCTGATAGTGTCCTGCCGTCGACGGTCAACTCCATCGGTTTCACGTTGTTCCACTGTGCAAGAGCAGGGCCTTTAAGGTTGGCAGGCGGGATCAGTTTAAGGTCGCGGCGAGTTAAGTCGCGAGCAACGGTTTGTTCATTGATCGGAAGCGCAGTAGGACGCGTTGCGTAGTCATCCCATAGCGTCTCGGGCTCGGGAACAACTACGTCTTTAAAACGTGCTTTGTTTCGTTCATCTGGCTCCCAAGCGCGATGGGGAGCCTTCTGATGCAACATGAGAAAAAAGGGCTTATCTTGGGGGCGAGTCTTTAAGAATTCGATTCCCAGGTCAGTGGTGATGTCGGTGCAGTGACCGGAGATAGTGAGCTTACGACCGGGAACGAGAAACGTTGGGTTCCAATAATCGCCCTGTCCGGGAAGAACGATCCAGCGATCAAATCCGGTCGGGTCTGAACCGAGGTGCCATTTGCCAATGACCCCAGTGTGATAACCTCCGGCTTGCAGATGCTTGGCGACGTTATCGCGTGACCCATCAAATGCATTGAAAACTGGAACGCCGTTGAGATGCGAGTACTGCCCTGTCAGTAACGTCGCGCGGCTTGGTGTGCAAATCGAATTCGTTACAAACGAATGGATAAATTTCGCGCCCTCGTTAGCAAGCCGATCGATATTCGGCGTTTGATTCACTTTGGAACCGTACGCGGAGATAGCATGCTGCGCATGATCATCTGAAAAGATGAAAAGAATATTGGGTGGCGGGCTGCTGGTTGACTTCGAATCGGCTGCATGGCCAGCCGACGCCGCTAGCAATGCAATCGTCAATCCATATGAAAAGAAAGCGGTAATGCAAGTTGATTTCATATAATTTTTAGCGGCCTGGGTGGGGTTGGGGTGGTCAAAAGCCGAATTCTCTCACAGCGTCACTGACTGATTCTTTTCTTCCGGCGGGTGCAGCGACTAAGGTTGCGTTACTTTCGACTGGGGAAGGTAAAGCAGGGCACGTTAACGCATGGCACCGTGGGTGGCTCATCGATTCTCTTGATGCGGACCAAGTCGAAGCTAAACCGGTTTTTCATCAGCGGACCCGCCCATGATAACCGCTTTCTAACCAACAAGTGTGTTCCGTAGCCGGCTGTGCCTAGCGAGTGCGGATCATGCTCCCAAACGCGAATGCTCATTTGAAGATTAAACGTTTCGTTCGATCCACGATGGTGGATTTGTCGCACATCGGGCTTAAAATCGTTCTTCGTTGGCGGCTTGTAAACGGAGAAATGCTTTGGCGCCGTGATAAAAAGCTGCCTATCGGCCCAGAGATTTTTACACCGAGATTAGGGAGGGAGTGATGGGGGAAACGGGACGTGGAAAGAGAAAACGGGGCAAGGATGTCCACCCCTCCGGTTTTGCTGCACTTGTGGACCATTAGTTAAATTGTACGACCGGTCGTCAAAACGAGGGAGTTCGATAAACTTTGACTAGTTGTCGCGCCGTGTTTTGGACCGACCTTTCTCGTACTCAGACACCCAGTGCTTAAAATGCCGCTTTGGCAAATCGATATTTATCACGCCGATGGTTTTGTGGACCGCGATGGGGAAAGAACTAGCGCGCAGATCCACGAGCTCGGGCTCGGCGAAGTCCCAGTCACCTTCGTTCGGGGTTATTTGATTCAGGGTGACTTGGATGGTGACGCTGCGAATGAGATTGCGTCGACGTTGCTGAGTGATTCGATCACCGAACGAACCGTGGTTGCGATTGCAGGCGACGAAAGCCTTTCCGAACCGCCCGGCGAGCATTTAACACTGGTGCACGTCATGCCTAAGCCGGGAGTGATGGATCCTGTTGCGGAGAGTACCGTCGCGGCGGCAAGAGATAGCGGCTGGGCGGTTGATGCAGTGAAGACGATGCGCAAGTATTGGCTCCCTGAATTGCCGGAGGCGCAGCTAGAGAGTATTTGCCGACGTGCTTTATCGAACGACTCAGTCGATCAAGTCGTCGTGGGGCCGTTAGAATTGGATCGACTGGCGGTCGGTGGACTGTACGAGTTCGCGCTGAAGACGGTTTCGATACGTGGCCTGGATGATGCCGCACTGACCGAGTTATCTCGTGTCGGGCAGCTCTATTTGACACTCGTCGAGATGCAGACGATTCAAAATTACTTCCGTGAGCTCGGACGAGACCCAACTGACATCGAGCTAGAAACGATTGCACAGACCTGGTCCGAACACTGCAGTCATAAGACGCTGGGAGGGCGGATCGATTATCGGGGTCCAGGGCCCGATGGCTCCCCTGGGACGGACCATCGACAATACAAAAGCATGCTGAAAGAGACGATTTTTGCGGCGACGCAAACGCTTCGAGCGGCCGCCGGTGCAGACGATATGTGTGTCAGTGTCTTTAAAGACAATGCTGGGGTAGTGAAGTTTGACGATCAGTTTCACGCCTGCTTTAAAGTCGAGACCCACAACCATCCTTCTGCGTTGGAGCCCTACGGCGGCGCAAACACCGGATTGGGAGGTGTGATTCGTGATCCACTCGGCACAGGAATGGGAGCAAAGCCGGTTTGCAACACCGATGTGTTTTGTTTTGCGCCGCCGGATACGCCGGCTGATTCATTGCCACCAGGCGTGCTTCATCCCCGCCGTGTGATCAATGGCGTCGTGGCAGGGGTCCGTGATTATGGCAATCGCATGGGCATTCCTACCGTCAATGGAGCGATCTATTTCGACAAACGCTATCTGGGAAACCCACTGGTTTACTGCGGCAATGTTGCCATGATTCCCGTCGGCATGGAAAGTAAGCAGGTGAAGCCTCATGACTTGATCGTTGCACTGGGTGGACGTACAGGGCGGGATGGCATCCACGGAGCCACATTCTCATCCGCCGAATTAACGAGTGAGTCAGAGGCCTTGTCAGGCGGCGCGGTCCAGATCGGAAACGCGATCACCGAAAAGATGGTTATGGACGTATTGCTACAGGCTCGCGATCGTGGGCTATACAACGCCGTGACAGACTGTGGCGCTGGGGGGTTTTCCAGTGCAGTAGGCGAGATGGGTGAAGGCCTTGGTGCGATCGTCTGGTTAGAAAAATGCCCGTTGAAGTACGACGGATTGAGTTACACGGAAATCTGGATAAGCGAAGCCCAGGAACGAATGGTACTTGCCGTACCGGTGAACCATTGGCAGGCGCTTCGAGAACTTTGTGAAAGTGAAGGAGTCGAAGTAGCAGCGATCGGCGAATTCGTTCCGACTGGACGTTTGCAGCTGACCTACCAGGGACACACGGCCGGCGATTTGTCGATGGAGTTCCTGCATGAGGGAAGGCCGCCAGTGATTCGCGATGCGGTCTACACTCCGCCTGAATTCAAAGCGTTAGAAACCGCTCCGTTGGATAGCGCGGCGGCGACGTCGGCGCTGTATGGCATCCTTGGCTCGCTCAATGTTGCCAGCAAGCATTGGGTAATTCGTCAATACGATCACGAGGTCCAAGGCGGCAGCGTTGTGAAACCGCTGGTGGGGCCGCAATGCGACGGTCCCAGCGATGCGGCGGTCATCAGGCCGCTGGCGGAGTCGCGTCGTGGATTGGTCATTTCGTGCGGGATGAATCCTTATTTTGGTGACTACGATACGTACCACATGGCGGCGTCTGCGATCGACGAAGCGATGCGCAACGCGGTTTGCGTAGGCGCCGACCCGACGAAGATCGCCATTCTCGATAACTTTTGTTGGGGTTACACCGATCGGCCTGAAACCCTCGGGTCCCTCGTCAGGGCAGCGATAGCTTGCCAAGACTTGGCAATCGCTTTCGGGACTCCTTTCATCAGCGGAAAAGATAGTCTGAACAATGAGTTCAGCTACTTTGACGAGTCGGGTCAAAAGCAATCGATCGCAATTCCACCCAGCTTGTTAATCAGCGCCATGGGCCAGATCGAAGACATTTCGTTGGCGGTCACGATGGACTTGAAAGCCCCCGGCAACTCCATTTTCCTCGTTGGCGAAACGTTCGACGAATTAGGTGGTTCTCACTATACCGTCGTTCGGGGAATTAGCGGCGGGCAGGTGCCAAAGGTTGAGCCGGGGCGGGCGCGACGCACGTTCGCTACCCTACACGATGCGATGCGCAAAAAATTGATCCGAAGCTGTCACGATTTGAGCGAAGGCGGTTTGGCGCTCGCGGCAACGGAAATGGCAATGGCCGGAAGGTTGGGGGTGAAAATCGATGGTGCACTCGCCACAAATGCGACAAATGATGGAGCAAACCTTAGCGATATCGCCAAGCTTTTTGCTGAGTCGAACACCCGTTTCCTTATCGAAGTCGCCCCCGAATCGGAATCGGACCTGACAAAACAGTTTGATAGGGCGGGGATTCGATGTGTGAAATTGGGCGAGGTGACCGCAAGTCAGCAGGTCGTCATTGCCGTTGGACAGCGGATTTTGGTCGACGAACCGATCAATCGCTTGGTTGATTGTTGGAAAAAGCCATTAAACTGGTAGGCGATGTTTTTCACACGAGCGAGCTACTTTGCATGATCCTTCCTGTCACTTCGACCGAGCAGACGTTATTGGCGGTGATTGTCTCTCGGGGGCAATCGCGTAATCCTGAAAAACGTGCCGTTGAGGCTGCTATTGTCGATTCGGCGAGCAAGTTTGCTTCGGTGCAGGTGTTCGATGTGCCTCACCTGTATGACCTCAAAGTTGACAGTGACGTCATAAGAGAACTTCGCAGCCTGGAGTGTGACATCGTGGTTGCCTCTTGGATTTTTCCACGTGCAGCGCATTGGCTGCTGGATCGAGTGGGGGTCCGTGGTCAATCCGAACCGACGTCGTTTGACGAGATCGACGACGATAGCGAAGTCGCCGATTCAGGCGCGGCCGGCGAAACTCGCGTGACGGAGATTTTCCCGCGAGGTAACCGAAAGATCTATTGTCTCGACATGCGATCGGGATCTGCGGAGAAGTTGGTTGAGGAAGTCAGCCGAATCAGCCAAAACACCGTCGCTAAATTCGCGGCAAACGAATCGCCTGCGGCAAACACGCCTGCGACGCCTGTTCGCTTCGATGATTCATCGTCACGGCGTTGGTATCCGGTTATTGACTTCAGTCGCTGTACGAACTGCATGGAGTGTATCGACTTTTGTTTGTTTGGCGTTTACGGACTCGATGGCGCCGAAACCATACTCGTTGAGCAACCCGATAATTGCCGCAAAGGCTGCCCTGCATGCAGCCGCGTGTGTCCTGCCAATGCGATCATGTTTCCCCAGCATAAAGCGCCGGCAATCGCTGGCGCTCAAGTCGAAGGCGAAGAGGGCTTCAAGATCGACTTGTCGCTACTCTTCGGAGCGCCCGATAAAACCACCGACGCTGTTGAAATCGCAGCGCGCGAACGGGATGAGCAGTTGCTTCTTGCCGGTCGCAAAGCGGTCGGAATGCCAACGCTGAGAAGTCGTGCCGCACAGTCAGCACTTCCCAAAGATAATCTTGACCTTCTCATCGACGATCTCGATCGCTGTGATCTGTAGCGACTCCAACGGGTATGTACCGCGAAGGCCATTGTCGTAAAACGGCCTTAGCGGGGAGTGGATGCCATTCTGCAGGGCCACAAAACGTCAAAATCAGGGTGCCCGATTTACCCATGTTTCCTGCGCAAAACTAATTTCGCGTTGACTACATAATGTCGCTACGACTGACCGATACGTCATTCGAGTAGCGACAGCTTCTTGGTAGGGAGCGATGTCGTTGTTTGGCGACTTGACGAAGCAGACTGGTAACTCAGCACATGATTTTGCGCAAACACCGACTTTTCGTTCTCCGCCGACACGCAGTTTTTGCCGTCGTCTTAGCGTTGGAACCGGTTCGCTGGGCGATGCCACCGTTGCTGGCAGACGAACCAAAGACCGAATCAGCGATGCAGGTTCCGGTCAACCGTTTTCGGACGGCGCCCGCGCCACTTTCCGTCGATGCGGAATGCGGCGGCGAGTCCTGTCAAAGCAAACGTGCGATCACTGGCGATGCGTTTCCACGACCTGATAGCGTAAAACTCGGTGGTTTGGACGATTTGGAGCTCGTGCCGGTTGATGGCATGGGACTACCGTTGGTTGAGTCCGACGACGGAATGCAGCGAGGGGATTTGGGGGTGCAATTGGTCAGCGATGGCTGGAACGCGAGGAACGCGACTGACGCCGATCGACCGCTCACCGATCCAATTCCAGCAAAACCTTCCTACGCTTTGACAAAAGGCGAAACAAAGCTTGAGCAGGCCACGAAGAGTGTGGTTACGGATCTGGTTGAAGTTAAAGAGGTCCCATCCTCGACCATACGCATCGTTACCCCGGTGCTACAAAAGACTGTCGAGGAAGTCGCCTTAGATCCGAAGCCTAATGCCGCTCTCGATTCGGCAACGCCGGGTTTTAAAACAGACGAACGATTGGGGAACCCGTCGCAGTTAAAAAAATCGCCACTTGCCAGTGCTTCGCCGCATTGGTTGTTTGGTCCAGGTGCCGCGACCCGTTCCTCCATTGCCATACCGTTGGATCAGCCACTGGATGAGATAAGTCCAACGCCCAATGCGGGCCCAGTTGGAAGCGGCGATGACCTCGCCAACGCTCAACCCATTCACGATCCTCATTCAGAGCACAATGAGCCAGTTGAGGCGAATCGATCTTCAGGTTTGTCGGCGGATTCGTCTGCCGGGTTGCCTCCTTTGGAGCCGCTCGTCGAAGGAGACCTTCCACTCGCGACCGAAACGGACCGTATCAGCGATCCTTTGTTGCCATCCCAATCTTCGAAGTCGAGTTTAGACGCACAAGTTGCTAAAGAAGCAAGCGACGTGGCGGCAAAGCGATTAGCGGTCCGTGACTTGCAACTCGGATTGGACGGGTCGCTCAACACCAAATCAACGAAAGGCAGCAACGACGTTGACGCCGATCGAATGAAGCCGATCGATGCCTCGCGTATCAGCAATCGCAAACCCGCTGACAATTCGGCGCGGCAATCGATTGGTGACGCACATGAGATCCCGCTTATCCCAACCCCAGCATCAGGAGACCGAATCAATTCGGATGGCGAATTGATTCTGGCGATCGGGATGGTGGATTCGGCTCCGCGTGCGTCGACGACGACCGCACGATTGCGAGTACCCATTGAGCGAACGTTGAGTGATTTCTGGGCTAAACCTGAGAACGCACAAGAGCGGACTTATTGGGGAATGTTCCACAACATCATGATTTTCGATAAAGACACATCGATCATTGATGGCAAGAATCGTCATAACGCCGTGGCATGGATGGCAGGCAACAATCCATGTCGTAACCAAATTCTCCTGGAGCATGACGCACGCGGCATCCATGTGCTAAGCGGAGTAGGCCTGCAAGGGCACCAGGCTCAAATGCTTGCGGTATATGGACTAATCGATGTGCCTGCTTCTTACCCGCTTTATGTCGGTCGAAAGAAGTTTTCGGTCGGAGACGTGGTCCAGCGCGAAATGGAAGACTGCAAGAGCGGAGCCGAACTCACATTCACCTTGATCGGGCTCTCTCACTATGTCGATTCCGATTCGCAGTGGGTAGCGAGCGACGGACAAGACTGGGATTTCGAGCGACTTATCCAGGAAGAGCTCAGCCAACCAATCGTTGGGGCGGCATGCGGGGGAACGCATCGTTTGATGGGTTTTGCACACGCACTTCGTCGTCGCAGAGCCGAGGGAAAGCCGATCACCGGGCAGTGGGCGCGAGCCGACCGTTATGTGAAAGATTTCATCGCCTATACATGGCAATTACAAAACCGCGATGGATCGATGAGCACGGAGTGGTACGAAAAACCCGAAGACAACGGAAAAATCGACCGAAAGGTCCAGACGACCGGACACATGGTCGAGTTTCTGCTCACAGCACTTCCTGATGATCAACTTCAAAGCCCACAGATGCTCCGTTCGATCACTTTCTTGGTCAATACTTTCATTCGCGAACGCGGCCATGAGTGGCAAGTTGGGCCGAAAGGTCATGCATTGAGAGCCCTTGCCATGTACTATCGACGCGTCTTTGGACGACCGGATCCGTGGCGCGCTGTTTCGGTTGCCCGGAGCCAGGTCAATCGCTCGACGCGATAATGGCTCGTCAGGCCCCTTGATTTTGTCCGTAGCCAAGAAAAATTGCCTAGTCTTGCGTTTCCGCAGTATTTTTGTTGCTATGATCGAACTCAACTATCAAGATTCGAGCTTGATCATCTTTTTCGATGCCGTGCAATGATGGTAAGTCTTTGATTGCTCTCATCACGGTGGACTATGGGTCCGAAGTGGGGCAATGGCACAGCAACGTTTAAGCAAAAGTAGCGCAATCATCATCCGCGCCGCCAGTCAGTTGATGAATGAGCCCGGCATCGACGCGATGCTTCTATTGCTTGACGGGCCCGCCGATTGGAAGCGACTGGCTGAGCTTACCTCTTTGACGAATAAGCCGATCATCGTTGCCGCTGATACGCTCGACGATCTAGAAGGCGCATCGGAAGTTGGGTTGATTCCCCTCCCGCTGAACAAAGAAAAAGCTCCCCTCCTCGAACGGCTTCAGCATGCCTTGCTCGAAGCTGCTGCCGACGAACTGATTCGTCCCAATGGCGATGTGGTCGCCGTCTATGCAGGGTTTCAGCAAGGACGTCTGGATTCCATCAGTCACCTGCAACTTGACGAACGAATGCGGCGGCTGACTTCGCGAGACCTACAAAGCCTCGAAAGTAGCGTCCCTTTGAAAACGGTGAAGGCGATCGTCGATTTGGCAGTTCAGATTGGCCGTGAAGGCCGCGAGGGAAAGCCGGTCGGAACGATCTTTGTGGTCGGGGATACTCGTCGGGTATTGGAGCACAGCACCGACGGCGGCACCGATCCGTTTCGTGGTTACAACAAAAAGTTCCGGAACCTGCTCGACCCAAAAGTACAGGAAGACGTGAAGGAGATTGCTCAACTCGACGGAGCATTCATCGTCACCGCCGATGGCGTTGTGGAGCGAAGCCGCCAAATGTTAGAGGTTTCCCACGAGGACCTTACCATGAGCAAGGGGCTCGGTTCGCGACATTGGGCTGCCGCTGCGATCACGCGCCGCACAAAGGCGCTTTCGATCGTGATCAGTCAATCCACGGGAACCGTGCGTCTGTATCAAAATGGTGCGCTTGTGATTCGGATCGAGCCCATGGATAAGGCCGTCAAATGGCAAGAGTTCGCATTCGTGTCGCCTTCGACCTCCAACGATAGCTAGTGGGTCGTTCATTAACAATCGGTGCTCTTCGCAGCCATGATCGCCAGATGGGGACTGCAAGGACTCACAGCCAGCCCGGCGAGCATAGCTATCTTCGTTTTCAATCAAACCGAAGCAGCAGGTTCGCTACTTCGAATCGCTGAATCAGTGCTCGAAGATTTTCGTCGCGTGCGCAATTCACTACTTTTTGGCGGTTCGAACGGGACCGGTCGACAGGGTTTCAGTCAATCTTGCGCGGTACTCCATCAAGCTGTTGGCACCTTGGAAACCAACTACTGATTCGTCCCAGTCAAGTTGCTTGCTAAGCATTCGTCCACCGTCGATATCAAACCGTATGGTGCCGTTGCTCAATTGCTGTACAAGTTGTGCTTTGATCGACTCATCTTCAATAGGCGTTAAGACTTCGCTTTTGATCGAAATCGTCGCGACGCCTGTCTCGACCTTGTCCAGGGAATAAACTTCGCGGATCTTCATCGATTTCACTTCCCCTTCCGCCCCTCGAACTTTCACTTCCTTGGGAACTGTCCACGTACCGCCCACTGCTATCGCTTCTTCAGGCAATGCGATGGTGAGCCCACCCATACCGAGCTGTGACTCAGTGCCACCGTGCGTTTCGCGGCTTGTCTCTTGGCCGCGAGAATTGATCGAAACCGTCGACAGGGGAGTACCGATTTGTTCGGCAACCTTTTCAAATTCAATTGGCGGTTCCGCATCGGATTCACTATTCCAACGGATTTCTGGTTTTTCTCCAGTCTGTTGCATCAGCTCCACTTTCGATACCGCATGATCAAACGTCATCGCGTCCGAAGCAGCGGGTTTCTTGAATGACCAAACCTTTTCGCTCACCGTGTGCACTTGTGATGCTTCTTCGATTCCGCGCAATCGCGTTTTGGTTTTCGCAATATGGGTGACTTCGTAGCGAACAGTTTCGTTCGGGTCGAACCGATATCGCAGCGTGTACTTCTTATCGGAAGCTGCGTTATCGGAAGCTGGACTTTCGGCGGCAAGCATGGGCGCCATCGAACTCAGCAAGAACCAAACCGCGATAGCAAAAAATGGGAATTTCCGAGTCACAGTGCGCCTCCATGGCATAGCGATGAGTCTTTCGACCGCTTGACCAACACGGCTTCGGTGCGTGTTGATTGGCGATCCACGTCGGTGAGCGCAGCTTAAAAAGCCTGTCACGATGGCGGATCGTCGCAAATCCTCACACAAAGGGCAACATCGATTGCGACAAAATTTGCTGTCAAGATGCCAGTTTGCTCAGCTTGTCTCCATCACTTGGCTTTTCGAACTCGGATGAGAGATCGTACTCGGCTCGGCTGTAACGTAAGCAGGCGCCATCCGATATTGACTTGCAGGTTGCCAGGCGGTTACTTCCTGACCGAGTTGAGTGGTTCCCCTGGGATGAAAGATATTGTGAGTCGTCGCGACGCGGCCAAACAATCGCTTTTCGTGACGCTTCTAACGAGTTGGATCGTGGTGGCGGGTGGCCAGCGCTGCGCCGCACAGTACCTTCCTAATGTCGCAGGAAGTTCGCGGTCTCCCGTCGATATCCCTCAGACCAATCTGCAGCCCATCGCTCCGCCCAGCTTCGGTGGTTTATCCGGTGGGACCGCTTACACGCCACCACCCTACACCCCATCGTTCTCATCGCCAGCACCGCCTCCCTCCAACTACAGCGGTCCTATCACGGCACCGCCCTCAGTATCACTCGGATCTCCACTGTTTGACCCCTACTCGACTGGCACCAATCCTGGAACGTTTTCGCCCGCTGTTCCCGGTTCCGCCCCCGCGTCGCCACAGGCATTCCCTGGTTGGTTGCCCAGTGCCAACAGTGGACAGAGTACCGGTTTGTTCGGCGGACTTTTTAATGGAACACCCGCAAGCGGAACGCCGACCTTTGGTCCAGGGAATCCTGGCTTCGGCAATCCTAGCGTGAGTCCTCCCACCTACGGTTCGCCCTACTCGACACCCACATTCCCATCGACCGCATACCCGGCGAACAGCCCCAACACCTTGTTCCCTGGAGGGCTCTTCAGCGGAGGGACGTTTGCGGGTGGGTCTGGCGGCGCGTACAACTCATATCGTTTATTCCAAGGTCCGCGCCTGCGCCATGCCTGGATCAGCGATAGTGATAGTGGTGATGCCGTGGAGATGCACGACACGGACGCCTCGCTCGTTTTTGCATTTCCAAACTTTTTGTATTCGGGACAACCGGTCTATGTCGCGCCAAGTTTTGGATTGCACTTGCTCGACGGGCCAAATGGATCAGGTGGCGCCGATCTCCCTCCTCAACTTTACGATGCATTCCTGGATACCGGGTGGCAAAGCGATCCGACGAAACTGGTTGGCGCCGACGTTGGGCTTCGCGTAGGAGTCTTCAGCGATTTTGATGCGGTGAATAGCGAGAGCCTACGCGTGATTGGAAAGGGATTGGTCACCTTCCGTCTAACACCCTACACCACCGTCAAAGCGGGTGTTTACTACCTTGATCGCAATCGCGTCAAACTACTCCCGGCGGGCGGCGTTCTCTATCAGCCAACAGCTTTTACTCGCTACGATTTTTTCTTCCCTCAACCAAAACTATCGCAATACTTCACAACGCTCGGGACGCAGGATCTGTGGGCCTATGTTGGAGGTGACTACGGCGGTGGTGCGTGGACGATCAAACGTACCAATGGCGAAGAAGACAACATCGATATCAACGATATACGTCTTCTGGTCGGTCTCGAATGGGGACGAAGCGATTTGATCCGCGCCGGTCGCCACACGGGATTCGTTGAAGCAGGCTTCGTCTTCGATCGCGAAGTACTCTACAAGGAAAATTCACAGGATGATTTTACACCTGGGAATACCTTCATGTTGCGACTTGGGTTCGGGTATTGAACCCCCGGAACAACCGCTGCAATTGGATTATTACACCCGGTTTCGCTGGCACACCGTTGGCGGCCCGAGGGTTTCTCCCAGACCGTCATCGATCTTGTGTCATGCTTCCATATTAGGACGACCTTGTGGCCGATTACCGAACTGAATAGACGTGACCTCTCGCTCCCAACCAAGTCGTGAATCGTTTACGGCAGATTGCTTGGCGACGGGATTAGTGATCATGTTGCTGATGACCGTCGTCCAACGGGGCATTGGCTTCCTGCGTGGAATTTGGTTTTGCCGCCTTCTGGAAGACTCCGAAGTAGGCCAATGGTCGATGGCCTTTGGGTTCATCACGATGATGACTCCATTGATGATGTTTGGGCTTCCTGGAGCGATGCCACGTTATGTCGAACGTTATCGCATGGCAGGTCACCTGACGAAGTTCATCTGGCGTGTGGTACTTGGAACGCTGGTCGGTGCTGCCCTTCTAACAGCAGCTATGATCATCGCGCCTGATCAATTCGCTTGGTTAATTTTTCGAGAACCATCAAGCGTTTCATTGATTTGGATGGTCGCTGTTGCAGTGATCGTAACGCTCGTGTTCAACTTCATCAATGAACTCGTATCGTCGCTTAGGCAAGTGCGACTAGTATCACTCATGCAATTCTTGCAAGGTGTCGGCTTTACTGCCTTCGGTCTTGCAGCGATCTATGCGGGTGGTGGACTAAGGGAGATTGTCATCGCGTACACGGTATCGACGCTGTTGGCGACGGCACCTGGTATATGGGTTTTGATTCGAGGTTGGTCAGGATTGCCGGTCAGCGATGAGCGGTTCGACACCAAGCAAATGTGGCGTAGTTTGATGCCCTATGCCATCGCACTTTGGTTTATGAATCTGCTGAGCAACGCATTTGAAATGTCCGATCGGTACATGATTCTGCATCTGATGCCTGGTGGTGATGAAGCTGCGAATTCCGCGGTAGGACAGTACCATAGCGGCCGTTTGATTCCGACGCTGATGACCAGTTTGGCGACGATGTTCGTCGGTGTTCTCATGCCATACCTTTCAGCCGACTGGGAACGAGGACACCATCAGGCGGTAAAAGAAAAATTGCGAAAGGCGTTGTTTGGCGTGTCGATTGGATTCACGGTTTGTGCGGCCATCGCCATTGCACTTTCACCGATACTCTTCGAGTCATTGCTTGATTCCCGTTATCGCGAAGGCTTCGCCATGCAACCGATGGCGTTCACGTTCTGCATCTGGGGAGCGATTGTAACATTGGCACAAACATTCCTATGGATTCGTGAACGTGGCAATTTAGTTGGATTCGCTTTAGCGGTCGGCCTGACAGTCAATTTCGCGCTCAACTATCTTTGGTTACCAACCTGGGGATTGGGAGGCGCCGTTGCAGCCACTTTGGTCTCCAACGGCGTCGTTCTTGTGGGAATGGGTGTGGCCTTGCATTCCGTCGGATTCGCCGTCGATTCCACCTTTGGCTGGGTTGCTTTATTGCCGTTAACGCTTTTGGTCGGGTGGCCAGTGGCAATTTTGGCATCGGTGGCAGCGGTTGTATGCAACCCATTTGCAAAAGTTTGGCTGCGTGATGCGATCGATCTACTCATCGAAAGACTCGTTGCGTCAATCGCAAAGTCAAGCCGTAGCTAAGCGTTTATCATCAAGTTGCAGCTTCACCTTCAACGCGCCGTGGGCCTCCAATCGCTGCCTCGCGTACCGCTGTAGATCGCCTAAATGGGTTGTGATCTCGTCCTTGGAGGAACTTTCGACCTGCTTGCCTAACAACCAAGCTCGCTTCCTACGTTCACTTCTCCTGTGAAAAACAGCGACGCAAAAGTCTAGCCGAATCCAGCACGCCGGTGCGTTTCGTCTGGGGTAGGACTTGGGACCAGAAAACGTGCCTAAACAGGTGCTCAAGCCAATGGGTACTGTTTCCCGCCGTACGGCCCGGTAGGATGGAGGGGCTATCCGACGACGCTTACCGCTGAGTTGGCCGTCGGTGTTTTCTCTTCCGGACAGGCAGTATTAATGCATCCAGTCTCTCGACCAACAACTGAATCCGGTAGTAAAAAAGGCGATGCCGCCGGCCAGCAACCGGTACCAGGTGGAATTGTTACGATCGACGGAGTGTCCTTGAAATTATCGCATCCGTATGAGGGACCTGGTCAATGGATCGGTCAACACGAGATATTGACTCAGTTGCTTGCGTGTTGGCTAATGGTGGATGAAACCGATCTCCCCCTTACACCGCGTCTGATCGGCTCGCCCGGCGTGGGAAAAACTCAGCTTGCGATAGCGGCCGCGAAGGCTCAAGGCCTTCCGCTTTTCATTTACCAGTGCACCGCAGACACACGCCCCGAGGACCTACTGGTCACGCCCGTCCTTAGTCAGGGCGGTCAGATTTCCTATCACGCCTCGCCGTTGGTGACCGCGATGATCACCGGTGGGGTTTGCGTCCTGGATGAAGGCAATCGGATGAATGAGAAATCCTGGGCTAGCCTTGCCCCCCTGTTCGATCAGCGCCGATACGTCGAGTCAATCGTTGCCGGTATCACCATTAAGGCTCACCCGCACTTCCGTTCTGCGGTGACCATGAACCAGGATGAATCGACTTTTGAAATCCCAGATTACATCCTCAGTCGTTTGCAACCAACACTCGCCGTCGGATTCCCTGATAAGCAGGATGAGATGGCAATCTTGCAGTACCACCTACCGTTCGCAGAGACAGAGATGCTGGCGATGACGGTTGAGTTTCTGCAGCATTCACACGAGTTGAAACTCGATTTTTCACCTCGAGACGGAATCAACTTACTTCGGTATGCGATCAAACGCATGGTACAAGATCCCAAGCATCCGATCGCTCGTGATCATGCTTGGCGTGAGGCTCTCGAAAAATGTTTGGGGGAAGAAGCAATGGACTTGGAAGATCTTGCCGACCGTAAGCGACGAACGCTCGGTGGTGATTCCGTACCATTGGGACTTGCGGACTTTTTCTTTGATCCCGATGACCCACTTCACCCCGACCGCGATGACGATGACGATGAAGAGTTCTGACCTTCAGTTCAACGAGTCAGGCAATCACTTCTTCGATGATACGCCCATGGACATCCGTTAGTCGAAAGTCTCTACCTGCATATCGGTAGGTCAACTGTTTGTGATCGAACCCCATCAAACGCAGGACGGTTGCGTGCAAATCATGAACGTGGACCCGATTCTCCACGGCCTTGAAACCAATCTCATCGGTCGCCCCGATAGCTTGCCCGCCTTTCACGCCCCCACCGGCAAGCCACATGGTAAATCCGTAGTGATTGTGGTCGCGCCCATTTTTCTTTCCTTGATTGCTGCCTTCCTTCGGCAACTCGACCGTCGGAGTCCGTCCGAATTCCCCGCCCCAAATCACCAACGTTTCCTCTAACAAACCAAGGCGTTTGAGATCATCTAGCAACGCACCAATCGCTTGGTCCGATTGCTTGGCAAGGTTCCGATGCCCCTGCTCAAGGTCATCATGATTGTCCCATGGTTGGCCCGCGCCATGCCAGAGTTGTACGTATCGCACTCCGCGCTCCACCAGACGCCGGGCGATCAACATCTGCCTCGCTTGATCCCCAGGGCCGTAGGCATCGAGAACTGATTGTGACTCGCGATTCACATCGAATGCTTCGGCCGCTTCACCTTGCATCCGATAAGCGAGTTCAAACGATTCGATTCTTGATTGCAACTTCGGGTCGACACCACGCGTCGCCGCATGATCCGCGTTTAATTTAGAAAGCAGGTCGAGTGCCATTCGTTGATCCTCCGGGGCCGAACGATCATTCGTAATGTTTTCGATCAGCTTCTCAATTCGTTGATGACTCGAGTCGATAAACGTGCCCTGAAACTTTCCGGGAAGAAAAGCCGCTCGCCAGTTTTCGGATTCTTTGATTGGATAGCCGCCTGGAGACATTGCCACGAAAGCTGGCAGGTTTTGATTTTGACTGCCCAGCCCGTAGGTTAACCAGGATCCCATACTCGGACGGACCAATTGTGAATCGCCTGTATTCATTAGCATCAACGACGGTTCATGGTTCGGCACGTCAGCATGCATCGACCGAATGACAGTCATGGAATCGACATGACGTGCCGTGTTTTGGAACAACTCGCTGACATACAGGCCAGATTCACCATATTGTTTGAAACTAAACGGAGATCGCATCACCGACCCAGTCGGCCGCTCGGTCCTTAGTTCGCCCGTTGGTGCAGTCTTGCCGTGAAATTCTTCGAGCGCTGGTTTGTAGTCAAAGGTGTCCACATGCGACGGCCCACCATTTGCAAAAATATGAATCACGTGCTTGGCCTTGGCCGCAAATTGCGGAACCACAGCCCCGTCTGACGCAGCCGATGGTTCGGAAAGCAGGCTAGATAGCGCAAGCCATCCCATCCCCATGCCGCACTGATGGAGCATCTGTCGGCGGTCGATGGTTTTACGCCACAGCGAATTCGATGCAGCGTCAAATCGACCGGCTGTTATTCTTTTCATCATGCTCACAAGGCCCATAAAATTCTTAGGGTACTAAACAGCAAAAGGAGTTTTCCTTCCCGTTCGTACTCTTGTTTTCTAATACAACGCCGTTCGGCCGACCACGTCTTTTTTGGCGACTCACACTGGATTTGAAGAACCTATCTATCCGGGGACTCAATGGGACGAAAACGCTAGTCAACAAACGCGAATTCGTTGCTGATCAATAGCAGTTGCGACAATTGTTCGCGCCGTGTCAAAATGGAATCCATCTCTTGAGGCAGGGGGCCTGAAAAATCATTTACCGAGCTGCTTTCAAAAATCCGGCCA
>JANOBM010000182.1:0-52170 GCA_031411655.1 Planctomycetaceae bacterium
AAAGGTGATTGTCGATGACGTTACGTACTTCACCGAATTGATGTTCCAGCGCAGTGTGATTGATTCTGCAACCAAATGCGCCGTTGATACGAACATTTCGTACCTCCGTTCTGCCGGCAACAGCGCGAGCTTAGGCTTTGAAGTGAACGTTTCAGGATAATGGAATATATGCGGTCAGCATGACTGGAAAACTTGCACTGGCGTCGACAATCGCTTGAGAATCTCGACGGACACAAATACGACTTTTATTTTTCAGTGGGACGGTGCGTAAGACGGCATCGCATCACCAGGGAAAGCAAAGACAGACCTTGACCTTGTCTTTACAACAAGGCAGGTAACGAAATCTTCCGGACCACTAGATGCGTCAACGAATGGTATCAGCCCCTCGGCATTTGGACCGCGAAAGCTCACTACGTTGGCGATCGCAACGAGCACCTTGCCAAGCGTTCCTAGCTCGGCCCCTACTCCGATCGAAAACCGTATTGAGTCTGCTGCGTCAAGCGCGAGATCCCATGCTGGAACCGTTGACTTTGTTTTTGCGAACTTGGATTCATCATGGGTTTTAAGAGGCCTCGGATGTGCGAATCGACCGACCTTCGAGGCCATAAACCCATCGCAACAAACCCCCTACTTGGTGCATATCTAGCCGCTCACAAGAGCTTTGTATACAAGCTGCGACAGCCCAGTTGAAATCGTCTTCACAAGAACAAGCTGCTTCCGAGAGAGTTTTTGATCAACCGACAAAGGTGTCATGGGATCGGATTTTTTCGGTTTTAACGGAGTTCCATCCGCCTTTAAGGGACGTTATACCGCCGCGACCGCATCGACTTTTGATGTATGACGGCGAGGCGCGTATACTGTTGGTGTCGGTCGAGGCGGTTCGGGTCGGTGCGTTGCTTGGCATCCGGTCCACCGAACCAAACCAGCAGGCTTGCTGTCTGGGTATCCTAGCTTTCTCAGTTTCTCGCCAGTGACCCCTGGCCGTTTGCCCTACATCAGCGTTTGCCCACGTCAGTCTGTCTCACAGACTCAATCGCGCCCCATTTCTTCACAACTTCCTGGAGACGACCCCATGAGCGGATACGGAACGTTTTGCGAAGACTACTATTTGAACATGAATCTTGGTACCGAGCTGGATCTGCCGCAAAGTCGCGAGACGATGCTGCATTTCTTTGAGCAGGTTCAACGTCGGTACCCACAGATGCAACACTTCTATGGTCGCGAAAAGCAGGAGTTTGTTCTGGAGGAAGAGAAGGGGCAGGGCCCCTATCGCTGGGTATCGGTAGAGCCGAGACGAGTGAACAGTGGTTTCGTGAACCCGGAGAATCTTGACGATGCGATTCAACAACATCGCACGGTGCTTGATTTAGTACCGTATGAACTTTCCATCAGTCCGTTGGATTGCGAGTCGCTCGGTGTGGTGCTCGGGTTCGACTTTACTTGCCGAGGAAACCACAGCGAGGTACTGGCCGAAGCGCTGGGGATTAATCCCGGACTAGAAAAGTTTCTAACGATTCCGCAGAGCCGCATCATCTCTCATGAGCCCGCTATTCAGTTCGCCCTCGATGAAGACTGTAAGACTCAATGCCGAATCAGTTTTGAAACACGTACGACTGCTTATCACGTTCGTACCGGAGAGTTTCCGGAGGAGCAACTGAGCGTCTACTTAATGGTGCGGCGCTTCGAGAGCTTGTCGCCTGGCGAAACTTATGCCGAGGAATTTGAGCGACTTGCAACGCTTTGCCGAGACATCGCCGACAACTATGTTGTAGAGTCCGTTTTGGTACCGTTGCAATCGGCGATCTCGCTGCGATAGGCTACCATGGCCTCAACCTTGTTGATCATCAAGGGACACGACCAGGCGGAATGCCAACCGCCTTTCGGGACGTGCAGGTAGAGATGGTTGAGAAATGGAAGGCGATCGTTAAAAGACGATCGTTACTTTCCTTCCTTCGCCCACTGCTTCATCAGCATGATGTTTCGATTCGTTTCTGAGTTCTTGTCTTTGACACGGTCGCCAAGATAGGCCGCCATGTCACTGTCATACATCGCTTCCTGCTCAGGTCCCTGATCCTTGGTGTTAACCATCCATTGATCAAGGCGTTCGCGCAGCGTTTTGAGCGTATCTTGATGCTCGACCCTGCCCGCAAGGTTTGTGGTTTGCCAGCGATCGAATGTCCACTCGTAAAGCTCCTCCGGTGGTCGCGTGGGACTAAACAAAAGTGCCTCCGACAAAGCATCCAGGGTGCCTGCATCATGAAGCGTGCGGAGGGTTTGGAGAATGGATTTCCCATCTTTATAGGCGTTTGGCTGCAGGTGGGGACGCTGTGGATAAAAGTTACGGATGTAGAGAAAACGATCCGTCCGTACGCTGCGAAGCCGCTCCACCGTTTCATCGCATCGATCGCGAGCGGCAAAAACTGCATCTCGCTGTCGATAGTCCTGGGCAAAAACGTTTTTCCCTTGCATGCTCTTGGGCAGCGGCAAACCGGCGGCGACTAAGGAAATCGCTGCCATATCAATATGCTCAATCAAATCGTCACGGGTTTTATCGCGATCCATTCCAGGCCCGCGGACGATGAAGGGTACGTGTGTGCCCTCGTCATAAAGAAACTGCTTGCCTCGCGCGTGACTGATGCCGTGATCGGTCATGAAGATCACCAGCGTCTGGTCTAATATTCCTTCCGCCTCAAGACGACCGATGACTTTTCCTACGTGCAAATCGGTGAATCGAACAGCATCCAGATAGGCAGCCCAATCTCTTAGTAAAACTGGATCACGAGGGTAATACGGAGGCAACGTTACATCGGTCGGATCGGTCGCGTTGCCGAGTTCCTTCTCGGCTCTTTCGGACAGTTCGACGGCGCTCGCGTCAGTCCCACCCCGCAGTTTTCCGCCGGCGAGTTGTACCTGCATGAAAAATGGCTGTCCCTTCTCTCTGCCAGACCAATCATGGGAGTCATACATGGCCGAGTCATACTCGAAGTTATAATCCGTCTTTCCCAAGCTGCTGTCTTGCTTGGCCTTCTTGCCCTGGCGACTCTCACTGGCGAGTCCGCTTCCAATACAGGTGTAATACCCGGCCGATTGAAGCAGAACAGGAAGGGGCCGCACCTCTTCGGGCAGCTGAATTTTCAACTTGCCTCGACCGCTGCGATGATGGTGAGCGCCAATCGTGGTTTGATACATCCCGGTGATCATTGCGGAGCGGCAGGGAGAGCAGACCGGCGCCGTCACGAAAGCATGACTAAACTTTGTTCCTTCACGGGCTAATCGATCCACATTCGGTGTCGCAATCGTTGTCTCTCCATAACAACCGAAGTTTGGAGACATATCGTCTACAACGAACCAAAGGATATGGGGGCGCTCTGCATCGGCCGCTTGCGACACCAGGCAATGAAGCGTAGCCATTAAGAAACAAGTCAATTGCCAAGGCTTCATCGCATGTCGCTCGCTTTTCATTCCATGTGATTCTAGACCAATCCGGTCAACGGCCCATCACCACAGTAATCCGGGTTACCAAACGACTTTTCAGGAAAGCCCATCGCTTCGGTGAAATTCATTAGCAGGCGATTATGAGGCACATGATCAAATTCCAGCGCACGCCCCATTTTGAAGCCAAGTCCCTCACCGACAAGAACAAAGGGGATATCATCGCGGGTGTGCGAATTCCCTTTACCCAATTCGTTCGTCCAAACGATGGTGGTGTTATCCAATAACGATCCCTGTCCATCAGGTTCCGGCGTATTGGCCAGTTTCTTGGCCAGATAAGCGACTTGTTCACAGTACCAAGTGTTGATCTTGATAAGCTTTTCGAATGAGTCCGCATTGCTGTCCGGCTCGTGTGAAAGGTCATGATGCCCCTCTTCGATGCCCAGCCACCGCATCTTGGGTTGGCCAACCGAATTGGTGATTTGGAATGTTGCGACGCGAGCGAAGTCTGCAGCAAAGCTGCTTACCAGCATATCCATCTGCATGCGAGTGATTTCTGGAATATTGTCGTTTTCCTCGTCAACGTTGATAGGCAACTGTGGGACCGCATGCCCCACATCTTTTTGACTTGTCTTTAATGACAGTTCCGACTGAAGTTCTTTTTCAATCTCTCGTACCATTGCAACATGCTCTTCCAGCAGATGACGATCTTCCACGCTGAGCATCTTTTCGATTTTGCCAATATCTGACGTCAAGTCGTCGAGCACGCTGGCTAGCAGTTCACGATTTTTCGTTTGACCGTAAAGTCGGTCGAACATTTGGTATGGGTTGTCGATCGGAGCGACCGGTTGGTTTGGTCCTGCATACGACATACGCGTCCACGTATCGGCTCGCTCCGGAACCATGACGCCGAACTCAAGTGATCCGAACCGCGTTTGAGTGGCCGGATCCGCTTGCAGTTGATTCTTGATGTGCTGGTCGACTGAAATGCCCTGCGACCAGCCTGCAGGCGTATCCGACCCGCCCTGAACGTCCCCAGGAAACAACTCGATCCCGGTCAGCAGGCAACCGATCCCTCGCATATGTCCGTCACCATCGCCGTTGATGCGATTGCAAACACCATGCAACGTCAGGGTGCGACTTTTGAATTCAGCAAGTGGCTGCAAGATTCGCTTGAACTCAAAGTCCTCAGCCGACTTACCTTCTTGAGGCTTATCTGGCCAAAAGTGTTCAGGTATGACGCCGTTCGGACTAAAAACGAATACGAGCCGTTTCTTCTTGTTCGTCGAGGCGGACGCAGCCCATCCAAGACTAGGCAAGCTAAACAAAAAGTTAGCGGCAGCAAAGCTGACACCAGTCTTTTGTAAAAACTCTCGACGCGATGTAATTATCGGCACGTCATTCTTCCTTTGATGGTGAATTCTCTTGAGTCATGGCGGCAACGACCGCGACTTCGACAAGAAGGTCACGGACATTGTATCCACTGCGGACGAATTGGGAGGTAAGTTCGTCAAGCTTAGCGCTACCATAGGCAGCGGCCGGTTGTTTGACGAAGTGTTGAAATACTCGGCTAACAAACGCCCGATGCGCGTCCGGAGACGACGCTAAGTATTCAGCTAGTTCCGCTGAGTTTCGAAAGCGAATTTCCTGCTCGTCTCTCGCTTGATAGGCCCCGCTGGAGTCGATTGGCTTGGAACGCTCCATTTCCCGATATCGACCGACAGCATCGAAATTCTCCAACGCAAAGCCTAAACCGTTGATTTTGGAATGACAAACCTGGCAACTTTCCGGACTCGTCTGGAGAGCGACTCGCTCGCGCGTCGTTAAATCAGGATGCAAATCTGGGCTCAGTGGAGTGAATGCCTCGTTCGGCGGACGAAGCGTGCGGCCGAGCATGTACCGTATCAGGAAAACACCACGGTGAATGGGCGAAGTTGAGTCATGATATGCCAAGCCGCTCATCAGAAAGGGATGCGTCACTAATCCATGACGAAGTTGAGAGTTGGCAGAAGTTCGTGACAACGGGCTTTGGCTCTCACCAACCGGTTTCCATGCGTCTCCGTAGTACTCGGCGATTCGCGGCGTGGTGAATGCCCAATCGGCGGTAAAAAACTGGCGAAAGTCACTCGATTCGCCCCAAACAACTTCATCTAGAAACGCATTGAGAGAATCGCGAAGGTCACAAAATAAATCCTTGTCGAACCCCGCAAACGCCTCCTGATCTTTCGTGACTTCATTCAGATGCTTCAGGTTCAACCATTCGTACAGACATTCTCGCATTTTTGCATGAACGCGATCGTCATTCAGCATCCGTTTGGCCGCACCGCGGACTTGCTCTTCACTGGACAGCTTGTCTTCGTCGACTAACTGAATCAGCCATTTGTCACTCGGCAGGGAATCATAGAGTGTTAATGCGAGACGATTTGCTGATCGCTGAGAGAAGGAACGCTCTCCATCCGCCAAGGGGTACAAAAGCCGTGGAGACTTCAGCGACAAAAGCAAGACTCGCTTGATCGCTTCTGAATCATCTTCGGCTCGCTCAAGTTGGCGGTCGATGTACATTTGTGTGAGTGAGTCATCCAAAGGCCCGCGAAACGCCACTTCCAGGACTTCCCCGAGAAAAGCCTTCAATATCTCGCGATTACCGTTCGCCTCCTTCTTTTTTCGATCTTTGTAGATCGGCCAGAGTTCATCGGAGCAGATCTTCGCAAATTCAATCGCGGCAGCAGTCGTCGAATCATCCCACTGTCGATTGACCGCGATGCCTCGTTCGAAACCGTAGCTGCGATCGTCCGGTGGTAAAGGCGTCTGCAGCGAAAAAACCCCAGGCCCACTGTTTGGGACGAGATTTTGGTTAGGGATAATTTGCTCGACTCCATCGGGAGGAATCCATGACAATGAGAATCTCGCCGGTGGAAGTTCCGTTTTGCGTTCCCTTTGAATGAAGTCGATCTTGAAGGGATAAACGCGACCTGCCGTCAGCACAAGTGACTGCCTGAATTCTGTCTTGTCCCCAGACTGCACATGATTGTCGATGAACTCTCGATCCAACTTTCCGAAGTTCATTTGAAAGGAACAGGTACTGCGAACAACGATCTCATATCGACCTGTGACATCGACTTTCAATCCTCCTTCCCAATAAATATAGAACGACTTGGGGCTAATTCCTTCACCAGGGCTTTCATGCCCAAAATCAAACTGAAGTGTATGGTCTACTCGTTCTATTTTCTTTTTCTCGTTTTTCCAACGGTCACCATCGAAATAGATGCCCTTGATTCCACGAGAAGCGGAAGGTTCGCGTGTGCCATCGAAATGGGAATAGAGATCGCTCAGACTCTGGCGAAGTTGATTTCCGGTCAATCTCGCCAAGCCAATTCGCGGCGGTCGATTTCTGACCTGAGCGGCTTCGCTGTAGAAACTGTGATGGATATACGCCGCAACCGCAGCAGCATCCTCGCCGACACATTCCTCGGGCTTTCCCTCTGGCATTGTGTCGCTAATCAGTTTGGTCAACTCCCCAATGGTGGCGTCCCCTACGAGCGCATCTGGGTACGAATCGGGGACTCCCTGTCCCGAGGTGCCGTGACATGACTCACACGATTCGCGATAGACTTGCTCACCCTTGCCCAATAGCCCGTCACTCGTCGACACACTCGTTGATACGTTGGGAATGGAAGCGTCGGAATTATCGCCGTTGACTTTCGGTTGGGTTCCTAAGAACGCCAAAAGGCAAAGCCACCGTAAAAGGCTGGGACGATTGAAGAATGGATTCGTATTCATGGCGGACGACCGGCACTCGACGGCTCTTGACCGTTTGTCGGAGCAATGTTCGCGATCATAGGCGGGACGGAAAAGGCATCACTCGCCTTTTCTGCGGGCTGGGTGGGAACGCGGCCCAACCATGCGACCGCCAGTACATTGTACCAAGCCAGCAAGGTGTTTCGCCAGTGAACAAACGACACGTTCGCACCCGAGAAGGGGGTTACACAAAGGGTTTTGCCTCGCTTTCCCACGCAGCATTGTTTCCGATCAGCCACTGCAATCAGGGATGATCGGTAGTCCGGACCGTGTCAGTCGATGATCCGAGGTGACTACCCGAGGACCTCGCTGTCGATCCGACCTTCCGCTTTACTCGATGAATGCAAATTCATTCGTATTGAGTAACACTCTGCAGAACTCAGGCAACGTGTATTCATTTAAGAATTGCAACGCCGCTTCCATTTCCGGTAATTGAGGCTCACGTTGAAACGCCAGCAAGAAGGCTGACCTGATTAACGCAACTTGTTTTTCGGCTTGCCCCATTTTCAAACTTGAGTCGATCGCCGCTTCACATCGTCCCGCAAACGCATTGGCAGCATCTTGAGCCAACGTGCCATTCAGCTGGCAGAGTGCCTGCGGCGCGACGATGGAACACTCCCGCTTCGCACATGACACCGAGTTTTCTGGAAGGTCAAAGGTTTCCAGGAGCGGAATTCGAACGGTGCGCTTCTGCACTAGGTACAGACTACGAACGGATTGTTGGTTTGGAGGAGACGGATACCATCCTTTTGTTTTCAAAGAGTTATCATCGAGAAACGCTGGGTTTGCTTGAAGGATCTCGACCGGCAACGCAGGCCACACCGGCGGCCCACCGCAAGGATGCTGGAGCAAGCCGCTCACCGCGAGCGTCGCATCTCGGAGCTGCTCCGCAGTCATTCGGCGCAGACGAACATGAGCGCTGACACAACGATCGCATTCGAGTGCGGTGAATGGTTCCGCCTTTGGCGATCGAGCAACCTGTCGATAGGCACGACTGGTCACAATCAGCCGCTGGATGTGTTTGAGCGACCACCCGGACTGTACCAGTTCGCTTGCCAACCAATCGAGAAGTGCTGGATTCGACGGCGGAGACCCACTGATACCGAAATCATTCGGCGTTTCAACCAGACCAATTCCGAAGTTAGATTGCCAAAGCCGATTGACGATAACTCGTGCCGTCCAAGGGTTCTCATGCGATACCATCCATTTTGCGAGAGCCAAACGACGGCCCGTTGAGCGCTCATTTGTAGGCCTCTCTATCTGCGGAGGGTTCGGAAAAAGGACCGAGGGAAACCCAGGCTCAACCACCTCTCGAATCTCACGATGGTCTCCTTGGGAGAGCACATAGGTGAACGGAACATCCTCTCGTTGATCCTTCGCCAACATCGCATAGGTATGACTTTTCTTTTTATCTTCCAAATGCGTTTTTTCAGCTTCGAGTCGTTCCCTTTCGGACTTTGCATCCTGGGGTACTTTCTTGATTTCGGCGTCGATCTCTTCAAGACCCTGTTCAATCGGTGCATTGTGCAGGGCGATCGCTCCCTGCTCGGATTCCAAATCAATCGATACATCATCAGCGAACTGGACCGCTGCGAAAAACGCGCGGAATCGGTAATGATCGGAATGAGTCAGCGGATCGGTCTTATGGTCATGGCAACGACAACACGCAAATGTAATCCCCAAGAAGGCGCTGCCGGTCGTTTCGGTTAGATCCGCAAGAAACTCAGCCCGACTGCGGTCTTCTTCGTTGAAAAGCGATGCGGCATTGTCATGAGGCCCTGCACGAAGGTACCCAGTCGCGATGAACGCATCCTGCTCGTCACTGCTCTTGGGCGCCCCGTTAAGCAACTCGTCACCAGCCAATTGTTCGGTCAGGAATCGATCAAATGGCATATCACGATTGAACGCTCGGACAACATAATCACGATATCGCCACGCTTCAGGTCGGAATTCGTCCCAGTCGAATCCGTTACTATCGCTGTAACGAACCACATCCAGCCAAAACCTTGCCAGATGAACGCCGTAATCGTTTGAGCCCAAAAGTTCATCGACGAGTCGCTCATATGCCCATGGGGAGCCACTGTTCTCCACCGCCGTAACTTGTTCGATCGTCGGTGGCAGACCAATCAAGTCGCTGGCGACGCGCCGAACGATGGTGCGTGAATCTGCATCCGGTGCTGGCGACCAACCACGCGACTCCCAGTCGGCGAGGAGAAATCGGTCAATGTCGCCCAACGGCCAATCTTCTCGAATGACCGGGGGTACGACGGGACGACGAATCGGACGCAACGACCACAACTCTAAACGGTCGCCTCCAAATTTTTGGGCGATGGGGTTATTTGAATCTTCCCATGCATTACCAATGCGTTCGTTCATTTGGATCGGCTCAGACAAGGCTGGCCATGGGGCGCCTGCTTCGATCCATTTTTCAAGCGTGCGAACCTCTGTCGAAGTCAGATCCTGCTTGGGAGGCATCGCCAAATCAGGCTCTTCACCGCGGATGATTCGCATCAGAAGCGACTCGGCACGATCAACTTTCGCAACCACATCACCTCTGGTCCCCCCAGCTAGCAGTCCTTCGCGAGTATCCAATCGAAAGTCACTTTCCTGCTTATCGAAACCATGGCAGGAGATGCAACGCTGTTCCAAGATCCGTGATGCTGCGATCGCTAATTCGTTCGTGGGAGAGTCCCATGTGGCTTGCGACGCCTCTGCTTCCGCGGCATTTGCTTCCGGCTCGTCGGCCCAAAGCATTCGATCCACCGATGCAATGACCACCGAGACGAATATTGCCGGCCAAAACACTGCCGGCCACAACACGGCTAACCACAACACAAAACCAGTGCTCCATGCAGGCCCAAAGACATTATTCGGAGTTGTCATTCGATTCCTCATGTCAGAATGTCAAACATGGGCTTAGCGCTGCCAGCAACACCGGTAATCCGCTCTTGTCGTCCATTGACCTGAAACGCGAGTTCCTCATGGCGCAAACCAAGTGCCGTCAAGATCGTGGCATGAAGGTCGCGAAAGGCGATCGGGCGATCGACGGCGAGCAATCCGATTTCGTCGGTAGCGCCGATCCGCAGTCCTGGCTTGATCCCACCGCCTGCCAACCAGATGGTAAAACCTGCTGCGTTGTGCTGTCGCCCCCGATCGCCTTGCATCATCGGAGTCCTGCCAAATTCACTAGCCCAGATCACCAGTGTGGAATCAAGCAGACCGCGTCGCTTCAGGTCGGCTAACAGTGCAGCGACCGGACGATCCGTCCACTGTGCCCTTGGCGAATGGTTCTGAATCAAGTCACTGTGGGCGTCCCAACCATCTTTGTCGGGCATATCGTAAAGTTGCACAAATCGTACACCCCGTTCAACCAATCGACGCGACATCAGACATTTGCGTGCAAAGCTTTGAGTTCGCACCTGTGGATCATCGAGACCATACTCTCGTTGAACATAATCAGGCTCACTTTCCAGGTTGCCCACATCCAGCGCAGCCGCCTGCATCCGAAACGCTAGTTCATACGATGCGATCCTTGCGTCAAGTTCGTCAAACCCTGGATGTTCTTGCCGATGCATCCGATTGAACTCTTGAGCAAGGTCGATCGAGCGTCGTTGAGACGCTGCGTAGACAGGCGGAGGCGATAAATCGAGGACAGGAACACCGCGATCTCTCAAGCGTGTCGGTTGAAACGCGGGAGGAAGAAACCCATTGGTATAGTTTCCCGAACCGCCCAAAGGCCCCGCATCGAACAGAACTACATAGCCAGGCAAATCGGAGTTCTCGGAGCCAAGTCCGTACGTCACCCACGAACCAAGGCTTGCTTTGCCCGAACGAACGTCACCGGTGTGAAGCTGATAACTTGCAGGCGCATGGTTGTTTGATTCCGCCTGCATCGAATGGATCATACAAAGGTCGTCGACATACCTTGCCGTATGTGGCAAAAGCTCGCTGACCCACGTTCCCGTTTCGCCATGTTGCTGGAAACGAAATGGGCTAGCCATCAATTCTTCTTTGCATCCGTGAAAGACGTTGGCGTGGCGAGAGCCAAGCACAGCTTTTCGCAGCGAATCCGGGACAGGCTTCCCATCGGACTTTTGTAGCAGCGGTTTGTAATCAAACGTGTCGATCTGCGATGGACCGCCGACCATGAACAGAAAAATAACCGACTTCGCTCTCGCTTTTAAATTGGGGGATCGCGGTGCCATCGGATTCAGCGGATCCAATACGAGCCTCGATGCCTCGCCCGCGAGTGCTGAATAAGCAATGGTCCCCAAGCCCGCACCCAGCGATTGAAGGAACTGCCGCCGATGATGCTGCGTGAAAATAAACATAGCTCGCCAATCCGCTTTAAGGTTTCATTCGCCAAGCACTTCGTTGAGGCGAGCTTTGATGAGCCCACTCCATTGCGTGTAACCGTCCTCATTTTGATGCAACCGATCCTCGCGAAACAATTCTTTCCTAGGCCGTTTTTTTGCATCCAAATAGTATTCTGCAGTAGCGATGAAGAAGGTATTGGGCGTCGTCAATGCGATATCGCGAAGACGTGTGTTGACGTCCCGTATTTTACGCCACGTTTTAAACCGAAGTGGCGTCGGCGTGACTTCGACCAGAAACACAGGAGCATCGGGTTGGTGCCTGCGTGATGTCGCGCACACATGCCTCGCCAATCGTTCCACTTCATCCGGGGAATGATCATCGGACTTTCCTGACACATCATTTCCAACAAAAACAACCATCGCCCGATAACGATGCGGGGTGATCAGTCGTTTTGCAAAGACAGCCAAGTCGCTGTACTTCGCTCCACCGTAGCCACGTTTTATTACCGCATAAGGACTCATCTGCTCAGCGATTTTGTCCCACAACCGGATACTGCTACTGCCGATAAACAAAATCGAATCATCGGAGTGCTCTTCGGTTTCATCGAGCTTTTCGAGCAACTCAATCTCGTCATGCCACTTTTCCTCGGCCTTCGCTCTGTACGGTTCTAGCACAGAGTCATCGGTTGCCCGATTCGATGGGTCCGTACTTAGTTCGGCACGGAGCGAGGCCGCTCGCGTCGCTGCGATTTCATCGGCATGGATGATCGCCTGCAAATGGATATCCGATTGAGTGGCGTCACGGATGACCTCACGATACGCTGAGGACCGATCCATGGATCGTGAAAAGATAGCTTCACGAAACACATTTTGCTTGGCACTCGGAGTCATGACTTCACCAATCGGCGGGGCGATACCCGTTAATCGTGTAAGAACCGTCTGTGGATCTTGAGCTTCACAGCCGATCCCCTGAAGTACTGCACAAGCGATCGCCAGATGTCCATCAAGTGGCGGGTGAACACCATCGCCGTATTGATAGTCGCTTGAAACGGATTTGACTTGATGCAAATAGCGATCGGTTGCCGCATGGACATCGATGACCATCTCCACACCAGGGTAGGAGTCTAGGGACATGACGACCTCGCTCAAGGCGACGAGCGTCTTGTCGTAATCCTTGAATGGCTTTCGATATCCATACGGCTCGTCATCCGGCGCCTGCTTCAAATTTGCCTGAACTGTTTTTGCGTCAACATCAAAGGACGGTGGCGTTAGCAATATCACACCCGTCCCACGTGACGTTACGTCATCCACCAGCTTCGTCAGTCCGGCGCGATAGGCGTCCACGATCCTTGGTTCGGAGGGATGGTAAATCCCATCATTCATGCCGTAGCAAACAACCAGCCAGTCCGGCTCTACCAAATCCATCGCGCGCGTCAATCGATCATGAACGTTTGGCCGGGGAAAGGGATGAATCGGTTCGGTGATTCCCGACACGGTCTCGCTGCTTAATCCTGCATTGACGATGTCAATGTCTCGATCGGGATATTGAGACCAAAGATAGGCCTCCAAAAGTGCAACGTAACGGCCGTCTTGCGTAATGCTGTCGCCCAGAAAGAGCACCCGCTCGCCACTGGCAAATGGTAATTCAGCTTTTGCGTCTCGACCAAAAAATGCAACCGAAGCGAGCAAGACAACCAGCAGGCTGGTACGACGCAAGAAATAGAGGTTCACGTTGGAATCGGACCTTGAGAAATGATTTAGAAACTTTTGACGTGCACGTGACCATACGTGTCAAAACCACCAGCGATACTGCCGGCATCGGTTTAACGACCAGTTTAGTCCAAGGGAGTGTGGATGATGGGAGTCGCGTATTACGAAGAGCTGCACGGGGAGTCTTGCGGTAGGAGCGGACCACCCCATTTTACACCATCCGGGATCAGCCGTTTTCATGGCGATACGCTCGTACCGGTCGACGAGTTGCTTGCTGGCCATGCGATCGAACCTCGGCCCTATCAGCGACGAATCATTGCGTCAGCCCTACGGATGTTCCGCGGAAACACGGTTCACCCCAGTGGACAGACGCAACCCCCGTCGAAGGGCGTACTGATCGAGAGTCCGACGGGAAGCGGCAAAACAGTGATGGGGCTTATCTTGGCAAAGCTTATCCAGCAGGCCACGGGTGCTTCCGTTGGCTGGGTCGCAATGCGTCGAAACCTGCTTGCCCAGGCTCAAGTCGAGAACTCTCGCAAAGGGCTGGAAGTGCAAATGCAGACCATCAGCATGTTTGACAAGCAGCCGCCTCAAGTCGATTTGTTGGTTGTCGATGAGGCGCAACATGACGCAGCGACAAGCATGGCGAATCTTCACGGTATCGTGCGTCCGACATGGACGCTCGGTTTGTCCGCGACGCCGTATCGAAGCGACCGTATCAAACTTTGCTTCGATTCCGTGATACGGGATGCGGGAATCTCGTCCCTGATTTCCGATGGCTACCTCAGCCCTTATCACCACTACACGATTCCTGAATACACCCCCCAGTCAATCGCAGATCTTTTGATCAAGGACCCGAACCGCTGGGGAAAGTCACTCGTCTTCTTTCATCGCCGCGAGCAATGCCACTTGCTCAAGCTGCTCCTGCTTCAAGCAGGAGTGGCATGCGATGTTATTACCGCGACGACCGATCGAGACCGCCAATTGAATGAATTTATCACGGGCAAAACAACGGTGCTGATCAATATGGCCATCTTGACCGAAGGCTTTGATTGCCCCGAACTCAAGACCGTCTTCTGTCGCCCCAGTGGCAAAGGTTGCACGATCCAGATGGCAGGTCGGGTACTCAGAAAAACTCCGTCGCACCGGTTCAAGCAGGTCGTCCAGTGCCGCCATACTCCCCATCCCATGCTACGAACGGCGATGGCTGCTGAGCAGTATGTTTGGACAGACCACGGTTGGAAAAGCATTTTCGCCAACGCCGCGTTAGACGCGATGACATTAGTCGCACGTCATCAGGTCGCTTCGGCAACCGTTCAACTCCCTAAGCTGATCGCAGTACACCGATCACGCCGTACCCCTTGGTGGAACCGGTCCACCGACTAATCCGATCACCCCCGTTTCGTCGCTTTCCCATTGTTGTCTCCTTTCCAAGGTTGTTCCATGAATACCATGATGGTGAATCCCTCAATCGTTAATCGTCCTGCCGGTGTTTCACAGAGTAAAAGCTTCGAGGAGCCTCGCTTTGAGTACGGTGTAGCCAGCGTCAAAGACTTGCAGATTCGGAGGGTTGAACGGAGTAAAGGAGGACGAGTGACATTACGTGATGTTGAAATCGACGGACGCGCTGTGATGGCAACGAAGCGATTTTGGCGATCTTTCTTTGCAAAATTCGGTATCGCCGAAAATGTCTTTCGCTATTTTTCACCTCACGAAATTTTCGACCGCATCAGCAATCTGCATGCTGATGACTCCTTCCAGTATTGCTTGGCCAATGACGTTCCTCGCCATCGATCCAAAGGCGATTCCAAAACCGACTTGCTCGCGATCACCAGTGTGAAGCGGCCCGTTATCCGTTATGAGGAAGTAAAGGCTTTGCTCGAAAAGTTCGGTGGTGAAGATATTCAGTATGTCGATGGTGTGGTCATGAGCCTGCATCAACCGCGCGGTGGTTCAAGGCGATTACAAATCGGCGGAGATGAATTCCGAGATCGCTTTTGTATGGAGACTCCTATCGATGGTTATGGCCACCCACGGCTTTTTCTATCCATGCTTCGGACCGTTTGCAGTAATGGCATGGTCGGGTACGCGAAGGTGTTCCGTAGTGACATTCCAGTTGGCAAGCAAATGGCTCACTGCATCAGCCGTGCGATCGATTCCTACGACAACGGCGACGGATACGCTGCACTTCGTCAGCGTTTGGAATCCGCCCAATCGTCGTGGGCTTCGGTTCGTGAATGTCTGGTGCTTGGACAATTACTTGAAAAGCTTAATAAAGAGAAGCAGGCCACAAGCGATGGTTTAATGCCTCGGTTTCGCCAGATGATCGGCAGCCTTTCCGAGTTCTACGGACTGGCTAACCTGGAGGCGTTGAGCGATAAGCGACGCCGTGTGCTTCCGGCGAAATGCCGAATCTATGACTTGCTCAATTTCAGCAGTGAATTAGCATCCCATCACACCACCCCGACAGGAGCCCTGCGAATGCAGGCATTCCTCGGAACACTGATTAGCGACGAATACGATCTCGAAGGCACGGCAGAGAACACCACCGACTTTGATGCGTTTTTTATTGGTCCAAAAGACCAAATCGCTCGCCCAAGTATCAACTAGCCCAAGTATCAACTAGCCCAAGTATCAGCTAGCACGAGTATCAACCGAAAACGATTACAGAGACTCATGAGCCATTTCCAGTATTAGTCGAGATCTATGGCGGGCCGCTCTTACAGTCGGTTCGGGATGGGTGGTCTGGAAGTCGATATCTGCTACACCAAATGTTCGCGAAGAAAGGCATCGCGGTCATCACTGTCGATAATCGGTCCAGTGGTGGGCGAGGCTTGTCGGACAGTTGGTCCATTCACCGGCGGATGGGCGAAGTGGAGACAAATGATTTAGTAGCGGTAGCGGATTGGCTCGGAAAGCAGTCCTGGGCGGACAGCAAACGCATTGCGATACAAGGATGGAGCTTTGGGGGCTACTTGACCCTACACGCAATGACGCACAGCGATCAGTTTGCCGCCGGAATCGCGGGGGGAAGTGTTACTGACTGGCGAAACTACGATGCGATCGATACCGAGCGATACATGGGCTTACCGGGGAATAACATCAGTGGTTACGACTCTACCTCACCGGTGGTGGCGGCCAAGAATCTGCATGAAAGAGTGCTTCTTGTTCATGGCAAGGTGGATGACAACGTCCATCTTTCCAACACGTTGCAAATGGCGGCCGCCGTGCAAAACGCGAAAAAAATGTTCGACTTGATAATTTATCCCGGCGCCGCCCACAGCGTTCACGCTCCTAAGCAAGCGTTTCATTTGACGACACTCACTTACGAGTTTTTGTTGCGAGAATTTGGCATCCCACCGACCGATTGATCGGACGTTTACGAATGCAAGCGACGACAGGCACTGGACGTTTTCCTGACGACTGGTCACGCTAAGGGGTTGGTAACGTTTGCAATCGGCCGCCGGTACAACCGTTTGACAGGCAAATGCCAATTCCACCCCGTTCATTGCCCGCCACCCCACACACATGTCGATCATTGAAGTTCGCGAACTAACGAAATCCTACAGCGTTTTCAAGAAACGCGAGGGATTGATGGAAAGCGTGCGCGGATTATTCCACCGAGAATACACCGAAGTCAAAGCCGTTCGTGGCATCAATCTCACCGTTGAAGAAGGTGAATTTGTGGCCTTCCTCGGACCCAATGGTGCTGGCAAGACGACGACCCTTAAGCTGCTATCGGGCGTTATCAATCCAACCGGTGGGCATGCGACGGTCATGGGCTTTACGCCGTGGGAACGAAAAAACGAATACCGTCGGAGGTTCGCGCTAGTGATGGGGCAAAAGAACCAACTGTGGTGGGATTTGCCAGCACAAGAGTCTTACCGCCTGCACCAACAGATCTATGGCGTACCTCCCGACCAATTCAAGGCGACATTGAATGAATTGACCGACTTGCTGGACGTCACAAGGCTACTGGGCCAACCAGTCCGTGAACTGTCGCTGGGCGAACGGATGAAGATGGAACTGATATCGGCACTGCTTCATTCACCCGATGTTCTATTTCTTGACGAACCAACGATCGGCTTGGATGTAATTGCTCAACATAACATTCAACAGTTCCTTCGTTACTACCAGGAAAAGCGAAGGATCACGATTCTGTTAACCAGTCACTACATGAAAGACGTTGCGGCGTTATGCAAACGTGTCGTCATCGTTGCCGGTGGCCGTGTTCAATACGACGGATCGCTCGCAGGCATCATTGACAAATTCTCAGGCAACAAAATCGTTACGCTTCAATTTGGTGCAACCAATCGACCGGACGATTTGTCACGACTGGGAACTGTTCTTTCGACGAACTGGCCAAAAGTTCGTATCAGTATTCCCCGGGTCGATGTACCCAAGGTACTGGCGGAGGCGCTTCGTGGTTACACGGTCGAAGATGTCTCCGTTGAAGATCCGCCGCTGGAAGATGTCATTGCAGACTTGTTCCATCAAGTCGCTTAACCTCAGGCCGCTTAACCAGAACACCAAGGCTCAGGGCAAGAAAACAGCTTCATGGCGAGCATAACCCCGCACCCGACGACACTGCCGAACGACTTCCTGCATCGAGTGAAAACTTGGTGGATGGTGATGCGACTTGCGCTCGCTGAGCGACTTGCCTATCGCGGCGACTTTGCACTCGGAACCCTTATGCGATTTCTGCCGATCATCACGCAGATATTCTTGTGGGGGGCTGTTTTCGACTCGATGAGAAAGCCTGGCACCGGCGAGGTGACTCTTGGTGGATATAACTCTCCGGAAATGGTTGCCTATTTCTTGCTGACGATGCTCGGTCGAGCATTTTCGAGTATGCCTGGACTCGCCAGTGGTATCGCGTCTCAAATTCGACAAGGTGAGATCAAACGCTATTTGATCCAGCCGATCGACTTGATTGGATTCTTACTACTCAGCCGGATCGCGCACAAATTTGCATACTACTTTGTTGCGACGCTACCTTTCGCTCTTGTTTTTTTCTTATGCCGTGGCTACTTCGTCAATGGATTTCCTCCGGCGCATGTACTTGTTGCGTTCATCGGATCACTCGTATTGGGATTCTTACTCGGTTTCTTCCTGGAGGCGACGATTGGGATGATTGGGTTTTGGTTCCTGGAAGTTAGTTCGCTGCTATTCATATTCATGCTTTTCAGCTTCTTTTTGTCGGGTCATATGTTTCCGTTAACACTTTTGCCAGACAACGTATTGGCAGTCGTGAATTTTCTTCCCTTCAAATATCTCGCCTATTTTCCTGCGGCGATCTTTTTGCAAAAGATCCCAGACGACAAGTTGGCATGGGAAATGTGCATTGAGGCCGCGTGGGTCGTATTCTTTATTGTTGTTTCGCGTGTGATGTACGCTCGCGGTGTGAAGCGATACAGCGGCTACGGTGGTTAAAAATGGAACGATCTAGCCCAAGACCAAACTATCTCAAAGTCTTCATGACGTTTGCGAGCAATAGTTTGATTCGCGACATGACTTTTCGAGCGAACTTTGTTTTTCAATGCATCAGCAGCGTGTCATGGACGGCAATGAATGTTGGCTTTTACCTGATAATCTTTCAGTTTACGAGGTCGATAGGGGAAGGTACCGGTTGGCAGCGAGACGAGTTCTTCGTATTCCTGGCAACCACTTGGTTCATCAACAGCATTGTCCAAGCATTCTTCATGTCGAACGCCGAAGAGTTCAGTGAACTCATTCGAACCGGTGGACTCGATTTCGCATTATTGAAACCGATTGATACTCAGTTCCTGATTTCATTTCGTCGAATCGAGTGGAGTTCGCTCTCAAATTTTGCTGCAGGGCTGTTAATTTTGGGATACAGCCTTTATGGAATGGCAACGCGTGAGAACGAACCTTTTATTCCCTCGGTCTGGACGATTCTGCTTTACTGTTTTTTCGTCCTATGCGGTGTAGCAATTATGTATAGCGTCATGATTTGCTTGGCGGCGACCAGCGTTTGGTTGGGCCGCAATCAAACGCTTTACGACTTTTGGTTTTACATCACTAACTTCAGTCGCTATCCGATGGAGATATACAATCACGGCTGGGGTACAGGACTTCTCGGATTGTTCACCTTCGTCATTCCGGTGCTTGTCGTCGTCAATGTTCCAGCACGGATCCTAGCCATGCCACTTCACCCACGGGCATCATGGGAATGGCCCTTGGCCGCGTGGGCATGTGTCGCGACAATTGCCAGCCTGGCCTTTAGCCGCTGGATGTTCCGACGTTCGCTGCTCAGTTACCGCAGCGCTAGTTCATAGTCGCCTGTTCATAGTCGCCTGTTCAAAGACCCCTGCGCCAAGTCAAAGTTTGCGAAGCTCGTTGATGATTTCCTCCGCCGTTGCGCGGCCAGCATGAGAATCGCTTACCTTTGACCATTTGACTCGGCCGTTTTTGTCAATCACAAATGCTGCTGGATAAGCGGTCTCCTTCGGCGAGTTCCAGCGCAATCCATATTCGGTGATCATTTTCATCTCAGGGTCGCGAACGATGGTAAGCGGCTCCGGCAAGGAGCGTGAGCCGAGAAACTCCTCTGAGTGCTTTTCCAAAGCCGAAGCTTCGCCTGGATAAATGAGAATTACATGCTTAGAAAGTTTCGCAAGCGCTGGGGCACGGTTCATCAGAGTACCAATTTGTTCCGAACAGAGCGGACACTGGTATCCGGGGTAGCCCCTTAGCACAACGACGACGACGGGCCCATCGGCCAGTGCATCTTTCAGCGTTAAGAAGTCGTCTTCGCCGACAACAGGTAGATTGAAGTCGGGCGCCAGGTCGCCGACCGCTGGCCCCTTCGCGGAGCATTTAGGCGACGCCGACAACACAACCATCACAAAAAATGCGGTCAACACAGGTAAAACGGCTCGGTTAGGGCAAAGCATATAACGGATTCCTGAGAAATATCGGGGCAAAGTCGGTTGACGATACAGTCGTCGGTTGCAATCGTTGACATGTGGCACTGGTGCAGACTGCTAGGTTAGCGGTTCCTGACACGCACTGCATCCGTTTCTTCCTATCTTGTGGCGTCATGTCAACCGTTCCCTCGAGTCGTCGATTTTCAAAATACCGCCAAGCAGTTCGTGACCGAAACCACAGCGACGATGCCGACCTGCATCGTGGGCCGAGTGGGGCCCATGGGGCATGGGATCACGGTTCGCCAAACGATGCGACATCGAGCAGAGGATCCTCGCGAAAAATTGGGCAAAGGCAGCGGACTTTCATCGAGTTGCTTCGTGAATTCTGGCGATTGGTAAAGCCTCACCATACCAACATCATTGTATCGATCGCATTGCTCACGATTACGATCGTGTTCCGTCTTGTGTCACCGTACGGCACCAAGCTTGCCATTGACAGCGTTTTGACACAGCCACCCCAACCGCTCCCTTCATGGTTGTCGGGGCTTCCATTGCCGGTCACCCCCCTTGGACTTTTGACGACGATCGCCGTGACCGTGGTCGTTGTCACCATTTTGTCAACCGTAATCGGATTGTGGAGTCGTTGGACAGCAACGAAGGCGGTCAATCAAGCTCAAGTAACGATCCGCCGCCGCGTCTTTGAACATGCCATTCAGCTACCGCTGCACCGTATCTACGAGATGAAAAGCGGAGGCGTAGCAAGTCTGATTCGCGAAGATGCAGGCGGCGTCGCGGAGCTGATTTTTAGTTTACTTTACAACCCTTGGCGTGCATCCGTTCAATTCGCTGGTAGCATCGTGATTCTCATGATCGTTGACTGGAAGCTCATGGTGGGCGGTTTGTTGCTCCTGCCAGCGGTTTGGTTCACGCATCGCACATGGATCAATCGAGTTCGACCATTGTTTCGTGACATTCGCAAACAACGCCAACGGATCGATGCCGGTGCAACAGAAACGTTTGGTGGCATACGTGTGGTCAGAACGTTCGCTCGCGGCCAAAGCGAGGCGGGTAGATTCGTGCGCGAAGGCGATTTTTTAACGCGACAACAACTGTTCACTTGGTGGTGGACGAGGATCATTGAACTCGTTTGGGAAGTCGCAATCCCTTTGGCGTCTACCGTTCTCCTGCTTTACGGTGGACATCAAATCCTACAAGGGGAACTGACCCTCGGAGAACTGATGATGTTCCTGGTGTATCTAACCATGTTGCTTGACCCGCTTGCGACACTTGCCGGAAGCGCGGTTTCCTTTCAAAACAACCTCGCCGGACTCGACCGGGTATTGGACGTACTTGAACAAGACGCTGAACTACCCACTCGCGATAACGCCATCACAGTAAGGCGTGAAATGATTGGAGGGACGATTAGTCTACGCAATGTATCATTCACCTACCCGGGTTCGGCAACCGAGGTTTTGCATGGCATCAATCTTGAGGTGGAAGCTGGAAAAACCGTTGCCCTAGTAGGAAGAAGCGGCGCCGGCAAGACGACGCTGACCAACCTCGTCGCCAGGTTCTACGATCCGGATTCAGGTAGCATTTCGCTCGATGGACGCGATCTTCGAGACATCGATCTGCAAAGCTACCGCAAGTTGCTGGGGATGGTCGAACAGGATGTGTTCCTATTCGACGGAACGGTACGCGACAACATCGCCTATGCGCGAACCAAAGCCACGGAAGAAGAGGTGGTCTCGGCTGCGAAAGCCGCCGCCGCAGACGAATTTATCCGGGCGTTACCTGCGGGATATGATTCCGTGATTGGAGAAAGAGGTGTTAAGCTTTCCGGAGGACAGCGTCAGCGGATCGCCATCGCCCGCGCTATTCTTGCCGAACCGAAAATCCTTATTCTTGACGAGGCGACCAGCAATTTGGACAGCGAAAGCGAGCGGTTGATCCAAGCCAGCCTGCGTGTGTTACTAAAAGGACGAACGGCATTCGTGATCGCCCATCGGTTGAGTACAATCCGTGAAGCGGACAAAATCGTAGTGATCGGTTGCGGGCAAATCGTCCAGGAAGGCACTCACGAAGAGCTGATTGATATCGTCGGGCCGTACCGAGACATGGTTCTTTTGCAGATGAACCCGACAATGCTTGTGGCCAATTAGAGTCCGTTACAGCCTGCTAAGGTCCGCGACGAATCGAAACCCGCTGCTCCCACATTTCCAATGCACGCCGATTGTTTTTGGTTAGAATCAGATCAACCGCATTCTCTCTCCCACCCGAAATCGATCCTGCCTTTCACGATGAATCGCCACTTTTTCCAACTCATCGTATTTGTGTTCATAGCCGTTCCTACAACGACGTTGACTTGCGTGTGGGCTGGCGATTCCGATTGGCCACAGTGGCGTGGCCCCCATCGCGATGGACATGCAGCTTCTCAGTCGCTTCTGCAAGATTGGCCTAACGGCGGTCCTCAGCTTAAATGGCAATGCAGTGAAGTCGGAATCGGGTATTCCGCGTTTTCCATCGTCGATGATCGTCTGTTTACCATGGGTACCAAAGGCGAGCACTGTTACACCATCTGTGTGGACACCAAAATGGGCAAGCTGTTGTGGGAAACGATCGTTAGCCGTTCGGCAGGCGAGAATGATTATGCGTTAGGTTGGGGTGGCGGCCCGCGTAGCACGCCGTCGATCGATGGTGGGTTCGCATATGTGCTGAGTGATGTTGGCGTACTGGCTTGTTTGCAGACCTCCGATGGTAAACTCGTTTGGTCCGTTGACTTCGTTCAGAAGTATGGCAGCTCCATTCCTAAATGGGGCTACAGCGAATCAGTACTGATTGACGGCGATCGAGTCATCTGCACGCCGGGCGGCGAATCCTTCATGGTCGGCCTTGATAAGACCAATGGCAATCAAGTTTGGGCAAGCCAAGGTATCAGCGATGGGGCACAGTACGTGTCGCCCATGAAACAAACCGTTGGCGATGTAACGTGTTATGTGACTGCAAGTAAGTCTGGGCTGGTGGGGGTCGATTCAAAAACCGGTAAGGTCCTTTTCCAAGATCGAGCGACCGGCAATGACGTGGCAGTCATCCCTACACCCATCGTGTCCGAAAATCGCCTCTACCACACGAGTGATTACAACGCTGGCAATACCTTGCTACGTCTTTCCTCGCCCAACAGTGAAACGATCTTGGCTGAGCCAGTGTATCACCTTAGCAACAAAAGCATGCAGAACCACCATGGCGGCGTGATCCTGCTCGATGGTGTCATTTACGGCTTCACTAAATCCGGTGGAGGCGACTGGATGGCCCAAGACCTCGAGACGGGCGAGACCCTTTGGACTGAAAAGATTCGCCCGAACCGAAGCGGTTCGATTTCCTATGCCGACGGCCGGCTGTATTGCTACAACGACGAGGAGGGATCGATCATTTTGGTCGAACCAAGTCGCGACGGATGGAAGAAACACGGCGAAGCAAAACTTCCTAGCAAATCCAAAATAGATCGTGGAAGCGGTGCGATTTGGGCTCACCCCATCATTGCCGGCCAAACCCTGTACCTTCGCGACCAAGATCTGCTCTTTGCCTTCGACATCGCGAGGCAATAAGGTAGTGCTCGATATCTTCATTTTTGACTCCACTTATCTGCACCGTCTGATTCACAAGGAAAATGCCATGCGAACACTGCTCTTGAGTTGTATGTCTTGGGGCGCATTATTTACTTGCTCGCCGCTAACGCTCGGCGCCGAATTCCCCTATGAAGCGATCGTCTTGACCGATGGTGTCCTGCTGATCGATAAGGTCAGCGGTCGAAATTGGATACTGGAAACCGGTGAGCGTCACCCGCCTGGCACGCCGCGCCAGTGGAACCCACTTCCACTTCCTGGAGTTCAAACACCGATGCAACAAGGTGTACATGTCGGAGACGCTCCCCGTCCAGACTCCAGTCTGGGCCGCAACTACCTACCACCAGGACCGCATTCCGGTATGCCTTCAGCAGGAATGATGCAACCTGGAATGATGCATGGATGGCCAATGCCAGGTGCCTCTCCTGGAATGCACCCCCCTGGAATGCAGCCGCCTGTGATTCACCATTGGCGAGCTCCCGCGATTGGTTTGGTACCTCCTGGTTCCTACCTGCAGGCAGTTCCCCCGACTGCGCCCCAAACACAGCCACAAACACAGCCCGGTTCGGGTCCATCGATATTGCCACCAGCGCCACCGATCGAAGCACCCCTTCCCGAGATGCGATTGCAAGAACAGCAGGAATTACGCCGCGACCGACCGTACGAGGCACCGGAGAGTGCGTCCGATCTATCGGTTAGGCCTCCTGTAGTCACTGACGAAAACGCCTCGCCTTGGTCGGATGCGCCGAGTGACGAAAACAAGTCTGATTCATCGAAGAAGGCGAAAGCAAAAAAAGCGAAACCCGACGACGATGATCGTCGCAAGCCAGCTGCCGCACCATCGAAAAAGCCGTCCGGAAAACGTGACGGCAAGGACAAAGACTAACGAGTTCCGCCAAACAGCCATAGTTGGCTCAAATCGCCAGCTACTGTCGTGTCGAAGCACCGCGGTCGATTCATGACCAAAGCGTCATGGACATCTATCCATGACGCTTTTGGTAGATCGCCGTCAAAAGCGATTCGCTGTCTTTAAACTTCTTATTACCGGCTGTCGCTTCATCGATTAATGTCCTTGCGTCCGATTCACTATGTCCTAACGCAAGCAGTGCATCAAACGTATCGGTAAGTACTGACACCGGCAATTCGGGTTCATCGCCGACTTTATCTCGGTCCACCATGAGTGCAAACCGAGGCATCTTTCGGCGAAGTTTGGCGATAATGCGTTCACTGGTCGCCGGGCCAACACCAGGAAGTGCGGACAATCCTTTGGAATCTTGCTGTTCGATCAGTAAGGCTAACTCTTTCACAGGCCGAACCATCGCCCGAAGTGCCTTTTTAGTTCCCACGCCGTCAACACTACAAAACAGGTCAAAGAACTGTCTTTCGGGTTCCGTCATGAAACCAATCAGCCGTGGCGTGAGTCGACCACCTTGTGCGGCGTTACCGTCGATGAAATTAATCGTATGCAGCCGAACCAATTGCCCCACTCGGGGCTGTAATTGTCGTCGAGTGTAGTCGCCGACAAGCACTTCGTATTCAAAGGGGGGAACGTCGATTGCAATCGATTCTTCGCCTACACGAATCAGGTTACCGGAGATATTGACGATCAAAAGACTGATGCCTTTGGGAGTAAGTTGACAAAGGAGTGAGTGGGGCTCTTAACCGATCATGCGATCTTCAAGTGGCCCAAAACGCTCGAGATAATGGCTGCAAATCGCAACGGCTAATGCATCGGCAACGTCGTGAGGCTCGGGAACTTCATTGAGTTTCAATTGCAGCTTGACCGCAAGCTGCATTTGCGGTTTTGCCGCTCGACCATTTCCGGTCAACGTCTTCTTGACTCGTGTAGGCTCGTAGCTTGTCACCGCTACCTTTGCCTGACCTGCCGCCAAAACAATGACGCCGCGAGCGTGTCCCATCAAGATCGCCGTCCGCACTCGCTCGTAGTGAGAGAACAACTGCTCGATCGCCATTCGTTCCGGTTGGTGCGCCGTGATGACCTCCGTGATCCCTTCGTGCAATTCAGCCAGTCGCGACTCGATCGTGCCCTTGGCACGCGTTCGGACGACCCCCGCCTCGACCAGCCGCATTGTACTACCGGTGCACTCGATGACACCGTAGCCGGTCGTGTTGAGGCCGGGATCGATTCCGAGAATGATTGGCATCTATTTCTTTTCCCACGTGGTTCCTTCTTTCTTGTCTAAAAGTGCCACGCCTAATTGACCGAGGCGATCTCGGATCAGGTCGCCGGTCGCAAAATCCTTGCGAGCTCGCGACTCTCTTCGTATCTCGATCATCAACTGCATCAGGCCGTCAACCAATGCAGCGGAGTCCTCACCGCCACTGCTTGCAATCGGTGCCTTACGAAACAGGCCGAGCACCGAAGTCAACTCACGAAGCACTTCTGCAAGCACCACCAATGACTTGGCCGCAAGGCTACCTGAATCGGCACCCGCAGTCAGCCCATGCTTGTCGATATGGCGATTGCCCACTCGCAGTAGGTCAAACAACACGCTGATGGCAAGTCCGGTGTTAAAGTCATCATCCATGGCGGCGAGGTACTTGTCTCGCAGGCCGACGACCTCCAGCAGAGTTTCGTCGCTTCCTGGATCGATCTTCATCTGATCACGCGTTTCGGGCGAGGACAACTCATAGAAAGATCGTCCAGTGATCTCTCGCAAGCGATCAAAGAAGCGATAAAAACCCTCCAGAGACGTACCGGATTCTTCCAGACCATCTTCACCGTAAATGATGGTTGAACGGTAGTGGGTGCGAAGCAGAAAGAATCGAATTCGCTCGCCTGTATGCCGCCGGATTAAATCCGCAAGACCGCCGGCGCCTTTGCTTCGACTGATCTTGCCAGACACCTCATCCGCTGGTGTTTCGCGATCGCTCTTGCCACCGACCTTGCCCTTCTCACCAGCCCTCATCAATCCATTGTGCATCCAGTACTTGACCATCGGAGCATCATGGCAACAGCCGCTTTGTGCACGCTCGTTCTCATGGTGAGGGAACATCAAGTCGAGTCCGCCGCCATGGATATCAAACGTCTTGCCGAGAATTTCATGACTCATTGCCGAGCATTCGATATGCCAACCAGGCCGCCCACGGCCCCAAGGACTGTCCCACGCTGGTTCTCCGGCACGGGCGGATTTCCACAGCGCGAAGTCACCGGACGATCGCTTTTTGCCTGCAGCCTCACCGCCCTCTCCCTGCATCGCATCAAGCGTGCGATTGGAGAGCTGGCCGTAATGGGGGTCTTTGCCGACGTCAAAAAAGACATCTCCATCCACCGCATACGCAAAGCCTTTGGCTTGCAATTCCTCGATGAACCGAATGATGTGTGGCATATGATCTGTCGCGCGAGGCAGATGGTCGATCTGATTCACGCCAAGCTCTTTCAAGTTCGACAAGTAGTCCGCAGTCATCTCGACTGCGATCTGGCTCATCGGAATGTTGCGCTCGCGACTCTTATTGATAAGCTTGTCATCAACATCGGTGATATTCACCACCCACGTCACCTCATAGCCACAAAACCGAAGGTATCGCTTGATCGTGTCAAAAATCACCGGACCGACCATATGCCCAATGTGCGATTCGGCATAGACCGTCGGACCGCACAAATACATACCAACGTGTGGCGGGCAAAGCGGTTCGAAAGGTTCTTTGGTCTTTGTCAACGTGTTGTAAACACGGATATCGGCGAGTTTTCGAACTGCGGATTTCGCAGCGAGCGGGGCGGTCGCGGTGGTCATGGAGAGCTTGGAAGATACTGCGGAATAATCCAACCAGGCGGTTGGGGTAAGGATTGGCAAGCCGAGAGTATACGGAATTACTCGACTGGATCCGAGACGGATTTGAAATCACTTCCCCCCAACTCAATCTAGACCCGGGAGACCAGCACTACGCACCTGGCAGCAATCGCCTCGGCATGGCCAATGGGCCCAATGCCCTCGCCAGTCTTCGCCTTTAGGCCGACCTGACCCACCGCAATATCCATGATTTCTGCGATTCTCGCTCGCATCGCGTCGATGTGCGGAGCAAACCTGGGGGTTTGGGCAAGGATCACAGCATCCACATTTCCGATCTCCATCCCCTGGTGCCGAACGCGCCGGACCGCCTCGCAAAGGAAATCGGCACTGTCCCTTCGGTGGTTTTCTTCCGCGGTATCAGAAAACAATCGACCGATATCTGGCTCCGCGACGGACCCCAAAAGTGCATCCGTGATCGCGTGCAGTAGCACATCGGCATCGCTGTGCCCAATCGCGTGAACGTCGCTAGGCACGTCGATTCCACCGATTCGAAGCGGCCCACCATTGCCAAGTCGGTGCGTATCAAATCCAAGTCCTACACGAAATGGAATCGTCATCATTATTGAAATACCACCCTCAACGAGTTTGTTTAGGCCTCCTTCTCCTGTGCCCGAGCCACAGTGACCAATCGCAAAACATAGCAATCGATATGGAAACGCGACGACCGGAGGTGAATTCTATCGATTTGCTTCGCTGACGGTACTTACCCGTAAAATTGCAGGAAATGCACTCAATGGTGTCGCGATCGGCGGACTGATTCCCATTGAATCGAGAATATTTACTCCGAGTATTCCCATTGAAAGTGGCGTAAGCCATCTTTAGCGTTCCAGCTCGCTAGAACGACGCAGATCGCAGAGCAGGCTTGTTTTCCGACAATTTCTATCAAATTTCTTGGAAAAATCTTCGCTCCGTGGCATCTTGCCTACCGTATCGCCTGCATTCCCAAGTCCTGTCGCCTTTTTGGTTGGTAATCAACTTGTCCATTCCGGCAGATCAAGTTGCGGCGCTCATCGACCGATGGGCGGGGCCGCTTTCAGCTTGGCTACGGGGACGATGCTCCAGCCCTGAAGACGTCGTGCAGGGTACTTTCTGCCAACTGGTTCAAGAGCATCAGCCTCCGGACCGAGTCGCCGCTTGGTTGTTTCGAGTTGCGGGAAACCTGGCACGCCAAGAGGCCAGACGAACCCACCGGCGAAGGGCGAGGGAAGCCTGTGTTGCTCTCCCGGAGCTCCAATCAGTCGATCCGTCCAACAGTCTTGAATTGATCGACGTCAAACGCTGTGTCGAATCGCTCCCCATCGAATTACGAGAAGTCGTCATCGCGAGGCTTTGGGGCGGCTTGACCTTCACGGAGGCAGCGGAAGCACTGCATTTGTCGGTTACGACCGTTCATCGACGCTATTCCGAGGCGATTGCCGAACTCCGTTTGACCCTTGATCCCGATTCAACTCCCACTCGAGAATCCAATGCCCGCCCCACACCCCATTGACTTGGAATCATTAATCGCCGCCAACGTTCCGTCGATCGATCATGAACAAAGGGACCGTTTGCTATTCGAAACTGGACGTGTCGCAGGACAACTGGCCGGAAAACGTCGCGCGATGAAGCAGATCTTCTCCACGGCAACGGCTAGTTGCGCCCTGACATGGATCATCGCTGCTTTCGTACTACCAGCGACACGTGAATTACGCAGACATCCTGAGGTCGGTTCGCTATCTGCGACCGCGGACCACAATACCATATCGCCAATCGATCGATCGCTGATTGCTGACGCAAACTCCACGCCGGGCTTCCCATCGACTTCGAACGGATTCCGGGCCAATTCTCAAGACATCCTAACACCAACATCGTGGCATCTGGTTAGGGAGACTTCCCAAATGTCGTCATTCGGAACTTTCGAATTCGATGCCCGGCCAGCTGACGACGCTTTCAATGAGCCGCTCGGTCTCTTCGAGCCATCGATACTTGGTCCTATGTCAGTACGAGATGTCCTATAAATATCCACTTTCCCTTTTCGCCAACCCGAAGAGCACAATCATGCGATTTTCGAATCTCCTGGTCATAGGTTCGACCCTCCTAATGACTTTTTCCAGCCCAGCATGCTATTCACAAGAGAGTCGCTCGTCTGTGAATCGAGCAACACCTTTGACCGGTGGCCTCGCACATCTGCAAAGCAAGGAAAGCGACATATCCGTGCGAACTATTCTGATCCACGCGAAAGAAGCGAAAACAGAATTGACGTCAAGATTTTTCCCGTCCACGGATAAGCTTACCAAAGGAACTGCGGCCCCCATCTTCTTAAGAATGAATTGGGAGGCGTCAGCAAGGATCAAAGCCCTCCATGACTTGCGATCTAAAAACTTGATGGAGAAATCCCTCGACGAATTCGACCCTACTGAAGTGGAATCGCGATTCCCGATCAATCTTACCGAAGCGAGACGCGCTGCATTTCGCGAGCGGGCAGGATGGGAGTATCCAATCGATGAAGAGCCATTAGCATCCATCTTACTACCCGATGCCCAGGAGAGCCGAGCCTATAACCATGTACTTCTCCTCAAAGCTCGCTGCCATGTTAAACACGGCGAGTTCGCAGAAGCCGAGGACTTGATTTGCATCGCGATGGGATTGGCCATGCATATCGGTGAAACCCCATTTGTCGTGACGCGATTGGTTCAGCTATCACAATCCGCATCAGCGCTTTCCATCGTTGAAGAATTGATTCAGCAGCCTGGAGCACCAAACTATTACTGGGACCTGACTAGCTTGCCCCGTCCACTGATCGATGCTCGAACCGCAATACAGTTAGAAAGCAGCATGTACGAGAAGACCATTCCCGAGCTGATGCGATTGGACGAGATCAAGACCCAGGAGCAGTGGAATGAGGTCGCTGCAAAGGTCATCGAACAGATCGTCAATACTGGGGGAAGCAACGACCATTTGTTTCCAAAACCAGGCACGCCCGAAGCAGAACAGGCGTTGAAAGACTGGACCACGCTTTCGAGGGAACGGCTCCCGAAAATTGCCGCTAACCTAGCCGAACGGATCCCTACCATGTGCGACGCGGAGGTAGGCGTAAGGTATTGGTGGCTACGAGTTCAGTCTCGCGCAAGCTCTCACTTGGCCATCAGCTTGTTGGAGCCCGACCAAAGCATTCGTCGGAACTTTGAAAGTATCGAACGACTGAATCAGGATGCGAGCGACGAACTGCCGGTGAAGGCCGTGTCGGGTCTATTCTCTGGCTCATTCGTCGCCGCAACGGCAATGTGCGATCAGCGGATTGCATTGCTGCGCGGAATCGAGTCTCTGCGGCACCACGTTGCGACAAATGCCGGAAGATTTCCAACTTCATTGCCAGATCTGGAATTACCGATCCCAACAGACTGCATCAGTGGGCAACCTTTCGAATATAAATTGTCGGCCGATGGTAAAACAGCCACACTTTCGGGAGCGGTAATCCAGTACCCTCCCGCGCCGGTCACAGGGGGAGAGTTGCCGAAGAAGGGGACGATTCGCGGAACGCGCTACGAATTAAAGATCGTTACTTCGCAATGACTGCGAGACAAAAGGAAGGAATCGCGCTCAATCGGGCGAGCATTTTTGTTTTTGGAATCAATGAAGCAGTACGTCACCACTTTTCTTGCCCGCATGGGAACGCCATAACATGGCGCAGCAAAACGGGATTCAATTTACGCGGGCGCGCCGTTTAATTCATTTGATTTCAGCATCAAGGGTTCAAAGATGACTCAGTCGCTTGCCGGAAAACGTGTTCTCATCACTGGTGCGTCGCGAGGGATTGGCCGCGGGATTGCGGTGGAGTTGGCACGGTTGGGAGCGAATATCGCGATCAACTATTTCGGTAGCCCGAAAGACGCAGAAGATGTTTGCTGCCAGTGTCGCGACCTTGGGGTGACCGCCCATGCCATTCAATCGGATGTTGGGACTCAAGACGGTGCAGAAACATTGGTGTCCCGAGCGATTGAAAGCTTGGGAGGTCTCGACATCGCCGTTTCCAATGCGGCCTACAGCGATCGGCATTTGATGCTCGATGCCGACTTGGACGGCTTTAGGCGAACGATCGATGTAACGATGTGGGGTGCGTTTCACTTGGTGCGAGCCTCCGCAAAACAGATGGTTGCTGCCGGTGGCGGAGGGAACATTGTTGTGGTCAGCAGTCCTCACGCGGTCCTCGCGATTCCGGGCGCGATGGCCTACAACATGGCAAAGGCCGCGATTGACCAAATGGCCAGAACGGCGGCGGTAGAGCTGGCACAGTATCGAATTCGCGTCAATATCGTCCATCCAGGCTGGATCGACACGCCCGGCGAGCGCAAGTTCTTTTCGGAGGCAACGCTTCGCGAACAAGGCGAGAAGCTTCCTTGGGGTCGCTTAGGCCGCCCGGAGGAAATTGGTCGCGGGGTGGCGTTTCTTTGCGATCCGGCGAGCGACTACATTACAGGCAGCACGCTGACGATCGATGGTGGAATCCAGTTGCCCTGGCGTGAGATGTACCGCACGAAGGAGAAGGGCGAGCAAAAGTAAATCTCAACGATTGAGACCCGTTCTAACGAATTGCTTACTCCCAGTTGGTGCCTTCCTCTTCTTCCGGGCCTGGTTCACCGCACCAGCTGGTCAAGGCCTTTAACACGTGGTCGCGGCCGCGAAGATTCGTCCACACCGAATCGTCAACATCCAGTCGAATTTCATACTGACCCTCTCGCTCACAGTCTTCTTCGCCGCAAAAATGCGGCAGATCGGCAACCCACACGACGCGATAAAGCGGTAAGTGCTTGTCATCGACTTTGACGATCGGTGAGTCCATGTAAATGCTGATCAGAGTTCGGGGTGGGTGAAAATAAAGAGACGATTCAAGAGCCGAGTTCACGACTCCGCGTTGTTGCCGCAGCGACAGCCTCAATGAACGCGGACCTCACCCCATTTTGTTCAAGTGCTCGCAATCCGGCAATGGTTGTCCCACCGGGACTTGCAACGGCATCCTTCAATGCGGCAGGATGCTGGCCAGTTTCTAACACCATTTTGGCGGTGCCCAGCACCGTCTGGGTGGCTAGTCGAACCGCTAAGTCACGGGGCAGACCGGCTAGCACTCCACCGTCTGCCAGCGCTTCGATCGCAACGCAGATGTACGCGGGACCGCTGCCGCTCAGCCCTGTCACAGCATCCATCTGCTTTTCGTTGACTTCTCCGGCCCAACCGACCGCCGACAGCATCGAATAGGCCAAATCACGGTCTGCGCTGGTTGCTCCGGCGGCACAGCAATAGGCGGAAGCGCCCTCGCCGACAAGGCATGGAGTATTGGGCATGACGCGAATCACGCGGTCGCTGGCCAGCCACTGGGTCAATTTTGCTAAGGAAATCCCGGCAGCGACTGACATCACCAGACGTCCTTTCCATCCCGTTCCACCCTCGGCGGCAGCTTTTACCACCACATCCGGCTTGACCGCCAGAATCGCAACGGAGGCCCCAGCGATCGCTTTGGGCACGGATTCAGCGAGGGTGCAAGCAGGAATATTCTCTTGCCACCAGGCTCGCGACTGGGCGTCCGGCTCGACGACGACCACCGAAGTGGGCTCCACCACCCCAGCTTGAATCATGCCATCGATGAGGGCGCGCCCCATGCGTCCGCCGCCGATGAGCGCGATGACTGGTTTGACTGGGCTGAGTACGTTCATGGGTTCTCAAAGAATTATGGAATTCGACGTGTGCGACATTGATTGACACTGCATTGACAACCACTCTACAGTGAGCGGTTTTTCCCGCCCAGAAGCCCACCGAGAAACGGGGGTGCGACGGCGGAGGAAGCGTGTTCGTTCAATCTTCCCCAAACCCCCGCCTATCCGGCCATCCAGAGAGACCTATAGCGTGCAAGAGGCAATTCAGAAAGCCAACACCCTGATCGAAGCGATGGGTTGGATTCGGCAATTTCGCGGCAAAACGACAGTCATCAAACTTGGCGGCAGCTTACTTGAGAACGAGGAAGCACGCCGGCATATTTTGCTGGACGTCATTTTCATGGAAACGGTTGGGATGCGACCGGTGATCGTCCATGGCGGCGGCAAGGCGATTAACCAGGCGTTGGAGCAAGAAGGGATTGAGGCAAAATTCATCCGTGGGCGCCGCGTCACCGATGACGCTACCCTGAAGATCGTTGAAAGGGTCTTGGCGGGAGACCTGAATCGCCAGCTCACCCACGAAATCGAATCGCTCGGCGGCCGCGCCATTAACTTGTCATTCGAAACCACCAACGTTTTATTTGGCGAAAAGCTACCCACTGAGGATGGCGTTGATTTGGGCGCCGTGGGCCATGTGACGCGAGTGGATCGCGATGTGATCGAAGGACTTTCCTACACCGATCAAGTGCCCGTGATCCCGTCCATGTGCCTGGGCGCCAATGGCGAACACTACAACGTGAATGCCGACACTGCGGCGATGGCGGTCGCACAAGCACTTGGCGCCGAGAAGTTGGTCTTCTTGTCTGACGTCAACGGCGTTCGTCGAGACAAAAACGATCCAGATTCAATCATTCATTCGCTGACGGCCGATGAAGCGCGTCGCTTGATTCAAGAAGGTGTGATCGAAGGGGGCATGATTCCCAAGGTCGAAGCGTGCCTGGAGACACTCGGCCGCGGCGTGGGAAAAGTTCATATCGTCGATGGGCGTTTGCGACACTCTTTGCTGCTTGAAGTTTACACCACGTCCGGAGTTGGTACGGAAATACGACGAAACCGCTGACCTCAAATTCGCAACGTTTCGAGACCCGCGCAACGACCGCCGGCCACGTCAAAGCACTGATCATGGAAAAGAAAAACGCTCCCGCAAAATCGCATTCGCAACATGGCTCTCAAGGCGTGTTGCTTACTAACAGCGACGGCGCGAGTGCGATCGACTTGATAGCAGGGCTGGCAAGTTGCCTAGGTCATCGGCATCCTGCAATCTGCAAATGCATTCTTGCCGCTTGCGAGTCTCACCTTGGCTCGCCATCGGATACGCTTCCTGCAGACTGGTTACAGTCGCTGGGTGTGCCTTTCTCCAGGTATGAATGGGGTTGGCTTACCGCTTCTGCCGATGAGGCGAACGAAAGGGCGATCCAAGTTGCCCGTGTATTGCAAGGTTCAGGCGATCCGGATCGCTATCGCATCGTCACTTTGTTAGGCAGCAAGCATGGCGATACGTTTGCAATGCGATCGGCGAGTGGATGGCCCGAAAAACAAGGCTTCGATGGGCCGGTAGCGGCAGGTTATCGTCACACATCGCCCGGTGACATCGCGGCACTTGCCAAATTGGTTGACGACTCCACGGCGGCGGTGTTCCTTTCACCGGTTGATTGGAACGCGGGTGGCATTCCTTTTGAAACAGAGTATCTCTCCGAGGTGCAATCGCTTTGCAGGGAAAAAGAGGTACTACTAGTCGTCGATGAGACACGGCTACCGCCCGGAGTGAGCGGACGATGGTTTTTTCATGAGCGAGCGGACATCACACCTGACCTGCTGACCCTGTCGGCTGGTTGGACCGGAGGACTGCCGGGCGGCATTGTTTTGGGAGGCCCCCGGCTCATCGAGCTCCTGAGTCAAATGAAGAACGATCCCACATCGGAGCCGAAAATGGTTGCGGTGAATGGGTTGGATAGAGACCAACCACTCCTCCGTGCGATCGTCCGGACAACGGCAGCAGTTGCCTCCGAGGAAAAATGGATCGATTCGGTCGACGAAACGGCGGATGCGTGGGCGGCGATGCTGGATGACTTGGCGAACGGCTTCGATTTTATTCGGAGTTGCAGCCATGCTGGGCTCTGGACGACTCTGGAACTGGACTTGCCCGCTACGGACGTGGCGAACCAAGCGTGGAACTGCGGCCTTCGCATCCTGGCAACCGACGACACAACCCTCCTCATTTGTCCACCGATTAACGTTTCGAGTGAAAGTTTACTCGAAGCGATGGCACCACTTCGAACTACTCTAGAAGCGATCGAACAGCAGACTCATTCGACTTAAAGTGACTGATACGTGATTTCATGCAACACATGCGGACCCTTTTCGACTTGACTCCAGACGACTTGCGGCGAGTCCTTCAAACTGGCTCTCACCTCAAGCAGCGAATGTCGGCGAACGATCGTCCGCCAGTGCTCGACCGCCACGTACTTGCGTTGCTTTTCGAAAAGCCAAGCCTCCGAACGCGGGTAAGTTTTGAAGCGGGCATGGCTCAGCTTGGTGGCACCAGTCTGTTTCTTGGCGAGGACGTTGGCTGGGGTACTCGCGAATCGATTGCGGACTTCGTACGCGTGCTCGGGGAGTACGTCGACATAATCGTTTGCCGGGCCAAAAGCCACGACAAAGTTGAACAGATGGCAGCGTTTAACGTGGCTCCAGTGATCAATGGCCTCACCGATCTCAGCCATCCATGCCAGGCGATTGCTGACGTAATGACGATTCAAGATTCCCTTGGGTCGCTATCAGGTAAACATCTCGTCTTTGTGGGTGACGGCAATAATGTGGCCCGTTCACTCTGTTTAATTTGTGCCATGCTCGACATGCGTTTCACGCTTGCCTGTCCCGATGGTTACGCCATCGATGATGCTTGGTTAGCCCGCGTGAAAAGGGCCTACCCGAATGCAAAGACGTGCCGTACGATCGATCCGCACGAAGCGGTGGTGGATGCCGACGCGATTTACACCGACGTCTGGACAAGTATGGGTCAAGAAGCAGAGAAGGCGCATCGGAAGCAGATCTTTGCTGACTATCGCATCGACGAGGCGCTGATGAAGTCGGCGCCTCGCCACGCCAGGGTCTTGCACTGTCTGCCAGCCGTAAGAGGTCAGGAAATCACCGATGGCGTCATCGATGGATCGCAAAGTGATGTCATTCCTCAAGCTGCCAATCGAATGCACGCTCAAAAAGGATTACTCGTGTGGCTTCTCAATCGCAAATGGGTTGATGAAAACGTCGGCACCAGTTCCTAACCGAACAGCCTCAACTAACGAATCGGTTGTCGATTCATACTAGCTGGCACTGTCCCGCTAAGCATTGAACACCAGTCGAACGATTTGCGATTGGAATTCAGCAGGCGACGCTATCTATGTCAACCACGAGAGCAATTTTCCAAACATCGAGCCGCTGAATGGATTCGCGCGAGTTTGGTAAATCAATGTGCCGGGACCAGTGTAGCGATTGACTAAGCCTTCGCCGGAAAAATAAGAATCGACAGTCCCAGCAGTTGCTTTGACAAGTTGGAACTGAATCGTGTCACTAAAAGCGACTACGAATCGATTGTCCACAACAAATGCTTCTCCCTCTTCAAGCTCGCGATAGATCACGGCCCCGTAGGTAGAACAAAAGACGGTTCCGGCACCAAGCGTATGCATGACGAAAAGCCCTTTCTTCGCCATCACACCACGCATGCCACCGTATTTGAAGTCGATTTGCACACCGGGATCATTCGCCAGATAACTTCCCTGAGTGAGGAAAAACCGCTTTCCCTCAACGATCGATAAGGGAACGATATCTCCCTGAAGTCGCGGCCCCAACATGAGCGACTGACCATCGCGTTTGGCGCGAAATACGGATGCAAAAAAACTCTCGCCCGACATGAGATTGCGCAGTCCGCCGGAAAGCCCTTTCCCTGTTTGGCCGCCCACACGGGCGGCGATCTCGATACCTGTCGTCATCGAAATCATGGATTCGGGCTGCGACACCACCGAGTCGCCTTCATCCAATTCAAGACAAAGGGTCGAAAACATCGGCCGGTGACCGATCTCGTATTTCATTAATTGCTATCCGTTGCAAATCGTTATTCAATGTCCGGACTGTACTTCTGCTTCATGATGTAGCCGATTGCACCGACCACAAGCATACCGCCCATGAAAATAAACAGGGCAACCAAGCGAGAGACACCAAGTACCTCTGCAATCGAAGTAACGATGATGTCATAGATCAGAACGCGAAAGAACCAACGGAAGATTTCCCCAAGTCCGCCGCGAGCGAGAAGCACGGATGGATGGTTTAGCCGCATGAAATGACTCCTCGACTTACTTGACTATTGAAAAGGAACCTCGTGAACGTAGACCGGCGCCCCTAGTCGTTGCAAGTGGGTACAGCCTTCCCCAGCGTTCCGAGTCTTTACCACGCATAGTAGGGCCAAGGCCCCGATCCCGTCTCGTTTGGCGGCTGATGGACGAATCCGGAACTGTTGGACAACGCAACCAAATCACCCGACCCGCGAGATTCTAAAGTCTCAGCGAGCGAGGGAGTTGTCAGACGCACAAGGCGAAACCAGTGCAATGGAAGACTCTTATCGATGGAGCCTGTGACCGTGACCATCGTACTGGCGGTTGGTTGCCATTGCGATTGCCCACTTTGCTTTGCAAGTAGCGGTATTCCAAAGTAGGTCATACCAACAATGGCACTCACCGGATTTCCAGGAAGCCCAAGAATCAATTGCCCATGCTCCGATACTGCACCGAGGATCGGACGACCTGGCCGTATGGGCAAGCGATGAAACACCGTCTTTGCGCCCAACCGTGTGATCACTCCAGGAACGTGATCGTAGTCCCCCTTGGAAACGCCACCGGTAAGAATGACCGCGTCACTGCTAGAAAGTGACTCGCCAATGGTCTGTTGAATCACTATCGCATCGTCGTGGCATCGTCGAACGGAAACGATCTTGATCCACGGATATTTTTGACATGCTGCGGCAATCGTTGGGCCATTACTATCACGGATTTGCCAGGGAAGCGGACTGTCATGTACGTCCAGCAACTCGTTTCCTGTGACGATAATGGTGACACGAACCGCACGAAAAAACGAGGTTTCGGCTACGCCAAAATTCGCGGTTGCAGCAATAGACGCCGGGGTGAGCAAACTACCCGATGACAGGACACAAGAGCCGGCCAATCCATTTTCACCTTGGAAACGGATATTTGCCCCGCACTGGATAGTTTTATTCTGCAGTTGCCAAGCGATGAAGTCTCGCGACGATTCATCGGTATCTTCGCGCATCACCACGGCCTCGGCTCCCAGTGGCACAACGGCGCCGGTAAACACTCGCATTGCGGTGCCCGGCTCCAGCGTCGGCGGTGACTCTCCCGGTTGTACCTCTCCGCTGATGGGCACCCTCGTTTGGCGCAAATCGGCGAGTCGAACGGCGTAACCGTCCATCGCAGATACGTTGGCCGCCGGACTATCCCGATCGGCCAACACGGATCTAGCGAGCACTCGGCCAACGACGGGCGAGGTTCGTTCCTCACCGACCAGTTGCAATGAGTTGGCCAACGCATTCAACGCGGCAGAAGGATCATTAAAATTTTCCAACGTCGATGATCCTTTGTCGAATTCGACTCCACGGAGTTCGCCTATTCACCGTTTCGTTCCACAGGGTTAGCGATCACAGCATAAATACCATTAGCGGTGCGCCCAATCAACAAGGTCACAGACTCGCCGTTTGATTTCGATCGCAACTGGCTGCGGAGCATTTCGGGTTCGTGATCGGTCCCACGCACCTTCACCACTTCAATCGATAATTGCCGCGATGCTAGTTGAGCTCGTATTTGCTTCCTGTCCGCGGGTCCAGTCCACAATACCTCAAAGCATTGCATTAACCGCCGATCCCTCGGCATATCATCGGTTGTATGAAAGCCACTCGACTCACCGAGCGGCTTCAATTCTCGATCCGCTGCAAACGGTCCGGACAATCCCGCTGCGCGAATCGCGGGATCAAAATCAATGATAAATTGACCCACTCGCGACGCCGACTCCATCGACATCCGGGCGACGTGCTTGTCTCGATTGACATATAATTCGCGTCGCCCGTCCTGGAATACTCGGATCGCCGATCGATTTCCAAGAAGAAGTTCTGAGACATCCCGGCAGCCACCGCTAAGCAGCGATTGCTCACGCACGCTCCCAGCAAAACTGATCCACTGGCGATGGAACTTAGCAGCAATGGATTCTTCGACTACCGCCGCCGGCGCAAGTTTGACAATGGCAGCGTCCCTAGCTTCGATTAACGTTGCGAGCATCGAAAGGGACGGAGAGCACATCTCTGGATCCGACACTCGCTGCTCTGCAGGTCGGCGATCTGGATCGATGTGAATCGCCGCCGAATGGTTGTGATTCCGAAGCAGGCGGAAGTAGTCACGTGCATCGGCACACACTGCAACAGCGTTTTGAGCAGCGATGGCTCGCAGGTTGGCAGCAGCCATATTAGTCATTTGCGGATCGAGATCAACGGTGACAACCGCTCCACGTCTCGCTAACGCCATTGCGTCACCGCCGATCCCACCACAAAGATCGATAACGGTGTGGTCACCAAATAGCGAAGCCTTGTAATCGGCCACAACGCGATCGCTGGCCTGCTGCAAGGATCGCTCGGTGGCCATCCAGATTCCATGTCCAAACTTGTTTTTCGCTTTTGCCTGCAGACTCGCGATTTCCAACAATAGCTGCGCAAGTTGCTCGCCCACCTCTCGCCTTAAGGAAACGATTAAAGATGGTGTAATTGTTTGTTCTGATATCGACTGAATACGATGAAGGTGACCGACCAGTGACAACATCAAGCTATCTTCTTAAGCAGGTCACGGATATCGAGAAGATGTACTTGTCGACCGTCTACGTGCGGACTATCGATCGCGATTGTATGACCATCGAGACTCGCTCGCGGATGCGTGTCGCAGCGCCATTCACCTCGGTAGGAGAGGGGACTAGGAAAATGCCCTAGATCGACCCTTCGGTCGGTGGGGGGATGATACAAATAAACGGTTTGACGCAAACTTTTGCCATCGGGATAGGTGTCATTGAGAATCCACTCGCCAAATGGTGCAGGCAGATACGTATTGTGTCCGTTGACAAGCATTTTTTTTTCGCCGAGACGACGTATCGTGTCGGATTGATCTCGCATTTGATAGAACCCCTCGGGCAGCCCAACGGGTTTGGTAAACATCGTTACGGTTTCGTCGTCTTTCCAGATAAAGTGCGATGTATTACCTGATGGATCCAGAACGAATAAGTCGCTCCCGTCGATATTTGCAGTAAGCATTCGAGTGACAAAATTACCCTCAAAAGTAAGCGATTTGGGATCGAACTCTGGGCGATAGCGATGAAGGAAAATAAACCGCGTACCCGAAGGATTCATCAGCAAATGATTGAAATAATGCCAAACCCCCGGTCTTGAATCACCATCCGACCAAGGCATCGCCGCTACATCAGCGACCGAAAGTATCAAGTCACTTGCACCGGTGTTCAAATCAACTCGCCAAATGCCATCATCATCGGGAGCCCGCTGTGTGACGTTCGCGTCCGTAAGTCCTTCGTACCCGTATCCAGGTCGAAGGTTGTCGAGTCGGCTAAAGTTGATCGATAAACCGGTTCGACCGTCGGCGCTGATTGTATAAACCGGTCGATCGAGCGTTCGCATCTGCTTGGTATGCATATCGAACAAACGGCAAACAAAATGATCACCTTCACGATCATTCCAGAGCACTTCACGTCCTTCACGTCCCACCCATTGCAACATGCAACCTTGTTGCCAACCCCAGGCGTGACTTGTCCCGATTTTATTCCATTGGTCACTCTTTGCCGTATCAACATAACCAACGGCGATCTCATCATTGGCCGTCGGTGCTCTCCCCTCAAAGGACACTTGATTACAAAGTACATAGCGCCCCGTCGGATCAAATTCTTGCTTGTCGTAATAACCAAACCAGTGATGCAGCGGTCCCTGCGTAATCTGCCGGCAAGGAACAAACGTTTCTAGAGGTCCGGTCTCTATCGGACGTGGCACCGCTTGGCCGGTCGCAATACGATTCCCCGTGCAAGCGGTAATTCCGCCAGCCAATACGGTGGCAAGGCATTGAGAGTTGAATTGTCGACGGGTTTGTTGCATTTCAAATTTCCGGAACGATTCACAGTGGGGCGATGGCGTCCATGAAGGAGAGGCGACTGCCCACGATTCCTTCGGTCAGTTGCGGAGCATCCAATTTTTATTTCTTCGTCGCTTCACCAAATACATTTTCGCGTTCCAGAGGTAACTGGAAACCATCGGATACCCTGGTCATATAAAGGCCTCGACATAGCCACCAGAATGTCGACATCGCCTTGGCATCCCCCAGATCGTTCCGTAGCGTTTGGTAGTCTTCAGTCGTAAGCGTCCACGGAGCCGCACTGAGCTTTCTTGCATAGGCATAAGCATGCTGTTCGGTGACTGTAAACTCCGACCAATCATTGCTCGCCAACTTTCGGGTCCGATCGGCGACTTCGTCCTTATCCAGTCCAGCCACTTCAAGCAGCATTTCGCAGTGGCCCATACAGTAATTGCACTCGATCGTGCGAGTCTGGATCCAAAATAAACTCTCCTCAAAAACCCGATCCCCTGGAAGTTCGGCCCACATCGTACGCGTTGCAATACTCCAAGGAACCTGCAACTCAGGCGCATAGCCATAAGTCACAAGACTCCAAACTATCTTTGTGGGATTAGCAATCATTTTCGATGGAAGCTTCCCCTTTATTTCATCCCAGGTGGGAATAGGGAGTCGCGGCTTTCGATCCCTCTGTACCTCCAGTCGCGACTGCAATTCCTCATAACTGATGCTCGACCAATCATCGTCGTCCGCGATGACGTCCTTGCCTGCCGTCGCAACGACAGGTGGCGCTGTCTGCTGCGGTATCAAAGGAGTCATTTGCAATGCGCCGTCCACGAACTCAACTTGGAGTGGTTCAAGCGGCCCGTTCTCTTCCAATGGAAGCTTCAAACCAAGGATCAAGCGATCTTGGAAGTTGCCATAAGCAGCCAACAAGACCATGGATGCCACCTGGTTATCACCGAAACGATCCCGCAGGTGCTGAAACAGTTCGTCCGAAATGGTTGGCGCCGCAACGGTCAGTAGACGAGCAAATTCGAGCGGCATTCGATCAGTCTCAGGCCAATCACCTGGGTCACCGGTCAGTGCCTCGAGCACAGCATCGCTGGCACCTGCCCGTCGGAGATCGGCCATGGCATATGTTTTGGCGTACTCGCAACGATTCCATTCCGCGATCACCCAACGCATTTTTGCTCGAAGTATCGGATCCACTGGGCTTTTCACGCGATGTGCAACATCCAGCTGAAGCATCGCTGCGGCGGTTCGAGGCAGATGAACAGCCACCGCCCGAGCCCAAGTGGGAAGGGGTTGGCCCGAACCCGATATGGCTTCAGGCAATCGGGCCCAACACTCGTCGCTGGTGGGTATCGGTATTGCGGGTAGTTGCTGGGCACCTTTGACTTGCATTTGAAATCCGCTGAAAACGAGAAGACTGGATGCAAGAGGCATCAAAGCCGCTAGGTAAGGCCAGGCGATAAAAACTAACTTTTGCATGGGACCGATTCCAAGGAAACCTGCCGGATATCAACACGTCTGAGCGAAGTACAAAAAACAATTTGCATCTACCAGCACCGGGGCAATCCGTCTGCAGACCCAATCGATTCTGTAGATCCAATCGGTTAAGGCTGCTTCGACTTTTCCGTTGGCGGCGCATGCTGTAACAACAGCATCAACAGCGCTTGCTCCATTTCCTCGGGCTTAAAACCAAAGGGACCACGGCCACTTTTGTAGGCAATTTTTCCATCGCAGTCGATCACGTAAAGTCTCGCAGGCATTCCACTGTAGGCATTGCCGACTGTGTCATCGATATGGTCGACTAAAAGAGGCATAGAAGGCTTGAGCTTAATCGCACATTGGGACGCGACCGAACGACGCTCCTCGATGGTGGTTGGCTGAGTCACCGCAACTCCCACTTTCTCATTGGACGCCATCGCCCATCCGTCGGTCGGATGTGCTTCCCGGACGTACACCATGAGAAAGTCTGCCTTGTCTTTCTGGCGTTCTCGGACCGCTTCCACACCAGGATAAAGCGAGCGAAATGGTCCGCATGTAAAGTTGCCAAACACCAGTACGATTGGTTTCGCTCCGATGCGATCTGAAAGTCGAACGGCGTCACCACCACCGAGGGGGCGCAACTCAAAGTCTGGTGCTGCTTCATCGACTGCTGGGCCTTCTTGCAATGACCCCAGTTCTCCCGCCATCAAGCCTTTGAGGAGGATCTCCTGACTCGGTTCGTCGCCGGGAGAAAACCCGCTACCGGACGGCATTAACGCGTCTCGCATTTGTTCGAAGCGCACGACCTCATCATCGCCAGCCATCTTCTTAAAAAAGGCGTTCCATTCCTCACCGGTAAGGGTACCATCACCGCTTGGATCAATCCGTCGAAACATTCGGTTGATCATGTAAGACTGTCGCACCCATGGGTTACTATCGGACCAATCGAGATCGAATGCACTTAACTTCTCGTCATGATCTCGATCTAACTGCGCAAAAATCGCTGGATCACCCTTGAACAAATCCTTGGGAAGTTCCGTATCAGCGTCAACACCGTTTTGCTCCGCCAACCATTGCCATGAGAAACGACTTTGAGCCGGATGAAACCAGCCGTCGCTTCCATCGAGCTTTCCGCCGCGAACGATCGACAGATACATCGCAACCGCCTCTGGCATTGGTTTATCTTTATAGGCAGCTTCGATTTGCTCGGTCGTATAATTGATGAGCTCAGGACCCGGAGGAGGCGGGCTCGCAGCGACGCTAGGCGCACTGGACGTGGCCACGTTACTAACGTCCTGCGCAAGTGCCATGGATTCAAATGCCATGGCGACGATCACTGTGGTGGCAAGGTAACTAAGTGTTCGCTGAAATTTCATGGCATTCCCGGAATGGCAATCGATGCAGAGGGGCATCAGTGGTTATCGGTACTGACGAATAGCGTTGTCGCGAATCAATTCACTGCAGCTTAACTTGTCGCATTCTAGCCTGCTATGCAGAATATCTTTTACGCGGCGCAATGAATTGCCGCCATGAGCGAGTGAACCGTGATAAACTGCTGTACAAAACGCATTCGTGCTGGCGCAGCGGCCCACGGTTGCGTTGACGCACGCGAGCCGAATTTGGACTCGCCGGTAACCACTAAGATGCTTCCGAGGTAACAGAGTTGGACGCCATCAAGGCATTTGATCGACTGGAGCGAAGAGGCGGTGGGACTTTTTTTCCGCTCTTTATTTTCGTCGTTGGCATGTTGTTGACGGTCGCAGTCTGCAAGTCGATACAGCAACTCGATGCTCGTATCGAAAAAGAGATTCGCAACCAACCTAAAGAAATGAACCCCGACGACATCGTTGTCATGGAACGGAGAATTGGTGATGACTTCGCCTGATCCCCACAGCGCCGCGATCGATGCGTTACGCCACGCGGTCCAGCTTGCTCCTGACAACCTCGCCTTAGTGGAGCACTTGGCAAAGTATTTGTTGACGCTCAACCGGTTCAGTGACGCAGTTGCAGTTTTTCGCGATGCGTTAAAACGTCGACCCGGTCACCTACGACTTCAGGTCGGCTTGGCAGATACCTACCGAAGAGACGGTAAATTATCACATTCGCTCGCCATCGTCGAAACGCTTTTGGATTCGCATCGCGATGAACCAATGGTACTGCTGCTTCATGCTCGCTTGATGCATGCGAACGGTGAAGCGGCATCCGCCAACGCGAGTTACCGCGAAGCAATCGACCTGGACCCTGAATCGCGTGATGAGGAATTCGAAAGCCTAATCGGCTATCGAAGCGTCGACGATCTTGAGGAGAAACCATCGCGAGAACGCATGACATCAGAAGGCTTTTCCGGTGATGAATCCCAAAGCGTCGCCGAGTCACCGGTGGATATCGAGCGTCCTTCGATTGGCTTTGCAGACGTGGGTGGAATGGAATCGGTCAAGGAACAAGTCCGTATCAAACTGATTTATCCGCTCGAACACGCCGATATGTTTGCCGCCTATGGCAAAAAGATTGGGGGCGGTGTTCTCATGTATGGTCCGCCCGGCTGCGGAAAAACGCATTTAGCCAGGGCGACGGCAGGAGAGGTCAAGGCGAGCTTTCTTTCGGTGGGAATCAGCGACGTGCTCGACATGTGGGTGGGCAAGAGCGAGAAAAACCTTCACGGCGTCTTTCAAGCCGCGAGGAGCGGAAAGCCGTGCGTCCTATTTTTTGACGAGGTCGATGCGCTCGGGGCAAGTCGTTCGGACATGCGGCACTCCGGCGGCCGTCAATTGATCAACCAATTCCTCTCCGAACTCGATGGCGTCGAAGCCAATAACGACGGCGTACTCTGTCTTGCGGCTACCAATGCGCCCTGGCATCTGGATGCCGCATTCCGTCGCCCAGGGCGATTTGATCGCGTCATTTTCGTACCGCCACCCGACCTTATCGCTCGACAGCAAATCATCGAAATACTGGTTCGTGGCAAGCCGGTCGAATGCCTCGATAGTACCAAAGTGGCATCTAAGACCGAAGATTTCTCGGGTGCCGACTTAAAGGCTGTCGTTGACATGGCTGTCGAGGCGAAGTTGCATGACGCCATTCGTACGGGACGTCCGCAACCCCTGAGGACAGCAGATTTACTCTCTGCTGCAAAAAACATTCGTCCGAGCACCAAGGAATGGTTTTCAACCGCTCGCAACCACGCACTCTATAGCAACCAAGGCGGCATTTATGATGACATCTTGGAATACCTTAAAATTCGTCGCTGATTCAAGCGTTACCGTGTTCACCTACCGTCCATCGATCTTATGAATCAGCGCTACCAGCGAGCTTTCATTCTATTAACGCAACATCGCTACGAGTCTGCGGAAACGGAGCTCCGTGGAATCTTATCCGAATCGCCGTCCGAAGGCCGAGCACATTCTCTATTAGCAATTTGCATTTCTAACAATGAACGTCGGCTCGATGAAGCGTTCGACGAGGCAAAACAAGCGATTGCATACGAACCCAATGAGTCCATGTCGCACTACGCGGTTGCATTAGTCCTGTTGAGACGCAAAGCGTATCGCGACGCAATGACGGCGATCGATGAAGCCATCCGGCTAGACCCTCTGGATGATTCCTACTGGGCGATGAAGGCTCGGTGTGAGTTTAGCCTTGGGCGATTTGTATCGATGCTTGACGCGGTCAAGCAGGGTCTCCTGCTCGACCCGGAGAACATCGACTGTCGCAATCTCTTGTCGTTGGCCTTAGAGCGAACCGGCGCTGTTGGAAGCTCGCTTGAGCAAGCCGTCGAAACCCTCCGCATCGACCCTGATAACGACGATTCACACGCGATGCTCGGATTTGCGCTACTTCAAAATGGAAAGCATATGGAAGCTCGTCATGCTTTCCGTGAAGCTTTCCGAATCAATCCGATGAATGAGCAGGCGAGAGCAGGAATGATGGAAGCGTTGTCGTCGCGAAGCTTCCTTTTTCGAATCGTTCATCGCTTTTATTCGTGGATGAGCCGAATGTCGGGCCAACGACAAATGTTGATTTTAATCGGAGGCTGGTTGCTCATGAGGGGTTTGGCGAGTCTTGGAAAAACCAATGCACTGATCGCTACGCTGACCCTACCAATTCTGCTGGTCTATGTCTCATTCGCAGTGCTCACCTGGATCGCAACTCCGCTGTTCCAAACCTTTTTACGGTTTCATCCTTTTGGACGCCATTTGTTAAGTCGCGCTGAGACTCGCCTATCCAATCTTGTTGCGCCTTGCTTATGCCTTTCGCTCGTCGGTGGTGGATACGCTCTTGCGACAGTCGATATCCTCACATCGATGGGTGTCGCGTTTTATTGGATCATCGCCACCGTGGTCGCGGTCTGTGCACTGCGAACCGCGGAAACAAAAGGACATCTTCGCTACGCGATCTACGCGATCTCAGCCGCAACCCTACTATTGCCGATCTGGGGTGTGTATCGATCGATGCAAGCGGGTAACTACGCTCCGTTAAGCGAGCATTGGCAAACCGCGGTTTGGTGCTTCCTTGGATTACAAATCCTGCAAAATGTTGTTGCCGTCCGACGATGACAATTACGGATCATCCTCATACTTATTGCACTCCTTTCAATGGTTCATCTCATGCCTCGATCCTTTTTGATCGTAGCCGTAGTGGCAATTAGCGCCTGGGCAATTTCCGCGAAAGTTCACGCTGTGGACCGTCCAAACGTTCTGATTTTTCTAGCGGACGACGCAGGTTGGGGCGATTACAGTCGAAATGGAAATAAGCAGGTCTCGACACCCCATATCGATTCCATCGCGGAACAGGGTGTCACGCTTGATCGATTCTATGTCTGCCCAGTATGTGCACCCACGAGAGCAGAGTTTCTGACAGGCCGTTATCATTCGCGCACCGGTGTTTATGGCGTTTCAATAGGTCAGGAACGAATGGATCTTGACGAACGTACCATTGCAGACGCGTTTAAGTCGGCGGGCTATGCAACAGGCGCCTTTGGCAAGTGGCACAATGGAAGTCAGTGGCCTTACCATCCGATGGCGCGAGGTTTCGACGAGTATTTCGGACATACCGCGGGGCACTGGGGAGAGTATTTCGATCCACCGCTAGAACACAACGGGAAACTGATAAGGGCGAGGGGTTACATCGTAGACGCCTGTACCGATCAAGCGATTGATTTCATCGAACGCAATCATCAAAAACCATTTTTCTGCTATGTCCCGTTTACGACGCCGCACTCACCCTGGGCCGTGCCCAACGACGATTGGCAAAGATTCCGAGATAAGCCAATTCCTCAAAGGAGCTCACAACCCAAGGATGAAGTTCTCGATGAAACGCGATGTGCTTTAGCCATGATCGAGAATCAAGACCGTAACGTCGGGCGAATCCTAGATCAATTAGCTTCGTTACGTATCGCTGAAAACACCATTGTGCTTTACTTCTCTGATAATGGTCCCAATACTTTTCGCTGGAATGGTGACATGAAAGGGAAGAAAGGAACCACCGACGAAGGCGGCGTGCGTTCGACCTGTTTTATCCGATGGCCCAAGAAGCTTCCCTCCAACCAAATTGTGGAGCCGATCACAGGCGCGATTGATCTCTTGCCGACTTTGGTGTCTCTCGCGGGTATCGATCGAGTTGGCGATAAGCCTCTGGACGGACTTGATCTGTCTCCGCTGCTGCTGGGTCAAACCAATGACTGGCCAAAACGCAAGATTTTTTCGACATGGGCCGGCAAGTGCAGCGTGCGGACCGACTCACATCGACTCGACGACAAGGGGCAGCTATTTGACATGCTTGCGGATCCTGCACAGACTCACCCGCTTGCATCCGGAGCGAGCGGGGTGCAAGAATCGCTCGCGAAAGCTGTCAATCAATGGCGAAGCGAAATGGGGGGCACATTGACCGCTGGAATGACCGATAAACAACGTAACGGCGGTGTTGACCCGCGGCCGATTCATGTTGGTTATCGTGAGTTCCCAATGACTTGGTTGCCTGCACGCGATGCCAATCCCAATGGAAATATTCAACGCAGTTCCAGTGCACCGAATTGTTCTTACTTCGTTAATTGGAAATCCAAGGAGGACTTCGTAGGCTGGGATATCATCGTGAACAAGTCGGGCCTTTATAGAATCGAATTGCTGTATACCTGTCCGATGGATGACGCTGGCTCCACCATTGAAGTTTCATTTAATGAGCAGAGGCTCACCGGAAAAGTTTCTCCGGGATGGGATCCGCCGCTTTACAACAATCAAGACACACTGCCAAGACCGGCTGCCGAATCTCGTATGAAAGAATTTCGAACGCTTGATCTGGGGACCATGACATTGAACAAGGGTGCGGGCGATTTGATAATCCGTGCCACGGATATTCCGGGCAAGCGAGTCATGGACCTGCGCGCGATCATGGTGACACTGCTCGAATGAGCGTTTCGCTGCCGCACTCCGTCGCGGCAGAAAGCGCAACAGTTTGGTCGTTGCCCCTATCGTCCGATGTATAGTGAGAAGCCACTTCCACCGCGATAGCCATATCCACCTCCCAACCCTCCGAAGCCATATCCACCATAGGGGTACGACCCAATGCTGATCTGAGGCCGGAGAGACTGGTAGCCAAGCCCATAGCCGCCAAATTGTCGTTGGCCGTAGTAGGGCGTCGAAAATGATGGATACGCGCGATATTGTGAGACATAGGGTGCAACGTAAACCTGTCGTTGTCGGTAGCCGGAATGTCCGTGACAGTAGGGATCGTGGGCTGAGGCAACGTCAACTGCCAACAACGAACCCCCAGCTAAAACGGCTGCCATTAAAAATCTCTTTAACATCTTGAGTTCTCCAGGTTTGATGAGTGGCTCGCCGCAGAGCCAGCACACGCAGTTCCTACGTGTCACTGCGTTGAACGGCAAACCGTTGTAGACGCACTCTTTGTGCCAACATCACGGTGGAATCAAACCACGTTACGCAACCACCGAAAAATGCCAGGTATTTTAAAGTTCGGCCCAAAGAGTCTTGCCGCCTCCGTTATCAAGATGATGGCTGGTTGCCCGAAATGATGGCGCAGTGAGACAGCCCTTCAAGAAAGCCGGTTGTGATAGCCGGCAAAGGGTCAGGTTATGACGGATGAGGGCGACATTTCTGCCTAGCGAAGCTGTCGGGAATTTATGTCTGACGATCCCCGCCACGACAAAATTGGAATTCTATGCACGATACCGCCGAAACGACTTGTGAGATGGGTCGGAGAAGGTTCTCCGCTGTGAACTCGGACGGTTCAAGGAGGAACCGAAGCCATGCGAATCATGCGATTTCTTTTCATAACACTGGTTGCCGCTCAGGCGTTGTCGGCCAGTCGTTCTCGTGCTGCCGAAGTTGCTCCGGTGGAACACATCGTCAGTAGCCAGGTGATCAGCGATGTAGCTACCGAGAGCCCTGCGGGACTTGGTTCGGGAGGATGCGCAGATGGCTCCTGCTCATCCGACATGAACCACGGCTCGGTCCGCAGTTCGGTCCATGGCGCTGGCGGTGGACCTGTGCGTACCGTCCTTTCCGGCGCAGCCGGATTTGTGGGCGACTTGAGGCGAGGTGCTTATGCAGGTGACGACTGCATACCGCGAACTTACGGAAGTCCCGATCTGTTTTACAATTTTTACACGCAAGGCAACTGCAACGCGACCAACGCGCAGATGTATACGGCGCCAATTCCCGTGCCTCCGAATGTGGGCCACACCTTCGTCACTTACCAACCATTCATGCCGCATGAGATGCTTTATTGGCACACAGACCGATTTCACAACTACTATGATGGTGGCCGCGGGATGAACCATACCAAGGTTCATTACTACTCGCCTCCAGTACGTCAGTCGATGAGCAACATTTACTGGAACTACCTGCGAATTCCGCGATAGAGTCGCCTTAACCCCTTAATGATGTGTTGAGCAAACCATGAAACGACACCTACTTTTTGTGATGGCGATTGTCGCCATGGCGATTAGTTTCGCGCCCGATGCAGCTCGTGCTGGCGATCCCTACGCTCGAACGCAGCTTTGGTCTAATCGAGTCGCAGCCCAAAGGGCGTGGCATGGTAATTACTATTACCTACCCACTGGCCAGCCGACGGCGCTCATTGTGCCACCCACCGCTCATATGCGGCAAACTTTGTCGTGGGGTGTGAGCCAGAATTTAATGTATCCGCTGAACCATCAGTTCGGTCGTAACGCAACAACCCCTGGCGCGCTCGCACCTGGAAGCTTTATGGCAGCACCTCACTGGCCAAGCCATACCGATCAGTTTGGTGTTTATTACGTCCGCGGTCCGTGGTAACTCACTCGACCGAAGTACGAAGTCTCTCAGCGCGTCACATCCGTGACGCGCCGTTAAATCACGCCGGGAGATCAAATGGTGGATCAGGCGGGGCCGAAACCCATCATGCGTCGCCACGCACTGATCTGTCCCATGTGAATCATCATGTGCCCACCTAAGTAAAATGCGTGCATCGACCCGTTTGTCGCAAAGCGACTTTTCATCGCCTCGTTCGCATTGGGTACAAGAAACTTCTCGTCGTCAGCTGATACAACAGCATCGAATGCCGCTTGATAGGCGTTGAAGAACTTCCCAGTAATCTCTTCCATCGATGGATAGATGGTTCCATCCACATCATCCACACAAGGCGCGGTGTGGCCAAATTTCTCGAGGTAGGCAGGCGTTGGATTGATCGCGGACGCATCACCTCCGAGCTGCTCCACAATCCGACATGCGTAGAGGCTAAGGTGCCCGTAAACAAAGGCGGGATGATTGGACGCGATCACTCGGTCGCCGAATGAAGCAAGTCTGGCAAACTTATCGGGCGATACACCCACAATCATGCGTTGGGCGTAGGCCATACTGAGTTTCGCCGAGTCAGCAATCAACGGCCCGATGCTTTGGTTTTTTACGACACTCATGGTAACTCCGGTCAAAACACACTAGGAAACCGTGCCGGGAAAACATCATTGCCCTCAAAGGGTGTTATCCGCTTTTGCAACCCGGCTGGAAATAGAGGCAAATTTAGAACCTATCCGAAAACCGAAGTGACCGGCGGCTAGCGCCAAAACGGCTAACGGTTTTCGGATAGGTTCTTGGACAGAATGTTCTCCTCGGCTCCGTGGAACGTCAAGACGGTCCGCATCGCTCTCTGTGTCGCTATGATGATGTCGTACCTTTGGACGCTGCCCGAAGGTGACCTGCTGGAACCTAGAGACGCGAGCAAACCGAGCATTCATCATGA
>JANOBM010000183.1:0-35129 GCA_031411655.1 Planctomycetaceae bacterium
ATCGAAGTACAAAAAGAGTAAGCGAGGTCCGAAGAAGGTTGTCAGCAAGCCGCCACGAACACGCAAAAGAACTCACGTGTCAACTGCGAAAGTACTGGCGGAAGCCAAACGCAAAACACCTTGAAAGCCCTGGACTGGAAGTCCATCGTACGCATCCCCGCCAACCCGGATTTTTAGATTGGTTGAAGCACTGGCGTTTGGAACCGTTGAGCCTTCTGGGGCTAGGTGGTAGCAACGCTCGCCTGAGCTTGACTATCTATCGGGCTTGGGCCGCGCCATGGCAAGCCTCGCGGCGGTTGTTTTCAATGCGTCCGCACGCTAGCCAATGCCGTAAAGCATCAGCAGTTGCTTGGGGACGCCGATGGAAACGACGATGCAGCGGCCGGTGTAGGTGCTGGCTTGTGGAGAAGCGAGAAAGCCCCGCTTCATTGCTACGAACGTGATGGTTTCAGCCGCCTGAAAGGTTGGGTCGTTTGCTTGCCCGGAGTCGCAGTCAAGTCCGCTGGGAAGGTCGATTGCGATGCGATGAGCGTCGAGCTGATTGGCAATGCGAATGGCGGATGCGATCGGTTCACGTGGCGGCCCGACGCTGCCCGTTCCCAGCAGGCAGTCGACAATCGTTTGTGGATTGCCAATCGTGGAGCGGAGGCTTGCTGGATCGGTCGCGAGATGGATCGCAATACCGGAGAGTTTAGCGATTTGATGATTCGCAGCCGCATCGCCAGTCAATTCGGCGGTATCGCAGACCGAAACAACGCACAGCTCGCGTCCGGCTAATTCCAAGTGCCTCGCGATGACGTATCCGTCACCCGCGTTGTTCCCTTTACCGCAAAGAATGCAGAGGTTGCCCGGCGGGGCAAGTTGATCGATCCATTCTGCCGCGCCACGTCCGGCATTTTCCATTAACACCAGGCCCAGCATTCCGAATTGTTCGATCGCCATTTTGTCGATGCTTCGAACTTCCGACCTCGATAGCGCTTTAGGCGGTTGGGAATGTTGGCGGATCGAACTTGTTGGCCGCATGAGTAGAATGTTCGAGTGAGGGTTCCGTGGACCGACTCATTGCCGAAAACAAAAAGGGTGAACTAATCATGCCACTTTATGAATACGAATGCAAAACCTGCCGCAAAACGGTGGAGCTGTTGGTGCGATCCGCGTCCGAAAAACCGGTATGTCCGGAATGCGGAGCGACCCGATTGGAAAAAGTATTCAGCGTGCCCGCGGCACCTGCGAGCCGCGAAGGTGCGAGCTTGCCAGTCAGTAGCGGTGAGGGATGCGGTGCACCAAGGTGCTGCGGTGGCGGATGTGATTTTTGATAGAGGCTAGAGGCTAGAGGCTAGAGGCTAGAGGCTAGAGGCTAGAGGCTAGAGGCTAGGAGCTTTACTTATGGAATGAGCCAGAAGGTTCCGGTCATTGCGGCGGCTTGGTAGAGCCCGCCCCGCAGGCTGAGTGGAACCGGTGGTACGATCCAAGGTGCACAGTTTCCAGGACGATAGTAACCCAACGCGTATTGGCATTCGCTTGGTCCATGAACGCCCATTTTGTAGGGAAGGACGGCGATGTTTGCGAAGAAGTGGGCGGAGGAAATGATCGGCTGGGCAAAAGGCCCGGCATCGTGACCGTAGCGTTCAAGGTTCACTTCTTCAAAGTAGAGCGGCTTGTGGCAAAGGTTGGATGCCTTCCAAGTGACTTTGGAATGTTGCCAATCGCGAGGTTCGTAGGTCGCTTGTTCGATCAAGCATTCCTGCGGCAATCCCCAGTTCTTCGACAGGTAGGCGAGATCGGCTTCGCTGATACGGTTGATGGGTAGTTCTTCGACAGTACCGAACTCCGTTTCGATAACGATCTTCTCATAAGCCAAGTCCGTGAGGCGACCACGGCCGAGTTTCCGTCCGTCGATCGATTGCCAGTCACGAATCTCTTGCGCATTTTCAAACTTGGATTTGAGCTTTTTGTATTCATCGAGCTCAATCACGTCAGGGCGAAACGGTGGCGAGATATCCAGTGAAACTTTCTGAATGGTGGCTTCTGCAATGCTTTTTCGAAATTCATCGCACGAGAATTCCGAGGGACGCTTGAGGTCGTCATCGTTATCTCGCGTTCGCAACGGTGACGGCGAATTGAGATCGCCGGGACGGGCTGGGAAATCAAAGTCCTCCAGTTGCTTTCGATCGTCTGCGTCGGCGGCTTTTTCGTCCTCGCTTCGTGTCTTGTCAAACGGATTGGGAGCTTTGGTCGCTGGTTCGTCAGTGTCCATCGTTTCGCTTGGCAAACGCAGTTGATTGGACTTGGGCACCGTGGCCTTGGGGAGGTCCGATGGATTCGGCGGAGTCGCAGGATCTTTTACTGCCGGAGGCATGCTTAGCCCTGGTACTTCGGTCGGTGATGGTTTGGCGGCATCCGCAGGTGCGCTCGGTGCGGTGCTGTCTTCGGCTGGTGCGGTGTCGGCTGTTTCGTCACCAAAGGGGTCCGAAAAGAAGTCGGGAAGTGGCTTGGCTGAGCCCTTTGCCGCGTCCTTAGGTGGAGTTGGGGTGGGTACGGTTGAATCAACCTTGGGTTGAAGACCGGGCGGCAGTTGGAGGCCACCTTCATCGCCAGGTACGCCTGCCGTATTTTGATAACGAGCTTGTCGGACCGGAGCGATCACATCGCGTTGGGCGATGGGAGGTTGGTAGGCACCGGTTTGAACTTGGACTGCAGGGCCGGGTGAAGTCGATGATGCGGGCGCTACTGCCGCTGGCTTGGAGGCAACCACCGGCGCGACTTCTCCACTCACTCGCCACTGGAGCGACGACGCGCCAGCGGACTTTTGAAAATTAGTTCGCTGGTCGCGAATGGACGTCCCACTAAAGCGTGGCACTGGTCGCATCCCTTCTTGCGCTTGGGCGGTAGAAGCGACGATTGAAAACGAATCGCCTGTGGCCAACGCCAGCATAGCGACGAGCAAGCGGCTAGCTCGCTTCGCCCGGTTGCACGTCAGGGCTGTAATTTGGCGATTCATGCGTGATTGCGATATCATGCGGATGGTTCTCCCTCACCGTCGCCGCGCTCACGAGGATAAACCGGGCGTCGTGCCGCAGCTCCTCGATCGTTCTTGTTCCCACATAACCCATCCCCGCTCGCAACCCGCCGACCAATTGGTAGACGTAATCGCTAAGCGGTCCTCGGAACGGTACGCGGCCTTCGACACCTTCGGGGACAAGTTTGCCCGCGGCCATGCCTTTTTGCCGATACCGATCACTGCTGCCTTGCACCATCGCGCCCATCGATCCCATTCCCCGATAGGACTTGAACGTCCTGCCCTGAAACAAAATCAACTTACCCGGGCTTTCGCTCAGGCCGGCAAACAAACTGCCGATCATCACGGTACTCGCCCCGGCGGCGATCGCTTTGGTAATGTCGCCGCTGAAGCGAATCCCGCCGTCAGCGATGACTGGTATGTCTCGTTCGTTTGCCACTGCTGCCGCTTCCGCGATCGCAGTGACCTGTGGAACACCGATGCCGCTGATCACCCGCGTCGTACAGATCGATCCCGGACCAATCCCAACCTTCACCGCATCGGCGCCGGCTTTGATTAAATCGAGGGTACCTTCTCCCGTCGCGACGTTACCCGCGATGATATCAATGTCCCAGCCTCTCTGTCCCTTTAGTTCGCGAACCGTTTCGATCACGTTCTTGCTGTGCCCGTGAGCCGAATCCACCACCAGGACATCAACGCCCTGACGAATCAAGCTCTCCGCACGCTCAAAATCATGCACACCAATCGCCGCGCCGACTCGCAGTCTTCCTAACGAATCTTTGCAAGCTTTTGGGTACCGCTTCATCATGTCGATGTCGCGAATCGTAATGAGTCCCGTCAGTTTCTTATCTTCGTCAATCAGGAGAAGTTTCTCGACCCTTTTTGCCGTTAAAATCTTCTCAGCTTGCTCAAGCGTTACATTCCCCACCGCAGTCACCAGATTCTCACAGGTCATGACCGCGCTAATTGGGAGGTCTGGGTCTTCTAGGAAGCGAAGGTCTCGCCGCGTCAAGATGCCTGCGAGAGTGCGATCGGCGTAAACAATGGGGATTCCCGAAACGTTCGCCTGATCCATCAGCTCCGCTGCCCTGCCTACTCGTTCGTCAGGCGATAGCGTGACTGGGTCGACGATGATGCCGTTCGCCGAACGCTTTACCTTGAGGACCTCTTCGGTCTGTTCGGCTGCGGTGAGATTCTTATGAATGATCCCTAAGCCACCCTCTTTTGCTAGCCCGATCGCCATCTCCGCTTCGGTGACGGTGTCCATCGGGGAGCTTAGCAGCGGGATCTGCAGTCGAATGCGGCGAGTCAGACGGCTGCTGACGTCGACCTCGCTGGGAACGCACTCGCTGTACCTTGGCTGAAGGAGCACGTCGTCAAACGTGACGCCCGACAGCACAATTTTTTCTTCCAGCAAACTACCGCGACTGACTCGGCCCAGATTGGGCTTTTCGGAGCGAGGCGGTGACTTGGGTGCGTCAGACATAAGTGGCTCGAGGGTTCCCGCGTTGAAAGCAATCTGGAATGATAGTTTCGGCGGGCCGCGGGGGTCGAGGGGTCAGTTTGCTTCTGTAGGCGGAACGTTGGGGGGGCCGGCGTCTTTTGATGCTGCGGCTGGGGCGTTTTCGAGAACGCTTGGGCCTACCAACGTCTGCACCAATGCGACGTCGTCGCTTGGTTGGATCCATCGCAAATCGACAATGATTGCGTCTTCGTCGTGTCCCACCAAAACGGCCGGGACTTCGTTCGCAAGCTGCTCGGCCCAATGAGCCGGGGCAAGATCGCGATGAGCAAGGCGCAATTGTCGCGACGGGAGAGCCCATTTTCCCGCTGGGATTAAAGATGCGGGCGATGCGGTGATTTGGCAACTGCGAACGGCAGGTTCAGCGGCAAGTCGGATTGCCAATCGTTCGGCGCGACTGCGCAGGTTTTCTTCCGCCGTTCTCAACATCGCTTGAACTGGGATTTCCTCGACGGCGCCCGATAGATGCGACTCCAGCGTCACGACCATACTTGCCTGTGTTCCCAGGTCAGCTTCGACCGACAGCCAAATAGGCGATCGGGCAATGGCCGTGATCCAATCAGCCTTGCCGATGATCAGGCCCGATTTGGGGCCGCCCAGTATTCCGTTTCCGGGTGTGATGATCAGGTCGAGGTCTGAGGCCAGCGAATTCAGCACCGAGGGGATCTCGGGCGTAACCGGATAGCTGACCGTACCAGCTTCGCCTGCGGACCAATTCGCAGCCGGCATGTAGAGGACTTTTGACAGCTTGCTTGACAGCTTGACAGTGCCTGCCTCGCCCCGCGAGGAGTGGGTGCTGCCAGGCGCGGTTGAGTTTGCGTCGAGCAGTGATTGAAACCACGGTCCTTCGCCACTGCCGATATCGACGGCAACGACTACAGCGCTTTCGGGTACTGAGCGTCCGTCGTTTGCATCGATGCGATCTGCCGAACCCACTTCCTGAACTCGCGTGCCACTGGCAGCAAAGTGGCCAGCGGAAAATGCGTCGGGGATGGGGGTTCCACTTGGCAGGCGTGGCGATTGTGAGCGGTGGAAAAAGAACGGTGTTCCGGGTTTGGACGCAGCGACTGCCAAGCACGCGCCATCAACACTCGAAGCGATCAGTATGGCAAGGTCATTGCCGACGACGCATTTGGAAATTCGCCGCACGAGTCGTTGTTGGCTCGCCGCGTTGAAAAGCAACCCAGAATGCACCGATTCATCGGCAACTTCAACCGCTTCAGCACTCAGGGGGACGCCAACGACATGGTTTGGACTGAGGCACCCCGATGCGTTTACCACTGGAGTGATCAATGAGACGTGCCGCCTCGCCCAACGCTGAACGCTTTGCTTTCCGGCCTTCGCGCCGCGCATGACGGAGTCGACGCCTCGGGCAGCGGATTGTGGCAGTTCCGTAAGCAGATCGCCCGCTCGTTTTTTCAACTGGTCAATCGTCTCGGGCGGCACTTTTTCCATGATGCTTCCCACACCACGTCGCAACGCGTCGACTGCCCAAGGAGGAATTGCCATTTAATACGCCCTAAAATGCTTGATAACGAACAGTTGATCGGTTCATTCTATGCGATGGAGCCCGCGATGGAGCGAGGGGCGAGAAGTCGCGGGGTAAAAGCACAGCGGCGTTGGAGCGATTCCCTTCGTCGAGTGCACACGGGTCTCCAAGGGTTTCGGACCCCGTCTGGAGCTGCATAGTTGCCGTCCGTGTGTACCTGTCTGGCTTACCCGACGGTTATGCTGAGGTTACAGTGTATGTACGCGGGGCTTTTTTGCCCTCCCAAGTTTCGACCCCTTTCCAATTCTTCAGGTGTGATGATGACCGTTCGTCGATACGCATCGGCATTTTTGTTTGCCGCAACGATAGGCTTTTCGAGTTTCTCAGCTGTCTCGGTGTGCTCTTTGTTTGCTGAAGAAGCAGCGGTTGCGGAGGACACGGTTTCCGTCTTTGGCGATGCGACCTTAAACGTGCCTGCCGGGTGGGAACGGACCGAACCGCAGTCATCGATCATTGAGAACGAATTCGTCGCCAAGGCTGGTGAAGGCGAAGATGCGCCCCAGGCTCGTATCACCATGATGGCTGCGGGTGGAGATGTGAAGGCGAACATTGATCGATGGAAAGGCCAGTTCACCGGTGGAAAAGCCGATGACCAGAAGGTCGAAGAGAAGAAGATTGGGAACTGGACGGTCCATATTGCTGACCTGTCTGGCTCCTTTGCCGAACGGATGGGCGGCGGCCCGTTTGCGGGCGGAAAAACGGTTCAACGCGAAGGCTACGCGATGACCGGTGTGATTCTTGCGCATCCAGAAGGTCGAAAGTATTTCATTAAAGTCACCGGACCGATGGATGTTGTTAAGGCAAACCGTGATCGAGTCATTGAAATGCTTGATGGTCTGAAATGACCCATGCCTTGGCTTTGATTGTTAACTGAAGGGCGCCGCCATGGATGGTGGCTGTTGCCCGCCTTGGCAAAACCCTAAAGTGTTTAACTGGCAATCGACATGGTTGTCACCCGCCAGTCAAGCATTGACTATTCGATTGACCCCCTCAGCCAACTGACCCAGAGCATGAACGATTCGGATTCGCCCGCCGTACCATCTGCTGGATCAAGCAAAAAGATTTTGGTCGTGGACGATGATTTTGAAATCATCGATTCGATTCGTTATGCGCTAGAAGGCGCCGGATACGAGGTCTTAGTGGCCCGAGACGGCAATCAGGGCTTAGCGCTTGCCGAACGCGAGAACCCAGATCTGATGATTCTTGACATGATGATGCCCAAACGAAGCGGCTTCTTGGTCTTGGAAAAACTTCGTCGACTCCGCGATACGCCGATGCCGGTGATCATGATCACGGGGAACGAAGGAAGCCGACACAAAGCCTACGCCGAGCTGTTGGGAGTGAACGATTACATCCGTAAGCCGTTCGCGATGGATCGATTGTTGGGGGCCGTGGAGACGTTGCTTAAAGCGTGAATGCCTGTCGATGAACACTGAGTCGCTTTCAAGAAAAATTGTGTTCGTTGCCGGATTGCTCGGCGGACTCGGCGTATTGATTGGCGCCTTTGGTGCCCACGGATTGGAGGATTATCTCGCCGGTCGAAGTCTTGCGCCGGAATTGGTAATCAAGCGACTGGGGCAATTCGATGTTGGCGCGAGATATCATTTAGTCCATGCGGTAGCGATGTTGGGGCTCGCCCAATTGACAGTTGTCAGCGACCGTGCGAAAGCATGGGCGTTCGTATTGATGACCGCTGGGATAATGCTTTTTAGTGGTAGTCTTTATCTGCTTGTGATTACCAACACCGCTTGGCTTGGTGCGATCACGCCGCTCGGTGGTGTTTCTTGGATCATCGCGTGGTTTTTGATCGCGATCGCCGCAGCTACTGCAAAACCACTGCCTATCGATGGTTGAAGGCAATGGCATTCCCTCGACATGCCGAGTGAATGCCTGATACCTTGCTACCGGGATGACGTTACCAGTAGCCCAGCAGTCGTCGACGCCACCGCGGTAGAAAACCGCGGAAATGACGCTGCTGCTGTAGAAGTCGGTAAGTCGCCGTGTTAGTCTGGATGACGGGTTGGTCGGCCTTTTCCAATTTCCTTTGGACTTGGTGAAAAGACGGCTCCTACCTCCCACTACTTGCCCCACCGAGTCTTCGTTAGCCCCCACCGAGTCATCGTTCAGTGCGACTCGAACGCCCTTCCTTTTTAATCCGGAGTCTAGGCGATGAACCGTGTCCATCGACGGTGTGCCGGCCCTTTATCGCGGCGAAAACTATTGCAGGTCGGTGCCATTGGGCTCGGCGGCTTGGGGTTCAGTGATTTTCTTCGGCTGCGCGCCCATGCTAGTGCCTCGTCGGAAGCGGTGAGCGACACATCGGTGATCTTTGTATGGTTGCCTGGCGGGTTCCCGCATATGGAAACCTATGACATGAAGCCCGACGCTCCCACGGAGTTTCGTGGTGAGTTCAAGCCGGTACCGACGAATGTTCCGGGCATCGATGTGACGGAACTCTTTCCGATGCACACCCGAGTTGCGGATCGCTTCACACTCATTCGTTCGATCTCCCACGATTTTGCTGACCATGGCGGCGGACACAAACGTTTGATGACGGGTCGTATTCCTAAAACACCCGTGGGCACTGCAAACGATGCCCCCGCAGGCCCGTCGATTGTCGCCAAAGTCCGAGAGCGCAGCGGCGCAAGCTTGCCCCACAATATTCTCATGGCTGACAATGGAAGGACTGGGGTCGATGTTTTTGCGTTTGGATCTGCCTACTTAGGACCAGCCTATACGCCTTTTGAAATTCCTGGCAACCCAAGTAGTCCAGACTTTCAGGTTCGCAATCTTTCGCTGTCGAGCGAGATGGCATCGCGGTTGGATGATCGCCGCACGTTGCTGGCAGGTATGGACAATATCCGCCGCGATATCGACCGTTCTGGCGCGATGGAAGCGATCGACGATTACAACCGCAAGGCGTACGAGTTGTTGACAAGTGAAAGCGCGCGAAATGCGTTTGATCTGTCAAAAGAGGATGTTGCGATCCGTGAGCGATACGGCAATCACACATGGGGCCAGCGTGCTCTCTTAGCCCGCCGATTGGTTGAGGCCGGTAGCAGCTTTGTGTCGGTTGTGATGGAGAATCCTGGCGGTGGACCCTTGCCTTTTGGAACGACGTACAACTGGGACTGTCACGCGGTCAACTGTCATATCTTCACCGATACGCGGTGGCGTGCTCCATTCTATGACCAAGCACTGACGGCGCTCATCGAAGACGTGTATCAACGTGGGTTGGATAAAAAGGTTCTTATCGTTGCGACGGGTGAATTCGGACATACTCCACGCATTAACTATTCAGTGGGTACGGCAACAGGCGTTATGCAGCCAGGCCGAGACCATTGGCCGGGCGCGATGTCAGTATTAGTATCAGGAGGCGGTCTACGCATGGGGCAGGTCGTCGGCTCCACCAACGCCAGGGGCGAGGCGCCCAAGGACCGTCCGCTGACGCCAAACGACCTGTGGGCCACCATCTATCGGCATTTGGGGATCGATTATCATGAATCGTTCCTCGATCATACTGGTCGCCCGATGCCAATCCTTCCGTTCGGCGAACCGATTAGTGAGTTGATATAGCGGAGGCGTGTCCAGTGGCATCCGAAAAGCCGTCGTTTGCTCGTCGGTAGCTAAAGCGGCCGGTCTACGTTGTAAGAGTTGAGAGGACGTTATGCATCGAGTCGTAAGAGTTGTCTTGCTGATGGCCTATTGGGTCGCATCGTTCATGGTTAGCTTGCAACGCGTTGATGCACAGGAAGTGAATGCGTTGGGTATGGGTGACGCGGGAATGCTCGTCGAATTGTCATTCGAATCATCTGCGGATGCTTCAACCATCGTGCTTCGGGGCAGCGATTCACGGCATCAAATGGTTGTCACAGGTGTATTTTCAAGTGGACATAAGCAAGACGTGACGCGAGAGGTCGCTTATCAGGTCGATCCTCCAAACGTCGTTTCGATCGACTCGACTGGTCTGGTAACCACGCTCGGCAACGGTATCGCGACGATCACCGCGGCGATGGGTTCGCTTTCGACGGCGACCTCGCTCTCGGTTGAAAATTTTGATACCGACCCGGAAGTTAGTTTTTCTGAACGAGTGGTACCGATCCTCACGAAATATGGCTGCAATAGTGGCGGCTGTCATGGATCTGCCGGAGGCCAGAATGGCTTCCGATTATCGTTATTGGGGTTCGAACCGATGGACGATTATGAGCGAATTGTGAAGGAGTCTCGTGGGAGGCGTTGGTCGATCGCGGCCCCGGAGCAGAGCCTGCTGCTTCGAAAGGCCGTTGGCACGGTTCCCCATGGCGGTGGCGCACGTCTTGAATCCGATTCGCACGAGTACAAAACATTGCTCCGGTGGATTGCGAGCGGTGCAAGATTTGGGGACCCAGCCGCTGCAAAGGTGGCTAAAGTTGAAGTGCTACCTTCGGAGCGAATGATGGGTTCAAGGGGCCAACAACAACTCTCCGTCATCGCGCACTTTACTGACGGCACCACGGAAGATGTCACTACCACGGCTGTGTATGAAGCGAATGTCCCCGAAATGGCTGCCGTGAGTGAGCAAGGATTGGTGAAAACAATGGCCGAGCCGGGCAATGTGGGAGTAATGATCCGCTACCAATCGAAAGTGGCGGTATTTCGTGCCACGATACCGCTGGGGGCTCCTGTCGACCGTTTGCCGCCGCAGCGTAATCTGGTCGATGAGCATGTATTTAAGAAGCTTAAATTACTCGGGCTGCCTCCATCGGATCTCTGTGACGATTCGACTTTTTTGCGACGTGTGACGATCGATATCGCGTCTCGTTTGCCTACGTCAAATGAAACGGAGGCATTCTTAGCCGATACAAATCCCAACAAACGCGACCAGTGGATCGAAGCACTTCTTGATAGTACCGATTATGCGGATGCGTTCGCTAATAAATGGTCTGCGTTGTTGCGCAACAAACGCGACGACGAGCAGATGGAGCTTTCACGTGTTGGCACCTATGCATTCCATCGTTGGATTCGACAAGCAATCCAGGAGAATCGCCCTTACGATCAATTGGTTACTGGTATTCTTACTGCGTCGGGTGAAGCAAGTGAGAACCCTGCGGTGCTTTGGTATCGAGGGGTCAAAGACATCCACTCGCAAGTTGAAGACGTCGCTCAACTGTTTCTCGGTCAACGTATTCAGTGCGCAAAGTGCCACCATCATCCGTTTGAGAAATGGAGCCAGTCTGACTACGTTCAGTTTTCCGCATTCTTCTCACAGCTTGGCCGCAAGAAGGGAGAACTGGTATCGGAGGAACGAATCTTTCATCGATTGGGAATCGCAAACGCCGCGCATCCGAAGTCTGGCGAGAAACTGTTGCCCAGCGGACTCGGTGGAACTGCACTGACGATACAACCGGATCAGGATCCTCGCCAATTTCTTGCCGATTGGATGACGTCCCCTGACAATCCCTACTTCGCACGCGCGCTAGTCAATCGCTATTGGAAGCATTTTTTTGGGCGTGGGCTCGTCGATCCGGAAGACGATATGCGTGAAACGAATCCACCTACCCATCCAGAGCTACTCAACGACTTGGCTCAGGAGTTCATAAGCAGTGGATACGATATGAAAAAACTTGTTCGGATGATATGCGAGTCGACCACCTATCAACTCAGTGCGCAACCAAACCAATACAACGTTGATGATCGACAAAACTACTCTCGCTACTACCCCCGGCGAATGATGGCAGAATCGTTGTTCGATTCGATGGATTCAATCACTGGAAGCATCACGCGATTTCAAGGGATGCCGGCGAACACTCTCGCCGTGCAATTGCCCGATACGAGTTTCCAGTCGTACTTTCTCACCGTATTTGGCCGCCCCAAAGGCGAAAGCGCTTGCGAGTGCGAGCGAGGCAGCGACTCGAACCTAGCACAAGGATTGCACCTGATTAACTCGGACGAACTCCGTAACAAAATTGCTGCCGCTGAGGGGCGTGCCCTTCAGTTGGCGAGCGATAAGGAGCGAGCTGCGAAGGATAAAATTCGTGAGCTCTACCTCACGGCTTTTTCTCGCCCACCAACCGAGCAAGAATCCGCTTTGGTATTGGACTACATCAACCGTAAATCGACAGAAACGTCTGATGGAACGAAGCAAGCGTTTGAGGACATCGTTTGGAGCCTGTTAAATACCAAAGAATTTTTGTTCAACCATTAACGTTCACTTTCGTCGGCGATTCCTGCGGAGCATGACGCGTTCACAAGAGGAGGGCAAAAAATAGTTACTTTCTCATTCGATAACTTCGCCGCCGCATTCCCTGCATGGGTCGCTACTTTCTTGGTGATTGCCTCACCGGTGATCGTATGGGGCGAAGTGCCTCAATCGCGATTGCACTGGGTTTACCCACCCGGCGGCATGCAGGGAACGGAGACCGAGGTGACTATCGGTGGCAACGATCTTGACGAAGTCGATCGCTTGATTTTTACGCATTCGGGCATTACGGAAAAACCAAAGCTTGCGCCTCAGCGTGCATTTGAAAAAGAACCTCGCGCCGTGCCAAATAAATTTATTGTGAGCATCGCCGCTAACGTTCCACCCGGCATTTTTGAGGTAAGGGCAAGCGGACACTACGGCTTGTCAACGCCGCGCGCGTTTGAGGTGGGTGACCTGCCAGAGATCGTCGAACAGGGCGACAATCACTCTCTTGCGAAATCGCTACCGATCTCCGTTCAGTCTGTTGTGAATGCGCGCAGTGAACCCGACAGTTTTGACGTTTTTGAATTCGCTGCTGACCAAGGTCAGCGCCTGATCATCGGTTGTGGCACCCGGCGGATTGATTCGCGTATGACGCCTGTGATGGAGATCCTTGACGCGTCTGGTAAGCAACTCGCATTCAGTCGTGCCACCCATCGTCGCGAACCGTTGATCGACTTTACAGCGCCGACAAGCGGCAACTATCGTCTCAAGGTGTACGATGCGGTCTATGGAGGAGGAGAGCAGTACTTCTACCGACTCGTATTAAGTACTCGAGCGTATCTGGATTTTGTTTTCCCGCCATCTGGATTGCCGGGCACTGCCGGCCGATACGCCCTCTACGGCCAAAACCTTCCTGGTGGTACGCCGGCGCAGTTCGTTTCGGGTGGGGACGCGAATTTCGAACAGGTAACCGTGGATATCCCCATTTCTTCGGAACCTTCCAGCTTGGGGCTGGCTGTTTCGAACGTTTTGAGGGAGCTCAATCAAATTGATGTAGATGGTATGGAGTATCGACTTGCCGATCAGCCCGGACCATCGAACCCGCGGTTCATTTCACATGCGAAATCGCAAGTCATTATTGAGCAGGAACCGAATGACGATCCGGCGAAGTCCCAGCCGCTTGCGTTACCATGCGAGGTTGTTGGCCAATTCTTCCCCCGACGCGATGTTGATTGGTTTTCGTTCGATGCACAAAAAGGAAAGTCCTATGCAATCGAAGTTTTCTCCGAACGATTGATGCTACCGACCGATCCAGCGGTCATCGTTCAGCACGTTAGCGTCGACTCACAAGACAATCAGACGGTCCGGGTTGTGCAAGAACAAGACGACATTACGACGAAGTTCGACAACCCACCGTTCGATGCTCCTTCTCACGACGTCGCCTTTGTTTTCGTCGCCGATGCGGATGGATTGCACCGGGTACAGGTTCGCGATCTGTACGCGGGGTCCAATGCGCATCCACGGAACATTTATCGCATGACCATTGGCGATCCGCAGCCCGATTTTCGATTGGTCGTCACTTCGCGAGCGTTGATCGAAGGGGGTGCCAGTCGTACGATCGCCGGCAGTCCCACGCTCATGCAAGGTGGTGCGCAACCGATGTTAGTGCAGGCATATCGTCGTGGCGGATTTGATGGGCCGATCCGTCTGCGCGTCGAAGGCCTCCCCGCCAATGTAATCGCATTACCCGTGGAGATCGGATCGGGCCAGCAGCATGCCAGTCTTGTTGCTTCCGCCACGATGGACGCTTCTCCGTGGACGGGTGAGATCAAAGTCGTTGGAACCGCCATGCTAAACGGCCAGGAAGCGATTCGTGAAGCGCTACCCAGTTCGATCGTTTGGGACCAGAACTCTCGTGTCGAAATGACTTTTGCGCGGGTTACTCAACAAGCCACGCTTGCCGTGATTCCCGAACTCGCTCCGGTAACGCTCACCCTGCTCGACGACAGGCTTTGGGAAACCTCACGAGCAGGAAAGCTCACTATTCCCATGAAGATTAAGTATCGCACGGAGATAAAAGGCAATCCGAAAGTGGAGGCACGGGGACTGCCTGCCGAAATCAAGGTCGCACCTGTCACGCTTGATGCGCAGACAAACCTTGATGCGCAGACGAACGACGTCAAGATGGAAATCTCTGTTGAGCCCAATGCACCGCCTGGCGATTACCCGCTGTATTTCGTCTGTCAAGCCAGGGGTAACTACCAGCGAAATCCACAAGCGGTTGTCCGCGTCGAAGAAGATAAAGCGAAGCTCAATGTTGTGGTGGGACAATTAACGGAAGCGGCCAAGGCAGCCGAGATGGCCAAGGCGGACGCCGAAACGAAAGTTTCCGAACTGGCCGCAGCGGGCGAGAGTGCCGAGACGGCGGATGCGTGTGCTGCAGCAGCGGAAACGAAAGCGAAGGCAATCGAGTCTGTGAAATTCGCACAGGATGTTTTGAACGCAGCACTCGAAGAACAAAAGGTCGTAGATAAACGGCTTAGCGAAGTGGTCGAGGCATGTAAACCGAAAGAGACCGAGCTCTTCGCTGCATCAAGGACGCTTATCATCCGTGTCAGCGAAGTTCCGTTAAATCTCATGGTCATCGCACCGCCAGTTGCCATCAAGTCAGGTGAGCAAGGCGAAATTTCCATCACGGCTGAAAGGCTTTTTGGGTTTGCCGGACCGATTGATTTAGAGACCAACCTTCCTGCTGGTTTACAAGGAATCAGCGTTGACGGCGTACAGATTGCGGCGGAGCAAGCGGTAGGTAAGTTGCTCTTGAAAGCCAACGCCAATGTCACGCCAGGAGTTCATCTGCTCACGGTTCGCGCGCGACTCCAACACAACGGTAGCAGCTTACAAACCGAACGTGCGGTCGAAGTATTGATTGAATCCGCCGAATCAAAGTAGATAAAGCCGAAGCGCAAAATTCACCCATGACAAAATCCTTTCATACGAGTATCAACCGCTTGTTTGTGCGAACGATGACGATCCTCGCTGTTTGGATCAACGCAATCGTTGGAATCCTGTTTGTATCTGCACTGGCAGGCTTGCTGGCGGGAGTGATCGGGTCGGGAGTGATTGGGTCGGGACGCTGTTTTGCCGATGATTCGCAGCCGCTACCGGTAAACGACATTAAACAAGATACACCTGTTGATTTTGCGAACGTGATTCTGCCGATCTTGCGCCGCAATTGCTTAGCATGCCACAACGCCACGATGGCGAAGAGCGACCTCAATCTGGAGTCTCCAAAATCGATGCTTCAAGGCGGGGCGATGGGCGCCGGACTGGTGCCCGGCAATGCTGCTGATAGCGCTATTTTTCAAACCGCCTCCCATCAAAACGAGCCGACGATGCCGCCGGCGGACAACAAAGTAGGCGCAAGCAACCTTACGCCAACTGAACTGGGGCTAATGCGATTGTGGATTGATGAAGGGGCCAAAGGCGAACCGGCAGCGGCGCCGAAGGCCATCACTTTTCAGCCGCTTTCAAACGATGCGGGCTCCATCTACTCCGTCGGTGTGTCGCCCGATGGACGATTCGCGGCAGCAAGTTTAGGCAATCAGGTAGTCGTCTATCGCGTGGGCTCACGTCAGGAAATAGCCCGTTTAAGCGATCCGAGTTTATCTCCGTTTCAAGTCGCAGATTTAGACGTCATCCAGTCGATTGCGTTCAGTCCCGATGGGCTGCGAATTGCGACGTCGGGATTTCGCGCTGCCAGGCTTTGGCAGTATCAGCAAGCTCTCCAAACGACGGATTTGCCATCTACCGGTGCCGAGGCGAGTTGTTTCGCCGTGTCGCGAAATGGACACCTTGCAGCCATCGGTGAAGCGAACGGCGTGGTCGAGTTATACGACCTCGCAGCCGCCAAGAAGTTGCGCTCGATACAGGCTCACGACGACGAGATCATTTGCCTTGCCTTTGATTCTTCGGGTAACGCATTCGTCACCGGTTCGTCCAGCAACGAACTTCGAATTTGGAATCCCGAGGATGGTCTTCAAGTGGGGCACATTCCCTTGCCGTCGCCACCATCCGCCGCTGTCTTCATTTCGCAAGATTCGCAAATCGCGACTGGCCACGCTGATCACCGAATTCGCGTTTGGTCGACGTCTCAATTGTCATCCGAACAAGCCAAGAGCGTTAGAGAATTCATTGGGCACAACGGACCGGTCACGGCGTTGACGGTTGCCGACGCATTGGGTTCACAACTTGTATCGGCTGGTACGGATGGTGTTGCCTTGCGCTGGGAAACGGCTAGCGGCAATATCGTGCAGCGTTACCCCCACGGTGAACCAATCCATTCGATAGCGATCCGTCTTGACGGCAGACGGGTGGCGACGAGTTCGCTGGCTGGCAAAGTAAAATTATGGAACGGAGAGAACGGCCAGTTGATCGGTGATCTGTCACTCGATACGCCGTCGCAACGCAACCTGGAGCATCAGCAATTGACGCTTGAGTTAGCACGCTTGCAAGTTGCGAACGGAAAAAGCGATCTGGAGAACGCAACAAAGCTAAAAGTCGAGGAAGATGCGAATGCGGTGAAATCCGTTGAGGCTGTTTCCAAGGCTGAGTCAGAGGTGAAGCTGAAAACAGAGGCGGTTCTGCAACCACTTGCCGCGTTGGATGCAGCCGAAATGGCACTGGCGCTGCTCAAGGGTGAGCTCGCTAACGCCGAGGCCGCAAAAGTTGAAGCCGATTCGGCGCAGGCCCAAGCGGCTGCGCTCCTTACTTCGGTGCAAAACGGCGACGAGAAAATGCGTACTGATGCGGAATCCGCAAAGGCGGCTGCAGACAACGCCAAGCAGCAGGCCGAAGCCGCCATTCATGAATTGTCGATGAAGGTTAAAGCTGCTGAGACGGTTCAAGCGGCTACCTCCGCAGCGCATAAGAAGGTGCTAGACGAAAAGCTAATCGCCGAAGCTAATCTTCAAGCTGCAGTACAAACCGTTGAGCGCGTGAAGCAGTCGGGCGTCAAGGCCGGTGAGGCGATTCCGTATTTTACTACTCAACTTGACGCACTGATTGCAGGTGAAAAACAAGCAGCGGACCAGTTGGCGTCGCTACAAAGTGTCATCAACTCTGTTCCCGTGGAGCAGAAGCCCGTTGTGCGGTCGCTCAGTTTCTCACAAGACGGGCGTCGTTTAGCCGTCGCCTGCTCCGACGGTAAGACTCAATTGTTTGGCAGCGAATCGGGTGACGCTTTGGAGCTTGTCTTCAACGCATCAGGCGATCTGGTCGCTTCCACATTTATGGATGATTCACGATTAATGGTGCTAAGCCAAAATCAAAAAATCGTTGTCTGGGATAGTGCCTCGGAGGGTTGGACGCTTGAGCGGATCGTCGGGCTTGCAGGCGCACCGACGCCCATTCACGACGGTGTCACTGCAGTTGGCTTTAGTCGCGATGGAAGGTTGCTGGCAACGGGCAGCGGTGAGCCGACTCGAAGTGGCGAACTTCGGTTTTGGGATACAGCAAACGGTGAATTGGTTCACGTCGTTCCCGATGCACACAGCGATTCAATTTTTTGCATCGAATTTTCGCCTGACGGCAAATACGTTGCTACAGCTGGCGCTGATCGCTTCGTCAAGATTTTTGAGGTTGCAACCGGTAAATGGATAAAGTCGCTCGAAGGGCACACTCACCATGTACTGGGTGTGAGTTGGCGGATGGATGGTCGATGGATCGTCTCGGGCGGTGCCGACAAGGTTGTCAAAGTTTGGGATGTTCTGACTGGCGAACAGGTGAGGACCATCGCTGGCTTTGGCAAGGAAGTCACTGCTGTCCAATTTTTGGGTGCATCGGATCAATTCCTCCTTGCTACCGGCGACCATCAAATAGCAACTCGTAACAGTGGAGGTGGTAGCGGTCCCAACTTCGACGGTGCTACCGGTTTTCTCTACAGCCTTCGCGCTAGTCAGAACAGTAAATCAATCGTGGCTGGCGGCGATGATGGAGTACTGCGAATTTGGGACCGGGGTGGGAAGGCAATTGCTGATTTCGATTTGAGAGCTCGATAATATCAATATCGTTCGAAGCAAGCCTTGCGTTGACCCCACCGTGAGCATCCACTCTGCACGGTGCGGTGGCATGCTCGCTGTTCTTGTAGGCACGGAAAAAACGGCAGCGGAATTATCCATTGTTCTGCGTAAAAGCTTGAGTGTCACTTTTCACGGGAACAAACGGGCAATTCGCTACTTTTATGGAATCAACGGCATGAATGAGTGGTTAGGCACGGTAGGGTAAATACCAGCCCGGAGACATGGAAAAGGGGCGAGTTTCAGCGGCGCTTCGTAAGTGCCTTGCGCAAACACATTCTTTGCCTTAACATAGGCGAAGTTCAATTTTTCATTCGCTCGTACCGATACGTTTGCCTTGGACGTTTCCACGCAATCCGGTCCTGACACGCTCGTCTTTCCAGAATCCTGGAATCGTCGGCATTTGCTGGACCTTGAAAGCCTTTCGGCTGATGAAATCAACACACTTCTCGATACGGCAGCGCGCCTGAAAATAATGACCGGGGGCTGTCGCCGGAAAATATCGTTGCTTTCCGGGAGGACGCTTGCCAATCTCTTTTTTGAGAACAGTACGCGAACTCGAAACAGCTTCTCGCTCGCAGCCAAGCGACTCGGCGCTGACACGGTGGAGTTTTCCAGTAGCGGCAGCAGTGTCTCGAAGGGTGAAACGTTTGTAGACACGGCCAAGACCATCCAGGCGATGGGTGTGGATTGGGTCGTCGTGCGGCACAGTACACCGGGTACGCCACATTTGCTTTCTCGCGAGCTGGAATGTTCTGTTCTTAATGCTGGCGACGGAGCCCACGAGCATCCGACGCAAGGCCTGTTGGACATGCTGACGATTCGCGAGCACCGCGGTCGGCTTGACGGTTTAACCGTCGCCCTCGTTGGCGACATCGCTCACAGTCGCACCGCACGCAGCAACATGTGGGGTTTACGAATGTTGGGTGCTCATGTGATCGTTTGCGGCCCGGCAACTTTGGTCAGTCCTCGTTGGGCGGAATTGGGTTTCGAGGTGGCACACAGCCTGGATGAGATTCTTCCTCGCTGCGACGTCTTAAACTTATTGCGGATTCAGTTCGAACGTTTAAAGGCAAGGCCTTTCCCTAGTGTCCATGAGTATGCAAACCGTTATGCGATGAATGGTCGGCGGATGCGTCGATGCAAATCGGACGTGTTGATCATGGCCCCGGGACCGATCAATCGAGGTGTCGAAATCACGCCGGAAGTCGCTGACGGTCCGCATTCGGTTATTTTGGAACAGGTTACCAACGGGCTTGCAGTTCGTATGGCGGCGTTATGGTTGCTCGCGGGAAAGAATGAGGAATCTCGATGAAAGACCCCGAGCCGCTACTCATTGAGAATGGACATCTCGTCGACCCTATCCAAGGGATGGATCGCCCAGCTCGGTTGCTGATGTCTCGAGGTAGGGTCTTGGCAATCGATCCCAGTGACGATGATTTGCCTGATTATTTCCACCGCATCGACGCGCGTGGTTGCATCGTCGCACCGGGACTGGTTGATTTAGGAACGGAGCTGCGGGAGCCTGGTCACGAAGAAGACGAAGCGATTGAATCCGGTGGAGCAGCGGCAGTCGCTGGTGGATACACCTCGGTGCTTTGTTCCGCCAACACCGATCCGCCAATCGACACACCTGCAGGCGTCGAGCTCGTAAAGCGAATTGCTGCGGCTTGCTCTGGCCCGCGGGTCCATGTGATCGCTTGCGCGAGTCGAGGTCGTGAAGGCGAACAAATGGCTGAACTAGGGCTTCTCGCCGAAGCCGGCGCGATTGGCTTTAGCGATTCACCTCGGCCGATTCATAACAGCGCATTACTCAAGCGTGCGCTGGACTATTGTCGCATGTTTGATTTGCCAATTTTTGATCGTCCCGTCGATCCGGATTTGGTCGAAGAGGGGGTCGTTCACGACGGTCAAGTGGCGCTCATTCTTGGACTCAAGGGGCTCCCTACCGAAGCGGAGGATCTTGCAGTCGCACGCGACGTTCGGCTCGCCGAGGCCACTGGCGGGCGGCTTCATGTGGGACCGGTTAGTACGATGGGAAGTGTTGATTTACTTCGCCGAGTAAAGCAACGCGGCATTGAAGTGACCGCTTCAGTTTGCCCCCACAATCTCTGGCACAGCGACGAAATGCTTCGTAGTTTTGACTCCCGCTTCAAGTTGCATCCACCGCTGCGCAGTGAGCGTCATATCGAAGCGTTGATGCTTGCTGTTGCCGACGGAACGATCGACGCGATCCAAAGCGGCCACATGCCTCGTTCACGCGAGAAAAAGATGAACGACTTCGATCAAGCTCCGTTCGGTGCTTCTACACTCGAAACCACCCTTGCAGTCGTCGCTACTCGAATGGTTCGAACGGGAATGATGGACTGGACGTCAGCGATCATGCGTTTATCCGTCAAGCCGGCGGCCATTGCGGGCATTGATGCTGGAACTCTCGCCGTGGGAGCCACAGCGGATTGTGTCATCATTGATCCGAATGAAAGGTGGTTAATCGACAGCGGGCAATTTCTTAGCCAGTGCCACAGCAGCCCGCATGATGGTGACGAAGTGTTTGGACGCGTCATCTATACGATCGTCGGTGGTGAAGTACGCTTCACACGAAGGCCGGCGCTCGAACATTTGGTATGAGAACAGGTGCTCCTGCATGGAACACACTTTGTCTTTCCGGTAGTGGGTCGAACTACGTTCACCAGAGTGTGTCCCTTCGTTAGGACTTTCACCTTTCCTTGGCGAGTCTGACTGGGCAGCGCCACTTTTACGTTTATACCGGCGCAAAGCGCAAGCGAGAGAATCAGTTACGTCAAAACCCACTCGCTCGCGCTTCGTGCTAGTATTTGCAGGGTTCCCATTGCAAAGTGGCGTAGTCCAGCTAGCTGGACTAAGCCAATCGGCTGCCAAAAATACCGCGAATCGCAAGCGAGTGAATCACTTACATCAAAACTAATCACTTGCATCCTAGGTCAATGAAAGCCGACAGCCGACTCGTTAGATGACGTCGTTCAGCTGGTTTGTCTCGACTTCAACTGAATGCATGACATTGTTCCGTGTCGCTTTGCGCTTTTAGGATCAGACAATCGGCATACCGGTCACGGTCCGTTTACAATCCGCCGATGCATTCCGGCTGGTCTTGAGCAACCTTCATCCTCCATCCGGACACATCACCGATGCGTCAACGCCTCAGGCCGGGATCGCCTTTCCTAGGTGCTCGTACCCCTTCACGGTTGCTACACGACCACGACGGGTGCGTACGATCAGCTCGCTTCGCAACAAAAACGGCTCGACCTCATCTTCTAACGTATCGGCGCTGACGTTCATCGTATGAGCGATCGCTTCAAGACCAGCAGGACCACCCGCAAAAACGCGCATCAGGGTGTCCAGATAGCCACGGTCTTGCTTGTCCAAGCCGAGAACATCGATGCCGATCATCTGCAATGCCGCAACTGTCACAGCGCCGTCAATGCGACCTCCGGCTCGGCTCTGAGCATAGTCCCGAACCCACAACAATCGGTTATTCGCAAGTCGCGGCGTGCTTCGGCTTCGTGTCGCGATTTCCGCTGCCGATGCATCGTCGACCACGACCTGTAGTTTGAGTGCATTGCGTTGGACGATTTCGCAAAGTTCCGCGCGAGAGTACCAACCCAGATGTTCTCGAATTTGGAACCGATCCCGAAGCGGTCCGCTCAGCATTCCGGCTCGAGTAGTCGCGCCAATCAGGGTGAAGGGGCGAAGGGCTAAGTTGAGGGTTCGGGCGCTAACGCCTTCGCCGAGGACGATATCGATGCGGAAATCCTCCATCGCCGTGTACAGATACTCTTCGACACTTTTTGGCAATCGATGGATTTCGTCGATAAACAGAACCGAACCTTGCTCAAGGTTGGTGAGGTAAGGAATCAAGTCTTTGGGAGCGCGGAGGCCAGCACCGTTAGCGAACTGGACAGTGGTCCCCATCTCTTCAGGAATGACCGTCGCGAAGGTTGTTTTTCCAAGACCCGGTGGGCCATCGAACAGAATATGTCCGAGTGGTTGGCCTCGCTTTCTCGCCGCATCGATGGCGATTTGGAGGCGTTCGATAACGTCGCGTTGGCCGACCATTTCCGACATCCGTCGAGGACGTAATCGCACGTCCTGTTCACGCACCGCGTCGGAAACGATTTCGTCCCCTGCACTCACCTTTTCGCCCCTTCGATCGGAAGCCTCGCCCGCGGGCTTCAAATGCGTACCCTGAGGTTCCGGGTCTGAAGATTGATAAATTGCTTCACGTGCCACTTCGACATCACTCCTTCAATCTATGGCCGGTCGATTCGCCGACGAGACGTAACTACTGAACAGGTGTAACTTACATCAGAACCACTGTTTTCTGGAATGCGATATAGGAACCGCAACCGCCTAAAGTCGCTAAAATCCAGTTTTCAACCACTTTGACTCACTTTCTGACGCGTGCTGCCATCGTTCGACTGCGAGAAATTCAATCGGCTCGTCAATGAATCATCGACCTATCGCTAACACGATTTCAAGTCAAACCGACCTGGAACGGGCTGATCGGCGGAATCATTGGCACGGCTTCACGCAGATGTCGACCTACGAATCGATGCTGATTGACAGCGCCGAGGGGTCCTGGCTGATTGCCGATGACGGGCGACGATTTCTCGATGGGGTGAGCAGTCTGTGGTGCAATTTGCATGGCCACCGTCACCCGCGAATCGACGCTGCTATTCGCGACCAGTTAGACCGCGTCGCGCATGTGACCAATATCGGGATGGGTTGCACAACGACCGCGCGCCTTGCCTCAGGCTTGGCGGCAATCGCCCCCGCCGATCTCAACCATGTGTTTTTTAGTAGTGACGGGGCGTCTGCAGTGGAAGTCGCCATCAAAATGGCGTTTCAGCATTGGCACCAATCCGGTTCGCCGAGCGGCAAGGCAAAAACTCGCTACCTGACACTTGGGTCAGCCTATCATGGAGATACCGTTGGCACCGTTTCGCTGGGAGACATACCCCTTTTTCACGACCTATTCGAGCCGCTTCTTTTCAAGCCGCTACGCGGACCATTGCCCGACAGTTACCGGTTGCCTGCAGGCGTTTCCAGTGGAAATGCATGTGACTACTATGCCGAACAATTCGAATCGCTGTTTAATAAGCATCATGCCACTCTTGCAGCTCTTGTGATCGAGCCGCTCGTGCAAGGAGCCGCAGGATTGGTGATGCATCCGCCGGGTTTGCTCACACGACTTCGCGAGTTATGTGAACGATTTGATTTGTTGCTGATTGCGGATGAGATTGCCACAGGGTTCGGGAGAACTGGGCTTATGTTCGCTTGTGAACATGAGAGCGTGGCACCAGACATCCTTTGCTTGGGAAAAGGACTCACCGGCGGGTACCTTCCGATGGCGGCGACGATTGCAAGTACCAGAGTGTTCGAGTCTTTTCTTGTCCCTACCGAAGCGTCGTCTGGACGTGAAAATTCTCCGCAGAGTGCCAATCGCCAATTCTTTCATGGGCATACTTACAGCGGAAATCCGCTTGCAGCGGCTGCATCGCTCGCTTCGCTTGACCTCCTGCAAGAAGAGCATTTCTTTCCTCTGCTCGGAAAAAAAATCAACCAGCTTGCGGCCGAGTTGCGGCCGCTCCAGCAGCACCCTCATGTCGGTGACGTTCGTCAGCTGGGAATGATGATTGGGATCGAACTTGTAGAAGATAAAACGACTCGCCGTGCATTTGCCTCATCGGCGCGGATGGGGCGTCGTGTATGTGACGAATCGACTCGGCGCGGAGTTTGGGTGCGCCCGCTCGGGGATGTCGTCGTCTTGATGCCGCCGCTAAGTATCACTACTGAGGAAATCACCATTCTGACTTCAACCGTTGCGTCCGCAATCGAGGCGACCTTTGACTCGCTGTAAGTGTGAGTCCTATGTGAATCCCAGGTGAGTCCGATGTGAGTCCTATGTGAGTGCCATAAAACTCGCGTGTCGTGATTTGTCTGGAGCAAGCCTCCAATCAGTCTTCGTTGTCTCGCGATAGGTGTCCACTCGCGTTGATCGCAAGGTAGAGCCTGACCATCATCATGACGCTGAAGATCGTGCCCAATGTGCCCACCATGCTGATATCTTTCACTCCTAAATAAGTGGGCTGGGCAAACATGATTGGCGGCACTTTCATCGCCAACAACAGCGAGGATCCCAGAAACAACGCGCTAGCGATCAGCCCAACGACGAGTCGGTTGACGGTGGAACCAATGCGACGGTGATCCAGCTGAATCTGAACATCGCCACTGCGAATTTGATTGAGTAGCCCAAGCAATTGGTCGGGAACGACCTGCGTGAAATACTCCGCTTCAAGCATCATTCGTCGCGCCTGATGGAGACGACGGCGAGGGCTCATTCGACGTCGTGCGGCGCGGCGCACGAAAACTGCCATCACTTCCAACGCGTCGAAGTCCGCATTGAGCGCCGACAGAGTTCCTTCGAGCGAAATCAGCATCTTTATCAGCATCGCGGATTGACTGGGCAGCTTGATACTGTGTCGATGGAGCACATCTCCCAGGTCATTCAGTGCGCCGGTCAAATCAAATTTGCCAAGGTTTTGACGGCCATAAGTCGCGACGTATTCCGATACGTCAATCGACAGTGCAGCTTCATCGAGCTTGACCGGCGTTTCTCCTGCCCGGCGAATCAATTGCGTCAATCTCGCACTATCGCTGGTGCTGATTGCGACCAGCATCTCTTCAATCTGTTCACGCAACCTCGAATCGATCCGCCCGACCATGCCAAAATCAAGGATTCCGACCGAACCATCCTCGGCTGCGATCAAGTTTCCTGGATGGGGATCTGCATGAAATAGTCCATGGGTAAATAGCATCCGCATGTAGGTTTCGGTGATCGTCTTCGCCATCTGGTGGCGAATTTCCGGCGTGAAACGGTCCGATGGAATGCACCGAGACAGATCCTCGCCGACGATGCGGGTCATCACCAACACGCGGCGGGTGCAAAGGGATGCGATCGGTATAGGGATTTCGACTCCCGGACTTTCTTGAAGAAGTTCAGCAAATAGTTCTAAGTTTTGTTTTTCACGCCCAAAGTCAAGTTCCCGTTTTAAGACAGGAGTCATCTGGCGAACCAACGACTCAGGCGAGAACGCAGCGAGACCTTCGACACGCTCGGCAAGCTGCGCTAGTCCGCTGAGTACATCCAAATCACATAGCATCACCTGTTCGATCCCAGGTCGCTGGACTTTCACAACGATTTCTGTTCCGTCGACCAAGCGGGCGCGATGTACTTGACCGATCGATGCCGTTGCCAGGGGCGTATCGTCGAAATCGATGATCTCCATCTCGAATCGCGATCCGAGTTCGTCACGGAGAACATTGCGGATGGTCGACGAATCAACTGCGGGAACTTCGCTGTGCAGGCGTTTAAGTTCGTCAGCCATCTCCGGGCCGACAAGGTCCGGACGAGAGGCCAATATTTGACCAAGCTTGATGAATGTGGGACCGAGTTCGGTAAGTGCCAATCGCACGCGCATTTCGCGTGAATGCGATGCCAATGGCAAGCCGTCCGCATCTTTTAGCCAGTCCTGAAACGGTAAGTGCGGAAAATGACTCAGCCAATCTGCAAGTCCATACCGCCGAAGTATGGCGAGAATCTCTCGCCAACGCCGTAAGTTACGGTACAGTTGTGGAATTGCAGTTATCTTCATCGCCCCATCCTACTCTCTCGAAGCTGGTTTCCCGGTGACTTGTACGACCAAACAAGCGACGTCACGGCTTGCAGTTGCACTGTTTTTAACGGTGGTGCCTTTTTTGAGCTTTTCGCCGGCTGCCGAACAGATCATTTTCAAGGACGCTCACGGCACCATGCGGACGGTAATCGGCGAATCGTTGGTGACGGCTCAGGATGGGGGGCGTTTATTCCAATCAGACGACGGGCGAATTTGGACCATCCAACCCGACGCGATTGAATCCAGTCAATCAGACGATTCGCCGATCGTTCCCGTAGACGATGCGGAAATGGGCAGGCGTTTGCTCGAGGAACTTCCCGCAGGTTTCGCGGTCCATCAGACCACCAATTTTGTGATCGTGCATAACACGAACGAAGCCTACGTTCGTTGGGTGGGTGGGCTCTTTGAGCAACTTCATCGCGGCTTTTATGCGTATTGGAAGAACCAGGGCTGGGACCTTCCCGATACGCGGTTCCCACTGGTCGCGATCGTCTTCGCGGACCGTGACAGCTTCGACGCCTACGCGGTGAGCGATGTGGGTGATGCCGCAAAGTCAACGATCGGCTACTACAATCTCGAATCCAATCGGATGACGACGTTCAATGTTCCCGATGCGGAACGCAACGTCGCTACGATTATTCATGAGGCGACTCATCAGCTCGCTTACAACACGGGTCTTCAAAAACGATTTGCGGACAACCCGATGTGGGTCAGCGAAGGGATGGCTGTGTTTTTCGAATCACCTGACTTCAGCACGTCGCGTGGTTGGCGAAGCATCGGAAAGGTTAATACGGTCAATCTCGCGAGATTCCAACGCTATGTTCCTCGACGAGGGGCTGAATCGCTCTCAACGCTCTTGGCGGACGATATGCGATTTCGGCAAGAGGCCAGCGCTTCGGATGCGTACAGCGAAGCGTGGGCGATGACCTACTTCCTACTTCGAACTCGCAAGAAAGAATACATTTCATTTCTCAAAAAGTTAAGCGAAGGAAAACCCCTTGAGGTACGAGTCGCCCAAGAAAGAATCGAGCTCTTTGAACAAGTACTTGGAACCGACTTAGCGACGCTTGATCGACAGTTTCTCGCCTACATGTCTCGCGTCCAGTAGTGCATTCCAATCCATCGCATATCGCGATCGAACCTGCTTTTTCCTTCGTCTGCTTACGGCATTGCTGGACACCAGCTATAGAATTTCGCGACGTTCGCCGATCGCTCACCCGCGATGGTGTCCAAAGCTTTGGGGTGAAGGCGGAATGCCACTTATGGGTACCAACGGCGATTTTTTTTTGCTGACGACCCGGGATCGGTTGGGCCAATGATTGTGTTTATGTAAGATTTTCATTGCATTCGCGAACCATGTCGGTACGCTGATCCACTTGCAAATCTCCTGTCCTTCTACGCCCTCCTATCTATCCCTCCTCCGCCATCCTTTTTGGGGAAGCAAATGCCCAACTTGACCGGAAACGCTGCGCCGGCACAGTTCGATGATCAGGATTTAAGATCGGCCGAACATCTTTCCGAGATGTACGGCAAGCTCAGTAACGAACTGAGTCGGTCCATCATCGGGCAACGCGAAGTTTTGAAACAAGTCTTGATTGCGCTGTTTTGTCAGGGGCATTGCCTGTTGGAAGGCGTCCCCGGTTTGGCCAAGACATTGATGATCTCGAACATCGCAAGTCTTATGTCGCTCAAGTTTCGTCGTATTCAGTTCACCCCTGATCTGATGCCGTCCGACATTACGGGCACGGAGATTTTGGATGAGGAAGAAGGAACTGGCCGTCGAAGGTTGCGTTTCGTACGTGGGCCGATTTTCGGCAACATCATTCTTGCCGATGAGATCAACCGAACGCCTCCGAAGACGCAAGCCGCGCTTCTTCAGGCGATGCAGGAATACCAAGTCACGACTGCCGGTGAAACATTTAAGTTGGAAAAGCCATTCTTAGTCCTTGGAACTCAAAACCCGATCGAGCAAGAAGGGACCTACCCGCTACCGGAAGCTCAACTCGATCGCTTTATGTTCAAGATCCAAGTCGGCTACCCGTCGTTCGAAGAAGAGCTTCAAATCGCTGAGACCACGACGTCTGCGGGGTTACCCGATCTTCATTCGATCATCAACGGCGAAGAGATCCTGCGACTTCAACAAGTCGTTCGCAAGGTATTGGTGGGGCGTTCCGTCTCAGCCTATGCGGTTCGCCTTGTCCGTTCGACTCGTCCCCATGAAACGGATGCAACGAGCTTTGTGAAAAAGTATTTGACGTGGGGGGCGGGTCCCCGAGCTTGCCAGTCGTTGTTGCTTGGCGCAAAGGCACATGCATTGCTTGATGGCCGAGTGCACGTTTCGACCGATGACATTCGATACGTTTGTTATCCCGTCCTGCGGCATCGATTAGTTACCAGTTTCACCGCTGAAAGTGATGGTCTAACGACAGACAATATCATCCGAACACTCGTCGAATCTGTTCGCGAAGAATAATCCATGCCTGCAACTTATTTTGATCCCGCCGGACTTGCTCGACTTGGAAGTATGGATCTTGTTGCAAAGCAAGTGGTGGAAGGCTTTCTAACGGGACGGCATCGCAGTCCCTATCACGGTTTCTCCGTCGAGTACCTCGATCATCGATCGTATACACCGGGAGATGATCTTCGAACAATGGACTGGAAAATGCTCGCGCGGAGCGACAAGTACCAGATCAAGTTGTACGAGGATGAAACAAACCTTCGCGCCTACATCTTGCTTGACTGCTCTCAGTCGATGGCTTTTAAGAGCGGCGAAATCGATAAACTCAGTTACGGAGCTTATCTGGCTGCCGCATTGACCTATCTGTTGATCAAACAAAACGATGCGGTGGGCTTAGTCCTGTTTGACAAGGAAGTCCGGCAATACATCCCGCCTAAAGCGCATCCGTCACAATTTCGCCGGATCCTTCAATCGCTGGACGGAGTTCGGTCGGGCGGCGAGACCGACGTCGGTTCGGTGTTGCACGAAGCCGCGGATCGGATCAAGCGTCGTGGCTTGGTGATTGTGATTAGTGATTTGATCGACAAAGAGGCGAACATTGCCAGCGGCCTGCAACACTTTCGCCATAACAATCATGAAGTCATCGTTTTTCATACATTAGACGATGCTGAACTCACCTTCCCTTACGATCGGCTGACTCGATTCAAAGATATGGAAGGTGCCGGACAAGTTGTCACCAACCCTAAGAATCTTCGCAAGAGATATCTCGATCGGATTCAGGCCTTCACCGAACAAATCAAACAAGACTGTTTTGAACGAAAGATTAGCTACAACCTTGCCAGCACCACCGAACCTTACGATCGATTTCTTGCATCGTACCTCGACAAGAGATCACGCATCGGATAGCGCAAAAGCAGCGGAGTTAGCGAGTTTTAAGAGAAGTATCGACAAGCGATATGAACGTCGGTCCAAGTAAATGAGCGACTATGAGTTTTTTGCATTTTGGATTATTGCTGTACTTTCTGCCGCTGGCATTGATCCCGATCCTGCTGCACTTGCTCACGCTGCACCGGCTAAAAACCGTTGAGCTAAGTACTTTTCGTTTTCTGTTTGATAGTTATGTCCAGCAGCGGCGTCGGATGAAGTTTTTGGAGGCGTTGATCGCTTTCCTTCGAACCCTGTTCTTGTTGTTGCTGATCCTTTTGATCTGTCGTCCTGTGGTGAAGCATTGGAGCGCGATGTTCGGCGGCAGTGAGGCCGGTCGAGATGTCGTTTTGTTGGTCGACGGTTCGGCTAGTATGAATGCGGTCACCGAAGGGATCACCTCGCTGGAGCGAGCCAAGCAAGTGGCGGTGTCGGTGGTCGATCGCCTCTCGGTTGACGACCGTGTCACGGTGATTCGCGTTGCTGCGAAACCAGAAGAGGTTTGCAATCGATTCTCGTCAGACGCAGAAGCGATTCGGAGCGAAATTGAAGGTCTGCAGGCCACGCCGTCACGAGGTAACTTGTTTGCTGCCTTTTCTCAACTTTTTGGGCCCGAGTCTCGTAAGTTGAACAAGCCAGCTGTCTATGTCTTTAGCGACCTGCAATCAACGGGATGGAATGAGTTTTTGGCTGGCAACTCGTCGGACCTTATTCCACCCGATACCGAGTTGACGGTCGTGAACGTTGGGTCGAATCAAGAGTTTGCCAATACAGCTGTGGTCGGGCGGTCGCCGGAAGATCAGCGAGCGATCGTTGGGTTGCCGATCAAGTTGAACCCTCGAGTGACAAATCATAGTGAAACGGAAACGAAAGATATTGCCGTTAGCATCTTCATCGAAGACAAAGAGATTGCACGCAAGAATCTGACTCTTGAACCGGGAGCAACCGGCGAGGCCGAATTGATCTTTACGCCGACTGAAGCTGGCGAGCTCCGCGGGCGTTTCGAAATTCCGGAAGATCGATTCAAAGCAGATGATTCGTTCTTGTTCTCTTTGAACGTCGCACCGCAGATTCGAGTGCTATTGGTAAATGGCAACCCTTCACCTCAACCGAACGAAGATGAAGGACTGTATGTGCGAACAGCAATGGTCTCATCTGACTCTTCTGAAACCGCGAGCGACCCCCTGTTAGCCGAAGATCGAGAGCTTGTTCGTTCGCTCGTCGTTGAAGAGGTTCCGCAAGGCAACATTAGTCGAGAGACGCTGAGCAACGTTGAAGTCGTGATCCTTGCTAATTGCGGATCGTTGAATCAGGACCAGTTTAAGTTGCTTCGCGAATTCGTTGGGGCCGGGGGCGGAATGTTGGTTTTTCCAGGCGACAAAGTCAACCATGACAACTATTCGAAGGAGTTTTTCCCGTCACCAGAAACTCCCGAGCAATCGTTTGTTGCGGTGGAGCTATCTTCGCCCGAGGGTGATCCCGATCGTGCCGAGAATCACCGCCAGTTCGGTGCCATTGATTTTGCTCACCCGGTGTTTTCCGTTTTCGCCAATAGTGAACAACGATATCTCACTAAACTGAAAATCTATCGACACTTCCGCTTCAAACTCCCCGAGACTCGGGCGAATGCTTGGCCGTTGGTTGAGTTTGAAGATGGTTCGCCCGTGATTTTGGAAAGCGTTTACGGTAATGGACGCACGCTGCTCACGGCATTCCCACTCAATACGAAGTGGTCCAACCTACCGATGAAACCGGAGTTTGTTCCGCTAGTGCTCCGAATGATCGGTTATGTAAAGCGGAAATCGGATGTTGACGGACCATTGGTCGTACCAGCCGATGGCACGGCTGAATTCGTGGTTTCACAGGATTGGGCACCGGCAGAAGGCACCGTTACCGACTCGGAGGGGCACATCACGCCGGTAAGTTTTCAGCGTTCCAATTCACGTTTGGTCGGCGCTTTTCAACGCACGGTTCAAAAAGGTTTTTACGAACTTCAGGTCAATGGCGGTCAAGCCGAAAAGCCACAAACCGGTATGCACCGTTTTGCAGTAAATGTCTCGCCCGAGGAATCGAATTTTCAGCGACTTACAAAGCCGCAGTTGGAAACGATGTTGCCAACTGCCAAAATAACCTCGATCGACGCCTCCGCCGAGGCGCAGCAATTATTTGGCAACATCGGCGATGAGCGAGAAATCTGGCGTCCGTTGATCATTCTGACATTCATCATCATCGCCATCGAATTCTTCCTTTCGACGTTGGGCGGGCACTCCCTTGATGGTGAGCGAGGATCGAGTAGTCAACGGTTCAGCGATCTGGTCCGTGCTCGATTGCTGGGTCGGATGACGGGTTCAGGTTTTCGTGAGCTTACGGAAAGTCAAACAAAGAATTGACGACGCAATCATAAATGGCGAGCTAATGCATGTCTAATTCCGCAATTCAAACTGTACAAAACGTCCAGCAGCAGTCGACCGCAATTCACCGTCTGGTCGTTTCGACGAGGCGTTGGCTTCGTTCGACCTGGGCCGCCACGGGACTAGCAATCTCGGTCGGACTTTTCGTTGCGATTCTTTTGGCTGTGCTGCTATTAGACATCGCTTCACCACTTCAGCCGGTATTGCGATTGATCGGACTTTTGTTGGTGGTTGGGCCAACGCTTTGGGCGTTGTTTGTCGGCGTCGTCAGGCCCCTGGTGCGTCGATTGACTCGCGTCATGGTTGCTCGACGCATTGAACAAGAGTTACCGAACATTCACAACCGTTTGGTCAGTTGCGTCGACTTTCATCTCAATGGCAAGGTCCAACCGTCGCGAAGTTTTCATCAACGATTGGTTCAGGAAGCCTACGAACGCCTTCGTGATTTCCGACTTTCCAAAGTCCTGGATCTTCTCAGTCTTCGGCGGGCGAGCCTGTTTGCGGTGGTTTGCTTGACGGTTTTCACTGCCGCTTTTTTGCTGTTTTCAGATCGCCTTCCGACCGCGATGGCCCGGATTTTTCACCCGTTTGCCGACATCCCACCCGTGTCGGGCGTACTCTACGACGTCCTCGTGGGAGAGCAAACCGTACCGGGCGATTGCGACGTGCTGCGAGGTGAAGACATCGACTTTCGAGTTGTCATGAAGAAGGGTGAAGTAGAGCCACCAGGGCATCCTGATTCGCTTCGGTTGGACATTACTACCGTCGATGCGGACGGTCAGTCCAAGCGTTTGAACTACAGTCTGCCCGAAGTGCGAGACGGCGGCACGACGATGCTGCTCACTGGGATGCAACACTCGTTCACATATCGTGTTCGTGGGGGTGGAACGTGGAGTAAGCAGTATCGCGTTACCATGTTGGATCGTCCGCGAATCATCGGCTTGCAAACCGCGCTCTCTTATCCCAAGTACATGCGACTTCCCAATCCGATACTGGGAACTCCCGATTCACCCGATGTGACCGGGCCACGAGACAGTACTGTCGAAGTGACAGTCAACGTACAAGGTGATGCGTCGGAGGGTGAGATCGAGTTGCTGGAACAGCAGGTGAAGGTTGTCGATGTCCAAGATCGCCGTGAGCGTGTTTGGATTAAAGACGAGGCTCCAAGCGGCGCAAGGAAACAAGGTGATTGGCAATTTGACGATAAGTTAATCGGCTCCCGCGGGCATACGGACCCGCCTCGAGGGGATGCACACGCTCATGGCTTCGAAGGAGCACCGGTTCCCTTTGAGTTACTTGTTGGCGAAAGCTTGTTTGCCTACGTCTATCTTGATCCGAAGCAAATGCCCGAAAGCGTGATGCTTAAGTTTCACAACGGAAAAGATTGGGAACACCGGGCCTTTTGGGGTGCAGACAAGATTGGTGAGGGAAGTCTAGGCACGCCGAGTCGATATCGAGCAGGCGAGCTTCCGGAAGGTGGAAAGCTTATACGACTGGAGGTACCGGCGAGTGCGATTGGAATGGATGGCTCAAAAATCCACGGAATCCAATTTGCGATGCATGGAGGCAGTGCGGTTTGGGGGGCGAGCGGTTCATTGCCACCTGCTCAGAAACGCATTACCGAGTTAGTCGCGACAGAATCGTATCTCCTCTCCCCTGTCCCGTCTCCCGAAGAATCAAAAACCACTGAAAAGCCCACAAAGACAGACACCGATGAACCAAATGGTGCGCTGGAGAGCTCAGTGCATTGGTCCGGAAGATTCCCATTGCAAAGAGACGGTTTTTATCGGGTTGTGCTGAGAAATCGGCTGAAGTACGCCAATAGCCAAATGGATGAGGGCAAGTTGATCGCATTGCCTGATAATCCACCGCAGATGGTTATCGAACGTCCCGCTAAGGATCTGGTTGTCAGCGAACCGGTGAACGTGCCCGTGTACATCACGGCATACGACGACTTTGGGCTCGACGACATCATCCTTTCGGTGCAATTGCCGGGTGCATCCACGTTTAGCGGGCGTACAATCCGTCACTACGAACCTCCGCAACAAAGCGATAATGCCATTGCAACGATCGACCTCAAAGCCGAGGGGTTAAAAAGCGACCAAACCCTTCGTTACCGAATCGAGGTGCGTGATACAAAAGGGCAGAGTGTGATGACGGAAGATCGCACGATTCGTATTGCCAACGATAACAACGCAGCCGACCGACAACTTACCCAGCATCAGGAAAAGACCGAGAAGCTTGAAGAAAAGCTTGAACAGTTGGTACAAGAACAAGCAAAGGTTGAAACCGCTGCGGAAGAACTAGCTGAAAAGTACGAAGAATTGTCGGAGACGATTGAGCAAGCTCAAGCTGACGCCATCGCCGAAGCCGAGGCGGCAGCCCAGGCCAATCAACCGCCTCCACCGCCAGCGCCAATCGAACTCGATGCAGAGTCACAAAAGCAACTTCAAGAGCTTCATGCTGAGCTAGCCCAAGTCGCACCGATCGAAGAGAAGGCTGCTCAATTAAGTAAGGAGGTTGCCAATGAGCTCAAGCAGCTCGCCGAGCAATCGACGAAGCTGGAACTGCTTCCGCCCGAGATCGCTGAACAACTCCAAGGCATCCAAGATGCATTTGAGGAGTTAGCTGTCCAGCCTATTGAGGAACTCAATAACACCATCAAAGAGGCCGCGCAAGCCACAAATACAGATCCACAATTGCCGCAGATCGAGCAGCGAAGCGAGGCGGTCCAGCAGTCACTCGAAGACTTGCAGGCGAGACTTGAGGCCGTCGCTCAGGCGCAGCAGACGAGCGAAACCAGCGCGGAACAAGCTGTTGCTGAACTCAATCAAGATATCCTGCAACAGAATGCGGAGATTACGAATCGTGAACTTACCGAGTTGCGAGACTCGGTGGCAGAAATGCGTGAAGAGCTTAGTCAGCTTGGTGACGATCAAGCGGAATTGATGGCTGACGCGGCAAAAGATCTATCGGATCCACTCTTTGAGAGCCTCACCGAAGCCCAGCAGCAATTGCAGTTGGAGGCGGAGCCGGCGTTGGCCGAGGCGACTGAATTGCTGCAGGGTGAAACACTTGAGCAAGTGCGAGCCGATGCGGCTGCTAACGAGCCAAGGACTCCTCTGATACCCGCATTGGCAGAACCTGCGCAATCAGAACCAGGTCAACCAGAACCCGGTCAACCAGAACCCGGTCAACCAGAATCCGGTCAGCCAGAACCCGGTCAGCCAGAGCCAGGTCAGCCAGAGCCAGGTCAGCCAGAGCCAGGTCAGCCAGAGCCAGGTCAGCCAGAGC
>JANOBM010000184.1:0-36251 GCA_031411655.1 Planctomycetaceae bacterium
GCCCTGGTGGCAAGCGCGGCGATCGAGGCCGGCGCCGAGATCATTAACGATGTGACTGGCCTCGAAGGTGACCCTCAAATGGCCGAGGTCGCCGCATCAAACGATGTCGGCGTCTGCGTCATGCACATGCAAGGAACACCGCAAACCATGCAGGACAATCCGACTTACGGTGACGTTGTGGAAGATATTTTCGGGTATCTGGAGCAGCGATTGAACTGGTGTGAACGCAACGGAATACCGGCCGATCGCGTATGCCTTGATCCCGGCATCGGATTCGGGAAAAGCCACGAACATAATATCATGCTTGTTCGTAACATCGCGAGATTCTTGGAACTTGGTCGCCCTATTCTGATCGGCCATTCGCGGAAAGGATTCATCGGAAAGCTTTTAGGCGACAAAGCCTCTGACCGGGACGCGGGGACCCTGGGGGTGACACTGGCGGTATCGGTTCAAGGGGCCCATATCGTTCGTGTTCATGCTGTAAAATCGACGGTCGATGCGATTCGCCTTTTTTACGCGTGCGGCGGGCAACGCAACGAGACTTAGTCAAACTTACTTCAGGTTGGCTTGCTGATTTGCGCATCGATTTTGTCATTACCGAACTCTACGTTGGCGGCGCCGAAAGATGCTTAACGGAGCTCGCTATTGGAATGGCAAAACAAGGCGATCGCGTACGTGTGGCGTCCATTTCTCCATTGCCTAAGACACAAGAGCAACAGGAACTTGTTCAGCGATTGCGTCATTTTGACATTGAGACCTTTTCGTGCGAAGCGAATCACGCAATTGAATTCCTGGCGGCAACGAATCGCCTAGCGAGTTGGATGAAAGCCGGCTCACCCAACGTCGTACAAACCATGCTTTTCCACGCGAACGTTATCGGTACAATCGCAGGTACCAGGGCGAATGTACCTGTTCGCGTGGGCGGCATTCGCGTCGCAGAGCCGTCCTGGACAAGAAGCAAGATCGAACAATGGGCGATGCGCCGCATGTCGGCCGCAGTGTGCGTTAGTGAAAAAGTGCGGGCGTTCGTAAAGCAGTCTCGCTATGTCACCGCGCCACTTTACGTCATCGAGAATGCGATCGACTGCAACTTGATCGATGCGACCTCAGCATCGAGCTCCCATGCCGAAGACCGCGGAGGCAGCGACAACCCCGTATCGAATCGAACCAGTGCAAATTCAGATGTTTTGTTGTTCGTCGGACGACTCCACCACCAGAAAGGCCTAGACGTATTGTTTGAAGCGCTCCCTGCATTGCTCACTCGTAACAGCGACATGCGAGTCGAGATTGTAGGTGACGGGCCGCTGCGCAAATGGGTTGAAATGCAAGCCGACACAATGGGTCGCGCACGAATCGCGGTGCTTGGATGGCGAAGCGATGTCCTATCGCGCATCAAAGGATGCCGGATGCTTGTGTTGCCTAGTCGTTACGAAGGCATGCCAAATGTGGTACTGGAAGCGATGGCTTGCAGACGGCCTGTCGCAGTCACGAATGTCGAGGGCATTGAAGAGTTACTGAGAGACGTTGCCTCGAAACAAATGTGCGTTGCCAATGATTCGGATTCATTAGCAACCTTAATCGAACGCATCTGGACAGACTCGTCTCTTCGTCTTCATCTAGGTGCGCGAAACCGTGCGATCATCGAGTGCCATCACGAAGTCGCAGCGATGGTAACGGCCTATCGCGCGGTTTACGAACAATGCGCGGCGGCGATTCGTTGATCTGCGGGCAGCACGGTTTAGAAAACCTTACCTGACGCGTCGACGCGACCAACTGAACGCCAGTGCACTACCTCAGGTTTCGACCAGCAACCTTGCAAAACTATACAACGGACGTAAACCGCTTTCCTTAAACGACTTATGACGCGAGTGCAGGTTGGGTTCAGAAAAAAGTTGACTTGTTTTGCGTCAAGCCCTGTACCGCCGATTTTTGATGGGTATGCTGAACCCGTCGAGACGCTCACTAGTGTCTTCCGCGAGTTCGCCTCGCGTGGGTCCAGGAAGTTCAGCTTGCGGCCACGGGCTGAACCACTTTTGCCCTATTCGACAGGAGTCGAGTAGGGCACCCACGGGCCGGGTACACGACGTGCCCGGCCGCGAACGCTCGCATCTTTTTTGGCACTTGTTGCCTTCGAAGCTCGCCGGTCCCTCGCCATTTCCGCTGCATGTTGGACCGCTTGCGGTGCGATGAGATCTTGGAGCGTTTGACTAAATCAACTTCTACAATAGACTGTGGCATAGGAATGCGGTTCCAGGATAGCGGGCACGGGAGTGTGCGGGTGCGAGTCCAAAGAGCTGCATGCTCCTCGACAAACGGTTCGGGGGTGATCGCATTGCATGCGTTCGACCCACCCGCTTTCGCCGTTCGTCATGAAGGGGTTTTGCTTTCCGGCTGGTTCGTTGACATCGCGTCGGTTTTCCCCTTCACCGGCATTCCACTGCAAACTGGTTTGCCTCCGTTTCAGAAAGTACAGAACAATGAATATCTCTGGCATCGTCGCATTTTTTGGATTGCCTGGCGGCATGGAACTGGTGTTGCTGGCGTTCATCATTTTGCTGCTTTTCGGTGGTCAAAAACTACCAAGCCTGATGAGAAACCTGGGTCGCAGCGCGAATGAGTTTAAGCGTGGCATGTCGGATAAGGGTGAGGATGCCGACACGAACGAGAAAAAAGGCGAGTAACTCGGCAGTGATTTTGCCTCGAGTTGCTATTGTCGAAACCCTCATTTCTCTTTCGCTAACGTGAGATTCAAGAATGTTTGGATTAAGCCCTCCCGAGCTGATGATTGTGGCGGTTGTCGCCATTCTATTATTCGGATCAAAGCTTCCCGATGTCGCTAGATCCCTGGGCGGCAGTTACCGCGAGTTTCGGCGCGGACTGAACGATATGCAGAAGGAGTTTCGCGAAGTGGAGCGTGAAGTTCACCGTGCCATCGAAACTCCTATTTCGAAAAAAGTGGTGGATGAGGATGACCCCAATGACTCTCCCGAGCCACTAGCGCCTAAGTTCACTCCCCCTTCGGTGTCCGATAGCGACTCTCAGCGGGTGTGAGTCACTCGGTTCGGTTGAAAAGTGTTCTCACCGTGTCCGGTTTGATCTTGGAGTTTCCTAGGCGACTAGAACAGTGCGTGCCGATCAACGACAATGGGATGATCGCGATGCGAATGTCCAATGCGATGCTTGACGGATTTCGATAGCTTCGAGCCAGTCCATCCTGCCCTGCCTACCGATTAACTCCATGATTGAGAGTGTTACGCCGATGCGCCAAAGAATGTCGCTTCTAAGTGTCGTACTTTTCTGTACGTTAACGTCTCAATGCGGATCTTCGCAAAGCCAATCCACCGCTGACGATGGAGCCGTGGTATCAGCAAGTGAAAAACTTGTGGATTTTTCGCGTGACATTGCCCCGCTTTTTTCTGCGCGCTGTGTCCATTGCCATGGGCCCCAAAACGCCAAAAACGATTTTCGCATTGATGATCGAGAAGCGACGCTTGGATACGTCGAGCCAGGCAATCTTGCAGATAGTCTGCTTTGGACCGACTACTTGCGTGCGGAGGATGTGGACCTGCTCATGCCTCCCACCACCCACAAAGGACCGCTTTCAAATGCCGAACTCGCATTGGTTCGAGTCTGGATCGAAGAAGGCGCGTCATGGCCCCAAGACGCTGTCGTCCCGATCAATATTGCGGGCGAGGAGACGATTATTAAACCGGCCGTTGCTCCGCCGTTGACGCTCGTCGATCGCGTCTGGACTTTTCAAGGCTACTTCCACCCAGCCACCGTTCACTTTCCCATCGCACTTTTGCTGGTTGGCGCGTTGTTTGTCGTCATCGGGTGGCGTTTTCCTGTACTTGGCGAGCATGTTTCACTGGCATGTCTTTTTCTTGGCACCGCGTCAGCGGTCGTTGCCTGCATGATGGGTTGGTCATTGTCAACGCAAGAAGGTTACGGCAGTTGGGATCGGGTCGATACCAACTCCGAGATTTTTTGGCACCGGTGGTCAGCTGTGATCGTGACGCTTTCGGCAATCATCACTTCACTCTTCGCGATCGCATGGCTCCGCAGTCGAAGCGACGGTATCGGTAAGGTTTGGCGAGTCGGGCTCCTCGTCGTTGCGGCCATGGTTGGCGCCGTTGGCCATCAAGGTGGTGAGCTGACGCATGGCGCGGCCTTTTTTCAAGAAGCATTTGATATTCTTCTGGGAACGCCGTCGCCGACATCACCGGTTGGCACCGAAGAGTCACCCGCGCCCGAGTCACCCGCGCCCGAGTCACCTATACAAGCGAAAAGATCGGTCGATCAGCCCGTGGTCGTTCAATAACCGTATCGATCGAAGTAGTCGCCCCAATGCTCTCGAATGAGAGCCTCGTTTTCTGCAGGCAATTGGTGGCGATTGGTTTTGTATTCCTTATGTTGAGTTTGGACCCATTCCACAATGACGTCACGCACGTAGTCAAAATCTCCAAGCTTTAGATGCGAATAAATCGCCTCCAACTGCTGGACTGGATCGGCGATCAAGTCTTCGTAACGAATGTCGATGATGAGTGACGGATCAAGCGAGTTGCGGTCGCGTTCGAATGCCGTGTACATACGCTTGAAGCAATCGATTACATACGTTTCCAAATCGTTATCAGCTGGAACCTGTAAAGACTGCGCTTCCTCAAGGCTCTTCCACAGTCGCACCGTTGACGGAAACAGACTTCTCGGGTCACGAGTGATGTGGATGAATTTAGCGCCGGGAAACGCTCTGGAGAGCGTTGCGATCCGGCCGGTGTGCGTCGGACTTTTCACAACCAGTGGTCGACCGGTGCGATACGTCACCCGTAGCAAGAAACGCTCCAACGCGTCGGTCCACCGAGTGCGTTCTTCAAGCGTCAACTGTTCCGTGTCAAAGTAACTGAGGTCAGGCGGTGGGCAATTAGGAAACGCAATGCGCCGATAAGGCGATGGGAGGCCAAGATTAACTATGGCAAACTCGTCTTCTTGAGGCCGATCCCAACCCGCGGCCATATTGTCCATCGGTCGCCGATTGGGCAACAGCCAGGTGCCAAATGTACGAAAAAACCACTCGCTGACAAGAAAATGATGCGGAGCAAAGCACTGGTAAGTTGAAGGACTGCTCTGCCTTGCATCAAGCACCAGCAGTTCATGCAGCAGCGTCGTGCCACTACGCCAGTGCCCAATAATAAACACAGGGGGCGTTTCTAGTTCGGTCTTCGCAATCCGCCGACCTAAAAGTAGGTATTGAATGAGGGCAAGGAAAGTATTGATGGGTGTCGCGAATGTGATTGCAATCGCCATCAATATCCGACTCGGATGAATCGCAAACCGACCATGCCGAAGCAACGCCCACCATCCCGCTGGCCTCATTCCGTGCCAGAATCGTGGAGAGTAAAACGGATAACGATGAAACGAATCAGTAGACACGTGGCGTTGGAGGCGCGGATAGCGCCAAGAAGTTGAACGACGGGTTACATAGATGCCCTCTGATTGTACACACCCCTCGCCTTTTCGGTCAGGGACGTGGCATTAATCAGAGGCTCCCGCCACGCCCCCTATCACTCGCACGGTCGCATCGCGGATCGCGGATCGCGGGGGAAGAACAAAACACGCGTGTTTGCCGTATGTAACCCGTCATCACTATCGCCCGATGGCATTTTGAGGCAATTGGTTACAATCTTCTCTCATCAACCTGTCGTTTCGGTTCGCCTTGTCTCGTCTTGGACGCTGTTTTCCAACGCTCGACCTTCCCAACGCTCAACCTTTATTCGGGCGATAATTCTAGTATGACCCTTTTACCACCTGATGGCCTGCCGCATCGCGATTCCGACAGAAAGAACGATCTGTCCCTCGGCGATCTCCAACGGCATATCCGAGATATGTACTATGAGAAAGACGTTGCCCGAGGCGTCGACGGGACCTTTATGTGGTTGATGGAGGAAATCGGCGAACTCGCGTCGGCACTCCGTGGAGATGATCGACAAAACCTGGCAGAGGAATTTGCGGACGTGATCGCGTGGCTTGCGACCATCGCCAACGTCGCCAACGTCGATCTTTCCGCAGCATTGATCAGCAAATACGGACATGGTTGTCCGGGATGCCATAGGCTTGTTTGTGTCTGCCCCAACGAAGAAAAGCCGTGAAAAAAATAGTGTCTCGTTATCATTGGTTCGCGATCTTTGCTGTTGTAAGCTTGTCGTCGATGCATGCGTCGACCATCGCACTTGATCTATCTGTTCATGATCTATCTGTGCATGATCTATCTGATCGTGCATCGTCAAACGATGGCGAGGAAAGCCCTGTTGCATCCACCATCACAGAGCCAGCGGATGATTTGCCACGACAGTCGTCCGATGAGTTGCAGTCGTTCACAGTGGGAATCAAAGGCCACTACCGTGTTGGGCAGTGGACAGGGATTCGGTTAAAAGAGTTGCCACATTCAGTGGCTGCAGTCGACACGGTCGATGGCGATGGCGTGCGGGTCAGTTATCACCAACCAGAATCTCCTGGCGGTGATTGGCTCTATGCGGTCCCAGGCGCGATCTCGGCGCCGCTGAGTTTTAGAGACGCAGCGCAGGCCGTCGTCGTCCAGAGTCAATGGGAGGGTCAGGCGGTTGAACCTCGGATGCCTTGGATCGTCGCCTTTGGCAATCCTCTCGGAATGGAATCAATCGGGCGCAACGACTTGCTCAATCGCGAGGCGACCGTTGCTGTCAGCGTGATCCGCCAAAGCATCGATCTGCCGGACCAAGCCATCGGGTATTCGGGCGTCGATCTTCTCATCATTGGCCCCTCCAGCATCGGAACGTTGAAATCGATCAATGAGACTCAGGGCAAAGCGATCGTGGGCTGGGTACGCCAAGGTGGAAGGATGGTGGTTTCGCTCGGCACCAGTGCGAGCGAGATGATTCAGGCGGCGCCATGGCTCGCGCCTCTGTTGCCAGTCGATAAAAATGTCAAGTCGACTCGCATCGAACCATCCGGTCTCGAAAATTACACTTCGTCACAATCCCCGCTTCCTATATTGGAAGGAGCGCAGTTGCCCGATCGGGGTGGCATGACTCTCCTTACCGGCCGCAATGTTGCACGTCAGCTTGTTAGGCTTGCCGTTGAAAGTAACTTTGGCTTCGGACGTGTCATCGTCGTAGCCCCGTCACTCGACTCTGCAGAAATGGAACAGTGGCCACAGCGCACACAGTTAGTCACAAGATTGGTAGGCAGTTTATTTGAATCGGAACTCACCGTTCGACGCGACTCACGAACCGGTACCGCAGTCTCCTACGATGACTTTGCAGGGCAGGTCCGAAACGCTCTTGATCAATTTGATTCCAAACGCCGCGTTCCTTACTCGTTTGTTTCGATTCTTGTGGTTGCACTTGCGGTCCTGATTGGCCCCATCGATTATCTCATCATCAATCGGGTTTTCGGAAAGCCACTTCTCGGATGGCTAACCTTTCCATTTTACGTGTGTGGCCTGTCGGCACTATTGATTTGGCTCGGTAGACCGGTTTCCAACCCGCCTGGCGCGGATGTGAAATCATTGCAGACCGTCGACATTTCAAAGAGTGTTCCTAAAGACAGTCCCCGTTCGTCATATCCGAATCAACCGTATTCAAACCGTATCGAAATCGTCGACATTGACGCGACGCGCCCCACTGCCATCGGTCGCGGTTTCTCTTGGTCATACTTGTCGGCAGATGATGCGACTATTGTCGACTATCCCGGGCTGTTGAGCGAAACAGTTCTCATGGCTGAGCATTCTAAATCTTCCGTCACAGCGCCGTTTGGGTACGCAGGTAAAACTTTCGGTGGCATCTCGATCGCGGGCGAGGACCGAAGACTGCCAGGCTACCACGTGACCTTGTCCATCGATCCGGACGGACGATTGGGAAGCCAAATATCCGATATTCCGCTCTGTGCTGGCGGCAGCAAGGGTATCGTGAGTCGTTGGACGTTTTCTCCGAAGCTTTCTGGAGAATCGAATCTATCGCGCCGTCGCGGCAATGAACTTCTCGCCGGCAGTGTCACGAACTCCCTACCTGTCGACATTTTGAACGGAGCGTTGGTATTCGGAGAATGGGTTTACCTTTTGCCCACTCGCTTTCGTTCCGGTGAGACGATCCCATCGATCGAAACATTACGACAAAAGAACTTTCGTTGGTTACTCGCACGCCGTGAAGCCCTCGAAAACTCGTCGAGGTCTGAACCATGGAATGTCGAGATGAGCGATGACTTCCCCCGCTTAGTCGAACTGTTGATGTTTGAATCGACGGTCGGCGGTAGGGACTATACGGGACTACAAAATCGACCGCTTGCGGACCTGGATCTCAGTTATTGGTTGCACCAAGAGACTGCGATATTGTTTGGACAAATGGAACAGCCTGCCGTTGCCAGTGCGTTTCCGGTGCAGCGTGCGTCGGTATCAGCCGTTCGTTTGATGTTGAAAGTTTCTCCACCTCGTTTGTCCGCGTTAACGCCGTGATTGGCGCTAAATCGATCGAATTGAAACTCCCATTTTTAGATTGATGCTGTTTTCTTGCTTCGTTTATCCTTCGCCAATCATTCAAGAGCCTCCGTGTGATCAAGACGATTGACCTGACCAAAAAGTATGGCGATATATTCGCCATCAAAAGCATCGAATTGGACCTCGGCGAGGGGGACCTCTTCGGGTTTATCGGCCCTAATGGTGCTGGCAAGACGACGACGATGCGGATCATTGCCACACTGCTCACGCCGAGCTGGGGGGAAGCTTATGTATGCGGCCACTCCGTCCATACAAAACCTAAAGAGATACGACGTTTGGTCGGCTACATGCCCGATTTCTTCGGGGTGTACGATGACATGACTGTGGTGGAATACCTGGAGTTCTTTGCCGCGGCCTATCGCATCAATGGCGATGCGAGGCGGAAACGCGTCGATGAGATGCTGGATGTTGTTGACCTCGAATTTAAACGCGATGCCTATGCGAATACGCTGTCTCGCGGACAAACCCAGCGTCTCGGACTTGCCCGTACGCTCATGCACGATCCTCAGGTACTGCTTCTTGATGAACCTTTGTCAGGACTCGACCCCCGAGCACGCATCGAGATGCGCAACCTCCTGCGTCGACTCGGCCAGATGGGCAAAACGATTATTGTCAGTAGTCACATTTTGCCTGAGCTGGCTGATATATGTAACAAGGTCGGCATCATCGATCGTGGCGAACTTAAAGTGAATGCGACGGTGACTGAAGTGCTTCGGCGCGTTCGAGAACATACCGTACTCGTCGTCGAACCGTCGACACCTGACCAATTAGCCAGCATCGCTACACTGCTCACTAACCACGAAAAAGTACAGGCAATCGAAATGGGTGACGCCTCGATACGCGTCATCCTTCGTCGCGAAGTCTCCGACTACAGCGATCTTCCTCGACGATTGATCGAGAGCGGAGTGAACCTTCGGCGTTTTTCCGAGGAAGAACTGGATCTCGAGTCTGCCTTCATGGCGCTCACCAAAGGCACAAGCGTTCGCATGTAACGTCGGCGCCCCAGCCGAACCGTATCGCCGCGATCACCGATCACGGCGGCGGCATCAGATGACCCGTTAGAAGAACGATGTTTGCAATCGAAAAGGTCAGCATTCCGTACCTGTTATCCCGGGCGCAAGGGACGCTCGAATTCATAATTGCACTCGTCTAACAGCCACCACGTCGACGACCTTCCGATAGCGGATCGACGACACCAACCAACAAACTTTTCTTTCACGGGAAAATCGTCATGTCGATCAAACATTTTTTCGTCGCCTTTATGCTGCTTACACAGGGTTTCGTACGAGCGCAAGACGTTCCGGAACATGACAACCAAGTTCTAGAAGCGGAGACGGGCCATTCCTTCACCGTTCAAATCACTGAGCTGCGTCTCAACATCCCGCTCGACCCAGCAGTCTCGTCGGACGATCTTGCCAATCAATTGAAACGGTTCCAAGAACAGGGCCAAGTGGAGATGACTGAGACGGTGCGAATCCAGGCCACCGAAGGGGCTCAGGGGGCTTCCGGGCCAAAGAGCAAGGTTCAATTTGGGAGCACCGTCGCAGTAACTTCCGGCAGTGTGAGCACTCCCGCGGGAAGATCGCGACAGACCCAATCGATTCAAGTGGGAACGAACGTCGAGGTCGCCCTTCAACGGCGAGACAACAAAATATTTGCGCAGCTCCACTACGAGGCGTCGAGATTGGATGGAGCAGGTATCGACGATACTCCTCCGCCAATCTCTACCGTGCAATGCGAGATGATTATCGGGGTAACCCCAGGAAAACCCAGGCTCCTCAGCGGATTGGGAACCCATCGATCGACGATTCTCATCATTTCGATTGAGCCGTTGTAACCTTATTCGAAGATTTCTAACCAGAGGACCGATGTGGCAGCAGGTCTTATCGCGGTCACTGCCAACATTCGGGAGGCCAAATATCAACCAGCACCCGTGTGGGGTAGATTGATGACATGAACAAGCAAGAAACGCTCTCCCATTCGCATTTGCATCCTTTGGGGAGAATGACCGTTTTCTACGTTCCTTCGCATAAACTCGATGACGCAAGATTTTATCAAGGCTCACAAACGGCGAGATCGGCAATCCATCAGTTTTTAATGGAGAGGTACCGGGCATACACGCAGACGCCAACGCCAGTGAAAGGCTTTTGGGTCGATCCTGCGGACCAACTTGTCCACGACGTTATGGAACGCTTTGAAGTATCGTTTGAGGTCGAAGCTGAATTCGAACTGCTGATCGGATTTTTAGTCGAGCTTTGTCAACGCCTTCATGAAGAAGCGATTTATGTCACTCGCGGAGACAAGAGCTTTCTCGTTCAACGATAGAACGAAGCTTGTGTAGGTACAAAAAAAAAGCTCCCGGTTAGTACGTTGTCCCAGGGGGGCGGAGGACGACGCGCTAAGGACCGGGAGCCGGTGGCTTTGCCTACTCGCGGTTCGACACCCGGATTGCATCCATGCTTCCGGGGGAGTCGAACTACTTGCTTCGTCCATTCGCAACCAAAGGATTGACCACATCCATGTGAGCAACCGATTAGCTCGCTCGCCACATGCGGACCGATGAAGGTTGATGTGAATGCAAGCCGCGAGACGAAACCTATCGCACCGGTGAAGCGGTTGGCTTCAGTGCGATGGGGGCAAGATAGGCCAGATCGATTCGTTGGGTCAAGGCGAATAATGCATGCCATGCAGCATCGTACGGGACCGCAAAAAACGAGACGAAACCAGTCTCATCGAAAGAAACACGCTGCTTTTGCACGAAGATTTTCTTGGAAATTTTTCAGGGAGCGCCGATGCAATCGTGAACCTCAACCGCGCGTTCGATCATGCGTTCAAAAGTATCGCCGATTTCGATACTGCTTTGACCAACAAACACACCTGAATCACTCAATTGAAGTTGAACCGCAACCGCTTCGCGAAGTTGATGAGCGCGGTCTGTAAGTTCAACGCCGTCGATACCTGGCATGCAGATCAACAAAGTGTCCTCGCTGTAGTAACCAACGCGGTCCACTGGCCGCCCAAAGGAAATCAACAGATCAACTAGTTGAGCGATCCGAGTAATCGGCTCATCCTGTTTCGATGTTTCGATCAGATCTTCTGAATCAAGAACTCTGACCGAAAGCACTGAAAGTTTTACCGGCGCCTTGCCGAGTCTCTGGAGAAACTCTTGATACGAATTTCCAAGCGTTTCATGATCGGGGATTCTGGCAAGCGCAGCCTGATTGATTCGCCGACTGGTGGAAACGACAGGATCGTCGGCGGAAGGTTGCACCTTTGCCACAAGCGGTGCTTCGCCACCGGGAGGCGCAGCGGTGGTTGACGGCGTATCATGGACGAAAGGCAATGATAGCTTATACGGCGTTGCTCGTTCGCCAAGCGATTTCGAATCGATGCAGAAGCCACAATGCCGGCCAGCATCTTTGGCTAGGTATAAGCCGTCGTCGGCACGCTGCAGGGCGTCTGCATGGGGTTCACCGGCAACCATTCGCGTCACGCCAAGCGAGCACGTGACGGTGAAACGATTGTCTTCGAAAATCGCTGGACTCAGTGACACGGCTACTCTGGCTTTCTCAATCAAATCCAGCACGTCTTCCAGTTGATGATTGCTGAAAATAAGGCCAAATTCTTCGCCACCATAGCGAGCCACCATACAGTGGCCATCTAATTCTCTTCGCAAGGTGTGGGCGACGTTTCGCAACACCTCGTCTCCCGCGCGGTGACCGTGCTGGTCGTTGAATTTCTTGAAAAAGTCGATATCAAGCAGCGCAAGAACGCCCGGCTTCTCACCGGTCCAACTTCCCAATTCACGGTCAAATGCACGCCGATTGGACACCCTGGTCAACGCGTCCGTGTTCGCATTTCGTTCGGCCTGCTCGATCTGGACAGTTTGCTCAATCATTCGGTCACGAGATTCTCGCAACTGCGATTGCATGACCTCATTCGCTCGCATAAGACGCTCCACCGATGCCAACACGGTTTCGACCGTCTCTACGTTTTTGCCAACCTGCAGTGAGCTGTTGACTTCCGAAAGTTGCGCATCGTGTGCATCCACGTCGGCGGTGATGCGTTTGGCCATGTCGCAAAGGCGTTCGGCAACTTCGCGGACTTCGAAATGGGACAAGCCCGTCGGTTCTTCGCCATAGCACGATGCAAAAGCGTCATGATGCTCGGAAAACTCGCTGGCATTATCAGTAAAAAGGACAGGCTTGACCTCGACCTTTTCCAAATCGCCCAACTTACTATCCTCATCGACCGCGGTGGACACCGTCGCGTCTGGCATGCTGATCGTGTCGGAACCTTCCAAGGTCGTTGGTGACATTGTTCTAGAGTATTTGGCGGCGCACATTTGCCATCCGCAAACGACACCCGCTACGGCCGAGCCGATCGCGGATAGCATGATCAGGAGGTCATTAACAAGAGAGCCGTCAGTCATCTTTGATAATCGCGTTCGAGGCGTTTGCTGTGTGTGAATCTTGATGTTCGCCGGAATATCCGAAACGAAATTCCAGGCCTAATGCCCCACGCAGATATAGGTCACGAACGGTGCCGAAAGGTGGAATTGGGGCTTTCGCTCGAAGCGTCATGGACATGGAAGCGGATTAAACACCGCTCAAACGCCCTAACCGTCACAATCCGACCTTGTTTTTGGGTCGAACATTCACCCCTATTGATCTGGACGTTACGACTTCTTTTTTGCGATGAAGACGGAATCATTCAAAGTTTGAGTCCACTGCCTCCCGGAGATTCGCTGTGCGTACGAACGTGCTTGCCATTCTCACAATATTCGTTTTGACCACGGCCCCGACGCTTGCGGTTGCCGCGCCTCCGATGACGGGCAAGCCAAAATCGGGCCAATGGCTTGATACGATCAATCCAACCAAATGGGACTGGCCATCGATGCCTTGGTCCCAAGAGCCACCGCGAATTCAAAAGAAATCCGAAGGGGTGGTCTCGAACCTCAATCAATCGGCCAAGAAGAGCTGGTCGAAAACCAAGAGCGTTCTCAATCCCTCGCGACTTTTCATCAACGATGACAAGCCAAAGCCAGCGAAGCAGAAAGATTCATCAACTGGTTTCTTCAGCGGACTCTTTGCCCCCAAGGAAGAACCGAAGGAAGTCAACACGGTAAATGACTTCCTAAGCCTTCCTCACCCGCGATAGTGGTCACTGCTGCATTTCGCAAATTCGGATCGCATCGGCTGCGATGTTTGCATCGAGTGCGAGGGGAACCCGCCCAGTGATCGCTGCCGCAGCCGCCGCGTCGAGTTCATCGACAAAGACGGAGATCGGATCACTCGAAGCGATTTCCGGACGCTCAATGGTTCCATCTTGATGCGCGATCGTCAGAGGAATCGACGCGGACGTTCCGTCACCGAACGCAACGAACTCAAATTGGATGTTTGCCTTTTCAAATTGCACGTCATATCCGTGAGTGAACCCTCGGGATGGCTGGTCGATTACACCGGATACGGCACTCGCGATGATCGACGGATCGTTAAAACCAAAAATGGTTTCAACGTATTGCGGAACCCGACTTTTGGACACCAACGCTGGTGACGCATCTCGATGCAAACGACTCACCGAGTGAACCGATTGAGGCATTCCGAGCAACATTCGGATCAGATGGGCATCGTGCACGTGCAAATCGATCAGTGGTCCACCAACGCGCAACGGGTCATAGAAATCAGGGATCCAGCTTGGGGGCCCGATTACTCGTTTAAAACGTCCTCCTAAGAACTTGCCGAACCGGCCCGTTTTCACTGCGTCGCAAAGCAGCGAGTATTCTGTATAAAACGGAAGTATGTGTGCTACAAAAAGTCGATTTCCCCCAGCCGCGGCGAGTGCCGACGCTTCCGCCGCCGTGAGCGCCAAAGGCTTCTCGCAGAGGACCCGCTTTCCTGCCGCAAGCGACTTGCTTACGACTTCCCCATGCAAGTGAGGCGGAAGGCAAACATCAACCATTTCGATCGATGGGTCCGCAAGCATCTCGTCGACAGTCGAGAAAACGGACAAACCGGATACATCAATTTGGTCGCCTGGTGGGCCAAAGTTGCCCTGGATTCCCCTCCAATCTCCAGCCCGCTTGTCCTCGTCGCGACTACAAAAGCCGACCAACTTAGCTGCGGAACAACGCTGGTAGGCGAGGTAATGAATCCAGCCCATGAATCCGACTCCGACGATAGCCGTACGCATCCCATCCTCCACTCATTTTTTGGAATTTTCTAGCGACGATCATATCAAACGCGGCTAAGCTGGTGCCGTCTTCCCTTCGCAATACATCATCCCACTAGAAAGAAATTTTCCAGTCTGCGACTTGCTAATTCGACGTTCCCCCCGGTAGAAATAAAGACTTGCTACTCGATTTTGTCGCGATGTCTCGAACTGCCTCCCGCCAGGTTCATGCCCCAAGACCTCCATGACTCGTGACTCCCGCGTTCCCGAAAGCTCTTCTCTTGACTCCGGCGTTGAGGTCGTGTGCGACGAATTCCGCCGCGCGTTGGTCACGGGCATGATCAGTCCAGACGGCCAAAGCACTATCGATTTTGACATTTGGTTGCAACGCGTCGACCCGCCTTTTCGTGGTCGCCTTGCGAATCAATTGCTCCATATGCATCACAATTTTATTGCCGCATCGGTCGAAACCTCAGACTTGTTATCGACCAATGTCGATTTCATCAGTTCTCCAGGCGATCGCCTTCCGAGCAAGGTAAGTCGGGGGTCCCGCGCAAGTGAATCGAACGACGCTTCCGATGGCGAGATCATTCATGACGCTGCACATCACGCAGTTTTCAGTTGCCCCACTCTGGTCCGGTTAAGGCATGAGGTCAAAGCCGCGCTTGCAGAAAACATTCAAAGCCGTTGCTTCGCGCGCGGCGAACGATTGATTGAGCAGGGGCTTCCCACCACAGGGCTATACATTCTGCAGAGCGGTCGCGTCGAAGTGCTCGATCGCAATGGGGCCAAGCCAACTCGGATCGATTACGACGGAGCAGGCTCGGTTCTCGGCGAGATGTCTCTTTTGACAGGCCAAGTTTGCTCTGCCGATGTCGTCGCCGTGGAACCGACCGAGGCGCTTGTACTTTCTGCTAATGCATTCGAGTCGTTGAGGCATCAGTATCCCGAACTGGAAATTGCGTTAAGCCAGCTGGTCAGTGACCGTCTCGGCCAACGGCCTCATGATGCTTTGTGCGGCAAGGTACTTGGCGGTTTCCGATTGAATCATTGCATCAGTCGCGGCGCGATGGGAGTCGTCTACGCGGCGCAAGAGGAAACGACCGGCACACCTCGAGCTCTCAAGATGCTTCGGCACCGCTTTATCGCAGACGCTCGCGCCCAAACGCGATTTGATTTTGAAGTCGATCTGCTAAGCAAGCTGCATCACGACCATATCGTGCGAACTCACGGACACTTTGTCGCATACCGGACGCGATTTCTGGTCCTCGATCTGTGCGACGGCTCCGACCTCAAACGGAGCTTAATGCGCCATGGACCGATGACGGAATCAACGGTCCGCGCTGTCCTTGGGCAGATCGCATCAGGTCTCTTGTATGCGCACCAACACGGGGCACTCCACCTCGACCTCAAGCCCGCAAATGTATTGGTAGACAAACGCGGGCACGTGGCGCTCACCGATTTCGGATTGGGCCGATTGATTCGTTCCGACGGAGTCGATGATACCGTTGCTGGTACACCGTCTTACATGTCGCCGGAGCAGTTCAAGGCTGCCCATATCGGACCACCTTGTGATTGGTACTCGCTGGGATGCCTCGGATACGAACTGCTTACCGGGACACTACTTTTTCCTGAACAAGATTTGGCAGAAATGTTTAATCGAAAACATTTTCTTGCTGCGGAGCTTTGGCCGGCGAACGACATCAGTCAGGAACTACGGGCCGTTCTTCACGCGGCACTGGAACCTATGGTTGAATTTCGTGACCTTGACTTAGCGCGCGTCGCATCATGGGCGAAACCGGTGCCTGAGCTAACGCATACGATGTGCGACTAGTAACTTGGAATTCAAAGTTCTTGTGGTATGGTTCAAAACAACCGATAAGGCTTTGCCTTTGGTTGGTAAATCAACTAGCCATGAGAAATGGGTGCGATGGACCGAACTTCAACCGCGGTGACTCGCTCGTTAACGTTCCGCTACTTGGCGGCGTTGATCGCCATCGCGGCGGCGTGCTTGGTGAGTCAGGGTGTTATCCAGTCGTTGCTACATGCGGTCCAAACGGATGCGGCCGTGGTCAACGTTTCCGGCAGGCAACGAATGCTAAGCCAGCGGATTGCAAAACTTGTCTATCGGCTTGCCGCCAATCCTGATCCTGACGTCAGAATCGCTCTGATTGCCGATTTAGATTCCAGCGTCAAAACATTTGGGGACATGCATCAATCCCTGCAACTCGGTGATCAATTAGGCGGAATCCCCCAATTATCGGCGGACGGAATTCGTCGCGAGTTGGCGTCCGTTGAGCCACTCATTTTTAAGATCACCAAAATCAGTACCGAAGTTACAAACCTCGCCGCTCAGGGTCGGTATTCATCGGTTGACGCACAGCGATTAGCGGACGAGTTTGAAACCGCAGAGAACGAATTCCTGAAAAAGATGGAGCGTGTTGTCGAGGAAATTGCGGTCCAGTCGAGACGGAAAATCGAACGCCTGATTTGGGCCGAGCGCGCGGTGACAGCGGTCACGCTGCTTCTTCTTGGAATGGTGGCCATCTTTGTTTTTCGTCCCGTTGTGAAGAGTGTCGGAAAATCGTTTCAGGACTTAGCCAACGCGCTCCAGGAAACGCTGAAATCGAACTCGGTCGCGGGCAATGCTGTTTCCGAACGTAACATAGCTTTGACTGCGGCCGCTTCGGATCTCAAAAGGCTGGCAAACCAGATCGATTCTTTGCTGCTTAGTCAAGTGCTGCAATCCAGCCAGGGGAATGGTCAGCAATTTAAGATGCTGATGCACCAGGTCCAGGCAACCTTAACAGGTTTAACAGAATTGGGTGGAGGCGATGGAGCGCATGACCGTCTGCTTGTCTCCCGATTTTCACCCCGACGTTTGATCGTCGACGCGGTGGAGCGGTTTGTGAACGAATATGCCGGGCAAAAGAGCGAGGTTGGACTCACGTTCGATGATCGCCTTCCTGCATCGCTTCTCGTGGATGGCCACTTATTTAGCGAATCAATCGTTCATGCATTGAAGGCGATATCCGAAGCGACGTCGGGGCAGCTTGCCGTTCATGTCGGGTACGATGATCGACTCTTCCGACTGGCGATCGATCTCTACGAAGCTCATCCTGATTTCCTTGCTGGAAACTCGCACTCGCGTAAGCGAAGCTCCCCAGTTCAAGGAGTTTCATCCATTGACCCCATTCCCGAAACACTTGATCTCTTGCTCGCGAAACGACTGGTGTCGCGAATTGGAGGGGTCATTACCGCGTGCCCATCGACGACCGGGCTTTCCATTCAGATCCCGCTCGATGAAACCCGGCGAATGAACCACTTTATGGAGGTGGATTCAGTCGCGCTCACCGCTTGCTGATCGTTTTATCAACGTATCTCAATCGTCTGTCGGAACGGGCTTCTCTGCGAATTGTTGTTCACGATATCGACGACCCGATTCAACATAGTTCAACGCATTACGGAGGATATGAGCGCGCTGTTCCGGCGAAGTTTCGCGGAGCACCTTTCCAGGGACACCGACTACAAGACTTCCTGCAGGCACTATCATTCCCTCGGTCACCACGGCGCCGGCACCAATGATCGAACCTTCGCCCACGTGTGCTCCATTTAGCACGACTGCACGAATTCCAATCAAGACGCGTGAATCAATTGTCGCCCCGTGAACCACTGCCGAATGGCCAACGGTCACTTCTTCCCCAATCGTGCATGGAAACCCCGGATCGCAATGCACCACTGCTAGGTCTTGAATGTTGGTGCGTTTTCCAATCGAAATTTTATCGACATCGCCACGTAACACGGCGTTGAACCAGACCGTAGCACCTTCATGGATCGCCACATCGCCGCACACCACGGCACCACTTGCAATAAAGACCGAATCGTCAATCAATTGGGGATGAAACACTGGGTCAACTTTGCGCATCTCAAAAATCCTCGTTGCGTTTCTGTCACGCTGAAATTATGACTCAATTTACTGCGGTTACCCGGCCAAGCCAGGTGAGACGGGAAAGGTTTGCAAAACATCCTGGACGAAGTGCCGCATCCTCCTTCATGATGGTATCTCGCCAAACCGTCGGAATGATTATGCTTTCCCCATTGAACATCGTACTCGTTTCCGACATCCGTTCCCATGATCCCACTTCGTGACAGCATTCCTCCCAGTACGACGCCGTTGGTAACGTACGCGATTGTCGCTCTCTGCGGACTTGCTTTCTTTGTGCAACTGACAAGTCGCGATTCCGGCGAAGAATTGGTGGAACGTTATGGCATGGTGCCGGTCCGAATTACGCGGCCCGATGAAGCCGCCATCATCACGTTTCAAGAAGCTATCGATACGCCCGCGGGAATCGTCATTCGCGAGCAGCAACGTGAACTCGCACCCGCAGTACTCCCGCCTTGGATGACGCTTTTCACGAGTATGTTCTTGCATGGGGGATTAATGCACTTTCTTGGCAATATGTGGTTCTTGTTCGTCTTCGGTGACAATGTCGAAGACCGTTTCGGCCATATCGCGTACACGTTGCTTTATCTAGGGACTGGACTGATCGCTGCATTAAGCCATTTGATCGCCAATTCGCTTTCGAGCGTTCCCACGATCGGCGCGAGCGGCGCCATCGCCGGGGTAATGGGGGCGTATTTAGTTCTCTACCCCCATGCACGTGTCCAAGCTTTCCTGCCACCGATCTTTACGTTTGTCCTTCCGGCGCCCGTATTTCTTGTAATCTGGTTTGCCATGCAGGCGTTCAGCGGCATCAGCTCGGTTGGCTCGACGGCATCAACCGGGGTCGCTTGGTGGGCGCATATTGGTGGATTTGTAGCGGGAGTGATCCTCGCGATCGGAATCCGAAGCAGTTCATTTGGACGTCCCGAAGTGACTCTGCGTCGATCATTTGATCATTACTCACCCTGAGTTGCCTGCGATCACACGACGTTCGCTGTTAAACCTTTCATTCCCTTTCAACCTCTATTTTCGATCGATGATCTCCGACTCCCTGATCGTATCGCCTGGACCGAGCGTTCGTACGGTTCGTTCTGCCGATGGAGCCATTCTTCACGTGCCCGTGGGCTGGGAATTACTCCCGCCTGGAGACGCAGGATTGACTCGCCGCGTGAAGGCGGCCGGCCCGACATGGACGGTTCAAGAAATGAAGGGGCGCAAGAAGTTTTCCCGCGGCGTTTGGGCTCCGGCAGAGAACATTGCGTCGGCAAGCCAAATATTGACGGACGAACGAAGTACTGACGCCTACGCCAAGCGACGCGCTTCGGATGCTGTTCGACGTGATCGGAAGCAGACCGAATATGTGGGCGACTTCAACGAAGCCGTGATCACGTTTCTGGATTTCGCATCGAGCCACCAAGCTTTAGCGGTAAAGCTTGCCGAAGCCATCACATTGCATGCTACTCCCGTTGGCAGCGGAACCGTGGCTCGCACGGAGCGCATACCGATCGAACAACGCGCGGAGTCTGCCGTCATCGCATGGATGCGGCATCAAACGACATCGTATGACGACATGAAGATTGCAAGAATCAAAGGCGAACGTCGCGAGGTTCGCCGTGAACTTGCTATTCGGTCTCGACAACTACTTGCTCGGTATCGCCGAGGCGCGATTGTCGAGCCCGACTCTTGCCCGCTTCAACAAGCGATTGCCAAAGTCCATTCGTCAAACGACACCAAATGACCAACACCTTGAGCGAAAGTTTTCGCACCGCCACTTCTACTTCGTAACAAACTGAATGCTTTCTTCTCCGGCGACGGAAAGCAATCCGTCCATATCCTGATATCGTAAACTTGCGGGCACAAAGTCATTGTCGCGAATGGAGCGAACTCGACGAAACTTACCTGCGACCTGTTCACGAGATCCCATCACTACTACCTCCATTACTTGCTCGGGCAATAACAACCGCGCCGCGCTGCCCAAAAATGCATCCTCGGGACGAACAATCAGCGAAACCGGTTTGCCATGAGCCTCGGTAACCTCGCGAACCACTCGGACGAGGGCACCAAGTTCACGAACCAGTTGGGGCGGATTGTAGCCATAGGTGAACGCTGCCGCTGGCCGTGGGTTTGGAACAAGTCGTTGCTCTGGACCCGATTCGACAAACCGATCATTGATCCCGCAAAGGTAACTCATCGTCGACGAACCGTTCGTTACAACTCGTGACGCCGATAACTTCGCGAACGCATCGAGTGTCTGTAGCTTTGGCCATACTTTGCCAGAAACTGGTAAACGAGCCGCAACGATCATTTCGATCCGCTCGGGCTTTTGATTGGCCGAATTCTTTGGATTCAATGGCTCCCAACGGCCCACGGTTGTTCCTGCCAACGATGATATCTGCATCGAATGGTCCTCGTAGTCGGTAGCTACAAGCGAGTCTGCTACCTTCACCGCAGGCAGGGTGATCGCTTCCCAACCGTCGCGAAGGTACGCACGATTGGCTTCTTGTGTTTCCTTGGCATCACCATCGTGAAGCTGAATGGCTGAATCAATTGCCTCGGCCCAAGACTTGGTCAATCTTTGCTCGAACTCAATCCCCGAGTCTGGCCGCTGATGGGAGTCATCCCATACCGTCAGTTGGTCGCTGCCAAGGCGGTCAAAATCCCGTTCCAAAATCGGTTCTTCGAGTCCCAATCCGAACAAACGGTTGGCCCATCCGTACATTGCAACCCTGGAGATATGGTTGTAGTTATGAGGAAACTGTGGGCCGGGATAAAGCTCCACGGCATTCTCCTTGCCGAATAGGGCGTATAACTTCCGCAGTTCTGGAAAACCGTCTTCTGGCATCTTAAGGGTCCAGTCATTCGCCGTCGTCATTCCCATCGGACGGGGTGCGGACAGCGCTGTGATCTCAATGTTTCCAGCACCGACGCGAAGGCCACATGCATTTTCGCACGTGCATCCTCCCTGCATCCCGGTACTGACCATAACGGCTGGAAAGGCGCCTGCCAGGCGAGGCTCAACAGCACTTGTAATGAATGACTGAGTTCCGCCGCCGCTCGCTCCCGTGATCGCTATTCGCTTGGGATCTACGTCGGGTAACCTGGACACCACGTCAAATGCACGAAGACTATTGATCGCTTGCAACGCCATGATGGATTGTCCGTAGCCTTCCGCATTCGCGCTGAATAGCATCCAATCTGCACCTTCTTCCGGAACATTCAAAATGTTCCCAATTCCGTAACGGTGCGCACGATCGAACGAAATTTGCTGACTATCCGCGTATCCGATCATGTCATACTGAAGCGCAACGCAGCCCATTCGAGCCAATTGCACGCAAGCCGCCTGCATGTGATTGATCGCCGCCGCTTCAAATCGCTCCGCACCTGTCGCTAGCAGCCTTCGGACTTCGCCTGGCGAACATTCATAGAATCGGCCATTTTCCCAATGTCCATGCGCGTAGAGTACGGCGGGGTGCGGCGTGTCATTGGAAATCGTGGGGCGATACAGGGAACCCGTTACATAAAACCCGGGCAGACTTTCAAAATAGATCTTCTCTACCGTATAGCCATCCATTTCAACTCGGCTGTGAATCGTTGGCGCCGTTGTCGCGAGTGCTGGCATTGGGTGGAGTGCAAGAGCTACTTGCACTTGCCTGCGAAGCTGCATCGCTTGAGTTTGCCATTGCTCCAAAGTCGAAGGCACTTGCATTGGAAAATGACCGTCAAGGTCTCGCAGGGTTTCACCCACCGGTTGTGAATGAACCTTCGTGGACGTCGCGGTCACAACGAGCAGCAACAAAACAAATCGGCGCATTGAACTTTGGCTCATCAAAACCAACTCCCTAAATAAAGTGACTCACGACTCACGGGGCAGGACTACTTGTTGCCAATTGTACACGGTGAGCACCGTCAATGCCCGATCGTGTGAGTCCTCCGCTTCGTCGGTTCACGATGCAAATATGGCGTTCCGCAGCGAACAACGCATTTTATGAAACGTTGACATGGTCAGCGAAACCGCGCACCTACGCGAAGCAATCGATCGCGGTCGCCAAAAGCAACAGGAGACTGATCACGGCGTTGACATTAAAGAAAGCTACGTTGACCCGCTCCAAATCATCGGCGCGAACAATACGATGCTGGTAGACAAGTAGACCGGCGATCAGGGAAAGTGAGATGCCGTAAGGCCAGCCCAGACCCAGTTTTGGCGCTGCGGTTGGCAGGAAACACAAACAACCCCACGTCATCGCATGCAACCAAGAAGCAACGCGGAGCGCCTTCTCCACACCCAACTTTGCGGGAGTGCTAAACAGACCCGCTTGGCGATCGAACTCAGCATCTTGGCATGCATAAATGATGTCGAACCCTGCAACCCACGTTGCAACGGACGCGGCAAGTATCACGGGCGCCGTTAAATCCTCGAACCAACCGCCCCCTATCAGGCCTCGTAGGGCAACCCAAACGCAAATCGGCGCGAGCGACAATGCTAACCCGAGCCAGAGATGGGCCAGCGCGGTGAATCGTTTCGCAAAACTGTATCCAAACAGGAATGCAATCACAGGTACTGAAAGGGCAATGGGAACAAGGTTTGGCAAGAACAGCGCCGTCGATGCGACGAAGCCGATCACGCAGACGATAAGGAACACCCAAACTTCAGCGCGCGATAGCAGGCCACTGGGCAAATGGCGGCGAGCCGTTCGTGGATTCTTCGCATCGATCGATTGATCGACCAGTCGATTGAACGCCATGGCGGCACTGCGAGCGAAGACCATGCAGAGCAGCATTGCGACCCAGTGCCGCGGAAGGACCGTGATGTTCGTACCATCAGGTAACGGCATGGTGATTGCCATCAAGGCCGAAATCATTGCAAACGGCAACGCAAACACCGTATGCGAGAACCGAATCAAACCGAAAAGATGCTTCAAACGGTAGGCTACCATCACTCGCCCCAGCGTTGAATCATCTCATTGCCAACCCCGACTTGGTCGAGGATACGGCCGACGACGAAATCAACGAGCGAGTCAAGGCTTTCCACTCCGTGATACCATCCCGGCATAGCAGGCAACAGCACCGCACCCGCGGCAGCCAATCGATGCATGTTCTCCAATGCAAACACGGATAGTGGCGTTTCTCGGGGAACGAGCACCAGTTTGCGATGCTCCTTCAGGTGCACTTCGGCTGCTCGTTGGATCAAATTGCTGGATGACGCCCGTGCGATCCCCGCAAGTGTCGAACCGCTGCACGGACAAACGATCATCGCCGTCGTCAGAAAGGACCCGCTCGCGATGGGAGTCATGTAGTCTTCATGGTGATGATAGTGAAGTCTTGAAAGCGAATCGGCTGTCATTTGATAAGGAGCGCGCTCAGACCATGACGGTTGATACTCCACCAAGGGCTTCGGGTCAAAGCGAGTTAGCGACACCGACAATCCCAGTTCTTGCTTGATGACAGCGACTCCGGACGGACTGATGGTCAAATGCACATCGCCACCGGATTCCAACAACGCAGCAAGCAGACGGGTTGAATAAATCGCTCCGCTAGCGCCAGTGATCGCAAGGACGTAACGCTTGATCATAAGACTTTCGTGGTATCACCAGGTTGTGCATTATCCGGTTTGGTTCCGGTATAGATCGTCGCAACACCAAAAGTAAGCGGCGTAAAGCGAGTGTTACGAAGCCCCGCCATGGACATTCGATCAGCCAGCGCCTGGCCGTCAGGAAACTGCCCAACCGATTTCTGCAAGTATCGGTACGCTTCTTTGTCATTTCGCGCCAACGCATTGCCAATACGAGGCAAAATATTCTCAAAGTAAAAACCGTAAGCTTGACGAAATCCCGGCAAAGTCGGTTTTGAGAATTCGAGCACCAAAACTTGCCCACCCGGTTTACACACTCGAACCATCTCTGCCAAACCACGATCGGTGTCCGCCACATTTCGGAGTCCAAAAGCGACCGTCACGCATTGAAACTCGTCATCGGCGAAAGGAAGTGACTGCGAGTCAGCCTCGACAAACTGAATCCCCTTTCGATAGGGCATCCTCGCGATCGCGGTGGCCTGCTTTTGGTTAGCAATTTGCAGCATCTCGCCGCAAAAGTCACTGCCAAACACGGCGATTCGACCCTCGGTTTGCTTCTCGATCGCCAGCGCCAAGTCGCCGGTTCCGGTACACACATCGAGAATCGGCGAATTCCCTTGAATCATTAATGCCCTTACAGCCGCCGCGCGCCAATAGCGATCGATGTTCAGCGACAAGAGGTGATTCATCATGTCGTAACGAGGGGCGACTTGACGAAACATGTCGCGAACCCTGCTACCGCTCTTGTCGACGGGTTTATCATGGGTTGACGTTTCGGTCAGTTCAGCCGACATGGCGAGGCTCGTCCGATGCAAAGGATTCGACGGGAGTATTCAATGACACAAAGAGCGCAGGGGATCAGTGACCCTAACGATGCAGGTGACCCCAGGGCTGGCCGAAGGACCCGGCGTACGCGTTTTATAGCGTACTTGCCCAGTTTCATCACGACCGTTGAAATATGCCCTGAATAACAAGTCTCTCGACCGGAAGTGTGAATGCGAACCCTGCTGTTTGATATTGATGGCACCCTCATCGACGCCGGAGGAGCTGGGCGACTAGCGATGGATCAGGCGTTTCGAGAGGCCTTTTCGGCTGAACCTTCGCGTCGCATTGACTTCGGTGGACGAACCGACCGCAGTCTACTCAGCGAGATGCTTGCTGTTCACGACATCGAAGTGACGGGAAGGAATTTCGGACGCTTGCGAGATGCGTTTACCGAATGCTTGGTACCGAGTCTTCGCCGATCGACGGGGCGTGTTCTTCCGGGGGTCGAACTTTTGCTTCGTTGCTTGAGCGACCAGCCTGGCGTCCGACTCTGGTGCATGACGGGTAATCTTGCCGAGACCGCCGATCGAAAGCTTCGCCATTTTGAATTGCATCCATACTTTGAGCAGATAATCGGCGGCGATCACGACATGCACCGCAGCGATTTGGCTCGAAGGGCAAAGAGCTACCTCGCGTCACGGCATGGCGAAAACAGTTCCGAAAACGTCGTCGTGATTGGCGACACCGTGGCCGATATCCAGTGTGCCCGCGCTATCGGTGCTAAAGTCGTCGCTTGTTGTACCGGTTGCCATTCTCGCGCAACGCTTGCGGCGGCCTTGCCCTGCGAGCTTGTTGACGACTTGTCCGACCTGCCCAGCTTACTCCGTCTACTGCTGAATTGAAGCTTTCTGACGGCTGGAGGCCCATTTTTCGAGTCGCTCTGAAATGCCTGGAATCAAACTCGCCGCATTCGAAAAATAGATTTTCCTCAGGACTTCGTCGGGCAGGTCGACACCGTGGATTGCCCACAACCCTTGAGGTGGTGGAACTTTCTCACTGTACGGAAAGTTTTCATCTCGCGTTTCAAGAAACCGCCAATAATAGGTCAAACGTTCTTCCGGCCACGGCCCATCGGTTCCAAACAAAATCCGGTCGGAATACTTAATCATAAAATCTCGTGCCGTATACGGTTGCCGGCCCAGTTCGCTAATCCGCGATGAAATGTCAACGAACAGGTTTGGATAGGCGTCCAACCATTTGGCGACAAGCGCTAGGTCTTCGGCGCTGCTGGCCATGTGCGCACCGATGAAATGAGTATTGGGATGCCGTTGAATAACGCGATTCCTGGCATCGAACAATTCGTTGAGCCTGGGGTACTTCGGATCGCTGAAACTCCAGTCAGGGTGGCGACTGAGTTCCTCCCAACGCTCATTCGTTTCATCGATCGGCTCAAAAAACGCAGGCGGATCGCCGGTATGAATGATCACGGGAATGCCCAACGTTCCACACGCATCCCAAATCGGGGCCCAGCGTGGGTCGTCAATCCTGAGGAATTTACCCTCGCCATCGACATATCCCAAACCTAATTGCTTGAATATTTTCAAACCGGAAACCCCGCGCGCCGCGGCAGCTTTTAGCTCCTCTGCGGTTCGCTCGCCAAAACCGGGACGGTGGCAAGCCCAACTGGCTGGATCATCGGCCGCGCCATCGCCACGCCAATCGACATTTGCGAAGATCGCAAATCGGTCTTTGTATTTTGTCCACAGGAACGAGATATGCGTGTCTAACTGCGCCCCAAGTTGTCCGTCTAATGAAACGCTGACTGCGATGCCATTGCGGTCCATCGCGGCTACATAGTCCGCCAAAGCTTGGTCGTTGTGACGCATCTTGTACAAAAAGTGGGAATGGACGTCGACGACAGGATGCGAGGCGGAGGTGAGCAAATTTTTTTCCACCACCAGTGAACTTTTGGGGCGAAAGAGACGCAGTGATAAATCACGACCTTCACGACCGTTCAACGGAGCGATCAATGCCGGCTCTACTTCCACAGGGGGAGTAGTTACCGCAGGGAATTGTGCGGTTACAGGACTAATCGCAAACCCAACCAGCACCGACAGCGTTAGAATAGTGCGATATGCAATCACGGAAATCTTTGCCAGTGGATAAACGAGATACGACAGGGATGGACCGAACCGAACAACAAACCCTTGGTGACCAGCGGGTTTCCGAGGACTTAAGCCTGCGAGCGACGTCGCCGCCAGCAACGCTCCCAGGTTATCGCCTAGAGCGTTTTATTGGGTCAGGAACGTTCGGACAAGTTTGGTACGGCCGCAACCTGAATACCAGTCGCCCGGTTGCGATTAAATTCTATCTGCACCGCGGAGGCGTGAATTGGACCTTGCTGTCACGAGAAGTGAAAAACCTTGTCCAGCTTTCGGCGGATCGCTCCGTCGTACAGGTTCTCGACGTGGGATGGGACGCAGAGCCACCCTACTATGTGATGGAGTATCTGCCCAGCGGCTCGCTCGAAGACATGCTGCTTTCCCGCGGGCGGTTGCCTATCGAGGAATCGGTCAAGACATTTCGTAAGATTTGCGTGGGACTCAATCATTGCCACGGTAAAGGGATTTTGCACTGCGATTTGAAGCCGGCAAACATTCTTCTGGATGAAGATTTTGATCCCCGTTTGGCTGATTTTGGACAAAGCCGGATGTCGAGCGACCAGTCGCCTTCGCTCGGAACCTTGTTTTACATGGCGCCAGAACAAGCCAGTTTGGATGCGGTGCCGGATGCGAGTTGGGATGTGTACGCCCTTGGCGTCATCTTGTACCGCATGCTGACCGGCAAAGTTCCGCATCGAAACCAGCCGCTCCTCGAACAAATTGATACGGCTGGGACTCTGGGAAAACGATTACAGCACTACCGCGACGCGATTCTCCGAGATGCCATCCCCAAGGAACACCGTATGCGGCGCGGCGTCGATCGAGCGCTGGCGATGATTGTCGACCGTTGCCTTGCTCCGGAGCCTTCGCATCGATTCGCAAACGTGCAACAGATTCTCGACGCATTGGATCGGCGCGATCAGGCAAGGGATCGACGCCCTCTCATGCTACTGGGGATCGTCGGCCCGATGCTGCTGCTCGCGACGACGAGTATCTTTGCTGCTCAAAGCATCAACGCGGCAAGCAAAAGCGCGACCGAGGCGCTCCGCATGGAAGCGAGGGGCAGCAACGAATTGGCGGCAAAATTTGCAGCACGAACACTAGAACATGAGCTGGATCAGTACTTTAGTACGATCAAACGCGAGGCTTCGCAGTCTGCCACTCGGTTGGCTCTCGCCTCGATGCTTCAATCCGAAGGACTCACCGAACTTCGCCGGCGAATCACCGCTCCCGGTGCCGCCAGTGGCGATGCGGCGTCGGCTCGAACTGAATTCCTTCGCCACCCCGATCGTGCGGCGATTGTTAACCTTCTGAACGAACGGCTCGCCGTTTACACCGGCAGCATCAATCCAACCAAACCCAAAATCGCATCGTTCTTCATTACCGATACTCGAGGCACGATCGTCGCAATCGCCTATGACGAGGTCGTTTCGGAAGATCAAAATAGTGCTGGTCGTAATTTTGCGTATCGAACCTATTTTCACGGTGGCCCAAACGAATTACCACCTAGCACGCCCATCGAATCGATCAAGCCGTTGACGGCGACCAGCATTTCTGCCGCTTTCCAAAGTACTGCGACGGGACTTTGGAAGGTTGCCTTCAGCACACCCATCTACGCGAAACCAGCTCCTGGCGAGGAAGAAAAAGAGCCGGAATTGATTGGCGTAATGGTCGCAACAACGAATCTGGGCGATTTTGAATTGCTCCGCGCAGGTGACAAATCGGATCAGTTGGCAGTTGTGATCGATGCTCGCTCCGGGCCCCTTCGTGGTACGGTGCTTCAACATCCACTGATGGACGACCGGCGAACGGCGGGTGTCGCAATTGCTGGGCAACGATTTCAGGTTCCAGGCCCGTTGCTTGACCGGCTGATCGCAGGAAAAGATGTCGATTACCAAGACCCTGTGGCCACCGCAGCAGATGGCGTTGCTTACTCGGGATCCTGGTTAGCGGCCGTAGCCCCGATCGCGCTACCTGAACACGATCCAACCGAAGGCACCGTCCGTCGGATCGGGCAATCGAATGCGGACATGCTTGTTCTCGTTCAATATCGACTTGCTAAAGTATTTGAACCCGTGGGGCGAATGAGACAGCAACTACTTGTTGAAGGAGCCTTAGCGATGCTTTCCATCGTCCTCGTGACGTTTGTCATGTGGTACTTTGTCAATCGTGTGACGGGGCGAAACAAGCTAGATGATGTCGTCGATGAAACGCCGCTTTCAAGCCATGCCGCTACCATCGCGTTAAAGTGACCAAGTATCGTTTGTGGTTCCGGGCAGAATTCGGTTCTCTTGTCGAACGATGATTGCGATATCCATTTCACGACCTATTTTCGATCGATGAGGCAGCGATGTCCCGCCATCATTTCATTTGTGTTCTCACGGCTTGTTTATGCGTTTTTATCAAACAGGCCTCTTTAGCTGGCGAAGAACCTAAGTCTGAAAATCGCGCTGAGATTTCGTTAGGCGTGACGAAGCAAACCGAAACGACACCGGGTTCTGGTCATTTTCATCGTACCACTGGACAAGAAACTTGGCTTGCCGATGAAACGGCAGTGATTGTCTGCGATGTTTGGGACTCACATCATTCGCTCGAGGCGGTTCGGCGTGTCAATGAACTCGCCCCGAGGATCGATCGATTCGTACAAACGCTTCGCCAGCAAGGCGCAACGATCATTCATGCGCCCAGTGATTGCATGCCGCGATATGAAGACCATCCCTGTCGCAAACGAGCCGTCAATACCGCAACGGCAAAGAACCTACCCGCCGATATAACGACTTGGTGCGATCAAATCCCCAGCGAAGAAGCGTCGACCTACCCGGTTGACCAGTCCGATGGTGGCGAAGACGACGATCCTCAAGAACATGTACAGTGGCTGGCGCAACTCAGTTCGCAGGGTCGCAATCCCGCGTTGCCATGGTTGAAACAGTCGCCCCTCATCTCGATCGATGAACAAACCGATTACCTCAGCGATTCTGGTCCCGAAGTTTGGAACGTTTTAGAAGCCAATGACATCAAGCATGTGCTCATTTGCGGCGTTCATACGAATATGTGTGTGCTAGGTAGGCCGTTCGGTTTGCGACAACTCACGTCACACGGCAAACATACTTTACTGGTCCGCGACTTGACCGACACGATGTACAACCCCGCGCGATGGCCATTCGTAAACCACTTCAGCGGGACGGATCTGGTCATTAATCATATCGAGCGATACGTCTGTCCAACCACCACGAGTGATCACGTCCTCGGCGGTGTTCCTTTTCGCTTTGCCGCAGACCGTCGTCCCCACCTGGCAATTCTCAGCGCGGAAAATGAATACAACACCGAGACGACACTCCCTCGCTTCGCCGCCGAATACTTACAAAGAGACTTTCGAGTCAGCACGATCTACGCGGACAACAATAGCCCGAGTGACTTACCCGGCCTCGAGGTCATCGATGACGCGGACGCACTATTGGTCAGTGTGCGACGTCGGCCACTTTCCGCTGATGACCTGCATCGAATTCGTCGCTTTGTGGCCAGCGGTAAACCGGTGATTGGCCTTCGAACGGCGAACCATGCGTTTTGCTTGCGTGACGGTAAAAAATCCGAAGGCCTTGATCAATGGCCCGAGTTCGATTCTCAGGTTTTTGGTGGCAACTATTCCAACCACTATGCCAATGACAGGTTTCCGCAAATATCCGTGGCACCAGCCGCCGAACAATCGCCGTTTGCTCCCTGGCTGACCGATTTGTTTAAAGTTTCGGCTACCTCTTCCGATAACTCGCTGTTCACATCACACGGTTCCCTCTATCAAGTGTCACCGCTGGCCGAGGGAACGAGCGTCTTGCTCATGGGAGCGATTGCTGGCGAAGAGCCACAACCCGTCGCTTGGACCTACGTTCGCAATGACTCGGGAAGGTCGTTCTATACGTCGCTTGGACACGAATCTGATTTCGAACAGGCAACCTTTCGCATGTTACTTGCTAATGCAATCCGCTGGGCGTGTCGCTTGCCGGCAGAAAATGCCGAACAAGGCGAATCTCGCCGCCAAGCATTTCAGAAGGGCGCCGGTCGGCAACGATAGGATGAGCATTCTTTTTCTCCACGGTTGGCATTCGATCGTCGGTGGTGTTAAACCGACTTTTCTTAAACAGCACGGGCTCACGGTCTTCAATCCTAAATTGAACGACGACGATTTTGACGAAGCGCTTCGAGTAGCCCAAGGTGAATACGACCTTCATCTACCCGCTGTCATTGTTGGTTCCTCGCGAGGTGGTGCCATTGCTATGAACATCCGCAGCGGCGAAACACCACTGGTACTCCTTTGTCCTGCATGGAAACGATGGGGGCAGGTGACCAAACTCAAGCCGAATTCATTGATCCTGCACAGCCGTCATGACGAAGTCATTCCCTTTCAGCACAGCGAGGAATTAGTTGTAAACAGTGATTTGCCTTCTGAAACATTGATCGAAGTAGGCAGTGATCATCGATTAGCGGATGACGCTTCTCTCTCCGTGATGCTTTGGGCATGTCGCGTGTTCGCATCGGGCGAACCACTACCTTGGCTCGAAGATGAACCGAATCGACCAACACGGTCGAAGAAAGCGACTGGTACGTCTCAGGACGATGCAAGCTATATCTGTGACGCTTGCGGCGAGGAAATCGTTATCCCCGTGGACCTTTCCGAAGGCACAAGGCAAAATTATGTGGAAGATTGCCCCGTGTGTTGTCGCGCTAACATCATCCACGTTGCAGTCGACGATGACGGGATAGCCGAAGTCTGGGCCGAGCCCGAACAAGACAATGATTGAGGCTTTAATTACGTTTCACGAGAAAGTCGAACCATTGACCATAGTGCTTTCCGTCAAGCGTGATATCCAGCGCGACGATTTGTACTTCCTTTGAATCAGACTTGGGTGCGTCAGGGTCCAAAGTCAATACGACATTGAAAGCTTTTCGTTGCTTCGCATCGATCGTTCCTTCAATGACGGAAGGAGTCGCAAGGATGCCTTCCGGGGTCTTGATTTCAATGAAGTGCGTCTGTTTCGTGTCTCGAAAATTGCGAACGGTGATTGCCACCGAACTGCCACCTGCCTGCCCACTGCCACCTGCTGGCCCACTACCATCTACCGGACCAATAGGAACGCGGTAAGGGTACGCCGACACCCAGTAGGGATCAAACAAGTATTCATAATCCTTGTCTGGCAAAAGGTCTTGGTACAAACCGAGAATTTCCTTTGACCAGTCATGGTATCGAGTTAGGAAGTCAGCAGGCTGGTCCATCACAAACGAGTGGCTTCCCATCACGATATCGGGTCGGAGCGTCTTCAAGTACTTGCTACCCAACAGATAGCCTTCCTGGAAAATACAACTGTTTCTTGCGACAACTGCCTCATGGCCATTCTGATTTGGATCAGCAGGGTATCCGAACAAGTTGTCACCGGTGAAGGCAATCCGTTGACCGTCCAGTTCAAGCCACAAACAGCAACCGAACTCTGTTTGCCCAGGCATCCAGTCGATTTGAATCCGATAACCTTCCCACTTGATCACCTCGCCGTCGTGAAACGATCGATCGATCTTCATACCATCGAATCCGTCATCGTATGCGCTCACAAGGGCTGCATAATCATAGTTGCGAGGGTTTTCGCAACGATCAACGATTCGATCGAGAGTCCAAGCCTCTGCCCCATACTTTTGTTTCATCGCTGGCCCGAGCAAGAAGTGATCGCCGTGCATATGCGAAATCCAAAACGCATCGATCCCTTTCAATCCAAGGTGAGTCTTGGCACCCTGTACCAATTCATCTAAATCGGCCTCGGAGAGCAATCCGCAGTCCAGTACAAGAGCCCTACCACTGTCGGCAATGATCATCGCGAAGTTCCTTCCCTTCGACGAATCGCTCAGTTTGTATAGATGCGGCGTAACCTGATTGAGCAGCGGGACCTGCGTTGCCTTTGAAAGCGAATCTCGCTTCTCGTTGGGAAGATCGAAAACGGGATAACCGCGAACATAACTGGAGCGAAAATTCGTAAGTTTGTCCCGATAATCCGACAATTGCGCCGAGTGATCGATGATTGGCCCGTGAGAAGGCAAAAGGTAGTCGCAGTTCTGCGCGATCATCCGCTCGACAGACTTGATCAACGTGTCCAGCCCCACGGCAAATCCGTAGTCCCATTCACTGTCGAACCACGTTACCATTTTGGCACCTTCGTGAATCAGGTCTCCAGTAAATGCAAACTTTTTCCCGTTACGAGTAATAACATAAGTCATGCTTCCCGGCGAATGGCCCGGCGTTTCCAGGCACTCGATCTCAAAGCCTTTCCATGTGAAGTTTTCGAGATGCTTCAAGGCTCGGTCGATCGGAATACTCGTCATCGGAGGACGGACAAAACTTGCGCCGTAAACAGAGTAGCGATCGTTTAAATTGGGATACCATTTTCGAAAATGAAGTGGCTGCTCAAATAGTTCTCGCTCCACTGCACCCGTTGCCACTTTCGTTCGGAGTCGATCCACTCGATCGATTCCTTGACACTGTTCCCGGTGGTGGTGGGTGAAAAGAATCCAGTCGACTGATTTCACTCCTTGTTCGGCGAGCCTGGAAAGAGCATTGCCATCACCGAGATCGATTAACAAGGCCTCTTCGCCGACCTTTAAAACATACACATTGCAAGTATCCGAAAATTCATACAGCTCGGGAAATGATTCCTGCGCCACTTGAACCAACTCATCGGACTTGGATGGTGACAGAAAAAAAAGCATGCCAACAAGCGGGGTCAGCAACCAAAGGAATGCGCAGGTATAAAGTTTTTGCATGGCACCTATCACAGGCAGGAGAAGAGAAAGTACCAGTTGTTTCCATTGAGCATGCGCTCACCGTATCATTAAAATTCTAGACAACGGAAGAGCCTAACATTATGCCGATAGAAGGTTGGGGTGAAAGGAATCATAAAATCGTCACCGTTTAACTTCAGGTAAGTTTGGATCGCGATTTGCCTTTGGATTTTCGCGTAGCTTCTCTCCTCCATCCCACCTCGCAACAAAGACACGACGTCAATGTTCTCGTGGCCAATGTTCGCGTGCCAAGCTGTTGGACGCATCGCTTTGTTGCCAACTATTGGCATCACACTTCAAGAGGCAGACTCATGATTTCAGCGCGGCCACAACTTCACTCCGAATGTGGGAACCCAACGTTGGACAAAACGTCCCGGACCGAATGATTGGAGTCAAAATGACAGCCATCGAGCCGCTTCCTATCGAATATGGCTGTAGAGGAACGAAACTGACTTTCTCCGTACCGATGCTCTATAAGACCTATCGGGTTGGAACGGTGATCAAGCTCTATCCGAGCGGGCACACTGTTCCCGTTCTAACCATTGAGGAACGGATGCCAAAAGACTTCGACACGTTTTTGCGTCCTAAACGAGTTGTCGGTCTATCGTGGGCCGCGAGGGCTATTCCACAAACGTCGACAGGTATTTCCGTTCGGTAACCGGCCACCATTCCTGTAACTTGGCTGCGAGTCGAGCGACCACTTCAGGGTGGGAGGAAGCCAAATTTTGATTTTCATGCGGGTCCTTAATGAGATCAAAAAGCTGCGGACGCTTTTCGGTCATCGGATGGGAACTAGCATAACGCCCGAGCTTTCCGTCGTACGTCAACAATAGTTTCCATTGGCCTTCGATCACCCAGCGATACAACAGACTGTCTTCGGGTTGCTCAATATCGGCAATGTCATGTGAAAAGGTCTCTCCAAAAACAACTTCACGGGGCGATGCGGCACCCGATCGAAGCATAGGAAGAAGGTTGTAACCTGGTAGATTCTGAGGAACTGTTACTCCTGCAGCCGCAAGCACGGTTGGCACGATATCAACGCTAGAACAAAGCTGTTCTCCCCGATTCCCAGGCTGAAAAACGCCCGGCCAACTGAACATGATTGGTTGGCGTGTTCCCCCTTCGTTGGCTGATTGTTTCGACCGCGGTGCATATCCCGCACTTACCGGATCCTGAATCCATCCGTTATCGGCGACGTAAACAAAGAGCGTGTTACTGGTCAAACCCCGCTCCTCCACCCGGTCGATCAATGCACCGCAGGTTTCGTCAAACCACTCAACCATAGCGTAGTAACGAGCAACGAAATCCGATTCAATGCCTTTCGCCTTGTACTTCTGAAAAAGGTGATCGGGGGGAGTGTGTGGCGTATGCGGCATCATGGGTGCATACCAAAGAAAAAATGGCTTCTTTTCGGCGAGAGCCAAATCCATAAACTCAAACACGGGCGCCAATCCCTCCCGCCCAATCGTTAATCCATCATCACCATGGCGACCTCCGGGTTTCGGAAAGCCACGAGTCATTCCGTGCGTGAAACCAGTCCGTTGATAACTTCCCTCCCATAACTTTCCTGATTGGTGGCTGAGATAGCCACGTTGTCCCAATAACTTTGGAAGCGTCGGGTACCGATCAACGTGGGAAATCAACGCCTCGCGCAAGGAGGCGTATTCCTTGGACTCCTCGATTTGACGCGGTCCTATTTTTTTATTGACGGCCTTGCCCTCGGAAGCGTTGGGAGTAAGTGCCGGATCGTTGCCGCTGGTTTTGTGCTGATGTGCGTAGAGCCCATTGAGCAGCGTCATGAGAGCAGGACGACAAAGCGCAGTGGGTACATACCCGCGCGGAAAGACGACGCTTCGCGCCGCGAGTTGATCCAAATTCGGTGTTTCCACTTGCGAATGTCCCATGAAGCCATAGTCGGTCCAAGCATGGTCATCGGAGATAAGAAAGACGATGTTAGGCGGACACGATTCGTCGGCAGCCGTCAACGCCACCGTCCCAAAAACCGCTAAGAAAAGGGCGAGAAAAAGTTTCATGCTATTAATCGTGGGATTGCTGGTGGCGATGGAGTGAACGTCATTAAATAGACCGATTACCACTTTGGCCGCCATTCGGACAAATCGTCGCGAGCTGATTGCAAATACTTACCGATAGCTGTGGCAATGTCGGGATGCTTGGAAGCGATGTCGATCTTTTCCGCAGGATCCGTTTGTTGGTCGTACAACTTGACGGGCGCGTCGATGCTACCACTTCGAATGCCCTTCCACCGACCTTGATACAGTGCGGCTTGCTTGAAGCCGCCTTCAT
>JANOBM010000185.1:0-11928 GCA_031411655.1 Planctomycetaceae bacterium
AATACGATTCGCTTCTACACCCTTCGATTGGATGATGAAATCAAAGTGATTTCTGCCGTGTTGAGGCTAGGAAATATGGGGCGGTGCGTTGACAATCGCGGCATCCCGTGCGGTATCGACGCAGATGGACGGCTTAACGACCATGCAACCACCAAGTATTTTCAAAAACACGATACTCACCCGGTGACCGGAAAGGTCTTTCGGGGGTTCGTCGTGCCCGGATGGCATGCGGCATGTGAGTTCGTAAAAGTGCTACATCAGGACCTCAAGTACTTCGACAGCGTTTCCTGGGATATCACCATCGATCCCGATTGCAATCCTTGTCTGATGGAAATGAATTTGACGTTCCAAGAGATCAATTTTCATCAAGTCAACAACGGACCCCTTTATGGAGACCTAACGGATGAAGTTTTGTCTCGGGTTTTTCACAAAGGTGGGCAAAGTAAGTGACACGCGAATCGACAACATGGATGTCTCAAAGGTTTTATGGATTCGCTTTTGCGCTGAGATTGCAAAGAAGAAAATGACGACCACTCCAAGACGCATCTGCCTGCTTAATCCAGGTCCCGTCACGCTAAGTCGCCGTGTGCGCGATGCACTGTTGCGCGAAGACTTGTGTCATCGAGATCCCGATTTCACCGTCCTCCAAGCGGACATTCGTGAGCGGCTCGCCCATGTCTATGAAAACGCAAAAAAGGACTACAGCGCGGTACTGCTAACCGGTTCGGGGACCGCCGCAGTGGAAGCCATGGTAGGGTCCTTTGTTCCCCGAGAAGGGAAAGCATTAGTCGTCGCCAACGGTATCTATGGTGAGCGGATGGCGACGATGTTGCAAATTCACAAAAAGGAATTCGAGGTCGTATCGAGTGATGCGACGGAACCGATCAACCTAGCGGAAGTGGATCGACGGTTGGCTGTCGATAATCGCTTTACCCATGTCCTGGCCGTGCATCATGAGACAACCACGGGTCGATTGAATGACATCGCGGGCTTGGGTGCAATATGTTGCAATCGTAAAGTTCACATGCTACTCGACGCGGTCAGCAGTTTTGGGGGCGAAACGATTGAGTTTGGTCAATGGAATTTGCAGGCTTGTGCAGCCACCGCAAACAAGTGTCTACAAGGAGTCCCAGGGGTTTCGTTTGTCCTGGCACGGCGAGATACTTTGCAAGCTGCGACAACGGACGCTCCTTGCCTTTACCTCGATCTGTTCCGAAACTTCCAAGAGCAGGAGTCGGGATATCCAATGTTTACGCCTGCGGTGCAGGCTACCTATGCACTTCAAGCTGCCCTTTGCGAATTGGAAGAGCAAGGCGGCTGGAAAAGTCGCCACTCGCATTACCAAAGCCTTTCCAAAATTGTGCGAGACGGGCTTCGATCGCAGTCGCATCGTTTACTGCTAAGCAACGAGAAAGACTATTCAGCAATTCTGACTTCCTTTCACCTGCCACCTAAGGTTTCCTTCGAAGCGCTTTTCAGGAATTTGAAATCATTTGGTTATGTTATTTATTCTGGTCAGCGATCGCTCAACGGGAAGATTTTCCGCATTGCGGTCATGGGTGACTTAACCGTCGACGACATTCATGGTTTTAACCGGACATTCGGAAAAGTTTTTTCAAACTTGCAGCACCAAGAATAAATCTGGGACCTGATTTTCGAGCGTGAAATTAAACTGGCGGCATTCGCTTTGCCACTCGTTTTCAAGGCCCCCGAAATGCAGTTTTTGTCGCAGTCCTCAGGCCAATCACTTCGTGCCGGAATGGAAGCGTCGCAGGTTTGGCAGCGGGCCAAGGTAGACTCGTCCGATCTTTATGTCTCTTTGACTCCCGTTGCAGAAAACCTTCTGAGACGTTTGGTCACCACTGAGCAGGATTGGAACTTCTCAGTCCCGCCACCTTTGATCCCCACTGCCCTGCGAGAAGAAGTGGCGACCTATGGGAAGGATTTAATCGATGGGTGTGGTGTTCTCGTGCTGGCCATCAATAGAGGCTATACGCCGAGGCAGCGTCAAATCGTTGTATGGATTCTTGCGAACTGCTTGGGCGAATTGCTGGTTCAGGACAGTGATGGAAATCGACTGATTCACGTCTACGACCGAGATCGCCGACGACGAATGAGTGACGGTGCCCGCTATCATCAAACTCGCGAGGGAGGCTCGCTACACACGGATAATGTGAATGCGCCCGATCCGTGGGAGTTTCTCGTTTTCGGCTGCGTGGAACCAGCTCTGATTGGTGGCGAAACAGTACTTACCCACGCCGATTTGATTCATCAATACTTGGAGCAAACTGCCCCTGAGGCTTTGGAAATCCTCCGCGGACCATTTCATTGGGAATATCGTGGAATCGCCGATGCACTTTATCAGGCACCCATCATTACCTACGACGAGAAATCGCGACCCCATTTCCGCTACCTTCGGCCTTACCTTGAATCCGCGCATGTGAAGGCTGGCGAACCAATCACCGAACAACAGGCCTGGGCGATGGACGTTCTCGACTCCGCCATGGAGTTGAGCCGCCTACAGTTGCGACTCATGTTAAAAGCAGGTGACGTACTGATTACACACGATTCCCGCATACTGCATGGACGAACAAGCTTTGCCGATCATTTGAATTCCACAACCATCGTCGAAAGCGAGCATTTTCCCCAAAAGAAGGTCCGTCGAACTTACGAGCGAGCGTGGGTAAAGGCGAACTTGTGATGCTTCATATGCTCGACTTGGGAGTGGTCTCGGTCTAAGATCTCCCATCAATCAGTGATTAGGATGCGTTGTTCATAAACGGGGCAGTCAGAATTCGGCCCCTGGTGGCGAGGGTGTAGTTGGCCGCATTGTAAGTTCGCGCAAGGCCAATTGCCCCCCGAAGTATATTTCCGTCGTTTTTATCCACGACATCCGCATGACGTCAAAACCCCATCCCAACGCCGCTACTCGGGGAATCAACACACCGACTGCGGATTCCATGGAGGGGGACACTCTCCAATGCACCGGCGTCGACGTTATTGAACAAGTTAGCGGATCGGGCGAGTTGCCGATCAGAAGCAAGCAAGGATGGACAAAAACACTGGCTTTCGGTTTTGGTAACGGCAGGAGTCGTCATCTCTTTCTTTCGCTAATTGACCAAGCCATTGTAAGTGGCACCAGCTTCCTCACGACCCTTTTGATTGGGCGAGTTTGCGGTGCTGAGGAACTGGGTGTTTATTCACTTGCATTTACGCTGATTGTGCTTGGCACAAACTTGCAGACAGCCGTCTTTTCAATGCCCTACACGATCTATGGAAATAGGCTGACTGGCAGTGTTCGACACGAATATGCTGGTAGCGTATTGATGCACTGCTTGATGCTCATGGCACTGTCCTCGATCTGTCTCGTTTTGGTCGCGATTGGACTGACCGTGATGCGGCCCGAAGACGAAGGCTCTTTGGTGATTTGGATGTTGGTCGGCGCAATGCCCATGCTCTTACTGAGGGAATTTGTGCGTCGCTTCGCATTTGCTCATTTGCGAATCTCAGTCGTCTTAGCACTCGATAGTATTGCCGCTGCTATCCAGCTCGGCGGACTATGGGTTTTGGTGCAATCCGAAAGGCTTTCGGCGGTCAACGTTTATGCTGTGATGGGACTAGCATGCGCGATCGCCGGCGGCGGCACATTGGCGTTAATGCGAGGGGACTTTTCAATATGCTGGCAACGCATCCTTCCTGAATTACGAAAAAGCTGGCTGCTGGGGCGGTGGATCGCAGCGACGCGTGTGGCCGCGTTAGTACAGACTTACGCAGTCTATTGGCTTCTCGCCGCAGCCTTGGGAACGGCCGCGACGGGCGTGTACACGGCCAGCATGACGCTGCTATTAGCTGCCAATCCATTTGTCATTGGTATTGGGAATTTATTAGAGCCCCAAGCGGCTCGTGCGATGGCCGACGGTGGAGTCAAGCAGTTGCGACTAGTCGTCTGGAAAGCAACGCGACTACTCGGCAGTGTGATGGGCTTGTACTGCGGCGTGCTGTTTCTTTGTGGAGGCTGGCTCGTTGCAGTGCTCTATTCGGGAGACCAATATGAACACCAAGGACCCACCGTAGCCGTTCTTGCTTTGGCGATTCTGGTCAATGCTTGGGAAACCGGCGCTATTCATGGACTACGCGTTCTCGAGCGACCCGACCTGAGCTTTCGCGCCAGTCTTCTCTCACTGACCATCACACTGACATTAGCGATCTTGTTGATTCGTCCATTCGGAACTTTCGGCGGAGCCCTCGCTGTCTTGGCCGGGGACGCCGCAGCGGCGACGGTACGGTGGATAGCATTCACTCGGTTGAGTAAAGCGGCGCTAGGCAACGCGACAACCGCGTCTTAACCTTCGCTAGTGGCTACCGTCGCATTTGAATCGGATCATTGTTACGTGCACAAGACTCGTTCAACGCCGTTAACGTACTTGGAACTGCGAGTCATTCGAAAAGGGAATTGTTGACTAATGGCGTTCGCCCGGCTTGCCGCGTCTATTGAATACTTCAGCTCTAGTACTACCGAGTCGCGGTCGCGTTGCGGAAATCGCATCGGCCCGCCGTTTCGAGAGACGTCATAAAATTCGATATCCCCATCAATCGTCAATCGAAACTGGTGATCTACCGAAAGAAAGTAGTTTCGATGGTAACGGTTGACGATCATCGGCTTGAGCTTTAACAACTCTCCCCGAAGTGAAGGTGGCGCATCGCAACTTGCCAGTACATCGCGGATGTTTTTCGATGACAATCCTTGGGGGATATTAATTGGCGAAAGCGGGTACGAAACCTTCCGATTGACATCACCGTGTTTGATCTTCAATTCCAAAACCGGATGTTCGATCTTACCCAACAGGTCGCCATACCATCGAATTCGATACTTAATTCGATCATGCGAATTACCCGCTAGATTTTCGTGATAGCTGCTCATCGTCCAAGTATCGAGATAAATATTATTGATCCATCGGCTCTCAAAAATCCTTGAGAACTGTGCTGTGTTCACTCGTACGATGGCCTCGACATTTGAGCGAGACAATTCCGTTATGTGGAATTTGCGTTCGTAACGAAACAGTGCCGGGTCTGCGGACGCAATCATATTGCTTAGCCTTGGCGACTAGATCGGAAAACGATGTTCATTGAAAACGAACCTTCCAGTATTATCAAACCGTTCAAGCTAAATCACGTCCTTCGTCCGCAATGGATCAGCGAGGCGAGGCCTCTTCGACTTCGGCGTAGAGCAGTTCTTTTACTGATTCATGCGTGTAACTTCGATCTTCATCGTCGATGATCAGTCGCGAGCCCTTTTCGATGAGATACTTCTCTTTCACATCCTCCAGTGAAACATCTTTTAATTCCAACCTGCCCGGACCGTACTCCGGCTTCTTTTGAAATACGGCTAATCCGTACTCACAGCGGGTGATATCTACATCGGTAAAAACCCCCTCCGAAAGGTCCTTCGCCGCCATCCCGATTCGAGAATCCATTACAAGAATTCGCTCGCCGTGCCCCGTCGAACCTTCGCCCAGGCTGACCCCTTTGTCACCCATTCGCTGGGCAAAGATATCGACAAGTTTCACTTGGCTTCCCGATACATCGACGCCATCGCCTTTAATGTCGCTAAAGTTGGACCGTGTAACCGATCCGGTAACAAAGTCGCCATCGAAGGCGTCTGATGGTGAGTTTTGGAAAATACACTGGTCGATCACGAATTCACTTCGCATGATATTAAGCGAGTCCTCCGACTGATTGTCTCGAAACTCGCATTGACGGAGCGTAACGGGAGATTCGTAAAACGTGACGGCTCCCGTGAGAGTCCATCCGCTATCATCTGGGTTTGTCAGACCGTTGAAAGAAACGTGGCGGAGTAACGATTCGCTACCTGCCTTTAAGACTGTCAACCCTTGTCCTTTCCCATCCGCTGAAAAAATCTTAACGGGTTTAAGCTCGTCACCGACAAAATGAAGTGGTGAGTAGGAAATGATCTTTGTAGTTGGTGCTAATTCGATAGCGACGCCCGGGCCGGCCAGAATGCGATACCCCGGAGGCAATACCAACGACTTGTCCAATCGATGTTGCCCTTCCGAAAAGCGAATCGACTTCGAATTGTCGTCAGTAATAAGAAAGGGAAACTCAGAATGATTAGGCTGTTGGCGAATTGGGTCCGTGCTGAATCGAGCCTCATCAATTCGGGGATTGGGGTACACAGAGGCTTCTCGATCTATACTGGAGCCCAGAAGGCGATAATGTACTTTCATAGACCCGAGCCATTCTTCCGACCAATCCAACTTCGGTGTCATCTTGAAGCGATGCGATTCGTATTGAAGTACTTGCTTCGGTAGCTTTGCGGGAAGAACACAATCGGTTTCGGGTAAGAATACGACTGGGCCCGCGGTTATTTTTTGGATTTCCACGGGAATGACCTGAATGGCTGCCATTTCGAAAACCCACGCGTCGTCCCCACGGTTTTGAAGGTAGGCATGCAAGCCTTTGTTCGGATTCAGGAAAGCCCGAAGCGTTGCACCATTCCTTCTATAAACATCTGGATCGTAGGGCCAATAAGGCCACTCGCTGTGAATGATCTGCAATTGCTCCTCTAGCTCTGGTTCGATCTCCGCCATCAGATCTTCCAAGTATGCCGGTTGCGAAACCTTTTCGATTGCCTGCAAGTACTTGCGGAAAAAGATGGGGTCTTCAAAGAGGCGCCGGTGGAACGACTTCTGAGGATCAGCAAGTTCGGCACAAAGGATGGTCGGTATACCATCTGGGTTGACGCTGCCCTCTACGCCGATTGGCTCTAGGAGGGACGTCAGCGGATTGTAGAGGATCCGCATATCACTCCAATCATAGGCCGCAAAGGTCCCACCTGTCAGTTCGGAAACGGCAAAGTAAATCGCAAGCTTGTCCGCATCAAAGACTCGATGAGTTGGTAGTCGACCGACACGAAATGCTTCTAAGAGGTCCTCCGCGATCGCATACTGCTTCTGAAGTGCAGGATCTTCAGCGACACTCTTCTCGCCATATACCCGCGGGACGCTTGACTCTGGATCACCAATGCCTGAGTCCGCAGATACAGAATTTACACCAGGTTTGTGGCTGAACGGTTGATACCGATAATCCTCACTAAACTGGAGGATCACACCAGCGCGAGCACGATTGCTCTCGATCAACTGCTTGGTGAAGTGTTCTTCCACTGCGAATACGCCCTCATTTAGTCCGTTCACCGTGACGTTAGTAAATCGATATCGCTGCGCTGCGATCTTCTCCCGCGTAAGTGCCTTGTGGTAAATCCACTCATAAATGTAGGAGCGAGTGCGGGGATGCTGAATCGAAAACTCGGTCATCCCCCAAAGAATATTGTCATCTTTGAGCTTGATACGAAGTGACCACTTATTGGCTCCAAGGTGGTCCGTCCATTCACCCTTAAAACGCACCTCCGCTTTCATTTGCTGGTCAAGATATCGAACCTTCGCAGGAACGGCCTCCTTCAAATCTGAGGTGATCTGGCCCCGCTCAAGAGCCAACTTGCGCCATTCCTTAAGCTTTTGAAAATCAGTGTGTTTGATGTCGATAAAAATATGGTCGGAGTGAACGCCCAAACTACCGAAGTAGTTTCGCACCGTTTCTACCGGATGGATTCTCTTCAACTTCGTAAGTAGGTCTTTGCGTTCGGCGGTGATACCAACGATTGCGCCACCAGCCAACAATGTCACTCCAGACAAAGCGATCAATAGAATCGCCAAGGCCGCCTTATTTCTAGAACTGAATCGCGATGCTGTTAGGACACCCCCTGAAGCAGCAACGTCTCTAGCCGTTCGCGACTTAATAATCATCATGGATCACTCGTCAAACCAGGTGCGACTGACAGGAACGTTTTAGAGAACGCCTCGATGGTCACTGAACGTCACTTGTACGGATTCGTTCACCTGGCGAAGTTCGGCAACCGTCGCTTCCAAGCGACTGATATCATTCAGCTCAACTAAGAACGATGCCTCGATACCTTCCGGTCGTTCATCAAATCGTCGAAGCTCGACCGACTCGCAATTCGTTTTCAATGATTCGACAATTTTCGAAAGTGAAATTGCACTCGGCGCGTTGCTAACGACATTGAGATATAAATTCTGGCTTGACTGAGTGCTGCTCCGCATTCCGCGGATGCAAACCAGTCCCATGATTAAACCTGTTGACAGAATCGTTAATAGCGTTTGATCAGCGCCCAATCCAAGTCCAATGGCAATAGTAACAAACAGAAAAGCAAGCTCTTCCGGTTCCTTGATGGCCGCTCTGAAGCGTACGATGGATAACGCTCCTACCAAGCCTAGTGATAAAGCGAGGGATGACTTAACGATTGTAATGATCAAAGTAGTTGTGCAGGCAAGCAAGATAAAGTTGGATGCAAACATCCGACGATTCGAGATCGACGTCCCGTACCGAATATAGACCCTGCCGATTACGAACGATAAAAACGCGGCAATCAATAGGTTTAACATCACCGACGCGATGTCGACGACGGCGCTCTCTTGCGTGAATCGATCGAAAAACTCTTGCAATTTATTCATTTATATCAGCTTAAGTCGGTATGCTTAGCCACTTCGGTTGCCATCTCAACCAAAGCCGTTGTCGAGTGATCATCTTGCTCGATTGCCATTCTGTTAACGTTAAAAGCCTTCATTCCTATTGCGACCCGATCTTAAATCGGATGACTAAGAAACTATCCGAAAACCGAGGGCAACCGCGGTTTACACCAAGCCGTTAGCGGCTTGCGGATTGCTTCGCAAACCGCAGCCAAATCGCAAATCCTGATTTGTGAGCTCAGGAAATACTAGGACGCTAGTACTATGCTTGGCAGAGCGATGGTCGTCAATGCAAACTTATCTCAATCATCTGGAAACCTTATTGGGCATTCGCTTCCAAACACACGGTTGCTTATGCCATACCAAAAATGATTCCTCCGCTCGACAATCTTTTGGTAAACCGATGCCAAAGAGTAAGTTTTCACGGAGCTTTCCGGTGCGGTAGGCATTGGGGAAGGCAGCTCGCAACTACGATCGACGTCAACGAGTTACTGATTTCAGTGCGGACCATGTCGAGTCCTGAAGGGGACCCCATTTTTCGGACTACGGGATAAACTGAGCAATCGCACGTGAAATACCGTCAAAGCGGGAGATCAACTTCTCGAGTCTTTTTGGGGATTTCAGTGGGTCAGCTCGGGCATCCGATCAAGCTTTACGCAGTACAACAGATTTCGCGAGCGGTCGTTTTTGAAGTTAGTTCTTTAAGACCGCTGAAGTCGCGATGCGAATTCATTCCACAAAAAAGGGATGGTGAGACTCGTAGCATTTCCCAATCGATGTTTACCCTACTCCTGCAAACGAGTCCCTCGCACCAACATAAACCGCCGCCACTAAGACCGTGGCCGGCGCATGTCAAGAATTGTTTTCATCGATTTTGCTCGTTCCGGATGCTGCTTGGCGACGTTTGCGGTTTCTCCTTGCTTCGTCGTGTGATCGTAGAGCTCAATGTAGCCATCGTTATGCGAGATTAGTCGGTGAGAATCGGTCCGAATCGTTCTGGCTTGCTTAAAGTAAGAAATGGCGGCATGCCCCGGGGCATCGGGGGACTCCAGGATCGGCACCAACGAGGTTCCTTCGAGTGATTCCGGCCTTGGCAATCCGGCAAGGTCACATAACGTAGGGTACAAATCGATCGACTCGACCATGGCGTCTGTCGTTTTGCCAGGCAAGTGCATCTTGGGATGTCGGATGATCAGCGGTGCACGGAGCGATTCCTCAAACAATGTATGCTTTCCCCAAATCGCATGTTCACCCAGATGCCAACCGTGGTCGCCCCACAATACGACAATCGTGTTGTCCCAGCCGCCTGATTTTTTAAGTCGTTCAATCAGTCGCCCGACCTGGGCATCTGCATACGAAACACATGCGGCATAGTGTTTACGCACTTCGTCTGCAAACTTCGAATCCTGGTTGGGATCGCGCCCCCATCGGTTGTAGTTCATGAACTCGCTCGACGCATGCCAAGTGGTTATCCCCTTCGGTTTGGTAGGATGCGGAATGGCGGGCAGCGTTAGCTCCTTATACGGCTGCATGTATTTCGCCGGTGCCCCGAACGGTAGGTGCGGGCGAAGAATTCCGACGGCCAGGAAAAAAGGCTTACCGCCATCGCTAGCAAGAATGTCCAATTGAGTGAGTGCTTCGTCGACCGACGGTCCGTCCGGATAGATCGAATCGTCGCCACCGACTGACTGGAACACGTCCATCTTGCTCGGGTCGATCCGAATCTCACCGTTTGCAAGTCCGTGCATCCAACCGCGGGGATGGAGCCACGGTCCCGATGGCAACAAATGTTTGTCCCATGATTCTGGCATTTCCGGAATCGAGTCGTCGTCCCAGTCACGGCCACCGCGACCGCCCGGGTGATGAGACACTTTGCCGACGGACACCGTCGTGTATCCATGTTGACGAAACCAACCGGGAAGCGTGGGTGATTGTTTTTGGACTTGACTAATTTTTGCCGCGCGCTCGAACATCGCTTCATTCGAGGCCCCGCCGTATTGTCCAGTCAGCATTGCGTATCTCGATGCGCCGCATGTGGGTGACTGAACATAATGGCGGGCAAAAAGTCTACTGCTGGCGGCAAGTTCGTCGATGTTCGGCGAACTTATGTACTCAACTCCGTAACAGTTCAATTCAGGTCGCAAGTCATCAACACAAATCAACAATACGTTTGTATGTTCGCCACCGAGCAGCGTGACGCCAAAAATCCAAGAACCGATCAGCCCCAGGATCAGAAGTTCCGTCGCTCCAAATGTGCAAAGAAAGTATTTCCGACGTTTAGGCTTCAAATTTGGAACGATGTGACACATGGGATTCAGTTGCACTCCGAAAAGAGCGATCGACCGAGCGTTCTCGCCCATGCATGGTCGGCGGTTAGTTTGTTTAATCACCAGCGTGGTCGCGATGCCTTTCAGTCACAAGCCAGTCACTTTGTGAAAGTCAACAGGTGATAAATAATAAGGAAGCGAAACGAGCGGCCGCGTGGATTTTGATCGTAACAGCTATCGGACTAGCTCTGTCATTTTCGATGAAGGCTAATCATTGAACCCATTGGAGCTTATTGCCTTTTTTTCTTTTTTGCCAGCAACGCTGTGCTTTCCGCTCCTGACGATGGCGAAGTCGTCATGAGCCCATTCGGCATCGGCAGTTGTGAGACGCAATGATGGGTTTGTTTTGGATGAAGCCGAAGAGAACATACTGATTACTTGAGAACACAAGGGATCCAACAAGCGAGATGAATTCGGTGAAATAATACAAATTGTTGCTCCGCTCACAGGCATGGCCCGTTCGGTCGAAGCGTACGAGCCATCGATTGCGCTGATGTTCGTATTTGGGCTACCAGCTGACTGGGTGGCTAAAGTGCGAAACAGCAATGCTAAAACAGTTCCTTGGGGCGGCGACTACTCTTGAGCCAGGTCCGTATCGATTACCGTGGTCGAGCCAAACGGTGGAAAGGGTCAGCATACGCTATTGGGCGATGCTGTCGCGGAGGCAGTGATTGCATATGGCGGCTCGGCTCGAGGTGGCAGCATTCCCGAATAGGCTGTGAATTTATTGGTTGGGTAACGAAGAGTGTCGACTTTTGCTTCGCAAAATTTCCTCTAACGGACGCTACTTTCGCGGAGCGAAAGGCGACTATCATAAATTCACAGTAACTGTTCACGAATAGGCGCAGTCACCCAGCCAGTTGGACGTGTGTGGGTTCGATTTTAATCGACTGCCAGGTGCGGTGGCGGAGGTTCGCTGCGGAAATAGTGGTCGACCGACACGCGAAGGATGTCTAAGAGTGATTTGTTCTGCATCGTGCATGTTGCCAGCACCGTCCAGATCCTTTCAAGCCAGCGCTGTCCGGATTCGCTTTTGCTGC
>JANOBM010000186.1:0-18195 GCA_031411655.1 Planctomycetaceae bacterium
TGGCGACGAGTCAAATCGGTAGTGCGATGTTCTGAAGGCATGGTCACGGTCTCATGGATGGAAACTACGGTACGAACATTCGCTCATTCGAGAACAGGAGCACTTGTGCTAACTGCTCGAGGGGGGAGAGCAAATGGACCGGTTCGCCAACGAAGTCTTTCTCAGCATTCCAAGAAATTGTTTCATCGCGAACGGGATTCAAAATTGAAATGACTGGAGACCAAAGGAACTGATCGTTATTAAGCACTTGATCGATATCGACGATGAAGTCAACCGTTTCATTGGCCTCCACTTGCAACGCTACGACACTCAAATCCTCTTCGCGATTCTGCAGCGTCGTTGATTTGAGAATCCCCTGATTGCTGGAAATAATAAAGGCTCGAATGCCATCACCTTCGGTCGACTGATGAATCATCTTGGACTGCATCGAGACGGTTCCCTTTTCGGGCGCGGTCCAACGTCGCACGATGGCATGCTGCCGGTCATTGCCGGGGTGCCCGCCCTGCGACGTTAGCTGCAGCCAACCGAGCGTCGCATCCGGAAATTGTGGGCCCCCCTGCCATGCTGAGCCCGTGAGGTGGGGCAGTGATGTAAATGACTTGAGAATCCCCTGAGTTTCATCGACTTCGCCGTAGCCGTAGCTCCATGCTGCCGAACGACGGCCTGTTTGTTCGGCACTGGCTGCCTGCTCTACAGTCACCAAGAATTGCTCTGCAATCAAACTTTCCTCGCGGGTCGGCATTCGCCCGAGAATGGTGTTGTAAAGTTGATCGACAGCGGTCGATGCATCGAGTTTGGCAACAATCTTCTTGGCTCGAGCGACCACAAACGGATGGTTCATGACGAAAAGGGCCTGTTGTGGCGTCGTGGTTTCCGAGCGTTCGGGCGAATGCAAATCTGGATTCGCAAAGTCGAAAATGCTGAGTAACGTTGGCAGGTACTGACGATCGATGGTGATGTAGACAGATCGCCGAGAGCCGAACAAGTCCGTGCCTGGACCGCCCATTGTCAGGTCTAATTCTCCCGAAGTTGCCAACATTGAATCTCGCCAAGCTTCAAACTGCAATCGACGGCGATTGCTTCGCCAAAGCAGTCGGTTCTCGGGGTCTCGCTCTTGTGCTAACTCACGCTCCGAGGCAGCATCGGGTCCGTCCGAATTCTGTCGATAGGTTGCTGACAACATAATGGTGCGATGCAACGACTTGGTACGCCAACCGTTGAAGATGAATTGGCTCGCCAAATAGTCAAGAAGCTCAGGATGGCTGGGTGGGATGGCACGAATTCCAAAGTCGCTTGGTGTGCGAACCAGCCCCGTTCCGAAGTGATGCTGCCACACGCGATTGACCCAAACACGGGCGGTCAGTGGATTCGCCGGATCGACGATCGCGTTGGCCATCTCTAGCCGTCCGCTTCCATTAGCAAACGGGCGTCGCGATTCACCGGATAGTACTTTCAGAAATTGTCGAGGAACTCTTTCGCCTTTCGTTGCCGGATTGCCACGTCGAAACACATACGCATCTTGTTGTACAGCAGAATCATTCAATACGACGGCACAGGGAGTCGCGGCAGGTGATTGCAGAACCCATTGGTCAACTTCATTTTGAGCTTTCCATAGTTCAACCCCTGTCGCATTGTCCCAATACCATTCGGTATTGATAATCGGCTCGTCAGGAATCACGCACGGCGAGCTTGCCGCGTAAAATGCATCATGCAACTGGCGATCACACTCTTCGAGCAGGCCGCGATCGCCCTCGGTGGTACTTTGCCACAGCATATCATTGACAGCCAGAAGCGAGGCATAGCGTTCCGCCACATCCATTGCCGACTGAGGTAGAACTTCAAATGCTTTGGCGACTCTTGGGTTGAGGGCGATCGAACCATCGAGCAGTTGCTTCATCACTTCTGCCGCGCGTGAGGGGAACTCGTCGTCGCGAAGCTTGCTGAAGGCGACCCATGGGGTGAACACCGGATCCGATCGGTGCTCGGCGCCGGCCAAGAACGCATGCCAACGTCGTACAATTGCCGGAATCAGTTCGTCCTTTCCTGTAAGCTGCACGAAGGCAACTTCCGGATACTTTTCGATCTCCCGCTGCGCGAGCAAATAGTCCTTGAGGCGATCTCGAATCCGTTGATTCCCTTCGCTTCGTGCGCTTTCGGTCAATGATCGCAGTTTCTGGATTCGCTCTTGTAACCCTTGCCGATGTGCATCAGCAGATTCTGAATTGTCAGCCAGACCAGGCAGTTCAATCTGTTGATCGACACAGTTTGCGAAGACTCCATACAGCGAATAATAATCGGCTGTCGGGATAGGGTCGTACTTGTGATCGTGACAACGCGCACAACTTACAGTCAGGCCAAGAAGTCCTCGGCCCACAACGTCAATCCGATCGTCGATGATATCGTGTGAAGAGCCAAGGAATCGCCGCCCGAGAGTCAGGAAGCCCATCGCTACCTGCGATGCGGGGTCGCTCGGGGTGACTTGGTCAGCGGCAAGCTGCAGCAACACAAAGCGGTTGTACGGCATGTCTTGGTTGAATGCGTTGATCACCCAATCGCGATACGCAGACGAATGAACAAACCGACGTTCCTCTCGACCGTAGACGTATCCTTTTGTGTCCGAGTATCTCGCCACGTCCAGCCAATGGCGGCCCCACCTTTCGCCGTAACGAGGTGAGTCAAGCAACCGATCGATCAGTTGTTCGTACGCATCGCTTGAGGTGTTGTTAACAAACGCATGAATCTCGTCCAGGGTCGGTGGTAATCCGCACAAGTCGTAGGTGGCGCGAACAATCAACGTTCTGCGGTCCGCTTCGCTAGACGATTGAAGCCCTGCTCCCTGCAGCTTGGCAATCACAAATCGATCAATGTCATTCCTGTGTTTCGACTCGGCGCCGATCGCTGGTGGCTCCGATGCACGAAGCGGTTGAAAGGACCAGTGATCCCGCCACACATCCTCTTTGGCCTTCGAGAGTGAAGTCTCCACTGGCCAGGGCGCACCGGTTGCAATCCAGTGAGCCAAATCGTCGATCTGGCTTTGTGAAAGTGGCTCTCCCGCTTCCTCGGGAGGCATTCGCAAATCGGGCTCGAGACTTCGGACTCGATCCAGCAACTCGCCGTTCTGGCCGTCACTGGGAACAAGCGATAGACCGCTATCTCCACCCGTGATGATTGCCTCGCGTGAGTCGAGTCGAAGCCCACCCCATTGCTTCATTTCTCCATGGCATCGGTGACACCGATCAACCAGTAGAGGTCGAATTTGCTTTTCAAAAAAATCGATTTCCGCAGCCGCTGCTTTCGCCGGGGGCTCGTCTGCAATCGCCCTGGATGAGATTCGATCCATCGACGGCATGGAAACGACAAACATGCAAGCGAAGAACAAACGCCTGCCGGCGGCTGGCGCGTTGCCAATACCGCAAGTGTGAGGCGATGTCGCGTTGTTTCTGCAAAGAATCCCAGTGCTATGCATGCTGGATTCCATGGCATGTCATTCAGAAAGTTGTGTGGTCGGACCGGGCGGGACTTGAATGCTCTTTGTATACAATGTACACTTGGCGGGGTCCCGTCAAGCGGATGGTCGACTTTTGGTCACCTGTGGCCGCAACAAAAAGCAGCCCGCAGCGGGGCGGGGTGAAAGGGGCTTTCCGTCCTTTAACATCGGTTGTCAGCGACGGACTCGGGTCCATCGTACAGCCACGCCTGACCCGCTTCCACTGAATTGAGTTTGTTGATGTCGGATTTTCCATCTTCCTCCTCCGCACCGCTTGTGTTCAGCCTCAGGGAACAGATCGCCGATCGCATTCGAACCGATGTCATCTGCGGTCGAATTGGCGTAGGCGAGCGTCTCCACGAAGTTCAACTGGGAGAGAAATTCGGAGTGAGCCGAACACCAGTACGAGCGGCACTGCAGCAGTTGCTCCATGAAGGGATCTTGGAAGGGCGACCCAACATCGGACTTAAAGTTGCGAGGCAACCGTCCGACGCCATGTGCCAATTGGTCACTGAGATTCGCCGAACGATTGAGTCATTTGCGGTCGAGTCTTTCTTCGGCAGTCTTACCGACGCCGACTTCGCTCACTGGCACGCGATTCTGGAGCGGATGCGAGTTGCCTGTCTAGCCAGAGACTTTGCGTTAATTGCCGAGTGCGATATCGAGTTTCACCGCTCGATCGTTCGGCGTGCCAATGAAAAAGATCTAGAATCCATTTGGAGTTCTATCGTGGGGCGGGTTCGTTCCCACTTTAATGACACTCAAAAAGACCAATATCCGGACGCGATGGAGATCCATGCGGAACACGTTGCCATCATCAGCATATTGAAAGGCGACGATGTCAAGAAAGCGGTCGCGCTGTTGAAAGAAAAGATCTGTTAGTCGAGTGAGGCATGTGATGAACGCTTATGCGAAATTATGGTGGCCCTGCGCTATCTCCTGTGTAATGACATGGCTGCTATTCAATGGGCCCCTTTGTCACGCCCAGAGCGATGAAGATTTTTTCGAAACCCGTGTGCGCCCTTTGCTTGTCAAGCATTGCCAGGAGTGTCACGGAGCGAAGAAGCAAGAGGGTGGATTGCGACTTGATTCGCGCGATGCGTGGATGCGCGGTGGTGATCGCGGTGAAGTAGTCATTGCGGGCGAGCCGGACAAGAGCCTGCTGATTCAGGCTGTTCGACATGATGATCCCGATTTGCAAATGCCACCGAACGCCGAAAAATTGACCGCGGCAGAAATCGGGGATCTCGAAGCGTGGGTCCAGCGGGGCGCGTCGGATCCTCGACGTGAATCCACCCAAGAGACTTCAAAGCGATTGAGCCTTGATCAGTCCAAGTCGTTTTGGTCTTTCCAGCCTCTGCAAGCGGTCGTCCCACCGCAGGACGCCGAGGACCGCTGGTCACGGAACTCAGTGGATGCTTTCGTTCATGCTCAACTCAAGAAGCAAGGGTTGTCGCCCGTCGCGGACGCAGACCGTCGCACGCTCATCCGCCGAGCGACCTTTGACCTGACAGGACTCCCACCGACTCCCGAAGAGATTGAGGAGTTTTTGAGCGATGAATCCGCGGACGCATTTAAGACATTGGTCGATCGCCTTCTGGATCGCTCAACTTATGGAGAACGTTGGGGTCGACATTGGCTTGATGTCGCCCGGTATGCAGACACAGCGGGCGATGGTGCCGACTATCCCGTCCGCGAAGCAGGCAAGTATCGCAATTGGGTGATCAACGCCTTTAACCGCGACCAACCCTATGACGAATTCGTTCGCGAACAGCTTGCCGGTGATATTCTTGCTCTCAACGGTCCGCCAGAAAGCTATGCTGATCGAGTGACCGCGACGGGATTTCTTGCGATCGGCAAACGCTATGGATACAAAGCCGCTCCTGACTATCAGTATCTCGATTTTGGGGATGCGATTGACTCCGTCGGTCGCTCTTTGTTGGGACTCTCGTTGGGCTGTGCCAGATGCCACGATCACAAATACGATCCTATATCAGCCGCCGACTACTATGCATTGTACGGGATGATGGAAAGCACACAGTGGGCGTTTCCTGGCGGCGAGGAACAGAAGCACCCCTCTCATTTTCCACCTCTCGTTCCTCCCGATGAAGTTGCCAGACGGGAGAAAGCGAAGGCAGAACAACTGGATCAACTGGACAATGAAATCGTCGTACGCAAACGCCAGCGGTCGGAGCTTGACCCAGACTCGCTAGCCGGCGGAGTCGACTTGGGTTTCGAAGCTCAGCAGTCCGATAAACCAATCGGCAAGCCTTGGTTTAGTGCCGGGCCTATCGAGGTGACCTCCGAAGCACAGAGTCCGTTCACCCATATTCATCCACAGGGAAAGTTGGGAGTTCGGCTTGGAAGTGGGCAACCAAACGAAGGGCTGCGATACGTCTTCGAAAACGGATTGCGGGCGACACCTGACAGACAGATGCACTTTACGATTGACTTCCGGTCCGCTGAGGAGTCGAAGGAGCAGGGCGCGTTTCGGTTTTACCTCGGTCGAGGCGTTGTGGAGTCTCTGGCTGTTGAATGCAGCGCCACAGCGACAGAATTTGCCATCCGAAATGGATCTGGGTGGGAGGTGATTCGGCAGCTCAAGCCCGGCACTTGGTATACACTTCGACTGACGATCGACCCAACCGCCAAGACCTACTCCGGCATCGTTGGCACACTGGAGGATCTAACCGTATTTCAGGAGAAACAGACGGGGCCAAACTGGGACGGTGTGGTCGACTGCTTTATCTGTGACGGGATCGGGCATGTCGCGGGAGCGGCCTGCGCACGAGACCTCGACAACCTCGGGCTGCGTGAAACTGCGTTTGGTGTACCCGGCTCTGGGCCCATCGTTCCCCGAACCGTCGAACCCGATGCTGAGCAAAGGATGGCGGTGCTCGACGCTGAGATCAAGGCGCTGACGGAACGCAGACAAACAATTGCGACGACGCCTCTCTATCCCGTCGCTTATGGCGTCGCTGAAGGATCGCCCACCAATAGTCGCGTGCAACTGCGCGGCGAGCCAGATCGGCTGAGCGATGAGATCCCTCGCAGGAATCTTGAATTGCTCGGCGGCGAACTGGTTCCGACAGGTTCGGGCAGCGGTCGACTTGAACTCGCACGCTGGATCACTCGACCCACGAATCCTCTAACGGCACGAGTGTTCGTGAACCGCGTCTGGCAGTGGCATTTTGGAAAGGGTCTGGTTGCATCACCGAGCGACTTTGGTTCGCGCGGTGAGCTTCCGACACATCCGGAGTTGCTCGACTGGCTGGCCGGCGAGTTTATCGCTTCGGGTTGGTCAGTAAAGTCGCTGCACCGGTTGATTATGAATTCGCGAACCTATCAGTTGGCCAGCGTGGACAACGATGTGAACCTTGTCGCTGATCCGGGCAATCGTTGGCACTGGCGGTACTCACGACGCGCTTTGGATGCTGAATCCATTCGAGACGCCATGCTCGCGGTCAGTGGTCGATTGGATCGAAACGTCCCCGAATCCCATCCGTTTCCTGCGGTCGACACATGGGGATTCACTATCCATAACCCGTTTTATGCCGTTTACGATTCCAATCATCGCAGCGTTTATTTAATGGTCCAGCGAAATCGACGGCATCCGTATCTGGCTTTGTTTGATGCTGCCGATCCCAATCAGAGTATCGCGTCTCGTCAGCCAACGACGACTCCCACACAAGCTCTGTTTTTGATGAACTCACCCTTTGTTCATGAATTGTCTGAGGGCTTTGCGCGACGTGTCTCAGCCGTACCTGGTGACGAGCAGGCCAAAACGCGCTGGGCATTTGAAACAGCGCACGGTCAAATCCCGGACGATGGCGTGGTCCGTGATGCGATCGCGTTCGTGTCGGCCTATCGAGAGAAACTTGCGAGTAAGGACTCGACAGGTGAGCTAGAAATCGCGGCCTGGGCGGCTTTGGCGCGAGTTCTGTTGACGAGCAATGCGTTTCTGTATGTCGATTAGCGGTGAGACAAAAGTGATACCAGAAATAGTAAAATCCACGATGAATACGTCACAAACACGTCGCGAGTTTTTGAGCAGTGCATCGGGCGGATTTGGAGCCATTGCTTTGGCTGGTTTGTGCAGCGGCCTTCAGGCGGCTTCCGACAATCCGTTGGCAGCGAGAAACGGTCATCACAAAGCCAAAGCCGATCGCGTCATCTTCCTTTACTCGACTGGTGGAACGTCGCATATCGACACCTTCAATCATCGACCACAGCTAATCGCGGATCATGGCAAGTCGATTACGGCCTCACGATGGCTCAATAAGTCAGGAGAATACACGCGGTTCCTCATTAAGCCGCGGTTTGCCTTCAAGCAGTATGGTCAAAGCGGAACGTGGGTCAGTGATCTGTTTCCGCATGTGGGTTCCGTTATCGACGATATCTGTGTGCTTAACGCGATGCATTGCGAGAGCGATGGACATGACAAAGCGACATTAGCCGCTCACACGGGCTCGGCTCAGTTCGCGCGACCGAGCGCGGGATCATGGGTGAGCTACGGACTGGGAACCGTCAATCAAAACTTACCGTCGTTCATGGTTCTGGCTCCCGCAGCACCCTACGCTGGGGCACAAACCTGGAGTAGCGATTTTTTACCAGCCTGCCATCAGGGCACACACGTCATGCCGGGAACCGATCCGCTGCCCAACATTCAGCCGCGAACTCGGAACACGGATCTTCAACAAATGGAGCTCGCACTGCAGAGCCGACTGAATCAATCGCATCTCGCGCAGCGGTCCGCCGATCAGTCACTCGACGCGCGGATTCGATCCTTTGAGACAGCGTTCGGCATGCAGCGCGAAGCCCCCGAAGCTTTTGATCTGTCGAAGGAAACCGAAGAGACGCTGCGGCTATATGGACTTGAACGAGGCGCAACGAGCGGATTTGGCTGGCAATGCCTGGTTGCACGGAGGCTAGCAGAACGCGGTGTGCGATTCCTCGAGCTAATCGATGTTGGGTCAAGCGGAAACTGGGACTCTCACGGAGACATGGGTGATCACGTACGACTTGCGAACGCCATCGATAAGCCAATCGCTGGTCTTCTGACCGATCTCAAACAAAGAGGCATGCTGGAGCGGACCCTCGTCGTCTGGACGACCGAATTTGGCAGAACTCCCTTCCATGAGCAAGTGAACCATGCTGGGCGTGAGCATCACAACTTGTGTTTCTCCTCATGGATGGCTGGAGGTGGTGTCAAAGGTGGTTTGGTTTACGGTCAGTCGGACGAATTCGGCATTCTGACATCCGAGGGTGCGGTCCATACTCATGACCTTCACGCCACCATGTTGCACCTGCTCGGGCTCGATCACGAGCGTTTGACGTTTCGCCACGCAGGCCGTGATTTCCGCTTGACTGACGTCCACGGCCGCGTCGTGGGTGAAATCATTTCGTAGCGAACCGTAGGTTCTCTAGCAGGTAATCCGACGACTTCAAGTTATCCGATCGGAGAGTTTTGCCGCGGTGGAAAATGACCACGCGGTGGTCTTGGGCCAAGATACTGATAGTACGTACATTCAATACGGCCGTTGTAAAGTTTACGACGGCGATCGGCTACTTTATCCATCAGGCCTTCAAACTGGGGAAAGCTTGTAATCAGGAACAAAGACCAACTGGGCAAGTGCTGCATGACGGCCGGAATGCCCATGTACAAATCGCGGATCGCATCTTCGTCCTCCAGCCTTTCTCCGTAGGGTGGATTGGTCACAATGCAGCCATATTCGACACCGCTTTCCAATTCAAAAAAGTCTCGATGTTCGAATTGAACCTGACCCTTCACGCCTGCCTTGTCCGCGTGAAAGCGCGCTAAGTCCAATACCTTCGCATCGCGATCACTGCCAATGATTTGTAGTTCACGATCCTGTCGGATCAGATCGCGCGTCTCTTGTCTTGTGTCTGACCAAATTGTTGAGGGGACGATCGACCATTCCCCACAGGCAAAGTCGCGATTCAATCCGGGCGCGATATTCATACCGATCAGTGCCGCTTCGATGGGAATCGTGCCCGAACCACAAAAAGGATCCACAAGCAAACGGTCGGGATGCCAAACACTCAGGTCGACAAGCGCCGCTGCAAGCGTTTCCTTTATCGGGGCCTCTGCGTTGAGTTTGCGATAACCTCGTTTGTGGAGACTCGGTCCGGTGGTATCCAGCGTGATGGTTGCGATGTCGTTAAGCAGCGCAACTTCGATGGGATAGCTTGCCCCGGATTCTGGCAGACTGCTATGGGTTCTCAGCAAACTTTCGACGATTGCCTTTTTAACGGAGCGCTGGACCGCAGGGACGCTCGTGAGCATGGAAAGACGCGACTTGCCATTGACGGGAAACTGTGCGTCGGCTGGTAAGAATTCCGACCAATCGAGCGCCTTAACGGTGTCGAACAACGCATCAAAATCGGGCGCATCGAACTTCATTACCTCGATCAAAACCCGGTCCGCAATTCGTAACCAGAGATTGGCCCGACAGACGGCTCCCCAATCCCCGCTAAAGCAAACTCGCCCAGGTTGATCAACGTGAGCAAGGTATCCCAAAGTAATCAATTCGCGCTTCACAAGGGCTTCTAAACCGAAGGCGCATGCAGCAATAAGTTTCAAAGGTCAGTTCTGTGATTGTGGCTAATACGTGGCTTGCTTGAACGTCGTTCAAGCCGTCGCAATGGCTAGCAGGGACACCAGCTTTCTAAGCCACCTATCCTATACTGGATAGACGCAGTCGTGTCAGTCCGTGGTCGCCAAGGCATTTCCGGTAGAGCAAAAACGCTAGCGCAAACCCTCTCAACGACAACCGTGCACACGAAGATGACTATCTCGATGGACACACCCTCTACGGTTTGTATGAGTCTGCGGAGACAAATCGCCAAATCGCTCGCTAAGTTTTTCCCGCGATAGCGGGAGGCGTTGCCGGGTTTGATCCTGTGCAACCGTTGTGACAGTCATTATCCGCAAGAAATATCTCGGGTTATGCGGTAATGACCGCTCTGCTTTGCACTCGTCGCCATGCTTTTGGTCCGAGTGACCTAGGATTACAGAGTCGAACCGTCGCGTTCGCTGAAACTCTTATCAAGCACCGGAGCAGTCACAAAATGTCCAACCGCATTGCATTCGTTGTCATCATTTTAATCGGGCTTTGGGTAACAGGATTTGGTTCGCTATTCCGTAGTTTCTGAGCAATGCATGCGAAGTGAGTCGCAGTACTCACTGTGTGCTGCCTTCGAGTTTTAGTGCGTCGTTGTCCCTGAAAGATGAAACAATGACTGAGACTGCCGCCAGGATTGCAAGGATTCCATAAATGGGTAAATAGCCATTGAGCAAACTGATAGAGCCGAACAAAAGAAGCCCAGTCACAAGCAATCTTATTCCCCAACGGCTAGATCTCGTGCGATCGACCAAACGGTAAAGTTGCCAGACGATTAACCCGCCAATCAACAGGGCGACAACTGCGATGAGCCGCTCGTAAAGTTGATGTGAAATGCCTTTAACTGACAGTTGCGCGTTACCGCGTGGTGTCGAAAACAGAAATTCTTGGCCCCGCTGTGGGAGATCAACGTCCAGGCTCGTCAAAAAACCGGTGGCAGGTAAGTCAGTGGACGGTGGCCTTTCCCCGAACACTCCATTCACGTTGGCCGCTCCCGTGATGCCTGGCATGGTCTGACCACCACGGAAGGTATCATTTGAAATGCCACCGCCTCCCATCCCGCCGTCCAACCCACCACTACTCGTATCAAAGCCGGTGACTGCTTGTCCCTCCCTCGCTGGTCCCAGCAACTCTTCGGACTGTCTAGGGACAGCAAAGTCTCCCATCATCGCAGGATCTGCATTCATCGGAGCATTCGTCCCATTCGGAGGAACTCCGACGCGGGTTTGCTGCTGCAATGCGTTACCATTTTGAAAGCCGTTTTGCTGTTCTAACCGCAGCCGATAACGAGTCGATGCCGATGCCGTGTCATCGGCGCCGGCCCGAGATTCTCCATTCGATTCTCCGGAACTCATTTTTTTCCTGGCTGTCTCAAGCACAGGAGCGTTTAAGGCTTCAGCACGCTGCGGTGAAGCCTTCGCTTGAATACTTTCCAAGAATTGCTCATTCTTCAATTCATTTGGCTTACTTTGGCCCAACTGGTTGTTCTCTAGCCAACCGCGTTGGAAGTGCTCCGTATCCACTGCGTCTTCTGAATTGGGTTTCGCTTCCTCGGACCGAGCGGACGTATCGACATCGAAATTCTGACCTAACGCATCAAGGGCGTTTAGCGATCGGCCATTGAATTGGTTATCAAACAAGTCGTAAAGGATTGAACGATTGCCTCGCTCCACTCCGGCCTGCTGTTGCTCCGTGGCGACGATTTGCTGCTGCGCACGATCGATCGCGGCTGAGTTCGAGAGCAATTGTTTCTGCAATTCTCCCGTCTTCTCGCTTAGCTGCTGCTGAAAGAAAACATTGTCATTTTGCAACGCATCTTTGAGTTGCTTCAGATTGTTGGTTGCACGAGCTTTGGAAAAGTCATTGCTTGCGCCGGAGCTACCCAGCAGGCGCGTGAGATCGGACAACTGTCGTGTGCGAAACGAAAGCCAGCCTGCCTGGAAGTCCGTTTCGCTATCGACACGACCAAGCGTTCCGTCGAAACTAAACCATCGATAAGCCTGGGGGAGTCGAAGCCGAACTTGTGATAATTCAACATTGATGTTCACCGTACGGATGAGTGGAATCTCCATGCGTCGAAACCAGCTTGGTTCTGCGACCTGGCCACCATACTTTACAACAACGACATAATCGAGGTCGCCCTCCGCTGTCTTTACAAGAGGAAGTCGCACTCGCCGGCCTTGTTCACTGCCCGTAATATCGACCGCAGAAGGCTTCACTGGCTCGTCGACAACTTTGGCGGTCCACAGCTCCGCGCCTTGAGGTAATTCGATTTCTAGATAAGGTTCGGTGCGATTTTCTATTCGAAACTCTTGCGTCGCTCGATAGGTACCGTGTTCATCAATGACGACTAACGCCTGAGCGAGGCCAATCCGCGCATCGACGGTGACCAATGCCTCATGTGTCTGCGTTTCATAGGTCAGAGTCGGGTCGCCGGGGCCTTCTTTCACCAAATAGGCTACCGACGCCTTGCCAACAAGCAAATCCGTTTGAATTTGCTTGATCAATTCTGACCGTTCAATTCGTTCTATCGCGATGATCTCCCTTGTCACCACTTCATCGCGACTAGCGTTCTCAAGTGTGATAATTCGCCGCTTCGTCGTCCCGGTTTCAATCACTGGAATCGGAACGGATTGTTGCTGTTTAGCCAATTCATGATCATGCTCGACAATGACTCGGAATTGCCCCATGGTCTCATTCTGGAGAATCAATTGGATGCGGACAACGTCTTTTCGATCCGGGACTTCGATAATGTTTTTTCGCTGCAGTAACGGTGCTCTTATTTTCGCATTCGCCAAGTGCGCAGGGACTAGAAAAACGAACTCACGGATACCTGCAGAGCGAATATTCGCATCGATAAAAATAGTCTCTTCAATGGCCCGATCGGTAACCTTCACATTGGAAACGCTCATGCTGCTAACAAGCGGTGTACGTTCTGTTATTCGCAGTGAACCACTGAAGTTGGTATCTGTAAACCGAATGGCGACACGAGCAGACTCGCGTTGAATGGGGGCCAGCCAAGCATTCACGGAGTCAAGCAGCGCGGACTCACAACCTTGTAAATTCTCTGCACGTACTTCGTAAGCTGGGTCCGACTGAACCACGATGGCTCCCTCTTGCTTCTGACAGTTCAAAACTGTGAAGGACGGTAAGGGCAGTTGGGAGTTATTTTCAATCTCACGATCGATTCGTCCTCGAAGAACAATGGCAAAAGGCTCCGATTGCCCATTGGCCAGGTAGATAAACAATCGTTGACGCTCACCGTCTGCGATCATTGACCATTGAAAGCTGCCAGCCAATTCCGGTCTTTCAATCTTCCATTCGACCGGAAGTGAAATCTCGAGGCGAAAAACCGCACGATTCAGCGGGGCAATCAGTAATCTCGACTCAAGCGACAATTCACGCTGCGTAACTTTTAAAAGTGTTTGAAATTGAACACTGCTTCGCGATGGAACGGTCTCCACTGTGAAGTGCAAAACAAACGGAACCTGCGAATACCGATAGGCCTGATAAACTCGCAATGCGAGCGGGCCTGGATCTTCGTGTCCCGCAAGCCATTCACTTTCGTCGGGTGCGTCGATACGGGTGACGCCGTCGGTATCGGCTGTTCTTAAATCTAACAGAATGCTTCGTCGGACAGCGACATGACCTTGCTGTAGCATCGCGTCGGGGACTTTAATTTGTGGGACGGATAGCTCCAGAGATTTGACGGGATCCATCTCTCGTGGCTTCGAAATGAATACCGTTAGTGTCTCTCGTTCCGCAACCGCCTTGAGTAGTTCCACGTTGAGCGTTTGAGTCGTTCCATCGGTTTTCGTTTCCCATCCTCGGATGTTATTTCCGATCACCTTTTGAACTAAGTAATCGCCTGGTAATTGCAGTGAGAACGCCTCTCTTCGACCGTTGCGGAATTCAAATGTTCCGTGCCAGGCATATTTAAGCGAATCTTCTTGGATATCAAAAACGCTGCGAGCCACTACGGTGAGTCCCTGATCAACAGTCGCTTCCGCGATCTTATCTCGCCATTGCATCGACAGCCGTCCGTCGCTCGAAAGGGAAGTGACTATGGTTTCGTTATCGCCTGTCGATTCATGCGACGATCGATCATTCGTTCCGGAGAAACGGACTTCTGTCGCCGCTTTCGGAACACGGACTGTTAGCTGACAGGCAGGACTCGATGGCACAATCCCATCCATCACTCTCCAGCCGCTGTTTTTCTCTAGCTTCCAACGAAGCGTGAACTCGAGAAGCTTGCGACCTTTTGCGGCGGAATGAAGAACCAACATCGAATTGGGCGACGTTTCGCTGATCGCATTTGCGTTTGCATCTGCATTGGGGGCGTTGACGTCCTGCGGCGGTGCTGGAGGTTGCGTCTGAGATTCAACCATTTGAAGGCGGGGAGGCTTGCCATCGAGCAACACATTCTCCAGTACGCATCCGGAGAGGCGAAGAGGAATCGCAATCTCGCGATCAACAAATTGTTCAAGGAATAGCTTGCCAGTCATCCGAAGGGAATCGTCAGTGCTTAGTTCCATTTCATATTCAGCACCCGACCACGCATGGCTTGTAGATGGTTCAACGTCATCGCTTTTTTTCTCTGGGTAGGTGCGATTCCATAGTGCGATGTAGGTCGGATAGGGAACAAGTAACTTTTCAGCAAACATGGAGTCCGACGACTGCGAAGGGTCATAGGGAATGACAACCGCATCAGAAGGCAATGTCACTTTGTCCGTCCCACCAAGCAGCATCAAAAGCTGAGCCAACTGCTGTGGGCTACTCACCACTTGTCCGGGCACTTCCTCTGCAGCGGTCGCCGGAACCTGAGCGATCGAGTTGCCTGGAAAGAATAGGACAGCGGGAAATGCCAACACCAGAAGTACGGTAGTCGAAGTACCTGGCATGTTCAGGTTTTTCGCTTTAACGCCATCGACAAGAGAGGGCTTGCGTTTCAGCGGGCGCAGCCAAATCGACTGAACAAGCGAGTAACCTACTAGCGCTAAAATCGAGGCAAGTATACCTGATGTGAATGGCGCCAATTCGACGCTCCAACCAGTGATCGGAGGAGTGAGGCAAGCAATAAGTGCGACGATGTATAGGTAACGAAGACGGCGATGGGGAGGAAAAAGTAAGATGCCCACGAGAAACACCAACAATCCAGTCCCGGCGGCAAGCCAGTTGAGCCTCGCTTGGTGGACGATTGTTGCTGTTACGCTCGGCTGGATCCCTAAACTGGTCAATTGAACTCGATCGCCCAAAACTTCTGTATCGATATGGATTGCTAAACTTCGAACGCCCTCCAATGCCCAGACCTTCGCGAGTTTGGAATCCTTTGTTTGATCGATTTCGAAGGAATCGATCGACCCGCTTTCTGATTTTGTAGGAACTGGTTCAGTCGGAACCATAGGTGAATCGAACGCAGGCTCCGGTACGTTTCCTGCGGGCGGTGCTGCGGGAATGGGGGCGGGTACAGAATCGGGTTCGTCAGGCAAGGACAGGGAGTCTAATCGCGACTCCTGATTCTCCATAGGGACTTGTCCTTCTGTAGTCTGCGATCCAAATAGGTCATCGTTGGCCGACTGGGGCGGTTGCATGGCAAGATCGGGTCCGGATGAGTCGCTTATCGCCAGGTCAGCAGGACTTCCATCTATCTCACTGCTGGTGCGTGCCATCGCATTGGGTGCCTCGCTACTCGATTCAACACTCGACAACCTGTTTGCAAATAAACCGCTATACCATTCGGTTTTACCCCCACCGAGGTCCCACAACCTGCGCCTCAGCCAATGAAGCGAGAATACGTCATCAGCGCTACTCGATAACGAATTATCCCCTATAGCGGCAACACGATAACCATGGGGAAGAACACACTCCCACTTAAGGTCGGCGACCGGTATAGAGATGCCTTCAACATTCCGCTCGTCACGTTCGAAGAGTTCCGGCGCAAACACACTCACGTGACTGCGCAGTCGAAGATGGTTGCTAGAACATTCGTAGATTAATTGGAGATCCCGCATCGTGGTCTGACGATTGGGCGATAGGGGAACCAATACGCGGTTTCCTTCACGCTGTGGCAATGCTGGCTTTCCATCTAATAGCACAGACCATAACTGAGCGTCGTCTGGCAGTCTGGCCTCTAAATAATCTGCTTTGGTACGTAGATGAAATCGCGCCGCCGTTTGGCTCCGACCGTGAGCAGAAATGAGAGTGAGAAGCTCAGCACGCTCGACAATCGTCGATGGAAGACGCTTAACTGGAACATGAGCAACGTTGGCGGTAACCAAATCGTCAAGTCCCACGTAACCGAATACTCCTACCAAACGTTTTCCAACTTGATATTGAGCATCGACCAATTCGCCAATGTCAACGGGTCGCGGATGTTGTGATAACTCGATATCCAGTTCTGCATGTCCTTCGACCGCAATCGTTCCTGATTGATAGTCGACGTTTTCCGCCCTTACCACGGGGAATTGGAAGTTCGTTTTGTCTTTAGTCCCAAGCCGTTTGGTAAAGTCGATCGCCAAGCGAACTTCATCGGACTGACGCTCCGCCAACTGCACTGTCCAAATTCGCTTTCCGTCCACAACGTTGCTGCTGCTTTCATTTACCTCGATGCCGTTGAGTCCTCGAATCGCAACTTCGCCCGGCGTCGATTCAGGGAGTGAAAAGGAAACGCTCTGCGTATGAGATTGAGTGACGTGAAAGATAAGTTCAGTGTGCGAATTCAGGGCCTCGGGGTGGAGCTGCAAAAATGAAAGGACGTGCGCAGTCATCCGCGATACTGACCTGCTAACCTTTAACATGGCTTGCCAGTCGACATTTTTGTATCGATACGCTAATGCTGCATCGACATCCGCTAAATGAAAGCTGCTCTTCTCGTCGCCCGACATCACCAACAGTCCGCTCAGCGATTCGGGGGCGACTAGCAAATCATCTTCCACAATTACCGCAACCGCACCAAATTGATTGTCCGTGTTCAATAGTGGAAATTTTGGTAGGCGAAGAGATAAAGTTTGCCACGAACCGAGCCAGTCAGAAGGGGTGCTCGTGCCATGAAAAAGGATGTCAAGATGGCCACCGGGGGGAACGCCTTCAGGCATAGCGACCCGGATGCGTGATGCCTTAGCGTCGGCCTGACCCGCTTCGGCATCGGTCGCAGGGAAGCGATCAAATTGGAGTTTGCGTTGGTCGCTTGTTCTCACCTCGTCGATGGTCCAATCACCTGGACAGACGAAATCGACGAAAAATAATTTTTCATGCAGTGGGTTCAATGAAAACCCGCCCGATACTTCAATGCCTTGTTCTGAAACAGTCACAAGCGAGTTTGCACTCACCATCAAACTCGCTGCTTGGGCACTGAATTCCGAAAGCAACTTGTACTTAGGCCCTGCGGCGTAGTAAGCGGCGATGGCCGTAAGGGGAGGTGTGTTTGGAGCTAGAGCAGCGAGACCTTGTGGCAACGCCGATATCAATACGTCAGTATCAATAGCGATGAGCGACTCGGGCTGAATTGCAGTTGCCGTAAGACGCTCGTCGACGAGAATGCCCAGTACCGCGGCATAGCCAGCGACTTCGATAGGCTCCAATTCCGGGAATTGCCAGGGTTGGAGTCTTGGCATCGGGCGGTCGAACCTCGCATTCAGAACGACACGCTCGGTCGTGGGGCTGTGCAGTTTGATTACAAGCTGCTTTTGTCCATCAAGACTTTCCACCGACCAGCGACTAAGAGAGTCACCCTGGACCAAATTCACTTCGAGATCATTGCCGATCGCAAACCGAAATTCATCAGTAGCCCCGTTCAATACACTCATCGACATCGTTGCGTGAAATCGCTCGTAGCCCTGCGTAATTTCCGAAACCAGTACGCCACGAGCAATCACGGTGCTCTGTTCACGTAGCGTCTTGTTATTGAGTGAAATAAGTATCGACATCGGCTGTGGCGACGGAACAATTTCAAAGGAAGTCAACGTTCCCTCCTGATTCACGTCCCGTCGAATAACTTCCGCACCGGCCTTGATCTCAACGTTTCCAGGTACCTCCAGTGACAAATTGCCAACGGGTGCGGTCGGG
>JANOBM010000187.1:0-15060 GCA_031411655.1 Planctomycetaceae bacterium
CTTGCCGCGCTGTAGCCATCCATTATAGGCATCTGCATGTCCATCAGAACAACGTCGACCAATACTTTTTGAGCGAGCAAAAGTTTCACCGCCTCTTGCCCATTGGAAGCGGTAAGAACTTCTCCACCGGAATCCTTTATCAACAAAGAAATCAGTTTGCGATTGGCTTCGCTATCATCAACGACCAAGACGCGTTTACTACGCAAATCGACCTTTTGGAACTTCTTGGTTCGCGTTTCTACTGCACACGCGATCGCTTCATCAGGCGTGAGCATACGACCGCTCGGAACGTTCTCAACAGCGATCGTCAACGTTAGCTTCGATCCTTGATACTGTATGCTTGATATCTCCAGCGACCCACCCAACGCCTCCGCCAGCCTCTTACTAATCGACAATCCGAGGCCCGTTCCACCGTATTTGCGAGTCGTGGACGTATCCGCTTGGGTAAAAGGTTCGAAAGCCTTCTTTGTTTGTTCGGGAGTCATCCCAATTCCGGTGTCTTCGACGCTGATCACTAAGTCAGTCGGAGAGTCTTTAGGTCCCTTGGTCTGCAAATTGACACTGACCGATCCATTATCAGTAAACTTGATGGCGTTACCGACAAGGTTGGTAAGGATTTGGCGTAAACGAGTTGGGTCGCTCAAGATCGTTTCCGGTACTGGATCAAGGAATTGCATGTTCAAGCCAATCCCTTTTTGAATCGCCTTGGATCGCAGCGTCGTGACGACTTCACCGATCACTCGCGCTGGGACGCATGCAACCTTTTCGGTTTCGATTTTGTCGGCTTCGATCTTCGACAGGTCCAGAATGTCGTTCAACAAATGAAGCAAGTGGGTTCCATTGGAATGAATCGTTTCGAGATGGGTGGTTCGATCGGATTCTCCAGTGACGACACCTCGTAACAGCAGTTCGGTAAAGCCCAAAATTCCGGTGATAGGGGTACGGATTTCGTGACTCATTCTCGCTAAGAATTCGCTCTTCGCCGAATTCGCCTTTTCGGCGACATCCTTTGCCTGTTGGAGCTTTTCTTTTGTCGCGCGAAGTTGTGATGAAGCCCTTTCGAGTTCTTCGGACCGCTGGACCACGGCAGCGGTACGATCCCGAACCTTGTTCTCCAAATTTTGATTCAGGTCTTGAAGCTGCCGAAAGCCGTCGGCCTTTTCCAGCGCGGCTCCTGCAGCGGAGGTGAGGTAATCAGCGATTCTAACTTCATCGTTACCAAAGACTCCCGATATTCGCTTGTTGGTAACATAAAGAAAAGCGACAGGAGTGCCATGAACATCGACGGGACTACAAAGAAACGCACCTTCTCGTCTCGTCACTACGCCGCGCTCAATGCAACTCTCGACACCGCGAACAACGGTCGATTCAGCTAACCTTGTATCGAGGACTAAGCCTTCGTCGAAAGATCGACCTTCAGGCAACGTTAAAAGATCATCCCCGGCGCGTTCGGGGACAAGAACCAAAAAGACATGTTCGCCGCGAAGGATCTTTTTCGCAGCAGAACAAACTTCGTCGTAAATTTCAGACGGCAACACGCTTGTCGAAATCTTTCGACCGCACGCGAGCAGCGAGTCAAATCGGTCAAATAACGACAGTGAACCAAGTGCATCGGGTTTCTTTTCAGTAGATTTCAAGCGAGAAATCAGTTCTTTGGCTTGATTGAGCTCGACCCTATCGACGCCCCAGCCCAGTTCGAGGCCAAAATCAGCCTGTAAAAGAAGTGATTGGGCCCTTTCAAATGAGGCGTTTTGGCGCGAAGCCTCATCAATGCTGCGTTGGAACCGTTGCCTTGCTTTTCCGTAGCGACCAGTGAGCGCGTAGGCAGCTGCACTCTCTCGCAAAGCATGGGGAAGTTCATTGGTGAAGCGTCTGCCAACGGCCATTGCTTTCTTTGACGCAGACATGATCGCATGAATTTGCTGGCGTCGAAGTGCTGGTGTTTTCGCCGGGTGGCTCTCCATCTGATTTCGCAATGCGGTACAAAGCCACGGGTAGCACGGACTGATGTAGGCATTATTGACACCGGCACCTTCTGCAATAGCGATTGCTTCCTTGAACAACGTAGCGGCAGCGGCAAAGCTCCCTTGATAAAACTCGCGTACACCCTTTGCAAAACGCACCTCACAACTTCGCTGTGAATCGAAAACATCTCGATCAATCTCCAACTGAAGTGTTTCTTCCGGAATACGTCCCAACGAAGCAAGCGACCATACCGCAACGATATTGCCGGTTGCTTGGAAATCTCCTCGGGCGAAGGCCGATTGATAGTTTTCACTCGCTAGTCGAACAGCCTCTTCAAGTTTGCCGGTTCGATAAAGCGATGCAGCAAGCTGGTAACGAGCAATATGAACTTCCCAATAATCGCCTGTCCTTTCCAGAATCGAAACGGCAAGGCGAGCCTCCTCGATGCACTCATCAAACCTAGAGAAGGAGTAAAGCAGGATGCTTAGAAAATTGCGTGACTGGCCTTGACCCCACACATCATCCAGTGACTTACGAATCGCAAGCGACCGATTCGCGTACTCGACTCCCCGTGACTGCCAACGCAACAGAGTCATCACGGGAGCATGTTCGGAATAGGATTGCGCCAAAAAAGTTGTCGGGGCGTACTGCTCTGCGGCATTCATCCCTCGCAAATGGGCCCAGAGTGTGTAGTACTTGTCCCGCGTGTACCAATAAGCGTGCGCGATCTGGCTATACAACGAAAAGGACATTTTCTCGGCGTCGGACGGCTCAATTAACTTTCTCCCGCAGGTGGCAGGTAGAACCGAATTTCTTATCTGCTTCGTGACTTCAATACCTAGGTTCCACCAGAGCTGCAACTTGTTCACGCAGACGGTTTGACCGAGCTGCATCAGAGAGGCTTCAAAGAACTTCACCGCCTGATCTTTGTTGCCACGTTTGAAGTACAACTCGCCGCGCATGAGTGCGATCTTCGCATGATCCATATCGGAAGCAGCCGTTTGTTCCGCACAATCCAGCCAATCGTTCGTGCGATCGTACTCACCCTGCAACATCAAAACATCGCTCATCATCATTTCAACGCTATGCTTGATGTCCAACGTCGCATGATGCAAAGCGCGAACGGCGATTTGAAGCTGACGTTCGGCACTTTCCAGGGAAAAACTAGCCCTCGCCTCTTTCGCTGCTTTCAATGCGTAGGGGAGCGCTTTCTCGTGTAGTTTGGCGGCGTCAAAATGGTATGCCAAGTCATAAGACTGACTGGGATCACTTGACTCAAGGTATCGGCCAAGTTGGCCATGCATATTCGAAATCGTATCAATCGAAAGGCCGCTTAAAACCGCTTCGCGGATTTTGTCGTGGACGAATGAGACCGTGTTGTTTGGTCGGCTCCAAACCAGCCGATGGTGCCGAATCGGCAAGATCGCCGAATGGGCTTCTCCGAGTCCTATCCCTGCTAGATGTGCCGCAGCGTCCAAATTGAAATCTTTTCCGATCACCGCGGCTGCTGCGAGGAGATTTCTAGCTTCGGTGGGCAATTGCGATAGCCGCCCGATGAGAATATCACCAGCATCATCAGCCGCCTGAAAAGTCGAGAGTTTCTCGACATCGACGGACCAAGCTTCATTTTCTATTTTCAGAACATGAGATTCGACCATTCCTCGAAGAACGGCCGCTGCCATGAACGGACTTCCCTCGGCATATCGCTGGATGACTTCTATCGCAGTGGTCGGTAGTTTCCCAGCCATCGATTCGGCGAGTTGACGAACCGCATGATTACTTAACGGATCGAGAGAAAGCCTATCCGAAACGGGTAGCTCTTCCTGAAGTCGCTGACTAACGCCCTCGTTAGGCCGCATCACAGCGATGAGCAACGAATGACTGGTTTTAGTTTCGCAGATCCCGTATAGGATGCGCATCGACTGGTCATCAAGCCATTGGCAATCGTCCAACGTCACCATGACGCCACGATCGGAGGTTCCAAGGCCCGCCAGCAGCACACGGAAAGCCAAGATGATACGACCTTGCCCCAGTGATTCGGGGCCTGATAGTCGTTGGCCGCTCCATCCGAGTGTGGACGCCAGCTTTGGCATCGCCGTGATCACTTCGTCATGGTACTCCTCCATACGAGCGGCGGTCCGACGTCGAAACTCCTCGTCATTGGAAAGCAATTTAGAGAGTTGGTCGATGATTTGCAGCCACGGCGCGTTCGGTTGTTGTGCCGCATGCTGAGAGGAGCGTCCGTGAAGAACGAGGAACCCTTTATGCGCCGCAACTCGTGAAATCTCGTTGAGTACCCGAGACTTGCCCATCCCCGATTCACTACACAACAGAATCCGTTTGCCTTCACCGACTAGAACTTCGTCTAGACTTGACTCCAGGATTCTGGTTTGTTCGTCGCGTCCAACGAACGCCGGATCAATCAAATCCATACGTCGGTCTGCGCTACCGATCACAAAGGTAGATGGGACTTTGCCATTGGCTAAAAACGTAAGTATCTGGTCGACGTCATACAGTGCTGCGACGGCCGATTGATAACGCTCGCGTGGGTCTTTACGAATCAACTTCTCAACGAATTTGATGACGACTTCCGGAGTGTGCTTCGGATAGCGCCCTACATCTGGATCCGCAGTCATATGCTGATACAGAATATCGCTTATTTCTCCGTCAAACGCAGGCCCTCCCGTCAGAACCGCGTCAAGGATGTAACCAACTGAATAAAGATCAGACGGCTCGCTGATGTCGTGGTCGATAATGCCAGACAATTCGGGAGATGTATAGGAAGCGCATTCGCGACCCAACTGGTTGTCTTGCCCAAACATATCAGGACACCACAACGGAACATAGCCGCACAAGACAGCCAGACCATCGGAGCGGATAATGATATTGGACGGCCGGATATCACGCTGGATGCATCCAATCTTATGAACGGCATCTAATGCGATGAGCAGATCGCGGGCAACATTCATTGCGGCAATTGCCGCTAACGGTTGAGCTCGCAATCGGACTGCGAGAGTCTCACCTTCCACATAAGAATAGACGACTTGTAAGTACTCTTCACCGATCTCAAATTGAAGCGGGCGAGAGTAGGTTTCGCAACGGATAGTGGATGTAAGGCGAGCTTCATTCTCAAATCGAGAGAATCCGCTCTCTTGAAAAAAGCGGTTAGGGACGCGTCGCAAAATAACCCGTTCGCCACTCGCATTGTCTATCGCGAGATAGCACGACACGATGGAAGAGTTTGACAAAGCCTTCAAAACGGTATAGCGGCTTGCCTGATCGCATTCGTCAGTTGTCGAAAGCTTTGTCACGAACTTGCCCTTGTGCTGAATTCATGGATGGAACCGCAAAGGAACTCTCGCCACGACGGGCAAATCGACGCGACTGTTCATTGGGTTGCATTACACCGGTCCTGACGACGTACCAAATGCATGCAAGGGAACCATACAGCGCACTATCTTGCCTGAACGAAATTATCCGCTTGGAATTTCGGAAAAAGGAACCACTGAAAGGTTTTTAAAGGTACGACTCCTATCACATCCGTTAGAACCTTCGCCGGGGCAGTTTCTTGGGGCAATTCAATCAATTTTGGAGCAATACTGATGGTTGCGAAACTAGATGGAAGAACGATTTCTTGGGAAGAAGATTACGAAAGCCGAGTCAATCCGGCACTTATGACGAGGTTGCTGCACGAAGCCATACCGGTGTTAAAATCGGTCGACTGGCGAGTGACTGAAGTTCGGGAAGGCGTATGCATTTCTGAACTCCCGTTGACTCATGCGTCAACGAATCAGCACGGCACCCACCAAGCAGCATTGATTTCACTTTCGGCTGATTACACAGGTGGGCTTGCACTGGCGACTCTGCTTCGCGGTATCCCGTTGGCTGGCGTGCACCGCTGTCACGACGACGGGTCTGCTTCGCTTTGGCTTGCTGCCATGGATGTCAAGTATCGAAGTCCAAGCACGGGTCATCTCAAAGCCACCTGTCTCGTCCCCGATGATGTAGTGCGGATGGTTCGACAACGCTACTTCGATGGCAAACGAGTTTTGGTAACGTTGCCCGTCGTGTTTACATCTAACGATGAGCTGGTTGCGGAAGCCGAAATGAAGTATTTCGCACAGCCTTCCATTCAACTCATACCGACAAGAGAGCAACCAAAAATATCGCCGCTCTTTAAGCACAAGCTGAAAGCTTCGGCGCGAATGATTGCGGGCCTTCGAGCAGCATCGGACTGTGAATTGCGAATGGATAAAGGCCATGACCGCGAAGCTGCGGGACCTCACGGAGAAATCCTGGCCAATCGGCTCAATGGAATATTGCCGCAATTGAAATCGATGGTCATGGCACGAACCCATCACATCGACCAAACGCTCGCCGAGATTCCCCTACTCCAACAGGTCGTCATTCTTGGTGTCGGCTTAGACATGAGACCCTTTCGATTGTTCGAAACCCTTCAGAAGCCAACATTCTTTGAACTTGACCTTCCGGAAATGCTGGAGGAACGAACAAGAGTCATCTCGCAGATGAAAAACAGACCGACGGTCAGCCGAAGAATGCTAGCCGCTGATTTTAAATGCGACGACATTGCGGAGCTCTTGCTTATGCATCCAGACTTCGATCCAACGCTTCCCACCGCATTCGTTTTTGAGGGATGCTCGATGTATTTCACGTTAGAAGAGAACATGGACATACTGAAAGCAGTAGCCAAGCTGATGCAGCATCCGAATGGTCGCTTGTGGTGCGATCTGGTTACCGAAAGCGTCGTAAACGGTAGCTCGAAGCAAGCCGCAATTGCTAGTTTTGTGAAAGGCATGGACGAACTTGGCGAACGATTCATCTTCGGGTGCGATCGCCCAGGTGAATTCCTCGCCAGCTGTGGTTTCGTAAAATCGAGCGTAGAAACGGCTGGGGATTTTCTATGTTCGGACGATCCGACCTTTTCAACCTACCAGTTTACCGTTTCAGCAAGCTAAGATTCTGAGGACTGTATTTGGCCCATCAGCTGACCCTAAATAGCCCAACAACCCATCAACTTCGCGTAGCACAAGTGCTTGCTCTTGCGCTACGCGAAGGCTTTTGAGCCAATTTTTTGCGGCTGTTGACCATCTTGAAATTTTCTTTGACAGCGAACGCACGGTGCTTTGTGCCGGAAATCTCGTGACGTGCGATGGTTCATTACTGAACCCCTCTTCACCGTTCTAAGGTTAAACCTGCGCGGGAATTCAACTTTCACCCCACAAAAGGGTAAACCCGTAAGCACTTTAACCAAACTTGCCACGATGCATTGGTCGATACAGGATGAGTTATCGGTATAACCAGCCGATCATTTGCAGGCGACAAGTGGGGCAAAAGAATGTTGACGGCTCGAACTTGGGGAATCTTCGGAGGGTTGTTACTCTCGCTTGTCTATTCGATCGCTTGCCTCGCTCAAGGTGCGATCGTTTCTGCTGGAGGACCCGTGCATCGCGGTATGGGGGGAGCATCCACAGCCGCGCCCCTAAGTGCATTGAGTGCGCTCTACTGGAATCCAGCGACAATCAGCGGTCTGGAACACAACGAATTAGAAGTAGGACTTGATGTTCTCTTTACCGATCATCGAGTCGACTCAAGCGTGGGTGGGTTGAGCGGCTCCACGGAGGCAGAGGCTGGTACTTTTCCGGTACCTAACTTTGGTTGGGTTTATCATCTCGAAGACTCGCCTTTGACATTTGGATTGGGAGTCAATGCCATCGCTGGATTCAAAACCAATTTAGCCGCAGATCCGTCCAACCCCGTATTGTCGCCTCAACCAGGGGGACTGGGTCGGGTCAGCTCCGAGGCGACGTTCCTACAGTTATCCCCAGTCATGTCCTATGCCGTTACGGATCGTGTTTCCATCGCCGGCGGGCCAATCATTACCAGTGCGCAAGTCGGGCTCGAACCATTTGTTTTTGATTCTGCCAATGCAGATGGCACTTATCCATCAGGACGATCAACTCGTTATAGCTGGGGTGGTGGGTTCCAAACGGGTGTTTATTACATTCCAGATGATGCATTGCATTTGGGAGCATCGTTCAAGAGCCCGTCTTGGATGGAAACATTTGAGTTCTTCGGACAAGACCAAACCGGTGCACCCCGAGTGATGAATGCCGAAATCGACCTGCCCATGATTGTATCGTTAGGAGCAGGTTATACCGGATTGGACAACTGGCTATTTGCGGTTGACGGACGCTACCTTGATTACAAGCATGCGGACGGATTTGGAGACTCGGCTGTGTTTGATACGACCGGGCGGTTGGGCGGCCTTGATTGGAGCAGCGTATTCGCGCTAGCCATGGGCGCCCAGCGCGCATTGACGGACAGAGTGTTTGTGAGAGGTGGTTACACATTCAACCAAAACCCCATCCAAGATGGCGAGTCGTTTTTTAATATCGCAAGCCCACTCATTTACCAGCATATGCTGAGCATCGGCGGGTCTTATAAACTCAACGATAAACTGGCCATGAACATCGGGTACTCTCACTACATGGACAATTCAGTCACCGGGCCGATCGTGGTCCCCGGCTTTGGCGCCGTCCCTGGATCTTCCATTACAAACGACTTGACCGCCAATTTCTTGAGTTTCGGAATTATCCTGCAGCAATAGCTCGCAAACACGACGTCAGCGGGCTCCTGTAAACGAATAAGAACCCATCCGAAAACCGAAGAGACCCGCGGCTAGCGGCAAAGGGGCTAGTGGTTTTTGGACAGCTTCTTCATTCCCATCCCAGACAAAAGTGTCAAAACCATCCGAATCGACGGTTGCATTGCAACTCGACACGGTATCTCATGGACAATGAGTGGCGAATGGACTAACGTCATGCAAGGCGTTTTTCTGCCCTTCCTGTCCTGGTACATCGTTATGTTTCGGCAGCTACGAAATTGGCTTGTTTCGTCGAAATCAAAGACGCGGCGACGGAAAGTGGTTTCGTCACGTCGGCCGACGGTCGAGCCACTGGAATCGCGGCATCAGCTTGCAGTCTTCGGTCTAATCGGCGATTTTGGAAACAGCGGTCCCAACGAATTGGCCGTTGCCAATCTTGTCAAGAGTTGGAATCCCGAAGCGATCGTTACAGTAGGCGACAACAATTATAACGATGGCGGTGCCGACACAATCGACGCCAACATCGGACAGTATTATCAGGAATACATAGGGAACTATCGGGGCAGCTATGGTCCTGGCTCGCCCACGAATCGCTTCTTTCCATCTCTCGGAAACCACGATGTACGCACCGCCAATGGGCAGCCGTATTTCGACTACTTTACGTTGCCCGGAAACGAACGTTATTACGACTTCGTTTGGGGTGATGTGCACTTCTTTGCACTGAACAGCAATAGTTCCGAGCCCGACGGAATCACAAGCTCGTCCGTTCAAGCGCAATGGCTACAGAACGGTTTGGCGAATTCGCGACAACGGTTCAACGTTGTGTTCTTCCACCACGCACCTTATACGTCGGCGGATGGTATCGCGGCCGCTACCAACCTACGCTGGCCGTTCAAAGCTTGGGGAGCGGATGTTGTGATGACCGGCCACGCTCACCACTACGAGCGATTGGCGGTTGACGGGATTCCTTACTACATCAATGGCGTTGGCGGCGACGAGCTTACGGACGTTGGTGTGAAGGTGCCTCAGAGCATAGTAACTTACTCTGAAAACTTCGGCGCCATGAAGCTGACAACCGATCCTAGCCGGATGACGATCGAGTTCTTTTCGGTAGAAAATGGCGGTAAGCTGATCGATTCCATAACGCTTACCCAAAGTGCCCCGCGCAACGACGCATTTTCACTTGCTGCTTCACTTGTCGGATCATCGACCAATTATGTCGGCGCGAACGTGGGCGCAACAATTGAAGCCGCAGAGACAACCAATGCTGGCGTTTCGGGCGGAAAATCGACCTGGTGGAATTGGACCGCACCTTGGTCTGGTGTAGCGACGGTAACAACCGCAGGCAGTTCCTTCGATACGACACTTGGCATCTACACTGGATCAACCCTTGCGACATTGACAAATGTCGCCGCCAATGACGACCAGACCAGTTCGATCCTTACCAGTAGCGTCTCGTTCAACTCAATTGCTGGCCAAACTTACCGTATTTCGGTAGATGGCTACCAAGGTGCCGTTGGAACCATCCAGCTTGCGTTAACGCTTAAGGCTCTGCCTCCGAATGATGCATTTGCCAATGCGCTGCCCCTGTCTGGGGCTAAAGTAAGCGCATCGGGCAATAACACCGGAGCCACTAGTGAACCTGGAGAGCCACTGAACGCTGGAGCCATCGGGGGCAAATCGGTATGGTGGAAGTGGACGGCACCGTTTTCCGGTTCTGCGAGCATTCAAACGACTGGCAGCAGTTTTGATACCACCCTTGGCGTTTACACTGGCGGCAGCGTTTCAGCGTTAACCTCCGTCGCCTCAAATGACGACGTAAGTTCGACCTTAAAATCAAGCCGCGTGAACTTCACTGCGGTTACAGGAAAGACTTACCTCATTTCCGTCGATGGCTACAAAGGCGCTAATGGCGAGATTTCACTGTCAGTCGACCTGGTACCGCCGCCAGCGAATGACAATTTCTCAAGTGCGATCGTCCTTACTGGATCGAAAACAAGCGGGAACGGCTCCAACGTTGGTGGATCATTACAAACCGGTGAACCCAAGAATGCCAATACAACGGGTGGCAGGTCCATTTGGTGGACTTGGACCGCGCCGATTACTGCAAGCGTCACCATAAGCACGACGGGAAGCGATTTTGATACGACGCTGGGTGTCTACACAGGCACTAACGTTTCCATGCTCACTGCGGTGGCGTCGAGTGACGATCAAAGTTCATCCGACAAAACTAGCAAGGTCACCTTAAACGCAGTTGGCGGGAGGGTTTATCGCATCTCGGTGGATGGATACAAAGGCGCATCTGGGAATGTCATCGTCAACGTCGATCAAGTGGTGCCCCCAGCAAACGATTCCTTTGCTAAACGCACCCTTCTCGTCGGCGCCAATGTCACGGCCTTGGGTACCAATCGTGACGCAACTTCGGAAACCGGTGATCCCCGAAATGCGGGTGTGGCCGGCGGACGATCGGTATGGTGGAGTTGGACCGCGCCCACAACGGGCCTGGTTACGATTTCAACGGCGGGCAGCAGTTTCGATACAACGCTGGGCGTCTTTACCGGAAGCGCCTTGTCGAATTTGTCCCTCATCGCAGACAACGACGACGAAGGCCCGAACCTAAGGCATAGTCGCGTCAGCTTTCAGGCGACCGCGGGCGTGAACTATCAAATCCTTGTAGACGGATACCTCGGTGCATCAGGTAACATCAAGTTACAAATCAGCTACTTCGGCGAACCCGAGATACGTCGCACGTCGTTGTTTCAAAAGAAAGGCTAGCCTCCTTTAAAACCTTTAGCAATTCAGGGCATCCAACGGGGCTCATGCCGTTCTGGTCAAGGTCACGTTGTTATTACCCGACCCGACGTTGTAGCGGATTTTGAACGTCATCGCACCAACGTTGAATACCGCGTTATTTGCGAGACCTGCGAACGTCCCAGCTACCGGACCAGCCCCCGCGTTATCGATGATGGTCAACGAAGCACCAATCGCGGGTAGTGCACCGGACCAAAGTACTTTTAGCGTTCCACCTAGTTGCACGTTGCCGGAGGTAACCAGACGCCCGACGCTTCCTCCACTGCCATTGACCGTGAAACGCCCCAGACCAGCCTGGGCAAAGGTTCCGCTCACATTTAACGTAGACGTCGAACTGAGTGAAATCGTGCCGGTGTTACTAAGGTTTGTGTTCGTTCCAAAGTTTGCACCGGTTAACAATGACAAGGTGCCTGCATTGGAGGCCAATCCACTGATACTAGGAATGCTGCTGTTGACGCCACCGAGCGTCACGGCAGCACCCAATCCAATCGCACTGATCGCAGTTCCCAAATCGAGCGTTGCGGTATTGATCGAGGAACTAATTGCTTGCCATTTGCCGCCCGCAAGCGTGCTCCCTACGACCTCGGAAATACCGCCGCCAAAACGCAACGTCCCACGCCGTACTTCGACTACTCCAGAATTAGAAGCGGCTACACCCACCTGCGATAACCCATTACCGCCCGATTTTCGAAGCGTACCAACAATCGATAGGCTTGACTCACCAAGCGGCGAAATCCCCGCATCGGTCGCGAGGCTGAGTGTTGCCCCGACATCAATACTTAAATTCGTTCCACCACCAATACGTAAATCCGCTGTTCCGGAGTGTGTCAGTGCTCCAGTAAGGTGGAAAACACCGCCTCCAAAAACGTCAACGTTGTTAGCCCCAACGATCGATGAAGCACCTGCCAAGTTAAAGGTGAGGCCACCGGTGTTGAATTGACCGCCCAGGATACGAAACAACCCTGCGGGAAAATTGAATGTCAATCCCGGCCCACCACCAGCAGCCATCACGATTCCACCCGGCATCCGAACCTCGCCGGCACCTGAACCGGTAAAGATTCCGCTCATAGTCGTCGTGGTGTTGATGCCATTAGTAAGGTTCAGCACGGCACCGGCAGCGACATTGAACGTACCACCTTGAACCACGCCCGCTGCGGGACTGAGCGTAAGCACGCCCGTATCGACGGTCAGGTTAGCTGCCTTACTCAGCACGGTAGAGATCAGCGAAGTTCCTGCGCCTGCAGTTTTTCGGATCGTGCCGTTGTTGTTGACAACACCACCGCCACTAAAACCTTGTATCAATCCGCTATTACCAGCCAACAAAAACGATTTGCCAACCGGAATGTTGATGGTGCTCGCTGTAGCTGCACCGCCATCAATCCGCATACTGCCGGAGCCGGATTGTGTGACGTTTCCGTTGAACGTTAGCGTCCCTCCGCCATTGACGACAACATTGTCATTACTGGTCTGCGTCACGTTGCCGTTGATTGTCGCGCTGACGCTCGCTGGGACGTTAATGACGCCTCCTGACCAGACAAACGACATTGATGCGGGGATATTCACGCTTGCACCGCTAGCGGACACTGCAAGCGTGCCACCGCCAAGCAATAAAGTCCCTGAGCCGCTACCCGTCAATGTACCCGTCTGCGTGAAAAGGGACCCGAAGGTGCTGTCCGCGATCGAAACAACGGAGCCGGCTGCCGCGTTCACCGTTCCGTTCATGCTTGAGGTGTTGCGAAAAGCCAGAGTTCCCTTGGACGCCTGGAGCGTACCCGTGTTCCGTACTTCGACTTCGACTGACGACGTACCTGTGCCATTGGATTTCCGAAGCGTTCCATTGTTAACGACAATGCCGCTACCACCTCCTGCTCGGATTCCGCTATTGGTGGAGAAACTATAGGTTCGCGTAGCCGGAATGGTTAGCGTCGACGGAACGGTGTTAGAAACATCCCCACCAATAAACAATGAACCGGCACCGCTATGGACAGCATTTCCATTAAGGACAAATTGCCCGCCGCCGATAAGAAACATCGAATTTGAATCGCTAGTCAAATTCACGTTCCCATTGAAATTAAGAGTTTTATTGACTGGTACGCTGATCACACCACCCCAACTGAAGGTCGTGGTCGGCGGTACCGAAAACGTCGCGCCCGTCCCACCGATACTGACAACGCCTGATCCGGTCAAGACATTTCCATTGCCTTGAAACGTCACTGTGCCTTCAAACGTATTTGTCACGCCTTGAGTCAGATCGATAGCGGTACCATTCGCAGTCTTGATGACCGCGTTCGACGTCACACCTCCACGCAGAAAGACGCTACCTGTTTGCACATCGAGTGTGCCTGTGTTGAAAAATGAAACATTGATGGCCGTCGTCAGCACGCCTGCTGATTTCTTGAACAGACCCGCATTGATAATTGACTGGGCCGGCCCAAAGGCGAAATCAACGTCGGTTTGTACATCGATCACCCCAGTGCTCCGGTTGTCAATCACGGCATTATCGCTCATCGTGACCGTCCCCGTCGCAGACACGATGATCGATCCCGTATTGACGATCGTTCGCTGACTCAAGGAAACGTCGCCGCCGCCGATGTTCAGCGTTCCGCCAGTGACAAATACGGTACCGCTTCCAGCTATCGCAGCACCTGAACCACCTTCACCCCAGTCGAAGGTCGTCCCATTGATAGTCAGATCACCCGAGCCCCCGATGAGTCCGTTTTTCAAAAGGAAATGGGTAGGCGCTGTAATGTTTGTCAACAGCGCAACGGTTGGTGCGCCGAACACATCCCCATTCATTAGAAACTTACCGTTTCCGATCAACGACGCGCCTGGCTTAAGATTATTCAAACCGCGTTCAAAGCGGGTCGTTCCCAACCCCACAGTTTCGAGTGTACCAGATATTTCTGAACCAAAAATTGCGGTTTCGCCTCCAGAAGTGCGAAGCGAGGCACCGGCATCGAGTTGCAAGCCAAATAGTGCTGACGACACTGAAGCATTACCTAAAGATAAGACTCCACTGGTAACCTGTACAACACCGCTGATGCTGTTAACAGAACGACCGGCGGTCGTCACACGAAAATTGAGCGGGATGGTAGCGTTATCGCCTGCGCCAGGCACCGCATGGCGGTTCGGATCGGCGTTGTCAGTCCAAGCGGCAGCGTTTCCAAAACTGCCATCTGCACCAAGCGTCCAAGTAAAGTTGGCTAACATTGCACGCTGCTCAAGCGATTCCAGTGACAGTCGACGGCGACGAGAGAGCGGCTTACGAGACTTCGAACGACGTAGGAAGGTAAACATGAACCAGCCTCCTAAAGAAGACCTCCATGCCTGGACGAGGCCACCCAAACGGGAAGATGATGGATGCCTATTTCGTTCACTGTAGAGTGCTGCAAACTCAGCTGCAATACAGTTGTGCAAAACTCTTGCTCGGCAATCCGAACTTTTTAGGTTGGTGTCTGTTTGCTTCCGCGTAGCTTGGCAAGCTTCCAAATTGGCATGGAAAGTGCGACAGCAGATGCGAGCGGTATAACAGGCAAAACATTTCAGCAGCGATCGAACCGTTTGTTACGTCGATGGAGTTTGCCATCGTCTTTTTGAGTCAACATCGCAACGGATGTGCAAAAGCTCAACGAAGTTCAAATCCAAAAAACCGTTGCGTA
>JANOBM010000188.1:0-39106 GCA_031411655.1 Planctomycetaceae bacterium
GCTCCACCTCGCGGTATTGCTTCCCTTTGTACGTGCCATTGTAGGACGTGTGCAGCCCTAAACATAAAGGCCATGAGGACTTGACGTCATCCCCACCTTCCTCCGGTTTGACACCGGCAGTCTCTTTAGAGTCCCCGGCATTACCCGCTGGCAACTAGAGATAAGGGTTTCGCTCGTTAAGGGACTTAACCCGACATCTCACGACACGAGCTGACGACAGCCATGCAGCACCTGTGCAAAAGCTCCCCGAAGGGCACTCCCCTGTTTCCAGGAGATTCTTAAACATGTCAAGTCTAGGATAAGGTTCTTCGCGTAGCCTCGAATTAAGCCACATCCTCCACCGCTTGTGTGAGCCCCCGTCAATTCCTTTGAGTTTCAGCCTTGCGGCCATACTCCCCAGGCGGAGCACTTAACGCTTTCGCTACGGCCGAGAAGATGTGGAGGTCCCCTCAACCCAGTGCTCATCGTTTACGGCTAGGACTACCGGGGTATCTAATCCCGTTCGCTACCCTAGCTTTCGTTCCTCAGCGTCAGAAATGGCCCAGTGATGCGCCTTCGCCACCGGTGTTCCTGATGATATCAACGCATTTCACCGCTCCACCATCAGTTCCCATCACCCCTGCCATCCTCAAGCTTAGTGGTTTGAAGCGCTGTTCCTCGGTTGAGCCGAGGGCTTTCACACCTCACCTACTAAGCCGCCTACGAACTCTTTAAGCCCAGTAATACCGAATAACGTTCGGACGGTTCGTCTTACCGCGGCTGCTGGCACGAACTTAGCCCGTCCTTCCTCTGAAGATCGGTCAAACTGAGGGGATAACCCCCCAATATTTCCTCCCAACTGACAGCGGTTTACAACCCGAAGGCCTTCATCCCGCACGCGGCGTCGCTCGGTCAGGCTTTCGCCCATTGCCGAAGATTCTCGACTGCAGCCACCCGTAGGTGTCTGGGCAGTGTCTCAGTCCCAGTGAGCCGGGCCATGCTCTCACACCCGGTATCCATCTAAGCCTTGGTGGGCTATTACCCCGCCAACAAGCTAATAGAAAGCGGTCCAATCCTCAGGCGGAATCACACCTTTGATCCGAAGATATTATTTGGTATTACCGTCAGTTTCCCGACGCTATCCCAAGCCTGAGGGTATGTAACCACCCGTTACTCTCCCTTTCGCCGCTGTCCTCTCCCGAAGGAGATTCTCGCACGACTTGCATGCCTAATCCACGCCGCCAACGTTCATTCTGAGCCAGGATCAAACCCTTCAATTTTATATGCTTTGACAGCAACCACCGAAGTGATTACTGGTCATGAACACGATTAAAACCGACGGTCGATACTGCTCTGTGACGCTCGGTTAAACGCGTCACAGCGATTCGCCATTTTATAATAAGCGATCTCACACTGACTTAAACTCAGCAGAAAGATTCATCACCAAATTGTCAAAGATCAGTTTGTTTCCCACAGTCAGCGTTAGCTTCACTGCGGGTCACGTAGTATCAGGAAGTCGTCTCTTGTCGTCAAGCGGCAGGAGAGAATTTTTCTGACACCGATTCGCTAGCCGTTCATCACTTGTGGTGAGTCCCGGTCAGCGAGGTGGGGAAGATATCGGCGGTCCACGCCCACCGCAACCCCTTGTTCGCTCGTTTTTAATAAAAAAGTTTTTGAATCACTTTTTCTCGCAACGGAAACCCGTTTCTTACGTGTTTTTCAAATGAAAGGCACGATCGGGTTTCTGTTTAGGTCCTGGGTGTTCAATTCTTCTTTAAGACAAACGCGTGGACTCCTGGTATCGAGTAACGCATTGGTTTCGCATGAATGCGATTACCGTCGATCTCAAAAGCGTTTCTTCCCGCAAGGTTGTGCATCAGTTTTCGGCAATATTTTGCCGATCTTTGACGATGAGTCCAGTGTCGCCCGATTTTCCGCCCGTTCAGCGGATTCGTTATCGCTTTGAATCCACGTTGCACTGTATCAGGATCGATTTCGCCGTGACCCAGCAACCTCACCTGTCCACTGACCAGTCTGCCACCGCCCGTGCGGAGAGCCAACTTGATGCATTAATAGCCAAAATTCATGGGTTGAGCGGTGGTCGTTCTCGCGCGACCGATTTGCGGCCCGATGAGGTCGTTGTGCTTCCCTCGCCTGCCGTAGGCGATTTAGCAGGACCATCAACTCCTGGTGCGTCGGCTATCTCTGGTGCGCCGTCACGTCCGGCAACAGTCGTTCGCAGTGCAGCAACCGACCCTTCGGGACCCCAATCAGGCGTCGCGATGCCGCCGGGTTTTCAACCGGCTCGTGACGAGCCTTGGAGACCTAACGAACCCGAGACCGTCGCGTCCTGTGGCGTTCCGGAGTCACTGTTGGAGGCGATCATATTTCGGTTTTTATTGAGCATCGGAGAGTGTGAAGGCCGCAGCGTCGCCGACCAATTAAAGCTTCCGTTTCGAATGGTGGAGCCGTTGTTGACGCGGTTCAAGATGGAGCAGAACGTCGCGTATCGTTCCGCGACTGCTACAAATGACTACGTTTATGTGTTGACCGAAAACGGTCGATTGATGGCGAGAAACCATAACAAGGACTGTACCTACTACGGAGCATGCCCCGTCCGTTTACGGGATTACATTGCCAGTGTGAAGCTTCAAAGTGTCGAGTGTCAGCACCCCAAGCGAGAGGATCTCAAACGGGCGTTTTCCGACTTGCTTATCAACCCGAAAATGCTTGACAAGCTTGGCCCGGCGGTGAATAGCGGACGTGGAATGTTTTTGTTCGGCTACCCAGGAAATGGCAAAACCAGCATTGCCGAGCGGATCACCAGTGCCTTCGGTAAATACATTTGGATTCCCCGAGCCGTTGAGGTGGATGGTGAAATCATGCGGGTTTACGACCCGATGAATCACGAGTTGGCGATGCCCGAAGCGGGGACGGGGTTTTTGGACTCGTCGGGATTTGATAAGCGTTGGGTCCGCATCAAACGCCCCACACTAATCGCTGGCGGCGAATTGACGATGGATATGTTGGAGGTGCAGTGCAATGTCGACAGTAAGATCAGCGAAGCGCCCCTTCAGTTAAAAAGCAACTGCGGGACTTTGGTCATTGACGACTTCGGCCGTCAAAAGATGAGCGTCGACCAATTGCTCAATCGCTGGATCGTTCCGCTTGAGAAGCGTTATGATTTTTTGAACATGTCCGGTGGAAAGAAAATCCAGGTCCCATTTGATCAACTGGTGATTTTCAGTACCAACCTTGAGCCAAAGCACTTGGTTGATGACGCCTTCCTTCGGCGCATCCCCTACAAGATTGAAGTTTTGAATCCACCAGAGGAAGATTTTCGCAAGCTTTTTGAGATTATGTGTCGTGTCACAAAGATCCCTTACAACGCGGAAGCGATCGATTACGTCATCAAGAAGCATTACTTGCCGGTAAATCGACCATTTCGTAATTGCCAGCCGCGCGACCTGTTGTTGCAGGTACGAAACTACTGCCTGTTCAACGATTTGCCGATCGAGCTCAAGAACGAATACTTCGACTTTGCCGTCGAGAATTACTTCTCTGTCATGTAGGCATGCGGTTGAAATCGCTACGGCGAAGTGCGTATCATTTCGTCGAACCGCAACTCCATTTGCTCTTCTCGCACGACCTGTCCCAATTCTCGATACATTTGACTCGTTTGAATATCCGAGCTGTGTTGATATTTCCCTTTTCCGCAAGCGACGACATCGCCCTGAAGTTCGTGGAAATAGATTTGACAGGCTCGCATGCCAGGATAAATCTTCACCGGCTGGACGACGAACATCTCGAGGGTCCAAGTCCCACAGTACCCCGCGTCGCCAAGGCTCGCTCCTGGGCTGATGAATAGTCCTAGCCTCGCCAGGGAACTTCTGCCTTGGAGTCGCGGAACCAGACCGTGCGTTTCGGTGTGCTCGACAGTGCGACCCAAATACAGCATCCCTGGATGAAGCGTCAGGCCATCGGCAGGAATGGGGAGGCGGCGAAACCGGTTGGGTGTCGCAGCGTCGAGAACCACCTCTTCGTAGACGATAAGTTCATGGTGCAGCGAAAGGTTATAGCTGTTGGCATTCAGGTGGTCTTCGGAAAACGGATCGATAACGATCTGTTGGCCGAGGTGACGACGTATTTCCTCGCCGGAAAGGATCATGGTGAGTGGCCGATCCGTTTGGGTACTGCATGAAGCTGAAGAGGTTTTTGTTGCAGCGAGAATGCGATCAAAGGCAATTGCGTGCACCCGCGTGAGCGCCCCAGATCCTGCTGCCATCGCGCAATCGCGATCATGGATTGTCGACCCTGGGCATACCAGTTGTCAATTAGCGTTCGTCCGTGTGGTGTTAGTGAATAGTGATGGTAGGATGATTGGTGGAAAACGGATGTTAGGTTTATTGAAATCGGTAGGGCGTCCGCATGCAAGTTTCGGTCGCACTCCCTCCGGCGTTGACGGGTCCGTCGAGATTATGAGTGATATGCATGGCCAATATGGAAGACGTGACGCGGTTGCCGGACGATTTTGATGGTCGTGTCCGGTTGTTTCCTTTGCCGGAGTTGGTCGTTTTCCCGCATGCAATGCAGCCTTTGCATATCTTTGAGCCGCGGTATTGTGAGATGCTACTGGAATCACTTGCCTCGGATCGCTTGATCGCAATGGCGACGCTCACCGCCGGAATTGGTGACTTGCTTTCGCCGAAACCGGCCTTGGCCCCTGCTGTTTGCATCTGCCGAATCGTTTCACATGCGGAGACGGCGGAAGGCACCCATAATATTTTATTGGTGGGTGCGAAGCGGGCGAACTTGGTTCGGGAGATTTCAACTTCACGACCGTTTAGGATGGCAGAGGTTGAAGTGATTACGGACGTTCACCCGCCGATGGATGCCCCAAGTCGCAAAATGATCCGAGTGGCGTTGCTTGATGCCTTCGCATCGGTGATTCCGGCGAGCGCTAACGTCCAGCAAAATCTGCATGAATTGATGGCCGGGCAGATGGGTCTGGGGCCAATTACGGACATCATTTCGTTCACTCTTGGGTTCGACTGCCAAGCCAAATTGGAGCTTCTCGCGCAGGCCAACGTCTACGAGCGTGCCCAAAGGTTGATTCAGTTATTGAAAAAACGCTCCGGCCAGGTCCATCCCGGTGGCGATCAGTCCGGTGGACCTCCATTCGGTGGGGCAGGAGGATCGGACGCGACAAAATCGCCTCCGCCGGGATTTCCACCGCGGTTTAGCTTGAATTAGCAAGTTTTTTCTCGACGAACGCGGACTTCACTTCGGAAAAATGAGCGTTGTCAAGTATTCGATTGGGCTTGCTTGTTCACTAGTATCCATACATACCGAGACGCTCATCCACCGACTCAACGAGGACTTTCTGCGTTGCCATCCGGGTGGGGCGTCGGTTGAGCTGACAACCATTTCGCCCTCTTGAACTGAAAGCTACGCTATGGAAGCGACTGCCCCTATTCGTGCGAGTCGTGCAGGATTGCAGGTGTCTTCGGCCCCTGGTGATACTTTGCCTGCTCATGCTTTGACTGAAAATACACTTTCCCCAGGCACGCACTCCGCTGTGTTTATTGATAAGAACGAAGCTCGCCCTGAGGGTGTGGATCTAAAGCGTATCGAAGCTGCCGTGCGTGAGATCTTAGAAGCCGTCGGCGAGGATCCGAACCGCGATGGGCTTCTGGAGACGCCGTCCCGTGTTGCGAGGATGTATGCCGAGATGTTTGCTGGGTTGAAATACGATCCGGGGAGGCATTTGGCCAAGGTATTCAAAGAAGATTACGACGAAATCGTACTGGTTCGAGATATCAGCTTCTGCAGTATGTGCGAGCATCATCTGTTGCCGTTTACGGGGATCGCTCATATCGCTTACCTGCCGTGTGGATCGGTGGTAGGACTGAGCAAATTGGCGAGGCTGGTTGATGAGGTAGCCCGCCGGCCGCAGGTTCAAGAACGCATGACTCAAACCATCGCCGATTTGATGGAACAACGACTCAGTGCCCGGGGCGTAGCGGTTGTTTTGGAGGCGACTCATTCGTGCATGACCATGAGGGGCGTAAAGAAGCCGGGAAGTCTCTGTTTGACGTCCGCCGTCCGAGGGATTTTTCGTGACGATCTGAAGAGCCGTGCCGAGGTGATGCAGTTGATAAATCGGAGTCGTTAATCACCGACTTTCGCTAAATGACGCTGGCAAGTGACTTGACGTGGGGCGTGACGCCGGTTCGAACTACACGTCATGGAAATAGAGCGGAAACGAGTCGAAGACGATCTGCGTGGGTTGATCCGCGGTGATGTCATTTGCAATGCACTCGATGTGCAGTTGTATGCCAGCGATGCCAGCATCTACCAGATTTCGCCTCTTGGTGTAGTGCGCCCCCGCGGATCGGCAGACGTTGCAGCATGCGTCCGCTATGCAGTGGAGAATTCCATCAGTATCCATCCGCGTGGAGCGGGCAGCGGAGTCGCCGGCGAATCGCTTGGCCGCGGGTTGATCGTCGATTTCTCCAGGTACATGAGACGTTGGCGACGCGAGCCTATGGCAGGCTCCTCCTCGGTGAGAGTCCAAGCGGGCGTCGTACTTGCGGCGTTGAACCGAGAACTCGCGGTCGACGGTCTGCTCTATGGTCCGGACCCTGCGACCCGCAGTGTCACGACGATGGGAAGCGTGCTGTCGGTCAACGCGTCGGGAAGCCACTACCTTCGCAGTGGCTCGGCTAGAGACACGGTCGCATCGCTAGAGTTTGTAACGTCATCTGGTGAGGTGGTAGAGCTTTCAAAGCACTCGGTCGACGAGCCAACTCTCCAAGGAAGGCTCGCCCACGGCGTAGCGGAAATTGTTTGGGGATATCAAAAGCAGATCGATGCGAGACTCGATCGAAGTGCGATCGGAAACGGCATCCGATTCGATGGAATTATCGATCCTGCCGGCCATGTCAACCTAGCGAAAATGGTGGTTGGCACGCAGGGGACGCTTGGATTGATTACCGAAGCAACGGTCAGTACTGAGCAGGTCGCTTCCCATCGCGGCGTGATTCTTTTTTTCTTTTCCCGGTTAGATTCGGCAGCGCGGGGTGCTGTGGTTGCCGTCGGCCATGGTGTTGTCGCTTGTGACCTTATGGATCGCCGCTTGCTCGAGATCGCACGCGAGACCGAATCACCCTTTGCAAAGCTTTTGCCCCGAGATGCAGAGGCAATGCTTTTAGTGGAGCTCCAAAGCGAAACGCTTGCACATCTGCAGGATCGAATGCAGGCGGTTGAAGACGAACTTTGTCGGGCCGATGGGCTTGCTTTTGCATCCTCGAAGACGGTTGATCGGACTCAGCGGGATCTTTACTGGGCACTATCACGTCGAGTCATTCCAAGGTTGTACCGAGTCAAGGGAGAGCAGAGTCCGATACCTCTGGTGGAAGACCTAAGTGTTCCAATCGATCGGCTGCCTGCCGTTTTGATCGAGATACAGGATGTGCTAAAGCGACATCAAGTGACCGCAACGATATTCGCCCATGCCGGGCATGGGCAGTTGCACATTCGACCTTTTTTTGATCTCGCAAGTGACGGGGATTCGGAACTGTTCGCACCTTTGAGTACCGAAATAGCCGAGGTGGCATGGAGGCACGGTGGGGCGGTTGGTACGGAACACGCGGCCGGGTTAAGCCGATCCTGGTTGCTCGAACGGCAGGCCGGCGACCTCTGGCCGGCAATGTTAAAGCTAAAGAAGCTGTTTGATCCCAACGGGCGGATGAATCCCGGTAAGCTTGTCGGAGACTGGACCCATCGCTGCGACGAGTTCATTCGACCCGTTTCAACCCAAATCGAGGTGAGTAGCGGTGCGAACGACCTGATCCAAGCGGGCCGTTCGGAGTTGCTGGTCGCGGAAGTATCAGGCAACCCCGTTAGACGCCTACCAGTCGTCCAGATTTGGGGCAAAGGGAAGGAAATTGAACAGACCGTTCGCGATTGCAACGGGTGTGGACGATGCCGAACAACAGCATCCGACCAGCGCCAGTGTCCGATGTTTCGGATTTACCCGGCGGAGGAAGCGTCCCCGCGAGCAAAGGCGAATCTGCTTCGAGCGGTTCTGACTGGGGTCTTGGATCCAAACGACCTCGCCCTTGAACGGTCAAAGGAGATCGCGGATCTTTGCTTCGGATGCCACCAGTGTCGCGTCGATTGTCCGGCATCGGTAGATATTCCAAAGATTGTTGGCGAGATTAAGGCTCAGTATGTAGCCACCAATGGTCTGAAGTTGTCTGACATGCTTGCGAGCCGAATCGATCGCGTTTCATTGCTGGCATCTAAGGTCCCCTGGCTTGCGAACCATCTGATCAAAAGTCCCACCTGGCGTTGGTTACTAGAACGTGCCTTCGGGCTCGCTCGGGCAAGAGAATTGCCTCCCGTCGCAACTCAGACCTTTATTCGCTATGCCGCGAAGCGTCAATGGACAAAGCCATCGCGCCACGGTGGTACAAAAGTGGTCTATTTCGTCGACCACTACGCCAACTATCACGATGTCGATCTCGGCCGATCGCTCGCCGAGATCTTGCTTCACAACCAAATCGGATTGTTCGTTCCTGCCAAGCAAATGGTAAGCGGCATGTCGCGGATCTCGGCTGGCGATATGAAAGCCGCCAAAGTGATCGCGAAGAGGAACATCCGAATCTTGGCAGATGCCGTCCGGCAGGGTTACACCATTATCGCGACCGAGCCGGCGGCAGTTCTTTGTTTGCAACGAGAATACCTGCACCTCATTGACGATGAGGATTCGAAACTGGTCGCGAAGAACACATGGGAAGCGTGCCGTTATCTTTGGGATCTGCACCAGCAAAACCGATTGTCCCTCGATTTTAAACCGATCGCGGCAGAAATCGCTTATCACCAGCCCTGCCACATCCGCGCGATTGACGACGGCGAGCCCGGGCCGCGATTGATGCGGCTAATTCCAGGTTTAAACGTGCAGGAGGTGAACCAAGGCTGTTCCGGCATGGCAGGTACCTGGGGTTTGAGGCAGCAAAACTACCGCAATAGCCTTCGAATCGGTTGGCCGCTGATTACTGCGATGAGACGGCATACGGCCCAAGCAGCGGCAACTGAGTGCAGCGCGTGCAAGATGCAGATTGAGCACGGCAGTGGGCTGGCTACCGTTCATCCGCTCAAATTGCTTGCTTATGCTTACGGGCGGATGCCGCGTATCGAGAAAGAGCTAGCTCTGGGCAGGTAGACCTTTGTCAAAATACGATGTTTTCTGAGAAGCCTTGCCAAAGTAGGGCGATTGAGGGCATAATCCTCGCCGAACCATTGCGGTGGAGCTCGCACGTGAGGCGAAAACCGCCTCAATTCCCTACCATTAGTCAATTCCCGCGTAAATAACGTAATTCCCCAATAAACTGCTATGGCCAAGAGTAAGAAGAAAGCGGAGACCGTCTTTTTGGTTTGCCAAGAAACCGGCGACTATAACTACACAATCGTTCGTAAACCGGGCGGTGAAAAGCTGCAGTTGCTCAAGTACAGCCCCCGACTTCGACGCCGCACGCTGCATCTAGAAAAGAAGAAATAGTCGACGGTTTTCGTGCTTCCCCAGCCCGAGTCGAAGCGTTCGATAAGGTCTGATTTCGGATTCGTCATTTGTTTCGCGAACGGATTTGGGGCATCGGATGCAAAAGTTCTGGCGGGTTTTGCCACACGATTCCCAACGAGTGGAGTCGCTGATGAGAGGAGCCGGTGTCGCTCCTGTCGTTGCACAACTGTTGGTCGGGCGTGGCGTCTACCAGTCCTCGGAAGTGACCACGTTTCTCGAATCGAAGCTATCGGGACTGCGGGACCCGATGGAGCTTCCCGGTGTTGCCAAATCGGTGGAACTGATCAGCGCGGCAATTGCGGAAAAAAAAGCGATCACCGTCTACGGAGACTTCGACGCCGATGGGATGACCGGCAGTGCGATCTTGGTCAACGGCCTACGGTTGCTCGGCGCGGATGTCAGCTACTTTATTCCTAATCGATTGGAAGATGGGTACGGTCTGAACCGCGATGCGATTGAGAAGTTGCACCGCCGGGGGCGTCAGCTACTCATCACTGTTGACTGTGGAATCACCAGCGTTGAGCATGCGCAGCTTTGCCGCGATCTGGGTGTGACACTGATCATTACCGATCACCATCGCGCTCCAGTATCACTTCCTGATGCGGATGCGATCGTGCATCCGCGTCTGCCTGGATCCAGTTACCCGTTCGGTGACCTTTGTGGTGCAGGCGTCGCTTTTAAGCTTGCTTGGGCGCTTTGTCAGCAAGCCTGTGGTGGCAAGAAGGTAACCGATCCGATGCGTGACTACCTCATGCAGTCGTTGGCCTTGGCAGCCATCGGAACGATTGCCGACATGGTGCCGCTACTCGATGAAAACCGAATCCTGGTTCATCATGGACTTCGGTCGCTAAAAGCTAATCCGTTGCCAGGGTTGCGTGAGTTATTAAAGCTGACGAAGAATGAGAATAAGTCGGTGCTGACAAGCGAAGATGTTGCCTTTGCCATCGCGCCTCGACTCAATGCCGCGGGGCGTTTGGGGCAAGCCCAGCTCGCCGTCGAATTGATGACGTCACCTCCAGGAGAACGCGTAGTCGCGTTAGCGGCCTACATCGAACAGCTCAACGTAAGCCGTGATTCTCTGCAACGCTCGGTCCAGCTTGCAGCCGGCAAATTGGCCAATGCCGATTTTGATCCCGAAGCCGATCCGGCGTTGGTGTTAGCGGGCGTCGGATGGCATCAAGGCGTCATTGGCGTGGTGGCAGGGAGGTTGGCAGAAAAATACGCTAAGCCGGTCATCGTGTTGTCGCTTGATGCCGTTGGCGGCCGTCCGGCGGTAGGTTCGGGGCGCGCCGGAAGCCCGCATGTCGATATTCACGCTGCGTTAGACGAGTGTTCCGAACGCTTGATTCGATTTGGTGGTCACCGAGCTGCGGCCGGATTAACGATCGAGGAATCTCAGATTGATCACTTCCGCAGTGATTTCTTCGAAGCGATTTCTAAGCAAGTTTTCGATACCGACCCAGTTCACGAAATTTTGATTGATGCGCAGACCCCACTGGGGCAACTCAACTTGCAGACGGTCACACAAATTGAGCAGCTATCACCTTTCGGACAGGGGAACCCACGGCCGATTCTTTGTGCATCGGACGTAATCTTGGTAGAGCCCTCTCGGCGAATGGGCGGTGGGGAGCGTCATCTGGCGGTCAAACTGTCGCAGCATAGCGTGGAAATGCGCGCGGTCGCGTTCGGACAAGGGGATTGGTGCGAAGAGCTCAATCTCTGTCAAGGACCGATTGACGTCGCCTTTCGGCCAGTGATTAACGAGTACAACGGCTTCCGAAAAGTCGAAATTCAGCTCGTCGATTGGCGTCCGTCCGGAGGCGTCCACACCCGAGCCACGAAGGCTTCCGCTGCGGTTCCAGCGTCACCGACCGTCGAGCAATAGTACGAAACGAACCAGATCACGCGTCACATGCTCGCCTGGTTCTACCGAAGAAGTAGCAAAGAACTGCCGCGTGTTGAAGCGCGATGGCGCCGAAGCTGCCAGCCTCATCTCTGGGTAAAGAATTCAGTGCGCCCGGTTTTCTAAAACGCACTCCCGGACTACTACCGCAAGGCAGCGTCCGGAAACCCCTGAGCTACCAATCGGCTAAGCTTCTAAGTCGCAACGATGTGCTTGAACCGGTTGGAACAAATCAATTATTCCCACTGCCCGATGCGGGTCTTCCGGGGATAGAAGAGTTGTCATCGGACTCGGCAGCTGCAACCGCTATGGGGGCGGCAATCGCCGCAAGTCCCACGGCTCCTAGCGCACCGGCACCTCCGGCTGCGCCGCCCGCTGCTCCCCCAGCGCCACCTGCAGCGCCGCCTGCAGCTGCGGCCGAAGAGAGTCCTGCGGCGAGGCCCGCCGCACCAGCAGCAGCACCCGAACCCGCACCAGTGCCTAGCAATGGTCCGTAACCTTGTTCAACCGCCTGTGCAACTTGCTCCACCATCGCAGGTGGAACTAACAGGACAGGCAATTGATCTCCTTCACCTTCAAGCTTGCTTGAAAACGAAGCGAGTGAGTTACCTGTCGTTCCGGTGGTTGAAACAAGCGTCAGCCCACTTCCCGACCGCTTGATGGCGATACTTTGAGTTGACAGGGCTTCGAATGCGAAGGCCGCGTATCCAGCCCGACCCGATGCGACTAAACCGTAAATGCCAGGCGCTAATCCGTCGATTTGGAAGTTACCCTTCTCATCGGCAATGGCTCGGCCAGCAATCGCATTACCCCGGTAGACCAAGACCTGAGTCCCAGCCACATCTGCGAATGCCATGTCCATTCGAACCAGCGACATGACCTGCCCAATCAGTGAACCGTTGTTACCCAATCGAACGCGATATCCAAACGTTCCTCCGATCGCTGCGTCGTTAACAAACTCGCTATCGATATCGCTGTAAAGGGCGGAGTCCTTGGGGGGAACGGCGGCGGCGGCTAGGTTGAAAACCTCCAGCGGTTCGACGTTGACCAGCGGAAGGCGAAGCGAGGGTGCGCCAGCATCGGGTGCATCTTTCACGGCTTCGCGAATGGCAAGGGGAATGGTTCCGTGACCGGCAGCACCGGCAACAACAACGGCATGGAGGCCGGGCTCCGCATTCTCAAGCGTCGCGACACCCGCGGCATCCGCTGTGAGATTTTGCGATTTACCCATCGCGTCAATGACCGTAACCGAAGTGCCCGCGAGGGTTTGCTCGTTGGCGCCCGATAGTTTGACGAGTTCAAACCTGACGCGGCGGTCGGTTCGACTCAAAATGGCTGTGTTGTCTTGGGGAAGCTTTCGCGGCTCGTCTTGAGCGGCGGTTGTAACGAGCGCTGTCCCGTTTGCCTTAATGACGTCGTCCGCCGGCAGAAGATGTGACACAAACGCCACGATGCCAAAGCAAATCGAAAGTCGGGAGATCATGTTGGTACTCGTGAAATGCAATCTAGAAATGTCGAAAACTCGCCGTTATTCCCGTACGAGTACAGCCTCAGGTGGCAGGTACGCTCAGAAGCGGGAGGGGGTGAGGCGCCTTTGCCAGGATCCCCACGACCTTTTTCGTATCTTTGAAGATTAGTTCCCCCGAAAGATGAAGCAACTGTATTGGGGAAAGAAAATGGCAAATACGTTGCAATGTGATGGTTATGCCGACAACACCAGCTGACGCCACGGCGTTACGCTGGCTTGCGAGGACGGCTGCGCGCAGGGAAAACGATTCGAAAGTAGGCCCCCGAGTTCTGCACTCCGTTGAGCGCCGTTGTTAACCTCCGTTAACCTCCCGATTACCATCCAATCCCTTACACAGAACACTTTTGACGGAAAACCAATAATGACTCGCACGACTCTCGAAGAATTTGTAAATGCGACTCGGCAAGATGATGCTGCGAATGATTTTTTTCAGTTGGAAAGCGACCGGATGCTGGAAATCAATCTCAACGGCGATGTTTGGACCAAGACAGGCTCGATGGTCGCCTATGTCGGCGGGATCAAGTTCACGAGGGAAGGGATTCTGGAACGCGGGGTCGGCAACCTTGTCAAAAAAGCTTTCACGGGCGAAGGTGCGAGACTCACTAAGGCAATCGGCCGCGGACGCCTCTATTTGGCAGACAGCGGAAAGACAGTGCAGATTTTGAATTTGGGGAACGAAGCGATGTTCGTCAACGGCAACGATCTGTTGGCGTTCGAAACGACGATGAAATGGGACATTACAATGATGAAGAGTCTTGGTGCGATGGTTTCGAGTGGCCTTTTTAACGTGCGATTGCAAGGCCCGGGGATGATCGCGATTACCACTCATTTTGAGCCGATGACTCTTATCGTTCAGCCCGGCCAACCGGTCCGTACCGACCCCAATGCCACCACCGCGTGGTCGGGATCGTTAAAGCCGACCTTCAAAACCGATGTTTCACTGAAGACCTTTTTTGGCCGCGGAAGCGGCGAATCAGTGCAAATGGAGTTCGAAGGCAGTGGGTTTGTGGTCGTGCAGCCTTTCGAAGAGCGAATGGCAGTGCACACAACGGGATGACCCCGCCGTGGCGATCGCGTCTGGATCGAGGTTGCAATCAAGCAGGGGAAATTGCTACAGCGGCAGATCTCTTGACTGGGATCCACCTCTAAAACCCTAAGCTACGGTCGTCTTGTACGCTTCAATTGCGGATCAACCGTTTTTCTTTTCGGCATCGACGATGATGCCAAACGCTAGCGGTACGCCCGGCGGGGCGAGACAATCGAAAGAGTCTTCTGGTGATGATCTCATCCAACGCGCACGCGCGGAAATTGCAGAAATCGTGCGGGAAGTGGCTACCTTATCCCGCAAACCGAGCTCGCGACAGTCATTCTTTGCTTCATTGATCGATCGAACCGTTTGCGCCATTGCCGCAGAGGGTGCCGTGCTTTGGGATTGCGGTGTCCACCCCCCTCATGCAATCTCACGCACGGGCAGGTTCACCGATTCGGCGATTGAAGGCGGTGCGATTGCCCCGCACGACTGCTTGGTGCGCGAAATCGCACAGTCTCAAACGCCCGCTGTTGTGCCATCTACCCCAACGGCCAATGACCCAAGTTTGCCGGCTAACCCGACCCCGTTTCCAGCGGCGTTGGTGCCAATCGTCGATCTGGGCGAAGTTGAGTCTCGCGATGGCACCGCCGATGGAAACTCGCTCCCCACCGGTGCTCGCTTTGTGCTTGAGGTATTCCTAGAGTCTGAAGCGGGTGTCGCCACGCAGCGTGGGTATTTGCGTTTTATAGCGCAGATGGCGGATTTTGCGAGCGAGTTTTTACGTCGTGACGAAATACGCCAAGCGAAAACGCGCCAACGAATGCGAGCGGACCTTGATCGATCGCTTGATCAACTGCACCGACTTGAAACCGCTGCGGCGGTCGCGGCTGCGTTGGTAGACACGACCGCGAGAATCTTTGATGCCGCCCGCGCGTCGGTTTTCGTCATGTCACAGACTACGACGCGTTTACTTGCCGTCAGTCATGTGGATTCAATCGACCATCTAGGCCGAGCCTGTCGCCAACTAAATGCGACTGCATCTGCGATCGAATTCAAGAATTCTGAAGTCGTTTGGAGCAGTCCGTTCGCTGAAGCGACCGTCACCTCCTCCACCAATCACTCCGAGCGCCACGATGATGCGGATGCTGAACTATTTACTTTGGCAGCGGCGAGAAGTGAGGACGGTCGTTACCGGCTCATGATCCAGACTTCAGAGCCACGTACATTGTCTGAGATGGATCACGAATGTCTCGAAATCTGGGGACGACAAAGTCTGGCAATTCTCGCCAGTCGATTGCGGCTGGAATCGGTCCCCTTTGCCAATTCTTATTTAGCCTTGGCCCCGCAGTTTCTAAGTATTTCGCCAACCCGTGCGCGTCGAGTATTCACGTTGTTGGTCGCTGCGATTTGTTTTGCAGTCGCTGCGACGGTACCTGTGCCGATGATCGTAACGATGCCGGCTACGTTACGGGTTGACGGCACACGGACCTATTATGCGCCGAGCAATGCGGTCATCGAGAGCGTTGACGTGCGTCATGGGCAATTCGTCCAGCAGGGGGATGTATTGATGCAATTACGAGACTGGGCGCTGGAAGAACAGCTAACGTCACTCTTAGCGCGACGGGGTGTCGTCAACCAACGCCTATCCAGGACGCTCTCGTCACTTGTTAGTCAGCCCAGTCCATCCACTTACGGCGCGTCGCGGCAAGTTTCTGAACAAGACCATGAGCTAGTGCATCAGCAGCGTCTGTTGGAAGAAGAGCTGGCAGGACTGAAAGAGCAATGGGATCTTTTGGAGGCTGCAAAGAGCCGCCTGACGATACGTGCGGACCAGTCCGGCAGAGTCGATGCATGGCAACCTGAATTGACGGCGACAGGTCGGCCGGTAAATCGTGGGGAAGCGTTGGTACGAGTGGAGCCCAAGGCTTCACGTTGGCTAGCGGATGCAACTATCGATCAAACACGCGTCGGGTTGGTACTGAATCATTTTCGCGAACACCCAGATGCGATTGTTCAAGTTGCGACCCTCGCAGCACCGGACCGGTGGGTCGATGCCACCTACTCGCGACGCGAGGCAATCATTCAATCACCATCTGTCCAGTCCAGCGCGATGGGTGTCGAACTGATTTTGCAAGGGCACGCCGATCCCGATTGGACCAGTAGCACACCATCCACCGTGAAAATTCATTGCGGCAAGTTGCCGCTTGTCAAAGTGTTATTCTTTGATTTCGTTCGCGCGGTAAAAAGCAGTTGGGCGAGGTGGGTATGAGTAACAAACGTCGGCTCATCTTATTGGTCACAACCGTTGCTGTTGGCTTACCGTGGCTCTTAGCATCGAAGGCTGATGTGGTTGGCGACATGAACGTCAATCGTATAACGATATCCAGTGCCGTCCCTTCCACGACGGAGCCTGCTACGGAGATCAATCAAGGAAACGTTGCACCATCGAAAGACCTGGCGATCGACCATTCCCCCTTGGATGAAACGTCGGCCGTCCCGGTCCAAGAGAGCGTTGTCAATTTCGCGGAAGAGCTGAATATTCCGTCGACCGAGTCTGGATTGATCGCAGAGTTGAATGTCTCTGTGGGGGCTGCCGTGAAGTGGGGCGAACCGATCGCGAGGCTTGATGATCGCGCCTATCGAATTCGCAGCCGAGCTGCCTCATTGCGTCTCGACTCCGCGATGCAGCAAATAAATGATGACCTCGAACTTCAATATGCCGAGAAAGCATTGCAAGAAGCGGAGGCGGAGTTGGAATCGAGTCGTTCCATTTATCAAGACTCTGCGGGCGCTATTCCATTAACGACCATCCGCCGGCAGCGATTGTCCGTCGAGCGAGCGCAATTGGACGTTGCTCGTGCTAAGAAAGCCGCCAGCCTTGCCAAGACAGAAGTCGAGCTTCGGGGTGCAGATCTTGCATCGATCGAGGAAACGATTCGTCGATTGCATTTACAAAGCCCGCTCACCGGTGTCGTTCTTCAGGTCTTTCGCCAGCGTGGCGAATGGGTCAATGCGGGCGAACCGGTTGTTCGAGTCGCACGCCTCGATCGTTTGGATGTCATTGCACTGCTAAGCGCTGAACAGTTGCCTCCGCAAATGTGTCGAGACCGAAGCGTTTCGGTGCGATGGGTCGATCCCGTAAGTCATTCCACACACCGACTTCGTGGACGGGTGTCATCGGTCCAGCCGCAGCGTTTGGCAGATTCGAGGTACCGTATTCAAGCAACCATCGCCAACGAAAGGACTGCGGATGCGCAGGACTGGCTTCTCCATCCCGGAACCGAAGTCCAAATGTTCGTCTACCCAGACTCGGCTACGAAGTGAGCATCCAAGATGGAGTTAGACTTGCCGAAGAGTGCTGTGCTGTTACGGACAGACCTCATCCAGATTCCCGATCGGCGCACACCTCGTCGCTGGACCGTCGTCGATCCAGTTTCGGGTCGCATTTCGAGAATCTCTCATCGGGATTTGAAGTGTTTGGAAACACCTCATGCAGGTGTGGGTAGCTCAAATGACGAAAACCTATTCGCGCAGGGGCGTGCCGCCGGGTTGTTGACGTCGCGAATCGCTGTATTTCCCCGACCCTGGTCGTGGACGACGGCAATGCTCGCCTATCAACTGCCCCTTTTTTCCATTGACTCAGTTGCCAAATGGCTGGCCGTTAGGTCGTGGTTTATTTTCTCGCCATGGTTTTTGGTGGGTTGGCTCGTCGCAATTGTCGCAGCGGCACTCTCGATTTTCACTGGATGGTCACGCATCGAAGCTTCGATCGGAACGGTGTTTCTAGGCACCGAATCAACGTTATCGCTGGGCGGAGCGACTGCTTGTTTGTTTGCCATCACCAAGTGTATCCATGAATTGGGGCATGCTGCAGCGTGTCGACGGATGGGAGCGCCCGTTGGACATGTTGGGATATTTTTCTTTTTTGGGGTGCCGTGTCCGTATTGCGACGTTTCGCAAATCTGGCGGATCGATTCTCGCGTAAGTCGCGCGGCAGTGATGCTCGCCGGCATTTATGTTGAGCTCATTGTGGCGGCAACAGCGACTTGGGTTTGGTGGATCACATCCAACGGGCCGGTGCATCATCTCGCGATGCACGCGATGGTTGTGTGTAGTGTCAGTACTCTTCTCTTCAATGCAAATCCGTTGATGCGAATGGATGGCTACTATGTACTTTCCGATTTGCTTGCGACACCTAACTTGCGGCGTCAGGCGGCTCTGGCTTGGCAATCTTTGGTGGTGAGTCGTTCGGCTGGAATCGAACGTGGAAGGGCAAGATTATCCATCGGGTCGATTACGCTTTCGCTTTATCACATCGCTGCCACTATCTATCGAAGTGTGATTTCGATCGTGATCTTGGTGACGATTGTTGCATTTCTCGGCAAACTTAACCTCTGGTGGCTCGGTGTTGCGATCTCAATCGCATTGGTTTTAGTCGTTGCTAACCGTTACGTTCGAAAATTCGCTGGTGTTTGCGCTGGGGTGGGTATGTGGCAGCATACAGCCTGGTGGCGACGAATCTCCCTTGCGACCGCGTGGTTGGCGCTTCTTATTGGCGCGATGCTTCTCCCTGTACGCAGGGAGGTAAGGGCAAAGGGAATTATTGACGTGATGGATGCGACGGAGGTTTTTGCAGCCGAATCCGGATGGGTGGAACACGTCGAATCTGATTATTCACAATCCGTTGACGAAGGTGACTTACTTGTTGCGCTTCGCGATCCCGATTTGCAAATGCAAGTCGCATCCTGGAAATCGCGAAAGGGTATCGCTGCCATCGAGTCGCAGTACTTAAAACGAAAGGCGCTGCGACATTCGGAGCCGGAAGTCGGCTGGAAAATAGATGCTGCTAACTTCGACCTGATCGACTCGCAATACACTGACTTGGTCAAGCGAGAAGATCGCCTCCGGATATTGGCGCCTCGGAAGGGAGTCGTTCTTCCTGTGCTAAACAGCCAAAGTGATGACTTACGAGGCGATAACAACAGCGCGAGATTTTTGCGTGAGCAGGCCGGTCGATGGGTGGTGAGGCAATCGGCGTGGTGCCGCGTGGGTGATCCAACTAAATTAGGGGTGTCGCTGTTTGTCAATGCGGAAGATCGCCAAAACCTTGTTGTCGGCAATATTGCCCACTTGGTGCTGGACGATGGTGAAATTAAACAAGTCAGCGCTACGATTACGGAAATCGCTGAACTTCAAAGTGAAAGTGGTCAATCGGACAATGACGCGCCGCAATATGTATTGAAGTGCCCATTGGTTTTATTGCCAAGCGACTCGCCGATCGAATCGTTGCAGTCCGAATTGTTGGCGTCGGGGGGAGGGAAGTACTCGCACGAGATGGAAATCAGGTACGCTCCTATCGGTTCTCAAGTCGATGCCAGGATTTGCTTTAAGCATGAGCCGCTTTGGCGCTGGCTCAGCAGGGCTGTCTGTGAGGCTTTCGGTGGCTGAAAATGACGACAACGATGGAAGAGCGTCATGGCCGGTATTCGAGTCGCTAGCCGAGTCACAGTATGTTGACTCCCCACATCCGTCGCTTCTACCTAAAGCGAATCTGCTAGCTGCTTGTGAATTGAGTTCCCATCGACGCGGTGGTCCCGGTGGCCAACACCGAAACAAAGTCAATAGTGCGATCATGGTAAGGCATGTGCCTACTGGCATATCGGCGGAGGCAAATGAGAGACGCGACCAGTCACAAAATCGCCGAATAGCAATCGACCGATTGCGATTAAGATTGGCGTTCTTGTTACGGACCTGTCCGAGCAACGATGCACCATCCGACTTGGAGTTGGCTCTTCGCCAAAAGTTTTACGGCAAGCCTTTGAAAATCAGCGACACCAACGATGATCATGCAGGCGTTTTAGCGTTGCTTCTCGATGACCTGCGCCTCGCCGGCGGCCAGCCGAGTTTGGTTGCAGAAAAATGGGCTGTCACTTCAAGTTCCCTTGTACGGCTCATCGCATCGGAGCCGGCAGCCTTTCAAATCCTGAATCGTTGGCGCACACACCATGGTCGCTCGGCGTTACATCCCTAAGAAAATAGTTGCGTGCCAGCGACGGCTACCCAGCGATTCGTCAATTTCTCGCGTGTCGTATGCCCAGGCGACACAATGAACAAGTCGCTATATTCTTTTCGATTGGGCTCCTATCGGTTTTCGCTGGGAATGCGGCGAAGCTTTTCGGCGAACTTGTTTTTATCTTCGAGATTTTTATGGCCAACCACTCTTTTTCAACCGTTTCGCAGTCGCAAACTGTGCCGAAAGGTTTTCGTTTCGCCGGCATCACCTGCGGCATCAAGGCAAGCGGCAAGCCAGATATGGCGTTGGTGGTCGGGGAGGGGCCGCTCGTCGCGGCGGGTGTCTATACAACAAACCAGGTCGTCGCGGCTCCGGTGTTGCTGTGTCGACAACGAACGCCCGCGTCAACCACCCGAGCCATCGTGATCAATAGCGGAAACGCTAACGCATGCACAGGAGAGCCTGGGATGCGAGATGCTGAGCAAATGACTCAGATGGTTGCGGATCAACTTCATTGTAAAGCTCGCGACGTGCTGGTGATGAGCACCGGAATCATCGGACGCCCACTGCCGATGGAGAAGATTCGCGCGGGCGTCGATGATGCGATCGCGGCACTGGGTAATGATCATGATGCGTTTGTACGAGCCTCCACAGCGATCATGACAACGGATGCATTTCGTAAGAGCATTCAAAGGTCGATCGTGATTGAAGGTGAAACGTACTGCGTCGCGGCGATGGCAAAGGGCGCGGGAATGATCGCGCCAAATATGGCGACGATGCTCGCCGTCGTACTGACCGATGCTCCGCTGGACCAAGACGACGTTGTCGATGCGTTGCGCTATGTTGCTCAGAAGAGTTTCAATCGTGTCAGCGTGGACGGACACATGAGTACCAATGATTCGCTTGTACTCTTGTCTAGCGGAGTTGCCGGAGGGGATCGATTGAAGGGTAAACGGCTCGCTACCTATCGAGAGTTCCTTTGCGAGACATGTATTGAATTGGCGAAAATGCTAGTTGCGGACGGTGAAGGCGCAACCCACATCATGGAAATACGCGTCAGGGGTGCGGCGTCGGACGATGACGCGAATGAAATTGGTCGCGTTATTGGGGAAAGCCTTCTTGTGAAGACCGCGATCACCGGTGGCGATCCAAACTGGGGACGAATCGTCTCAGCAGCGGGCTATGCAGGACGCCCAATCAACCCTCAGCGGACTACTCTGCGGATCTTAGGGACTACTCTCTATCTCGACGGTACTCCATTGGCATTTGATGCCAAAGCCGTGAGCCAATTGATTCGTGAAACGCCGACCGTCGTGATGGAACTGTACGTCGGCGATGGGCCGGGGCAGGCAACTCGATGGGCCAGTGACATCACGACGGAATATGTCCGATTTAACTCCGAGTACACGACGTAGTGCCGACGAGAAAGTAGTGCGATGAAGCAAATCGTGGCTGTTGTTCGCCCTCACCTTGCGGAGGCATTGCTTGCGGGGCTTCGTCGAGCGCCCGTGGAGGCGATCAGTGTGACGGAGGTCAAAGGCTTTGGCCGACAGAAGAGTTATCTTGATCAGTACGAGGAAAGTGAATACAGCGAAGCTTTTCTGCCGAAGATCGAGATATCGCTCTACATCGAGGACTCGCGGGTCGATGAAATGCTGGAAAAGCTGATCGTTCTCTCGCGAAGTGGGCGTATGGGAGACGGCAAAATCTTTGTGCTTCCTGTCGTTGCCTTTCTATGAGTTCGTACAACGTGAGTACATGCATCGTGAGTATGCATGGGGATGGACTATGCTGACGCTCGTTGCCGCGCTGGGAAGGCGTCTCGTAGCGGGGCTGAGTCGCGGCGTATCACGCCCTCGCGATCGGCGGGCGAGTCGGGGTATAGAGACAGCAGTCGACCGGGCAGACATCATGCCACGGCCCCAGGTTCCCCAGCGCAGGGCGGTCGGCTGAGCGAGCCATGCGTTCTGTGACCAACTCTCGAATCATTGACACGAAACGGGGGTGAGTTCCGACGGTGGATGATCGTGCCATGCGGATGCCTCGTTGACGGCAAATTTCAGCTGCCTCTTCGTCAAGATCGAATAATACCTCCATGTGATCGCTGACGAATCCAAGAGGAGCGATCACGACTTTCGCGAGTCGCTCCGCGTCATCGAATGCTTCGATGGCATCACATACATCGGGCTCAAGCCAAGGCTGTTGGGGGGGGCCACTCCGACTTTGAAAAACCAGTCGCCACTGACTTACTTCAGCTTGCTCAGCGACAATTCGACTGGCTTCCAGTAATTGCTTCTCGTAGCTGCAATTTTCCGCCATCGAATTCGGAATGCTGTGCGCAGTAAATAGAACCAGCGTGGAGCCATCGCCATCAATGGAAGCGATCGCACGCCGGACATTTTCCGCCATCGGCTCCACGAAGCCTGGGTGATTGAACCCCATTCTGACTTTGTCGACGTAGGGCGCATCCGGACCCACTTGTTCGCGGGCGGCGATAATGTTCTCTCGGTACTGCCTACAGCCGCTGTAACTGCTGAACATGCTGGTGAAAAATGCGATAGTGCGTCTACACCCGTCGTCTCGCATCTGACGCAGTGTATCGGCAAAGAGTGGGTGCCAGTTTCGGTTTCCCCAATAAACGGGAATCGAAACGTTGTGAGCATCGAACTCCGCCTTGATTGCCTTGAGTAGTTCACGATTTTGCGCATTGATCGGACTGATACCACCGAAATGCGAATAATGCTCAGCGACCTCTAGCATGCGTTCGCGAGGCACGTTCTTGCCTCGTAACACGTTCTCGAGGAACGGCATGACATCCTCAGGGCCCTCTGGACCTCCAAAAGATACTAGCAGGAACGAGTCATAGGGCAGCGAATCCACCGCGGATAGATCACCAGACATAGCGAGGCTCAATAGCATTCAGTAGGAAAGCGTTCCGAAAAGCCAGACGAACGGTGTTTATGGCTTATCGACGGCGAGTTTACGAAAATAAGCTTCGATTGCTTCACGATAGTGCGTCGGCAAGTCGCGGCTGATTTGTTGTAACGCTTCTTCGCGTTCAGCTGGAGGCAGATTGCCCCAGCCATCGCGTTCCCCTAGTTTCTTACGGTCCACATCGCCCTGTCCGTTTCCGCCGGCGATACGGCTATCATTCATCGGTTGGCCCTGTCCACCATTCTGGCCCTGTCCCTGCTGCGATTGTTGTTGTTGTTGCTGCTGCTGCTGTTGTTGCTGCTGTTGTTGCTCCTCCATTTTCTCGATGAGTTTAGTAAGCTTGTCGATAATTTTTTGCTCGCGTTGTTGAACTTCCTCGTTGGACCGGCCCAAGTCGAGACGTCTTGTTACATCCGTCATCAATCGAGATATCTCATCGAGTGAATCCTCTTTGAGCGGTTTGATATCCGCCACCATCAACTGCGCCGTTCGAACGAACCGAACAGGCGAATCCGCTTCGTTTTCAAGGAGACGTCGCAGGTCCTCTAACGACTCTTTCTTCATCAGCAATGAATGTCGACAGACGGCCCGATAAAACATTACAGACGCGGGGTCGATGCAATCACTCGCTTCAACCGTATCGAATACCGGCAAAGCTTCGTCGTACAGCCGACTCCGAACCATTTCTCGGGCTAGCCAACTTCTTACGGATGCGGAAATCGTAGGCGGTGTTGAATGGTTTCCTGCGGAAAGCCAGCCGGACGACTCAATCAACGACACCGCTTCAGTAACACTTTCTCCCGCAGCTTGAACCACCTTGCCAACCTCGGGCAAGGCTGTTGCGGTCGCCTCGACAAACGCCGTAAGCGGATCGACGTCATTGGCCTCAGTCAGCTCTTTCCAGCGAAGTACAGCAGCGTCGATTTTTTCCGGTGACACTCCCGCTTGGTCCAGGGCTGCACGAATGATTTCAATCGCCTGCTCATTAGACGGCGTCTCCCAAGAGGCACGTTTCGATAGTGGGTCCGACGCAAAGCCAAAGCTGGGTTGAGTGCCAAGGGTGACCATGGCGACTAACGTGGCGGCCATTAGCAGTTTATTCATGCAAGATCAATCCTGTCTTTCACTGGTTGCGCTTAAGCAGTAGGTCACGAGTGATTCGATAGAGGTTACTTTGTCGACCCGACAAGTCCTGGAGGAGTGGCAGGACTTCATTTGCTCCACTGGCTTCTTCGTCAATCATTCCCGCGTAGCGCTCGGTCGTTGATTTAATACGAGTTTCCATGGTTCGAATCAGCTTGAGCTCGGCGATCTGCTCAACAAGAGGTGGCTCACCCTGTTGTCCGCCCTGTGGCTGATCTCCTTGCTGGTCCTGCTGTTGTTTTTTCTTCTCCAGGTCGCGCTGAGCCTGCTGAAGTGCCAAAATCATTTCCTCCAGCGCAGCCAGAATGTCGTCCTGAATTCCCGTCGTTACGGTGTCTAACTTCGTTGCCGCCAATCGCTCGGCGACTCGCTGCATGTCGGCGCGGATCTGTGCTACTACTTCAGGGAACGCGACGCTGGACCCTTCTTCACGAAGCAGCAGCATTGCTCGATCGGCCTCCAGTACGATCTTCTTTTCCTCAAACGCCAAGTTTCCCGCCTTCAACTCCACTTGGCGATCTCGCTGCGATTCAGGCGTGGCGGCGAGCAACTTTGTATCGTCGAGTACCTTTCCCTGCATCGCTGCCATTTTTCGCAGTCGCGCCTCCAATCGAGCGAGTTCGCGCTGCATCTCTTCTTCACGCAATTGTCGAAGAATTTTTTCAAGGCGATCGATGGCAGCGCGAAGATTCCCTTCGGCTTCTTTTTGCTTCTGAACAGCGCCATCTCGCTTGCTTTCATCAAGCTCCTTTTCTGCCTCCCGCATCTGCTTGATCGCCTCGTTGAGTTGCGACTGAGCTTGCTGCTCGGGCGACTGCGGGGCTTGCGGTGGTTGCTCTTGTGGCTGTCCGGGTTGGCTCTCCGATGGTTGCCCTTCGGCTGGCGGACTTTCCGAAGGCGGGCTTTCGGAAGGCGGGCTTTCGGAAGGCGGGCTTTGCGGAGGCGACGCAGATGGAGGTTGGTCGTTGTCGTTGGGTTTGGGCTGAGATGGTGCCGATGGGGCCGACGGCTTATCCGCCGGATTCGGCTCACCTGGCTTCATTTCCTCAGCGGGTGAAGGTTGGCTTGGCTGGTCGCCATCTTTTGGTGAATCCGATTCAGGTTGTTCGTCGCTTTTCGGTTTTTCAGCCGGGGGATTGGCTTGGTCCGGCTTGGTTGGATCGGCAGGGGGTGCCTTGTCCTCTGATGGCGAGTCCCCTTCTTGGGGTTTTGACTCAGGGTCATCACCCGATTCAGTTTGGGATGCGACCTCACTTTCCTTCAGTTCATCGTTAACTTTTTCCGAACGATCGCCGATCGCTGATTGCTCCTCGGAAACGTCTTGCAGCTCAGCGCCGTTCTCGGTTCGGGCACGCGTGCTCCGCTGAAGCCGCTCAACGACCTTCAACTCCTTGATCATGTTCGCGATCCGCTTCTTTTCGTCGCGGATACGTTGAGGGCGGTCTTCGCTTAACAGAAGATTGAGAAGTTTATCGAGCCCATCGCGAGCGGAACCCTGACTTTCAACTGCCTTTGCAAACTGCTGGGTGCGTAGCGATTCGCTCGCGGCGAGGAGCTTTTCCAATACGAATGATTCGCGGCTTTGCCGAGCGGCTCGTCGCAAAAGTGCAGCGCGTTCGGGATTCTCATCGGCTTCAACATCCGCCAGACGAAGCAGCAGTTCCTCAAGTTTGCGGTAGCGTTCGGCCACTTGGGATTGTTGGTCCGCCAGCGCCGGCTGATTGGGTGGATTCGGGCTGTCGGATGACCGAGTGTCACTCGTCGGCGAATCAGGCTGGCCAGCTTCTTGTGCGGCCCCTGGTACGTTGGAGGCGAGTAGGCAACCGAACACCGCCAGCATCGCCAACTGGGCTGTTGTGAAACGAAGAGTAAAGGTTAATACCAACCTCGCCGTGGGTGGACTCATTTGGCAGAAGGGCGATTCAATCGGTTTCAAATCTCGCGCCTCAATATCAGCGATCAATCACTCGAAAAGGTCGAGTACATTTCGCTTTTGTTCTTTTTTTGTTTCATCCAACAACCCATCTTGATTCTCGATCAGCTCTCTGACCATATCAAGAATCTCGTTGTAACTCTCTAAGTCCAGCATTTTTTCTAGCACGGCAGTCAGTTGTAGTAACACATCTTCTGCCGTTTGTACCGCTTGACCTGACTTTTCCGCCACAGCGGTTCGGTCTGCGGTGACCATTTCAATTGCCCTGATCTGTTCTCGCAGCTTTGCCAAATCACCTGCCACGATCGCTCGCAACGGGTCTCGAACCCCCATGCCGATCCGCTCACGGCGGTCCACTGAATCGACCCGATTATTCTGCATCTCCATCAAAAGGTCGTCCAGCGACGCAGCAATTCCGCTCAGTTCATCGCTTGTTTTTGATGCCTGAAGTCCATTTTGCTGAGCCCGTAATCGAGTAATTTGTTCAATTCGGGCGTCCGTTTCTCCCTTGTTCTCATCGCTCCCTCCTTCTGGTTGTGCAGCTGGCAATGCAGAATCTGGCGCACCGGGGGATGCGTCTGTTTGGGATACGTCGCGCCGAATCGAATCTAAAGAGTCACGAAGTCCGCGAGTTTCGTCGATGGTTTGCTCAAGCCTAGCTCGAAGGGCAAGTTCACGCCGTTCGAGTAGGGCTAAAAGCCGATCAGCCGTCACGATTTCAAGGCGGAAGAGCTCGCTTTTGACCTGATGTCGTCCAGCAAGATTGTATCGATCGGACAGTTCGCCAAATAGATTAACGGCTGGGTTTTCACCACTTTTGGCTGGCTCGGGAACGATGAATTTTTTCTGCTCGGCCAGCTCCCGGAGGTCGACATAGGTTTCAAATTTCCCGTCGCGATCGGGTGCGATTGGCATCTTTGAAACGGAACCTGGGGCGGGTGCTTCAAGTGTCGCGATTCCATTTTCTTGGGGCTCGACCGTCGCGTCGTCCGCGGGGGTCGGTTGAATTCCATTGAGTTCGATCGTCGCCGATTCGATTCCGTAATCGTCGGTTGCCATGCCAAGAATTGGAATTCTCGCGATCGGTGTTACTGCAGTACCGATGCCGCGAAGTCGCATCTCGATTTCAGGTTCATCATCGATGATGACGCCTAAGAAATAGCGATAGGGAAGCTGCGTCGTGATTCCAGTGGCGTCTGCCGGAACGACGACGACCGTTGCCGGTTGTCGCATATTCTCAATCAGGATTCGGAAGCCCTTGCCGTCTGAATCGATGATCGCACCGGTGGTCGCATTGTCCTCGTTGCCGCGAAGGAGACGCACGTCAACATTTCCCAATACCACCGTAGACTTTGCGACCAATTCCACTCGTGAGCCTTCGCGGATACGAAGCCCTGACTGGTACTCGGAAATCCTTGTTGTAGGCGGGACCTTATCGCTTGGGCGAAGATAGTCAGGATCGGTTGACACTATCTGCATCGAGGTGATGGCTGGCGGCGGGACCGCTTCGATTCGGAAGTCGTCTAATCGAGCGTCCAAGCCGCGTACACTAATCCAAACGCTTTCGGTGAGTCCCGCAAGCGGCGGACCATCCAAAATGAATGCTTGGTTGCCATCGACGACCCTGCCAACACGGCGCATGTTGGCTTGCCCTCGTGTGCCACCTCCCGTTGTGTAATAGACCGTGCAGACATCGGGTACGACGGCATCATCGGCTCTCGCCGTCACACGCAACGCACCGCTGGAGCCTTGAGGAAGCCGTAGCGTTTTGTTTTCGAACGGCACGAGGCTTGGAGGGGCGACATCATTTTCGTCCGCCGTAACGGACGGTAGTTCAACACCCACCATCGAAAGCATCGCCTGTCGAGGCCACGGTGAATCGCTTAAAAGCAGCAACCGCCCCGCCGCCCTCGCAAATTGATTTGGACTCAGAAGCGCGAAGACGATTGCGGCAACACCCAAGGGGCCGACCACCCAAGCTTTACGCAATAACGGTTCAAAGCGAAAGATTCGATTCGACTTGAGCGATTCGGATGCGGCGACGGCTTCGGAATGAACTCGCCCCAATAGAGAAGGTTCGTGCGCATCCCCGCGTCGCAGTGGCTGAGTCAATTGAACAGCAGTGACCAAGCGACCACCAAGTTCAGGATGTTGCCGCTCCAGAAGCAAGGCCAGTGAATCGTCACGCAGCGGAGTGCGTAGGCGACTCCAAAGCAATTTACCGGCCAACGCCAAGACTCCGACGGCTAAACCTAAAAGCAGGATCGCCCGCGCGGATCTCGGCATCTCGGTTCCGCCCAATCGAACGGGCAGGTAATCGACGGCAAGCCCAAACCAAAATGCCAGCAATACTAAGGCAATGATCGCTAGCGTCGCATCGACAACGATATAATGCCGTACGCGTCGTCGAATCGAAGCGAGCAACGCTCGCAGTTGAGGATCAAGCTGCACGTTAAGGTGATTCAATACGAGTCGGGGTCAAGTCGGTCAACTAAAGTCGGATCCATCTCACAACTCTCTCTCTTTATACAGCACAAGACAGTAGACGATGTTACTGATTGGAACAATGAATCTGACCCGGACGAAATCGACTGGCGAGTTCTTTTGTCCGAATTGTGGTGTCCTTCGCGACTACCGGCGTCGGTCGCGCCGCCCGTTCTTGACAATTTATTTCATTCCTACGGTGCCCATTGGTGCAGCCGAGGAGTTTGTCCAGTGCTCGACTTGCAAGACAAATTCACCCTTGGCGGCAATCGAGGTCGATGAAAAAACGTTCCGCCAAACGCAGGAAATGCAATTTCGCTACGATGCACTGTACTGTGCCACGATGGTGGCAACGGCCGATGGGGGAATCAGCGAGCCAGAAATCGAAGTTCTTCTCAACATCGGAAATTGCTTGGTCCCGGGTGGAGTATCACGGGAGCAACTCGGCGCGGCGTGCTCGTCGATTCGACTCAACCGGATCCCGCCAAGGAATCACATCGCGAGTGTTTCGCGGGCGTGGACTCAGCCCCAAAAACGGCTTACGTTGCAAGCCTGTTTTTTGGCGGCGACGGCGGATAGTGAACTGCCAGAAGTAAAGTTGAAGTTGCTGGCATGGTTAAAAGAACAGTTCGGGCTGTCCGAGCCGGAGTATCAAAACGCCATCGACGATGCGATTGAGGCAGGAATTGCGGTCTACCCACTTAGCGGGGACGTTTCGTAGCTCGCCATCGTCGTTTGATTCTCGAAGGTGCCTTGGGGTTCGTTTATTCGCGGTGCAACTTGTTGCTTGCCCTATATTGCCCCATTATACTGCACCCTCACATCGGTAGGGTTTTCCAAGCCCAGTCATCTTCGAGCGGTGGTACTCAATCGCCTCGCCCACCTCGAACTACGCTTCGTCCGATGGATCTAATTACCTGCCTCCCTTGATAGGAATAATCAATGTCGAGAACATCGCGTCGTCAGTTCATGCAGACGGCTTCAGCCCTCAGTGCCGGCTATTTCGTTGCCGCTGGGACTCGTACTGCACTCAGTCAGTCGCCCAATGAGAAGCTCAATGTGGCTTGTATCGGAGTCGGGGGCAAAGGTGGAAGCGACTCTAGCAATGCGGCAAAGTTCGGCAACGTCATCGCGATTTGTGATGTCGATCGCAACACGATGGACGGCAAAGGAAATTCTCCTGAGTTCAAGAACGCCGAGAAATTTACCGACTATCGCGAACTCTTCGCCAAATTCGGCAAGGAAATCGATCTGGTAACCGTCAGCACACCGGATCATATGCATGCTCCTGTCACTTTGGAGGCGATGCGATTGGGAGCGAGTTGCTATACGCAAAAGCCCTTAACCCGTACGATTTACGAAGCGAGGCTCTTGGCAAAGGTCGCTGAAGAGACTGGTGTTTGTACGCAGATGGGCAATCAAGGCACCGCGCTAGACACGTCGCGCGAAGCAATCGCTCAACTGAAGTCTGGCGTCCTGGGCACGCTCACTGAAGTTTATGCCTGGTCGAATCGACCTGTCTGGGCGCAGGGGCCCGGTCGTCGCATGACCATGGAAAAGTTTGCCGCTGAAGCGAAAAAGGAAGACGCAGAAGAAGCGGAAGCCATCATCGCCAAGAAAAAGCAAGAAATCGCGAAGACGCTTGAGCGATTGGACTGGAAGAGCTGGATCGGTGTCGCGCCCGATCGCGAGTATTGGCCAGGACTGTATCACAGTTTCCAATTTCGCGGTTGGTGGGATTTTGGGACCGGCGCACTAGGCGACATGGCATGTCACCAGTTGACAGTGCCGTTCGCATCATGCGGCCTACGAGATCCAATCTCGGTGGTGGCCAAGACCAGCGGGCACGATTTTGATAGTTTCCCCGCTAGTTCGGTGATTAAGTTCGAGTTCCCAGAAACAGCGGAACGCCCAGCGATTCCATTCTGGTGGTACGATCGACTTGGCAATAAGCCACCAGCCGAAGTGTTCTCGAAGTGGGGCATCAACAATGTCTCAAACAGCGGCGTATTGATCGTTGGCGAGAAAGGCGCGTTCTACAGCTCCGACGACTACTGTGGAAAGTACGATCTGTTCGGAGTCGATAAGGCGAAAGTCGATTACGAAAAAGCCGAAAACAAAGGTGATAATGACACCAACAACATGTACGAACTTTTCCGCGCCAAGGCATCTGGCGACCCGAAGATTTGCCATTCGAACTTTGTGGATCGGGGCGGCCCGCTTACCGAAACGATTTTGCTAGGAAACCTTGCCGTATGGGCAGCGGCGAAAGGTGGAGCGAATGGCGAGATGGGCGAGTGGGGCGAAAAAGTGGAATGGGATGCAAAGAATCTCAAGGTTACGAACCTTGCGGACCTCAAAACCCCTGGCGTGGCCGATCTAATCAAGCCAAAGTATCGTGAAGGATACCGGTTGGATTAGCTCTGGTCCTGGGACAATCAGAACGAGGCGCTAGTCGAAGTTGGCGCCACTAAAGATCGGCAGGGGTGTGGTTCGCCACGCCCCTGCTTTTATTAATTCATAGGATATAGGGGGTCGCGTGATGAATCGTCGTCGAGTTTGTCTAGGTGTCGCTGCGGCGTGCGGCATTTCATTAGGTGCACTGGGTTGCTCAAAAAAAGAGTCGCCGGCCACTCCTGCAGGCGGACAGCCTACCGCCGTATCTACCGATACACCCCCCTCAACATCGATTGCCGCTAATTCCTCGGCGGCAGTAGAAGTACCAGCGACGGCGACTTCCGAAGATGTCGATGCCGCCAAAAAAAGGCTGACGGAGCTTGGCCCCGTTGCGAAGCTATCGATGCAGGGGCCAAGGTTGACAGAGATCAGTATTCTCGAAGGATCGAATGTCAGCGAAGCAGATATTGCTTTGATCGGCCGTTTAACCGACCTCCAGAAGCTGCAAATCTACAATTGTCGCACACTGAACTCCGCGATGGTCGCTCAGCTTAGTGGCCTCAAAGGACTTACCTCGCTCGCATTGACGAATACCATTATCGACGATGCGGCGGTGGAATCGATCGTCAAGTCTTTTCCGAATTTGGTCGAACTCGATTTGTCATCCAATGCCAATATGTCCAGCAGTGCGCTGAAGTTGATTTCTGAGCTGGTGCATTTGCAACGATTGACTCTCGTGCAGAATCGGTTCAATGAATTAAGCACTCGCCGTTTGTCAAAGCTTCCCGACCTGCGTGTGTTAGACCTACGAGGAAACATGGAAGCCGGAGACATGACGCTAGAAGTCGTGGCCGAGCTACCAAAGCTGACCTCGTTTAAGCATCGCAGCACCGCCGTCACCGATTACGGAATGGAGCAGTTGTCTCGCAACGGTACAATCGACAGTTTGTTAATCCAAGACTTTGCAATCACGAGCCAATCGGGTGCCCACCTAGCTAAGCTTAGCAAGTTGAAGCAGCTTGAGATTTTCCGTTGTCAGGGGTTCGGCAGCGAAGGCGTTCTGGGATTGAAGGGCCTTCACTTGGAGCGGTTGACGCTTCGCGACTTACCCAATGCCGACGACCAAGCGTTAGATGTTTTGAACGCGTTGCCGATGCTTCGACGATTGTATCTGCACGAAATCAGTGGCTTCACCGATACCGGTCTTAAAAATCTTGGCGCGCTGAAGTCACTTGAATTACTCGATATTTGGAGTCTTCCGCAGATGACTGACGCCACGATGGATGTGATTGCCACGCTGCCCGAACTCAAGGAACTATCTGTTCGGTCGACAGCGATCACCGATGCCTCCATCGATGCGATCCTGAAAATGCCGAAGCTTCAGTTGTTGACTGTCAAAGAAAACAGCTCGATTTCGGAAGAGGGAATAAAGCGGCTTGCCGCGAAGAAATGGACCAAGCTGGATGTTGGGGCCGCAGAATCATCCGAGTGATCGGGTCCGGATTGAGAATCGTAAACAATCGTTTGAGCGGAAGCGTAGGGCTTTCGCGGGTTGCCTTGGTGTGCCGATGGCACCGTCTTATGGACGACAATTTGCGTTAGGGATTGGCTGACCGTTTGTGAGTCCTTTTCCGCGCAAAAGGGTGGGGTTACCGCGAGGGAAGCGGTTTCATCGCAAGGTTTGAATGTGGGTGCGAGTCAATGATTAGGCGCTAGCCAATGCGGTTTGGCTAAACATCAATAGACGTTTGTGTTCGCGTACTACACGAAGAAATTGTTCTTCGTCGACTGGCTTGCTGATAAAGTCGTCGACACTAACGAGTTCACAGCGATCGCGAGTTTCCTTATCATCAGAGGATGTCAGGACGACCACTGGAGTGGCTGCCCGTCGATCAGGAAATTCTCGCATGGCAGTGACGACATCAAGCCCATCGCCATCGGGTAGGCAAAGATCGAGCAACAATAGGTCTGGAACCGGAGCCCGTCCGAAAACCCCTTCTCGCTTCAGGAATTGAATGGCTTCCTTCGTGGTCCGAACCAAGGTCAACCGGTGATGAACTAGCGAGCGCCGCAGCGCATGAATCGTTACCTTCGCGTCGACGAGACCATCCTCGACGAGCAGGATTTCCATAGGCTTTGTTTGATTCTCACCGAACATTGTCATACCCTCTTTAAATGTAGCCGCCTGTGAGCGTTTGAAAGGTGGAACCCGAAGCAACTAGCCACACAGCCGATTCACACGGTTCGGTGTGCGGCTGTACGAGCGTTTTCCAGTAATTGTCGCTCAAACCGTTCGTGATCCTGTAGCTGTAAATCGAACCATTTGACTTGAGCAATCAAGTCGTCAACGCGCTGAGAAACCCACCCCCGATACTGTAGCTCCTCCGCTCGCTCGGCCAATTCATTGAGCGCCAAATAAAGCGAACAATGCTGAGTCCGAACTTGCTCTGCGGGCACTGTAACACCGCCGTTCGGATGGGACGCTACCTCCATGTAACCGTACGATTCTTCTAGCGCAAATTGTAGACCTAGTAAGTCACGGACTTCATTCAGTAGCTCCACAAGCTGATGCAAGACTACCGACCTGGGAGCACGGCTCTCGCAGCCATCTCGGATTTGTTGAAGCCGATACCAAAGGGTCGTGTTGCTGTCCTTGATCTCCGCTAAGAACGCGGTGTTAACAACCAGCGTAACCGACATGGCCGGGGTGCTCACTTGCTAAACCTCCAATTTGGGGAGAATCGCAACGAAACACAGTCGCAACACCGACATTGGATAACCAGCCAGCGTTTCCGCCGGTTGGACTACGCCAATCAACGGAATCTCCGCGACCGCACGTCTAACTTCCCACCCGACTCCACCTAACGCGACAAGCCACTTTCGGAACCGATCTTTAGGCCTCAGCCGAGCAGCCTCATGATGAGAAATTCAGTCTACCACAACTGGGGTCATCAGGTCAAATTTTCTTGTGAAGGTCGCCCTTTTTTTTCGGTAATTATCAGCTCGTTGTCTAACGGATTATCGCCGTAGGACACCGTACCGAAAAATACAGCCCAACGCAGCAATCCCGTCTCGCCAGGTAATTTTCTTTCCCTCACCATACCACCGATGGCGATACCGGATTGGGCGCTCCGCGAACCGCATTTTGGCCCGAGCCCAACGAGCCGTGAGTTCGATTTCAATTCCAAAGCGATCTTCCTTCAAATCACCTTCGATAGCATTGAACGCTTCGCGGGTCGCCATCTTGTAGCACGTTTCCACATCTTGAATGTGAAGCCCACACGCCATGCCTGCTAGCGTAGTGAGCAAGCCGTTTGCTGCTTGGTGCCACCAAGGGGAGACCTGTCGATCGGGCTGACCGTACCGCGTTCCATAAACAACGTCAGCATCCCCTTCGATAATAGGCTGTAAAAGCCATCGAAAGTCGTCGGGGTCATACTCACGGTCGGCATCTTGAATGACAATCACGTCTCCTTTGGCATTGGGAATGCCGGTTCGGATTGCAGCGCCCTTGCCACGATTCGTACCATGAAAATGCACTTCCACTCCGTCTTTGCTTGACAGCGACTTCAACCGATCGGAAGTTCCATCATGGCTGCCGTCATCGACGAGAATAATCTGCATCGGCAATCCCGTGGCTTGCAATCGCCCCACGATCGAATCGACCGTCGCGACTTCATTGAACACCGGCACAATCACGGAGAGAAGGAAATTCTCCGGTAGGGAATAGATCGCTAATCGCTTAATCAATGCGTCGCCAAGCAGTCCGCGACACTGAGAAACGTAGGTAGGAGTCCAAGTCAACGTTGCATCAGAAAAATCGACATGGGCTTTCCCAGGCGACGGGACTCCTGACTCTGTCGTCTCGTTGTTCAAATTATGCAAGACGAGGTCCCCGAAATAGGCCACGAATGAAAAGGTTTTGGTGAAATCGCTGGCATGAAGTAATCCCATTCACTCCATCGAAATCCATCCAACAGTGCACTGGCTTCCATGACGACATCATCGCTCCATCGCGATCACCACAGAACGATGAATGTATCAAAAAAAATTTGCGATGGTAAACAACGTCAATTCCCGCATGAGTATCAAAACGAGTCATTGGTTCCGAAAAACGTTGCTTGACAAGCGAGACTTTGATCGACACCATTCGCTCCATCAGCAAGACGGTTCACGCGACAAGCTTAGACGGTCCGGTTGATGCGGGTTGATTGTCGACGGACACTTTTCAAAACCGTTCATCGATAATTCGTCTGTCCTATTTTCCTAACGGGAGCATGTCGTGCAAGCAGCTATGCTCCCAATTACAAACAGGTACGGTTTGATGCCCATCGACCAAAACGTTATACGTTTCGGACCTTCTCAGGAGCATCAGGCAACTCCTCCCCCTCAACAAGTTTCATGGAAGCGTCGTGTTGGGTGGTCTGTAGTTGTCGTCGCGTCAAATGTCTTTATCCCTCGATCGTGTTCCTGTGTTGTTTCTGAGCAGTAATCAACTGAAAGACTCGGTTGGTTTTGTTTTCGTCGCAGGGATCGCGGCGTCATAGTTCCTGGAGGCGCAACTAACGGACTGACTTCGGTGAGGCATTGCCTCGCGTCAGTGGATGACCCTCCTGTTTTTGAATTCTGAATCCCATGGACATAATGTTTATTCACAAAGCTTTTGTTGAATGACCGGTTGGTAGTATCAAACAGGGCTGTTTGAATGTTGCTTTCTGACGCCCATGGAATTCAGCCGTGCCATCGACTCAGCGGGATGCTGAGCCGATGGATTTTCTCTGCCGGCATGGGATGACAGCCCACTTGACCTCATCGTTTGTGGCCGGAGTTCGAGCTCACCGTTTTCTATCTCCGCTGATTGCCGGTTTTGGTCAAACACGCTAAACTCCGTACGGGCGAGCAGGGGAATGGGGTCCCATTCTGGTTCGCCTTTTTTGTTGGCTGGTTGAGCTTCATGACGCAGTTACCTCGTGCGGGATTTGACGATGACATCAGGGATCCAATCGGCCACCGAAACCGCTCGGCTGATCATTCATGGTAAGGAAATTGATCTGCCGATTATTGTGGGCTCCGAGGGAGAGGTCGCCATTGATATCGGTAAACTTCGAGCTTTGACGGGCGCGATCACCCTCGACGAAGGCTTCGTCAACACTGGTAGCACGAAGAGCGCGATCACGTTTCTTGACGGCGAAGAGGGGATCCTGCGTTACCGCGGTTATCCGGTCGAAACGCTTGCGCAAAACTGTGACTTCATCGAAACCGCGTTTTTACTGATCTTCGGTGAGCTTCCCAACGCGACTCAAGCCGAGGAGTTTCGCGAGGGCATCCGTCATCACACGATGATCCATGAAGACATGAAGTCGTTCTACAACGGCTTTCCTCGAGATGCCCACCCTATGGCGATCTTGAGCAGTGTCGTGGGCGCATTGTCGACGTTCTATCAAGATTCGATGGATGTCCATGATCCTGATCAAGTTGAAATTTCGATCTATCGATTGCTCGCGAAGTTGCCGACCATCGCAGCTTACAGCTACAAGAAGTCGATGGGCCAACCGTTCATGTATCCATTGAACTCGCTCAACTACTGCGAAAATTTTCTTCGCATGATGTTCGCGACACCGGCAAGTGATTACGAAATTGACCCAGACTTCGTTGAAGCTTTGAATCTTCTTCTGATTGTTCATGCAGATCACGAACAGAACTGCAGTACGTCGACCGTCCGGATGGTCGGAAGTAGCAACGCCAACTTGTTTGCGTCCATCTCGGCGGGTATCGGTGCACTTTGGGGACCACTTCACGGTGGTGCGAACGAAGCTTGCGTGAATATGCTCGATATGATTGCAAAGGACGGTGTTAATGTTGAGAAATATGTCAACATGGCGAAAGACAAACAAAACAATTTTCGCCTGATGGGTTTCGGCCACCGTGTCTACAAGAATCGTGACCCTCGTGCCACGATCATCAAGGCCAGTTGCGACAAGTTGCTTGAAAAGTTGAAAGTGAACGACCCGTTGTTTGAGGTCGCGAAGCGTCTCGAAGAGGTCGCTTTGAAAGACGAGTACTTCGTCGAACGAAAGTTGTATCCGAACGTTGATTTTTATTCCGGCGTGATCTACCGCGCACTCGGAATTCCAGTGCAGATGTTTACCGTTTTATTCGCAATTGGACGCTTGCCTGGCTGGATAGCACATTGGAAAGAAATGCACGCAGACGGAAGCCGAATCAATCGTCCCCGACAAGTTTACACGGGCCCGACGACACGAGCATTCAAATCAATCGAGCAGCGATAGCCCTATGCCGTTGCTAACGATTGACGATATCTCCCTTCGCTATCGCGGACCGCTGTTGCTCGATGGGATTTCCGCGACGATTGAGCCTGGTCAACGAATCGGCTTGCTTGGACGCAATGGCGCCGGCAAGAGTTCACTGCTAAAGATGATCGATGGATCGATCGTCCCCGATTCAGGATCGATCAGTCTTTCTGCTGGGGCAATCATTCGGCAACTTCGACAAGAGGTGCCGACGGATACGACGGGGACGATCTACGAGATCGTTGCCAGCGGCCTTTTTGATAACGTCGATCCAGCCGACCAGTGGCGCATCGACATCGATATAGAAGACACCCTTTATAAGATGAAACTTGACGGAGCACAGCGTTTCGAAACCCTTTCCAGCGGTATGAAACGTCGCGTTCTGTTGGCTCAGGCGATAGCAGCTAAGCCTGACTTGTTGCTTTTGGACGAACCAACGAATCACCTCGATATCGAATCGATCCTTTGGCTTGAGGAGTTTCTCGCTCGCTTTCCAGCGACCCTGATCTTCGTTACTCACGATCGATCGTTTCTTCAGCGAGTCGCGACCCGCATCTGGGAAATTGAACTCGGCAAGATGTTTGACTGGTCGTGTGACTATGAAACATTCAGAAAACGCAAAGCGGAACGCTTGGCAGGTGAGGAAAAGCAGAATGCGTTGTTTGATAAGAAGCTTGCCGAAGAGGAAGTTTGGATCCGTCAGGGCATCAAGGCACGTCGAACTCGCAACGAAGGTCGCGTTCGTGCCTTGGAATCATTACGTATCCAGCGCCGTGAGCGACAGGAAAAAGTCGGTACAGCGAAACTAAAGATTCAAGAAGCCGAGCGCAGCGGTATGCTTGTCGCTGAAGCAAAAAATATTTCGTTCGGGTATGGTGACAAGTCGATCATTCACGATTTCTCGACCACCATCATGCGCGGCGATAAAGTTGGCATCATCGGTCCCAATGGTGCTGGGAAGACAACACTCTTGCGATTGCTGTTGGGACAACTCGAGCCCCATAGTGGCTCCATTCGACAAGGCACGCGGTTGGAGATTGCTTACTTTGATCAGCTTCGTGATACGCTGGATGGTGAAAAAACGGTTCAAGACAATGTGGCCTATGGTACCGATACGGTAAAGATCGGCGACAAAAGCAAACACATCATCGGCTACTTACAAGACTTCTTGTTCACGCCCGAACGCGCTCGAACTCAGGTCAAGTTTTTATCCGGTGGAGAAAGGAATCGCGTGCTCTTGGCTCGTTTGATGACTCAGCCTGCGAACGTAATCGTTCTTGATGAACCGACCAATGACCTCGATAGCGAAACGCTTGACCTGCTTGAAGAACAGGTCGTTGATTTCGGGGGGACGGTGCTTGTCGTCAGCCATGATCGAACGTTCCTAAACAATGTCGTGACTAGCACCATTGTCTTTGAGCAGGGGAACGTGAATGAGTACGTTGGTGGATACGACGAATGGAAAGCGACCGTAGCGCGACGCAACAAGGCGGAATCGCTTGCTAACGAGGCCCCGAAAACCGCTGGCGGTGATGCTCGCGTAAGCCAGGTAACGACACAAGCGAATACGACCAAGAAACGCAGCTTCAAAGACCAACACGAACTTGAGCAATTGCCAAGGCGCATTGAGCAAATCGAATTGGATATTGCCGCGCTTCACAAAGAAATGTCCGATCCCCAGTTTTACAAACAATCAGGACCAGCGATTGCTTCCGTCCAGGCCAAGCTTCATGCTCTCGAGCAAAAGCTGGCGGCAAGTTACCAGCGGTGGCATGAACTCGAAGCATAGGCTAGCGCTTCGTCAACACCTAATGAGGATACGACGGACTTCTCGTCCGTCGGCAAACATCGTCAACGACGGACTG
>JANOBM010000189.1:0-31796 GCA_031411655.1 Planctomycetaceae bacterium
TTCCAATGTGTAATAGCGTGGAGGAAGCACAGCTAGCCGTTGCCGCGTGCCGATATCCGCCGCGAGGGTGCCGAAGTGTGGGTGGCAGTCTCCATGCCCTCAATTTCGACTGCAGCCCCTCGGATTACTACGCGAATGCAAGTGATGAGGTGCTGGTTGTCGTTCAAATTGAACATATTGATGCGGTAAACATTTGCGACCAGATCATGGCCGTGAAGGGTGTGGATGCCATCTTTGTAGGCCCTAACGATCTTTTATCGTCGATGCAAAAGGTACCGCAGATGGAAACCGATGACCCCGAATTTGTCGCAGCGCTCGATAAGATCCTCACAACCGCAAAACGCCTGGGGGTGCCCGCCGGTATCCATGTTGCAAACGCGGAGGCGGCTCGCCGTCGAATTTCCGAAGGTTGGCAGTTGATCGCGATCAGCAGTGAACTGGGCTTCATGATGACTGCAGCCGCGCAAGTAGTTAGTGAAACGATCGGTAAAACGTCCTCGGGATTGGCCCGTTACTAGGCTCGTGGTCACTCTGTTTACAAAGGGGCAGGCCACCAAAAGACCTCGAAATCATTCCTAAATCGGGTATGTAACTCGTTTCTCCCCAGTCCCCATGGCAACAAAAGTGGCTACGACAACCACTGCAAGCCGCCATTCCCAACAAACAACCCGTCGCTGGCCATGGCGTGACGTCAACTCTGAAAAAACCAAAATTGAAGTAGGTTGACATGGTGACTTTATGAATCACGTAAAAAATCATTCGAGCGCAGCCAATAGAGCAAATCGTTGAACCAGGGGTGGCCTGTGCCCATCAATCCCGTGCCATGGTCGCCTTTTTGGTAAAGGTGAAGGTCATGTGGGACTTGAAACCGGTGAAGTGCGGCGGCGAAAAGCTGCGAGTGTTCGACCGGAACCATCACATCTTCCCTGGTGTGCCAAATGAAAACAGGCGGCATTCCTGCTTGAACACGTTTATCCGTGGAAGTCTTTAGAAGCATCTCTTCGCTGGCATTTTCACCATTAAGATTTTGAAGCGACGTCATGTGTGGTTTGGTTACCATGCTAATCACTGGGTAGCACAAAATCGCAATCGTCGGCCGTGAATTAATATTCGGTGCAGAGCTGCCCGTCGCGACATTCCCATCTTCAGGTTGAGTGATGAGTGTCGACGCGAGGTGTCCGCCTGCCGAAAACCCCATCACACCGACACGCTCTGTATCCACTTGCCATTGGGATGCATTGGCGCGTATCAACCGCATCGACTCGACCGCGTCTTGAAGCTGAGAAGGATACCGATATCCTGCACTGCCTAATCGATATCGCAATACGAAGGCGTGGAGCCCTTGTGAATTGAGCCATCGGGCGAAAGGTTCCGCCTGTGGCTCAAAAATACCGGAATAACTTCCGCCGGGTATGAGTAAGATGGCTGGACCGATGCCTTTTTCACAGAGATAGGGTGTTAAGGTCGGACTATCTGCGTCAGCAGTGCCAAGTGCACCGGGTACGCCGTTCTTCCATATCGCAACCGCATCGCCTTGGGCCAATAAATCGGCGCTGAAACAGAGTACGCAGCCAATAGCGAGCAACACTGCAAAACTTAAACATTTGACTCTCATGAATCTTCCTGTGGATCGGAATTTCGAACGATGACATCTCTCACTATGCTGTCGCGTATGTCAACCACGGCGGCGATGTTTTTTAAAAACTCAAGTTGGTTCTAATCCTTGAAGCGTTCCTGTGCTTGATCCAAACCTATCCGCATCGATACCGGCTTGCTGAAGCATTGATACGAACAGATGGCAAAGCGGCGTATTATTTTCCCGATCAAATCCAAGATGTTGGCCGTGATGAAATCCTCCACCGGCTAAGAGAATCGGTAAATTACTGTTGTCATGAGTGTTCGCATCGCCCATGTTGCTACCAAAGAGTACCATCGTGTGGTCCAGCAGTCTCTTGTCACCATCGGGCTTGCTTGCAAGGTTCGCCAGCAGGTTTCGAATCAGGTGCATTTGTTGAAAGTCGGCGTCTTCAAGTTGCTTAACTTTATCAGCCGCCTGCCCGTGGTGGCTGAGGTTGTGATAGCCATCGGTTGTTGACTCATTTTCATGCAATTGGAAAGCTGGCGTTGCAAAGGCATCCACCATCAAGGTGATAATTCGCGTCGAATCCGATTCGAGTGCTAACTGTGCGATTGAAAGCATCAACTCAAACTTTTGCATGAAAAGCTTTTTGTCTTCAATATCACTTGGCTCTGGCCGAGTCAGTTCTGGTTTTGGACGTCGCTCCCATTCGATAGCAGTTTGCAAACGGTCCTCCAATTCGCGCACGGAGGTTAAATATTGATCCAGGCGCGCGTTGTCGTCGCGTCCGAGTTCGCGGCTAACATCATGGGTGTCGTCCAGCAGCGCATCGAGAATACTACCGCGTTCTTCGAGGCGTTCTATGTGTCGCTGAATCGAAGTTGCGTCTCCCTGAATGAACATCTTCTGGAAAAGCGATGCTGCGCTGTCTTCCGCTGGCAATAAGACTCCGTCGCGAGTCCACGAAAGACTGCGATTCGCTTTGTCGATGTTGACGCCCAGATTGAGCGTTGGAAAGCGAGTTGTTTGTTGTAACTGTTCAGCAGCGAATTGATCCAGCGAAATCTGGTTACGAAACCCGCTTTTGGTTGGGCCTCGAGCAGATGTGAGGAAGCAGTTTTCGGTGCTGTGACCACCCACTACGCCTGGATGCGAGAGCCCACTCAAGACAGTGAAGTCGTTTCTATATTCGTGTAGTGGACTTAGGTAGGGAGACAATTCGTAGTCGCGCCCAAAGGTCACGGGGAAAAACGGCTTCGGTAGCACTCCAAGGTTATTCGAAATGAGCAGCATTCTTTTGGGTGAAAGCGATTGGTTGGCTGACGCAAACGTCGGCTGCATGCAATCAAGAAGCGGCATTGCAAGGCTCACACCCGTTCCCCGAAGAAACGCTCGCCTCGAAAGCCTTGCTTTGCTTAAAGAACGCGATCGTCGTTTGGGGAAGCCGTCTCTGTTCATCTCATGTCGCTCGATTACGTAAGGAAAGGCTTATCTCAGTTGAAGCAACGGGCGGAGAGTTTCTTCGTCCACCGCAAATGCCGTCCCATGTCGGAAGCCTGGCGGTATTTGAATTGAGTCGGTGATATCTCGCCACAGAACGCCGTCTTTGCTTTCTGCGGCTCCGTAATGTCCATCCTGGTAGCAGTCAAAATACAATCGCCACACGTCGCCAACTTTGAGGACGGTCGGGCCTTCCACCCAGTCGCGAGGCAAGATTGGAATCCCCGATGATGTCCACGGATCCCCTAACAAATCGGTTGTTGCCGCATGCAATTGCTTTTCGCCGGGGCGCTCATCTTTATAGATCAGTGTTAGGCCCTCTCCTATCGCGAAAATCGTCCCATCGATGCTGTTGTATCCGGGATTGAACAAAATCTTCGGAGCCGAAAATTTGCTGAAATCTTGGGTCGTGATGAAATACATCCGGTGATTGTGATCGCCGCCTTGATCGGTTTCAGGAAATCGGCCAGGGACCGTCGTCGAGAAAACGATGACGAACTGGGCCGACTTCTCATCAAAAAACAAATCCGGCGCCCACGTATTCTTTGCACCTTCCACGCTCTCATTCACACCGATAAATTGCTGCTCCTCCCAGTGCACGAGGTCTTTGGATGACGAATAGCCGAAGCCAAGGTCCCACCAACCCGTTGACCAAACCATATGAAAGATGCCTTTCGCATCTCGGATAATCGATGGGTCTCTCATCAATTTCCCACCGACTTGCGGGCTGACGAAGGGGCGGTCGCCGTTAAGAGATTCCCACCTTAAGCCATCACTACTCCAGGCCAAATGCAAACCGTCTTCGCCATTGCCTTTGAAGTAGCTGAAGAGATATTTTTGCCCGCTAGAGTCTTCCTGCGCAGCAGCAACATCGGCGTTGAATAAAGCAAACGCAAGGACTGTTGGAAACACTGCCAACGCGAGAACAAGTCGATAGCTTGACGTGAAACTTGATTCCATGGAATTACCTCACGCCGGGTTGACCGACGAATATTTTGCTTTGGATAAATGTCAATAGCAGGTCCCGCGACCGATAGCCGTTGACGGAGCAACGATCAAGTATTTCTTCAATCTCCGCGCGATCTGAAAACCGAACCGGAGTACCGGTCGCATAAACGGTAAACTGGTGAAGGAGGTTTCGCGCAAGTTGGCGCGGATTTGAAACAAGGATTGATTTCAGCTCCGCAATCCCTTGGAATCGTTTCCCGTCCCATAAAACGCCGCTGGCATCAATCGTTGAGGTCGTCGTGTAAGCAAAGTCATGCCCCGCCCGGTCGATTCCAACGACTGGCGTCCCCGTATCTATGCCACGGTACTGGGTCCGCCATCCGCCGAAAACATCAAAGGATTCCAACGCAAGGCCAACGGGATCGAACTTCGCATGACAGCCAGCACACGATTCTGATTTTGCGTGCAGCGCCAGCAATTCACGGATCGTCTTGGCACCGCGAATGTCTGGCTCGACCGCTGGAAAGCTGGCAGGCGGCGGTGGAGGGGGTTGTCCCAACAGTCGGTCCATAATCCATGCGCCACGGACCACGGGCGATGTTGACGTCCCGTTAGCGGTAACTTTTAGGATTGCGGCCTGTGTCAATAAACCGCCGTAGGGACTGCCCTCAGGCAACATGACTTTGCGTATGGCCGAACCGCGTTGAGTGGGCAGCCCATAGTGCACTGCAAGTCGATCATTGATGTAAACACTATCGGCATCAATCAGGTTGGATACTGGCAGGTTTTCGCGAAAAATCGCCTTTATGAACGAGCGAGTCTCTTGGGCCATCGATTCGACAAGATAGTCATCAAAACGGTACTCGGGATAAAGCCGTACGTCTGGTTCATCACGCCGAATATGTCGTAGATTCAACCAGTAGTTGGTAAAGCTCTGTACGAATCGGTCAAACCCTTCGCTCGAAATCAGTCGAGCCGCTTCAACATTGAGGACACTGACATCCCTTAGCTGCTTCTGACGAGCTAACGCCATGAGTTTGTCATCGGCTCGAGAGTTGCAAAGAAAGTGTGAAAGACGGGCTGCGATCGCATCATGGTCATCTTCCGTCTCGGGCTCTCGTAAATACAAGAAATGGCTCGAGCATAAGTATGCCTTGTAGCCGGCAAGGACCGCCTCGCCGAATGACGCACCGTGATCCAATCGCGACAAAATGAGTTTTTCGAAACGATTAAGCATCGCTTCATGATTTGGATTCAAATCGACAGTGACTGGGGACGCGAGGGCGACGAAACGTGACAACAACCGGCGGGCATCGTCACGAGGGTGTGCAGGCACAACTGGCGCGGGAATGTCATCGAATAACACACGATGCGACTCGGGGGGCCAGCTCTTCGGCGCGAGCGGTCCTTCAACTTCTAACCATTGAAACGCAATCCCCGGCTGGCCACCGATAGGAAAGGGGGGGTATCGATAGGTGGGTGGCCCGCCGTCAACATTGCGAGCAAGTGGTACTGGAAGTCCTAAAAGGCTGTATTCGAACGTCTCTCCTTCACGGAGGCGGATTACCGTTTCGAAAACAGCAACTTCTGGCAAAACATCGATCACGCCTCCGGTTGCACGAACATCACCGGAAACGTCTGGTCCTGACGGTTTGCGCGCTCGGAATGTCATCGGCACGGGATGAGTGCCAGCCTTCAACTTGTATCCAGCTTCCTGCAAGACCGAACGTGCCGAAAACCGAACATGGTACTCACCAGGTTTCTTGGCGACAAAACCTTGAGGGTAGCCGTAGTAAGGCCAGTGTGCGGAACGAAACAGCGCCAGCTCAAGCTTGGGGTCATCGGAGGCAGCATCAAGTTGTTTGTCGTCGACCGCGATATCATCCTTGGCAAAGAACATCGCTTCGCGTTCGCCGAAGGTAGTACGTTCAGAAAACAAGCGTGTCCCCACCGCACGGTATCGTTCGACCGGCGGTGGTTCCTCGGAAAAAGCCATAGCCAACCGCAAGGCAACTTCAGCCGCATCGAGATACGCCGTCAGCTGAACACGCGACATGTCCAGAGCATCCGCACATTTATTGAAGTGATGTGCCTCACGATCCTCGGGTAACAGGTCGCGAATATCAAGGTGAGGCAGACCTAAGATGTCGCGAAGATTTTGCTCGTATTCGTCGCGATTAACGCGACGCATTGGCCCGCGACCATGCAAAACTACATCGGCGTGATCCGCTTCGCTTAGGAGAGGTCCCAGACTCTCTGCAAGATACTTTCGGTCTTCAATCGAGATCGCCGCCGAATCGGGAGGCATCTCAAGGTTCACGACTCGGTCGAATACGCTGATCCACCTTAAGCGCGAATCGCTGGACGACAGATCGAATCCTAGAGACGTTAAGTCAAGGCCACCTTCCTGAGTTGCGGCGCCATGACAATCGGAGCAGTTGGCCTCAATGAATGACTTGATCGCTTGAGGCGGTTCGTTAGCCTTAACGGCTCCAATGCCGAAGATAGCCGTCGAGAAATTCAGGGCACTCATAACGATGTTCATCCGTGCGATGACCTGAACAGCTCGTATGACGACAAGTATCTCTTTTCTCACGCAACGATATCCTCGATGACTTGCCCATGGACATCGGTCAGCCGGCGCTCAATCCCGTTGTGGTAATAGGAGAGGCGTTCGTGGTCGAGACCAAGTAGGTAAAGGAGGGTGGCATGAAAATCGTAAACCGTGGCAACATTCTCCACGGCTTTGTAGCCAAATTCGTCGGTTGCTCCATAGCTAAACGGTGCTTTCACACCGGCTCCGGCAAGCCACGCAGTAAAGCCGGCCGGGTTATGATCTCGCCCGCTAGCGCCAGCTTGAAACGTAGGCATGCGTCCGAATTCAGTGCACCAAACAACGAGCGTGTCCTTCAGTAAGCCTCGCTGCTTCATGTCGCGTAAAAGTGCTGCGGTCGGCTGGTCGAGAACGGGACCATGCTTAGCGTATTGTGCTTCCAACGCCTTATGGCCGTCCCAATTGCTGACCCCTTCGCCGCCGGTTTGGTAGGCGCCGTTAAAGAGTTGCACGAATCGGACGCCCTGCTCGATCAATCGCCTTGCAAGAATACAATTACGAGCATAAGAAGCCTTTAGGGGATTCGTTGTGTCGTCGGCCCCATACAGTTGCAACGTCGCCGCTGACTCCAAACCCAGGTCGCTGACTTCGGGCACGCTCAATTGCATCCGCGCCGCAAGCTCATAGCTCGAAATTCTCGCGGCTAGTTCACTATCACCAGGATAATGTTCGAGGTGGCGTCGATTGAGTTTTTGCAAAAACTCGCGAGTCATGCGATCGGTCACGCCATCCAACCCTGCCGGGCGTTCAAGATTTCGAAGCGGCAACGTAGCGTTAAAATCGGTCCCTTGAAAAGCGGCAGGCAGGAAGCCTGGCCCCCAGTTATTCACACTGGATTGCGGAGTCCCTCGGGGGTCGGGAATGGCAACGTAAGCGGGCAGATTTTGGTTTTCCGTTCCAAGTGCCCATGTCATCCAAGATCCCATGCTCGGAAATCCGTCCAGGGTGAACCCCGTCGACATGAAGTTCTCGCCGGGTCCATGAGTGTTCGTCTTTCCCGTCAAGGAATGGACAAAGCACATTTCATCGGCAAGTTCACCAAGCATCGGCACGAGGTCTGACACCATTTTGCCGCATTCGCCCCGAGGTTTGAACTCCCATGGGCTCTTCGTCAGGTTTCCCTGGCCACCTTGAAAGGTAACTAAACCTTCCGCGCCCGGCATTGGCTGGCCGTGACGCTTTATCAGCTCGGGCTTGTAATCAAAAGTGTCGATCTGACTGCACGCCCCAGAACAGAAGATCATCAACACGTTCTTTGCATGCGCCGGAAAATGAGGCGGCCGCGCGGCAAATGGTAGGGAGGAGTCGATCACCGGTCGAAGCGGCCCACTTTCGTTTGCGAGAAGGCCCTGCTCTGCGAATAAAGTGGTAAGCGCAATGCCTCCCAGGCCACTAGCTGAATTGAGTAGCAATTGTCGTCGAGAAAAAGTATTCATCCGAATCCTTTGCTGGCAGCGGGGTGGCGACTACGGAATAAACACAAACTCGTTTGAATTTAGCATTGCGCGTGCAAACTGCTGCCAACCGATTTCATCAATAAAGGCAATCGCTTCTTTCACTTCTTCGGCGTTTGGTGGCCGCGAAAAACAGAGCTCGTAAGCAAGACGCACTCGCTCATGGGGTGATGGTGCGTCGTGATTCAATCGTTCAATAAACAGGTCGGCTTGCTGCATTACGAAATTGCTATTGAGCAGGTTGAGCGCCTGAAGGGGCGTGGTTGAGCGACTTCGTTTCGGCACTACTTGACTGTAGTCGGGGCAATCAAAGACGCCAAAAACGGCATCACGTTCTTGCCGAACTTTTGTCATGTAAATCATTCGCCGAAAGTCCTCCGCACCAAAAACCGTTTTTGGAAAATAATGTCGTACATTCTCCATCTCGACTTCGAAGGTACTGAAACCTGGTCCCTTCTCGCGGAGGTCAAGCTTTCCTGTCACGGCCAACATGCAATCGCGAATTCCTTCCGCTTCTAATCTTCGCGGCGGAAATCGCCATAAGAATCGCGAGTCAGCATCGACGGCGAGCCCGGCGCTGTTCGGTTGACCGGCTTGTTGCCAAGTCGCTGACAACAAGATGGTTCGCTGCAAATGCTTGATCGACCAGCCACTGTCCATCAACTCCGATGCAAGCCAATCGAGGAGCTCCGGATGGGAAGGCGGCGTTCCATTTCCGCCTAAGTCGCTGGGCGTATCGACGATCCCTACGCCAAAATGAAATTGCCATATTCGATTGGCCATCACACGTGCCGTTAACGGATTGTCCCTGCTTGCGATCCACCTTGCGATTGCCAATCGGCGCTCCTGTTCAGGCGAATCGCTTGCGAGCTTTAGATCGGTCAAGGACGCAATGGCATTAGGCGCGACCTGCTCCCGTGGCGATCCAGGCTCACCTCGATACAGCCGATGAATCGGCCCTGGCTGCGTAAACGTTCCTGCGTAGATCATCGTGGGTCGCGATAACTCCTCTCGCAGTTGAAGGAGGTTATTCAGATCAGCCAAATTCGCACGTCCCTTGACACTCTCTTCGCCGGAGAACGAATCAAAGTCGTAGACGATCGTCGAATGGGGCGCTGAGTCCACTGACATGCGGTCATCCGAGCTCGCCAGCGGACCCCAGTTTGTCGCATCGATGGATGACTCAATGAAGTAACTCACTGGCAATCGGTCAGCGAATCGGCCTTCGCGATCACGTGCCCAAACGATTCGATCGATAGGTTGCTCGGAAGCAAGTTCAATTTGAACCCATCCGGCGTCGACTTGGCTTGAGATCCAACTGTTCGCATTCCCATATACCCCGTCGTTGATATGGGCTAATTTGTGAAGGGGATGAATAAAATCTCCTGACGAAGTCGCTTTCGCACCGAGGTTAGCAAGCGCAACGTTTTGTTCACCGGAGAAAATCTCTAGCTCATCGATGCAAGGTTCGGCTTGACTCGAAGAACGAATCGTAAATCGGATAAACTTCGCTGGTCGAGGTTCAAACCATTCAACGTTCTCGTTTGGCTTGACCGCTGGCCGGATGCTTGGAATTGTTTTGTTGATGGCGTCAGACTGGCCATCGGGGATTGACTCCAGCAATAATGCGTCAGTCGTGACGGCAGTACCAGTTTCTCCTCCTATGACAAGAATTGCACTTGACGTAGTGAGGTTATGGATTCCAGAAGAATAAAAACCGCTCCACAATGACTGCCCCGGAACATCACCCGTTCCATCTGCAAACTTCTGCTGGTTGACCCGTGCGATCGAGATGCGATCCTCGTTGGTCTTCAAGTCACCATCGTGATCCAAAACGTAGTTAGCGTCGGTTGAATGACTATTCCAACCGCATCCCCATGAAAGCCAGATGCGATACTTGCCGGACTGATAGGGGCGATAAACCGCGACTATTTCGTTGGCGGCATTATTCCACCACGTGTAAGCTCCGCGACTAACGTTGGCATTGTGATGTTCGGAGCCGGGATCATCTTTAAAGCCTCGAGAATTCCCTGGAGGGTTTTTGCCGATGCCTTGCGGCGGAACGATATGTTCGATGCCACCTGTATTCGAGAGAAGCATCTCCTGATCGTCAATCAGCGTGCCTGCCCTCTGTGGCGGCCGAATGTACCTGGTCAATTGCTGACGCAGGTCAGCAATTTGTTTATCAATCTCGACCAATCGCGTCGCTTTGGTGGGTTCGATCGGTAATGCGCGATCGCCGTGATTGACTCCTGCAAAAACGGCTTGCATTGCGTAGTAATCAGACTGAGAGATCGGGTCAAATTTGTGGTTGTGGCAACGCGCACATCCCGTCGTTAAACCAAGGAACGCCGTGCCCGTGGTGTTGATAATGTCTGCAAGTTCATCCTGACGTTGCATCAATCCTAACTGTGCGTCCGCACCTTTAACGATATCGTTCGAACCCGCTACCAGGAATCCCGTCGCTGCATCGGCTCCGAGTGCGTCGCCTACTAACTGTTCGACGATGAATTGATCGTACGGCTTGTCACCGTTGAATGCATCAATTACCCAGTCTCGATAGTGCCATGCATTGGGACGCTCGCGATTCGTTTCAAACCCGGTCGTCTCACCAAATCGCACAAGATCGAGCCAGTGTGTGGCCCAACGCTCGCCATACCGTGGACTGGAAAGCACTTGCTCGACTAATGTTTCCCATGCATTCGAACTTTGATTGTCGATAAATGCATTGACTTCCTCGGGAGTCGGGGGAAGTCCATGCATCACAAGAAAGAGCCGTCGAATCAACTCTCGTCGGGGAGCAGGATTGGAGCGGACAAGCTTCGCATCCGCTAGCTTTGCATCCACCAATGCATCGATCGGCTGTACGCTGTTTGAGGCAGGAATGGCTGGGCGGGTGACTGGCATGAACGACCAGTGCTCGACCTTTCGCGAGTCTCGCGCTGCGATCGCCGACTCCCATAGGCTACGGTCGTTAACCCATGCCTTTAACAGGTCAATCGCTTCATTAGGAAGCGGATCCGAATCCGGTGGCATCCGATGATGCTCATTCAAATCGGTTACACGGGCGATCAAATGGCTTTCATCACTTTTGCCTGGAACAACGGTTGGTTCACCGGAGTCTCCACCCATCAAGGCGTTTTCGAGCGTATCGAGCCGAAGTTTTGACTCAGCCGTTTCTGATCCATGACAGTCGATACAGTATTGCTGCAGAATGGGTAGAACATCCTGTGCAAAATCAACGGGAGCAGGGACCTGTGCGGAAACAGTCTTAAAACAAAAAAACGCAGTAAAGAACGCCGTTGGCAGGATCGAACGCTTCAAGAGATCAGCTCCTTGATGACAGCACCGTGCACGTCGGTCAATCTTCGTTGTATGCCGTTGTGATAGTACGATAGTTTGGTGTGGTCGATTCCTAACAGGTGCAATGCCGTCGCATGCAAGTCGTAGCAGTAAGTAGGTGAATCGACCGCCTTGAAGCCCAGTTCATCGGTAGCCCCATAGCTGGTACCGCCACGCACTCCTCCACCTGCCATCCAAGCGGTAAACGCTCCCGCGTTGTGATCACGTCCAGCCGCGTCACCACCTTGGCCAGCCGGTTGCCGACCAAATTCGGTTGCACCAATAACCAGGGTTTGGTCGAGCAATCCCCTCGCTTTTAAATCATAGAGAAGTGCCGACGCGCCGGTGTCGAGTATGCGTCCCCAGTAACCGTGGTCCCTTGCCAGATCTTCATGCGAGTCCCAGTTCGGTCGTACTTTCTCAGCTGTGGTGTTCTCCGCTCCGCAATAGATTTGCACGAACCGAACACCTTGTTCTACCAAGCGGCGAGCAAGCAAGCACTGACGACCGAACGGGCCGATTTCGGGATCATCGAGGCCGTAGAGCAAATGGGTTTCGGCTGACTCGCGATCAAGGTTCGTAACATCGGGTGCACTGAGTTGAAGTTTGGCCGCCATTTCGTATGCAGCGATACGAGCTTCCAGTTCCGTGTTCCCGGGGCGCTGTTCCAGGTGTCGCCGATTTAGCATCTGCAATAATGCGAGGTCCGATTGGTCCGTGTGACGATCAATGCTCGAAAAACTCTTTGGCGGAAACAAATCTTCAATCGGTGACTGCCCTTCTTGAGTATGAATGGTTGTTGCTTGATAAACGGCCGGGAGAAAACCAGCACCCCAATTGATGATTCCGCCCGGGGGCAATCCTCGCGAGTCGGGCAACACGACAAAAGCCGGCAAGTTATCGCTTTCGCATCCAAGCCCGTAGGTTACCCACGAACCCATACTCGGAAAGCCTGGTGTCGTGAAACCCGTATTCATCATGAAGCATCCGGGACCATGCAATGCCGTCTTGCTTTGCATGGAGTAAATGAATGCCATGTCGTCGATACAGGTTGCTAACTTCGGGAAAAGATCTGACATCCAAAGCCCTGACTCACCATGCTGTCGAAAATTCCAAAAGCTGGGTCGACACTTGCCTGGTTTGGACGCAAAAAACTCTAGCTTTCCGTCAGGATCAAAAGGTGTGCCTGCTCGCTTTATGAGTTCAGGCTTGTAGTCGAAGGTGTCCACCTGACTCATCCCACCGGGACAAAAGATCTGAATGACTGCCTTCGCCTTCGGCTCGTGGTGAATGGCAAGCGACGAGCCTGCGGCGTGTGACTCGTTGTGCATAAGTGATTGCGCCGCGAGCCAACCGAAACCACCTGCCATTGAGACAAGTGCATCTCGACGAGTCGAAACTACGTTAGGATTAGTCCACATTGACAAACTCACTCGCATTAAAAAGAACACGACAGAGGTGCATCAGTCCGTACTGATTCATCAGACTCTTCGCTGCTTCCCTCTCATCCGCCGAAACACTGCGTCCAAACGCTAGCTGAAAAGCGAGTTCGATTTGAGCATCCTGGCTTGCTGCTTCACGCTCCAGTCGCTCAGCAAAATATCGCGACTGCAGTAACATGAATTCATTGTTGAACAGGGCTAAAGATTGCAATGCAGTGGTCGTGACACTGCGTCGTGGTGTGAGGTTAGCGGGGTCAGGACAATCCAGTGTCAGCAAAAACTGCTGCGGAGTCGTTCGTACGATATAGCGGTAAATACTTCGTCTCCAAAGCTCGGGCTCGTCAGCGGTCTTGTAGGTGTAGATCGGAGCGTAAGCCTCTTCGTAATCAAAGTCGCGATACCCCGGTCCATCCATTTGAGAATTCAGTTTCCCGGTAATCGATAAGACGGCATCCCGAATCGATTCGGCCGGCAATCGGCTCGTGTTCATTCTCCACAACAATCGATTGTCGACATCGATTGAACGTGCGTCCTGCGTTTGGTCCTTCTGTTGGGATCGATCGGCATCAGGCTGAAACGCGTCGATACGACTCGTCATTTGGTAGGTTTTTGCTGTCACGATTAGTCGATGAATGTGTTTAAGGCTCCACTTGGAACGCAACAATTCAGCAGCCAACCAATCAAGCAACTCGGGATGCGATGGCCGCTCGCCGCCGAACCCAAAATCGCTTGGTGTGCCAACAATGCCTCGACCAAAATGCCAGTGCCACAGTCGATTGACGATTACGCGAGCGGTGAGCGGGTTGCTGGGATCGGTAATCCAGTTTGCCAGCGCAATGCGTCGCTCTGAATCGCTCATTTCGGCTGGGCCGAATTGCACCCGTGCCCCGCCGAAACGGAGCGTCCCGGGATTTACGGACTCTCCAGGCGTTTCCGGATTACCGCGAACCAGTACCTTCGTCTCAGGAGGTTGTTCAGCAACGATTCCATAGAAAACCGCTGGCTGTACGAGCGACTTAAATTCCTGGTCAAGACGCTGCAATTCCTGCTCGAGAGCAACGATCTGTTCAATTGTAGCGGCATCAATTACTTTCGGATTCTTATCAGCCAACCTTGGATCGCCGTAAGAGATCTGATCCATTGAATAGCCATCACCACCGTCGGTGGAGACAAGCGTCAAGAATTGCTTGTCTGGCGTGATTTCGAGCGCGACCGAAACGGTGTCGTTACGACCAAGCTTTGCGTGACTTTGAAGTTCTCCATCCACCAAAATCCAAAAGTCGGCGCTGGGTGTGGGCGGTTGCCCACCGTATCCCACGGTCGTCGTGAAAAGGCAGACGTCCGCGAAACCGGCAGACTTACGCAAAGCACCCAAATCGAATGTGATCCCTGCATTCGCATGCAAGCCGATCATCGAATGACCTGGGGAGGCAAAGTCAATCGACCCCAGCGCTGTCGAAAACTGACTGTTTACGGGACCATTTCGGATCCCGTCCCACCCCTTCCCGCTATGTTTTGGCAAGTCGTGCGCGACAAGCCCGGTAGAACTTATCTGAGTTTCTCCAGAAGCGGGAACGAAAACTCCGTCAATCAACGGCAATTGGCTCCGAGAGTATTCGCCTGCTTTGATGTTTTCCAGATCCCCGACAAATGACGGCTGAATCTTGCCGGACCTCACATCGATTCCATGCCCTTTCTTTCCCGTTCCATAGCCATTACCCCCTCCAACCACGTCAGCGAGGTCGATATGACTTGCCTTCATTTTGGCGAGTTTAAGCGATACGCCATCCATAGCCGACTTGAGCCTTGACGTTTCAGCATCGAATACTTTTCGCTCGGTAGCGCTAGTGTCTCGATCCGCCCGTTTCAATCCTGCAAAGATTGCCGTCAATTCGTAGTACTCGGATTGAGTGATCGGATCGAGTTTGTGATCGTGGCAGCGAGCACAATTTACGGTCATTCCGATCGTTGAGGTCATCACCTGAGTCAGCATGTCATCAAGGTCTGCGGCTCTGGCCGCACGTCGTAGCGATGAGCTTTGAGTTTCCACTTGACCTACAAAATCAAATGGCCCGGCGGCTAAGAATCCTGTCGCTATCACGGCTTCGGGATCATCCGGTGAAAGAACGTCGCCTGCAATTTGTTCGCGGATAAACTGATCATAAGGCTTATCATGGTTGAAGCTTCGGATTACATAATCGCGATAACGCCAAGCGTTGTCGCGGCGCTGATCCCGCTCAAATCCATGCGTATCGGCATAGTGCGCAATGTCCAGCCAATGTCGCGCCCAACGCTGTCCAAAGTCCTTTGACGCTAGCAGGCGATCCACTAAGGACTCATAAGCATGTTCATCAGTCGCACCGACGAAAGTGCGAACATCGTCGGGTGATGGCGGAAGGCCAATTAAGTCGAAATAGATGCGACGAATGAGCGTACCCCGATCCGCTTGCCTGCTCGGGCGTAGGCCATGTTCTGCTAGTTTTGAGAATACAAAACGATCGATCGGATTCGACTCGCTCGATTCTGGAGGAACCACTGTGGCGATAGGTTGTAAAGACCACCACGACCCATCGGCTTTCGAACGCTCTCTAAGTTCAACACCTACCGGCCAATCCGCACCTTCCTTTATCCATCGATACAGGACTTCCACTTCCGATGCGGATAATGGACTTCCCTCCTTGGGCATTTCCGGCGGCTGACCGTCAATCGATTGCACGACGTCAAGGAGATGACTGCTGTCGGGGTCGCCAGGCACAAGCAACGATTGCGATTCCATCTGCACACTTGTCGTGAACGAGACATCGCCCTTTGATACATCTACCGAATGACAGCGAATGCAATGGTGCTCAAGAATCGGAGCAACTTGCTTCACGAAATCAATGGGCTGGCCGCTTTCTGCCCCTTCTTCAGCCAACAAACAGCAGGGATCAAAATTAAAAACGGCAGCCAAGAAGAAGGCACAGGTCAACGGTAATCGCTTGGAGGGATTCATTTTCAAATTGTCGCCGCGAGTGTCGACGTGCGCGTCTGAAGAAACGCCGGTGTCCTATCTGCTTCGATTTCATGATTCTCAAATAGATCTTGAATGAGGGCGGCCGCAGATTGGTTCACATGATACGCCATTGCTGCCGCCGCACGCTCGGCATCGCCGACAATCAGGGCGTCGACAATCGCAACATGTTCTGCGTTTTCATCCATTTGCGAGTAATTGTCTCGCGCCGTCCGCTTGTTGTGGCGTGCATCGCGTAGCAGGCGAAACAGAACGGCATAGCGGCGAATCTCATAAGCCAATCGCTCATTTCCACAGCGTTCGGTAATCAATTCGTGAAGTTGTGAATCGAGCCTTCTTGTTTCCGCCGACCATCTGATCGTACGCCTCGCCCCTGCCAATTTGGTCAGCTCCGCTTTAAGGGTCGATAATTCGAACGGCGCGATGCGGCCACACGCACCGCGAGTCGCCTCACATTCCAGAATACGGCGTAACTGGCAGATCTCACGGACCTGACGTGGCCCGAAGGCACACATCACCGCACCGCGATTCGCCTGGAGCTCAGTCACGCCCAAACCCGCCAGTTCGACTAGCGCTTCCCGGATCGGCGTGACGCTGACACCGTACCGCTCCGCCAAACGCTCAACGCGAAGCCGCTCACCCGGCTTAATAAGGCCTTGAAACAACTCGCTCAACAGTTTTTCGACAATGTTCTGACGCCGTGTTCCGTGGTCCATGCTGAGCGCGCAAGCCTGCTTGATAGAAGTTTACCGACTTTCGATTGATTGTATACAATCCTAAACCGTTGGATTTCATTGTCAACACGTTTGGCGGATTCACCCCGGTTGGTTGTGGGACGCCCAGTGACCAGACTTCCGATGACCACGCGTCCAAGGACCAGATGGCTTGGGTTCCTAGGCGTAGTGGCTAGACTGAAGCAACTATGCGACTAGTGGTCAGAAATGGGCAGCGATGGAGTTCGGTCGTGATCGATCAAGAGATAGGTTTTAAAACGAAATTGCCGAGTTCCTGTCTTTTCGGCTAGACTGAAGGTCGAGTTTTTCCTGCCATTCGCCTAGATCAACCATGCGATTCCCCCTCCCTCCTCATTGGTTCGCATGGTTGTCGTGTTGGCTGGTCGTCTTGGTTTTTATCTCGGAAATTTTAAGCGCGAGTGACCCTGAGCTCCAAATTTCCCAGAGCGATTTTTTTGAACGATATGTTCGACCGGCACTGATCGAACACTGTCAGGAATGCCACTCATCGGATACCGAGGCCAGTGGTGGATTGTTGCTCGACTCGCGAGCCGGATGGGAAGCGGGCGGGGATTCGGGCACCGCGATCGTTCCCGGAAAATCGAATGAGAGCCGGTTATTGATCGCAATCGGCTACGGCGACCCACATCTTCAGATGCCTCCGGACGGGAAATTATCGCAAGAGGTCTACGATGTGTTTGCGAAGTGGATCGACGACGGCGCTTTTGATCCGCGCGAATCGAACGAACCCATCGCCGCATCACCAGGTGGACTTACTGTCGAACGAGCCCAAGAGCATTGGGCATACCGCCCGATACAAGAAGTGACGCTGCCTGCACCGGGCGCACGCCAAACGACTTCACCGATCGATTGGTTGATCGATCACCGTTTAGTCGAAGCAGGCATCACTCCGGCGCCCCGTGCAGATCGAGACGTGCTGATGCGGCGTCTGGCTTTTGACCTCACCGGCTTGCCGCCGGACGATACCGAGCCTGTTCAATCGAACGAAGGGGTAGACTTCGACATCACGGAATACGAACGACAGGTTGATCGACTTTTAGCTTCGCCAAGATTCGCAGAAACGTTCGCACGCAATTGGATGGACGTCGCTCGGTATGCCGAGTCCATCACCTTGCGCGGCTTTGTGCTTCCGGAGGCATGGCGGTATCGAGACTATTTGGTTCAGGCGTTTGCGGAGGATCGCCCCTTTAACCAAATGATTCGCGAACAAATCGCTGGGGATCTGCTCGAGTCTTCGACGCTTGCCCAACGCCAGATGCAGCACATCGCAACGACCTTTCTCGCCATGGGAAATACAAACCTGGAAGAACAAGACAAGTCACAACTCGAAATGGATTACGTAGACGAACAACTCGATCTCATCGGTCGTGCATTCTTGGGCCAAACGATCGGCTGCGCCCGTTGCCACGACCACAAGTTTGATCCTATTCCTACGCGAGACTATTACGCGCTCGCCGGAATCTTTAAGTCGGCTATCGCACTCAAGCACGATAACGTCTCGCGGTGGATTGACCAGCCTTTGCCTTTATCTGCAAAAGACGAGTCTTATTTCGACAAGATGACGACTGAGCTTACCGCGATCAAACTGCGATTGAGTTCGATAAAACAGGAAACAGATGGCAAGCAAGACGAGGAGAAACGGCGAGTCTCGCTGCGTTCACTTGCCGGAACCGTCGTTGATAGTGACAGTGCAAAGCTTGTGGGAGCGTGGACAAAATCCCATTTCGTTGGCTATTACGTGGGTGACGGCTATATCCATGACGACAACCAAGGAAAGGGCGAAAAAACAGCCACGTTTAGTGCGGCGGGACTTTCGCCTGGGCGCTACCAAGTCCGCCTTGCTTATACAGCCAGCACCAATCGCGCTTCAAATGTCAAGGTTCACGTTTTTAGTGCTGACGGCGAGGCCACCGTTTTCATTAATCAACGTCAAAAACCTGCGGAGGATAACCTTTGGATATCGTTGGGAGACTACCGTTTCGAAAAGGACGGCCAATCATTTGTGCTGATCACCAATGACCAATCCGATGGACACGTCATCGTCGATGCCGTGCAATTCCTGCCGCTGGACCAACAAATTGCTACAGCAACACCCATTGCGACAGCACCGTTGAATTTGGGCGACGAACCCGTACCGGGCAGTTTCAGCGACCCAGGTACAGAACTTAAATCTCTCGAATCAAGACGGAAGGAAATCGAGTCAGCGCTCAATGCGAGGCCACGTTATCTTGCAATCGTCGAGCAAACATCACCGGTAAACCTGCCGATTCATATTCGCGGTGATGTACATAATTTGGGATCGATTGTTCCGCGGGGCTTCTTAACAGCGGTATCCGTCGACCCGATCCCACCGATATCCGAGTCTTCAAGCGGGCGTAAAGAACTAGCCGACTGGCTCGTTGCCGATCGAAATCCGCTTACCGCAAGGGTCTATGCTAACCGTGTCTGGTATTGGTTGATGGGTCAAGGCCTTGTCACTTCGATCGACAATTTTGGCACGACAGGGAACCCACCGACCCATCCTGAGCTTCTCGATTGGTTAGCAGGCGAATTGATTCGAAACCAGTGGTCTACCAAACACTTGGTACGTCAGATCGTACGATCGGAAGCTTATCGGCGGCGCGTCGTATCCGCCGACTCCACTCAGTTGCTTCGCGATCCGAATAATTTACTGTACTGGCGCGGGCATTCCCGGCGTCTTAACGCTGAGTCGATTCGTGATGCCATGTTGTGTGTCAGTGGCGAAATGGATTCGGCGATGATGGGTTCGACAATTCGATCCGGAACGTCGGATGACTTTAATTATTCACACACTTCGTTTCGCCGAAGCCTCTATCACCCGGTTTTCCGAAATTCATTGCCGCCATTATTCGAAGCATTTGATTTTGCAGATCCAAGTGTTTCGGTTGGGCAGCGAGCCCGGAGCACTGTGGCGACGCAATCGCTAGTACTTCTTAATCATCCTTGGGTGGCGGCGCGAGCGAAGGCCGCTGCTGAGAGGTTAGAAGCGGAATTTGGCGACGGCGACATTCAACACATAGTCCATGAAGTTTATCGTCGCTGCCTGTATCGAAGCCCTACGGAACAAGAGCGAGAGTCGTGTGTTCAGTACCTAACGCCCTACCAACCTGGCAAAGAACAGCGATTCCAGATGCTAGTTCAATCGTTGTTTGCGTCCATCGACTTTCGTTATCTGGAATGAGTCTTGAGTGTTGAAGAACTATCCGATCAATCGCCGACAATGGTTGGGAAAATCTGCGTGTGGTTTTGGATCACTCGCTGCATCCGCGATGGCTTCCGAATTGCAGGTGGAAGCTCGCATGCCATTGACTCATCATTTGGCAAAAGCAAAGCGGATTATTTTCCTCTTTATGCAAGGCGGCGTAAGCCAAGTCGATTCGTTTGATTACAAACCGTTGCTCGCCAAACGCGATGGCGAAACCATGATGTTTGATGACGCGAGGCAACTGGCAAAGCAAGGAAAACCAACATCGCAGCGAGTGATGCGTTCGCCATGGGAGTTTAAGCAGTACGGCGGTAGCGGGCGGTGGGTTTCACAGTTATTCCCCGAGTTGGCTCGGCACGTCGATGATATGTGCATGATCCATAGTATGCACACGGAGGGCGTCGCGCATGGGCCATCGACACTTTTCTTGCACTGTGGCTCGACGAATTTCACTCGCCCGTCATTCGGTTCCTGGGTACTCTACGGTCTAGGCACCGATAACGCTAACTTACCTGGCTTTGTCTCGATCGCTCCGTCCATCGGTAACGGTGGGCCGCGCAATTATGGTCAAGCTTTTCTTCCGGCAAGGTATCAAGGGACGCGGGTGGGAACTGCAGATGGAAAACCTTTGACGATCGATAGCCTCACTCGCGACGATCTTCCGCAGGACCGGCAGAAGGAATTGCACTCGCTATTGCGCGAACTAAACCTACATCAGACGAAGCGTCGTGCGTTTATGGATTCGGAACTAGAGGCTGCGCTCGAGTCGAACGAGTTGGCGTGGCGAATGCAGGAAGTGGCACCCGAAGTCCTCAATTTATCTTCCGAGACCGAAACCACTTTGCAAATGTATGGAATCGATGATCCAAAAACACGCAGCTATGGGCAGCGTTGTCTTCTCGCTCGCCGAATGTGTGAGGCTGGGGTGCGTTTTATTCAGGTTAACTATGGTGACAACTCTGCAAATCCGGCCTGGGACCAACACTCCGATATACCGAAACACGCAAACCATGCTTATGCAGTCGACAAGCCCATCGCCGCTTTGCTAACCGACCTCAAGCAACGCGGAATGCTCGATGACACGATCGTATGGTGGGGAAGTGAATTTGGTCGTACGCCCTACGCACAGGAAAACGGAACCGGACGAGACCACAATCCTGGCGGTTTTACGATTTGGCTTGCCGGCGGCGGATTCAAAGCTGGGTACACCCATGGCGAAACAGATGAGCTAGGCTTTCGCGGAGTGAGCGGCAGGGTTCATATGCACGACCTCCATGCGACCCTGCTTCACCAAATGGGCATTGATCACACGAAATTGACTTTTTCTCACGCGGGCCGCAACTTCAGGCTTACCGATGTCCACGGTCGCGTAGTCAAGGAAGTCATTGTTTAAACGAGGGCGTCACCTTAAATCGATCGAAGGTGCGTCCCTTGACGAAAGCGAAGTACTTGCCTCGGTACAGTTCGACCACACCAGAAACGGACGGCGAGTTTGCTCAAGGCTCTCGACCATTTGGTCCCTTTCGATTTGCTATGCTTAAGACAGGATGTCATACACGACATTGCCATAAACATCGGTGAGACGGAAATCTCGACCAGCGTATCGGTAGGTCAAACGTTCATGGTCCAAACCCAACGTGTGAAGGACAGTCGCGTGTAGATCGTGCATGTGAACGGGATTCTCGACAGGCGCGTAGCCGAAGTCGTCCGTGGAGCCGTACGTAATTCCTGGTTTGATTCCGCCTCCCGCCATCCACATCGTAAAAGCCTTGGGATGATGGTTTCGTCCATCACCGTTTTCGACGGTGGGCGTTCGACCAAACTCAGCACCCCACAAAACCAGCGTGTCATCGAGTAGTCCACGACGCGCTAAATCCTCTAACAAGCCCGCAATCGGGAGATCGACCTTAGCAGATTCGGTAATGCTTTCGTCGTGGACCTTTTTATGATGATCCCAGGTATAGTTCGTAGATACCTGAATGTAACGCACGCCTCGCTCAGCAAACTTGCGAGCAAGCAAGCACTGGCGGCCGAAGTTATCCGTCGGTTCCGAACCAATTCCATAAAGGTTCATGGTTTCATGGGTTTCGTCGCTTAAGTCCATCACATCGGGCAGGGTTGACTGCATTCGAAAGGCCAGTTCGTAATTGGCAATCAAACCTTCGACACGTTGGTCGATGCCCAGTTGGCTCAGGTGACGTCGATTGATCGATTGAATCAAATCAAGCTGTAACCGTTGCTGTTGCGAATTCAATTGAGGATTGACGAGATTAGAAATCTTTGCCTTTGCGATCGGTGTTTCCGCCGAGCCGATCGCGGTTCCCTGATGGACCGCAGGCAGGAAAGCATTGCCATAATTTTGAACTCCACCATGTCCTCGTGGTGGAGAAATCGTTACGAATGCCGGTAAATTCTCATTCACTTTTCCAAGGCCATAGCTAACCCATGCACCAACGCTAGGTCGAACAAGATTAGCCTGACCGGTGTGCAAGCGAAGAAGTGCTTCCCCATGGGCATTGCCCTCGGTATGCATGGATCGAATGACACAAAGCCGATCGGCATGGCGAGCAAGGTGAGGAAACAGTTCACTGATCCAGATGCCGCTATATCCATGCTGTGCAAACTTGAATCGCGATCCTAGTAACGTCCCCAGCAATTCATCGTTGCCACCGACTGAAGTCCCGTGCAGCGGTTTGCCTGACTGGGCATTTAAAACTGGCTTAGGATCAAACAGATCCGCCTGACTAGGACCACCCCACATGAACAGAAAAATCACTCGTTTGGCGCGAGCCACGATACCTGACGCAGTCATGTTCGACTGAGTGCCCGGAGTGATTTCCGCAACAGCCTGTCCAGCGATAGCGGCCGCTGCAAGTTGTCCGAAACCGCAAGCGCTTGTTCGCAACAGCTCTCGGCGACTAGTTGAACGAGTGAATCGATGGCAGGGCTGCATAAGAAGTTCCTTGACCTACTCAATCGTCTGAAAGCGGCTCGATGCAAAAATCGCTTGAACGGCCATCGACCATGCTCGCAGCTTGGCCTCAGTGGGCTCTTCGGCTACGAAATACTTTTCAAAATGTTTAATGAATTGCAAAATCTCGGTACGCTCTTCGTTCGTCGCGGGCGAGCTACCGATCAATTTTAGCATTCGGTCCACGCGAACTTCTTCCTCGTGCCGAAATGCCGCATGGTCCAAAGTTGGACTGTCGACAACGCTCAAAGTTTCTCGACTGTTGACCATACTGGCCGACAACACGCGTTTCGCTAACTCCTTGGACGCAGTAATCACCGAATCGTCATTGAAAACAAACATTCCCTGCGATGCCACCATTGTCTCGGGCCGCATTCCGGTTGTCGAATGGGGATTGGCAAAGTCAAACGATTCAAATATTTCGGGAAGATCATTGCGAATAATCGGCAGATAAATGCTGCGACATTGAAAGTCGGTACGCCGCCGATTGGTGTTATCTCCCACTGCCGTGGCCTGATCACCGAGGTACGAAACGGTTGAATCCATCGGCCTCAGGTCGAGGGTGCCCGCAGCTAACAACATTGCGTCCCTAAAAGTTTCAGGGTCCACTCGTCGGCGGTGAGCCCGCCAAAGGAACCGGTTTCCTGGATCAGCCAAGAACCCCTTTTCGTCATGGCCACTACTCATCGCAAAAGTTCGGCTCAGTATGACTTGGCGGATTATCGACTTAATTGACCATCCGGACTGGATCAGTTCGCCGGCAAGGTGATCAAGCAGTTCCGGATGACTTGGAGCCTCTCCGGTGCGGCCAAAGTTATCGACGGTCCTCACGATGCCACAACCGATCAAGTGATGCCAGATACGGTTTGCGAGCACACGCGCGGTGAGATTCCCGGCACCGTTTGAATCGTCCGTAAGCCAATGGGCAAGTTCGAGACGCCCGCTGTCTGCATTCGAAATCACACTTTCGCCGTTGGTCAGTACGCGAAGAAAGCCTCGCGGGATTTCTACACCCAGACGATCGTATTGGCCTGCAACTCGAATCGATTCATTCGCTGGTTTCTCATGGTCGCTCGGAACCATCGCACGCGGTGGGATGGTCGGCGGATTGGCGATCGACTTTGATATTTGATCGATCAACTTCTGTTGTGCCGCAAGCCGCTCATCCACGGAAACATTTGCCATCGTCACGCTCTCTGCAGCGGAACCAGCAAATTCTTTCACCAGTTTCTCAAACGCTGATACATCCCCGGACTTCAGTAGCTTGAAAATCTCTTCCGCATGAGCCAAACGTTCCTTCTGCTGACTCAATTCTCGCCAATAAGTCTCGTACTCTTCATTAAGTATGTCGCCATTTGGTCCTAGCCCAACCAAGCGTTCCATGAAGCGTTGCTCGTTAAGCATATAACGCTTGGCTAACACGTGCGTCGATGTAAAGATCCCTGCGAGAGCGTAATAGTCGGCAGTCGGGAAGGGATCAAATTTATGGTCATGACATCGAGCACAGCCGAGTGTTTGACCAAGTATCGCCTTCCCGATCGTATCCATTTGTTCGTCTGCAATATCCATGCGCTGCAAACTCTGATTATCTACCAACAACACCTTCGGACCGATAACTAAGAAGCCTGCCGCAATTCGCTGACGATCTCTCTGCTCTATCGATCGATAGGGCATCAGGTCTCCTGCGATCTGTTCAACTAGGAACTGATCAAAGGGCATATCGGCATTGAACGCGTCGATCACTTCATTCCGGTAACGCCATGCCTCGCGAAAAAGGAAGTTCTCATCCAGCCCGTTGGAATCGGCATAACGAGAAAGGTCAAGCCAGTGTCGACCCCATCGCTCTCCGAATTGAGGTGTTTCCAAAAGCCGATCGACTAACTGCTCCAGCGCACGAGGGTGTTCGTCGGCAAGAAACTCGTCAACCTGTTCAGGTGTCGGCGGCAATCCGGTCAGTTGAATATAAACACGCCTTAAGAGGATGCCGCGATCGGCATCTTGCGATGGCGTCAAGTTCCTGGATTCGAGTTTCGCGAGTACGAAGGAGTCGATTTTGTTTCGTGGCCAAGAACTCGCTTCGACAACCGGAGGAAGAGGATGGGAGAGCGGCTTGAAAGCCCAATGCTCGCGGCCCGCAATCGGGTCCGACGGATCGACTTGTGAAGAGGAGTCCGAGTCCATCGTGCCACGAGGGTCCGGGGCACCCATCTTTACCCACTGTTCCAGTCTCGCTATCTCGCTTTTCGACAATTGTCGATCCGGTGGCATTTGCATTGCCGGGTCCGCGTACCGTACCGCTTGAATCAGCAGGCTTGACTCAATGTCGCCGGGAACGATCGCGGCCCCACTATCGCCACCGTCTGCCCAACCGGCGCGGCTGTCAAGTTGCAAGCCGCCTTCGATCTTCGTCGCACGTTCCGAATGACAGGAATAACACCTCAAAGCGAGCAGCGGCCGAATATGTTGCTCGAAGTAATCGAATTGCTCTGCAGAGGAGAGGTCACTCGCAAAAGACCAGGCAGGCAGGATCGAAAAGAACAGTCCGAGGATAACGCGGCTTAATTGGTACCTGCTCGCAAACAGTCTGTAGTCACACCGCCACTTCACAAGCATCGTTCTCAGCACCTATCGAAAGCACAAACAATCTTGCCATTCCATCACAGCGATCATTGCAAAAGCACTCAATGTTAAACCCGGCTAATCAACCGGACGGGCAAGCTGGGGAAACGAAGTTTTTGCTAGGGTGTAGCTGCCGTAGAAATCCGGGCAACCTCGACAATCACCGTCACATTCTACAAGCTGTGGGCCTCGGCTGGATGGAGTGCTAGCTGTTTATCGGCGTGCTTTTTATCCGAAAAATGAGCTTGGCGTTTTCAAGTCAATTGTTCGAAAGTGCGTAGGATTGACCGGCTCGATGAGACAGAGCAACCGTGACACGGCCGGGTCGGTACGTGTGCCTACAACGAGAATCGCAGCGGCGAAGAACAGGACCAGTCGTTTCGTGTTCTTCGACCTAGCAACTGCGAGTAACAAATCATCAGGAAGTGGTTTAAATTCACGAGGCGCGCGGATCATGTCGGCTTCCTTACCTAGGTTTGTAACTGTGAGAAGTCACAATTCTTTTGCAAGGAAGCTGCTTTTACCCACACCGATTTCTTATCGCCAACGCTAACAGAAATGGAAAAAGTCGTGCTCAGCAGAGTTGGTACGAAAGCCAAACGCAGGCAACGCAGGGATTGGCAAAACGTAATTGTTCTTCTCCATGCTTAACCTTTGGACGGTGATCTCCAACGATGACCTCGTCCTTAAACGACTTTCCCATCCGCCACGAAGTCCGATCAACTCAAGGTATGACGAGGAAGAAACGCATGATCATTTAATAATCAGGTTTAGCATAACGCTAGGTCGCATCGCTTGATCGGCGAGCTTCTCATCCGGGTCATAGTAACCGCCCAGATTAATTGGCTTGCCCTGTGTATCGCGAATCTCACTCATGATCTTCGCCTCATTTGATTTCAGCTTTTCCGCAATCGGCTTGAACTGGGTTTGCAAAAGGCGATCGTCGTTTTGTTCGGCGAGAGCTTCAGCCCAATAGAGCGCCAAGTAAAAATGGCTCCCGCGATTATCCAAACCACTTGCATCCCGCGCGGGCGATTTGTCTTCGGACAACAGTTTGGAGGTTGCTTGATCGAGCGTCCTTGCGAGTAATCTGGCCTGTTGGTTGCCGGTTTTGATACTCAAATCTTCAAGCGACACCGCGATCGCGAGGAATTCACCTAGAGAATCCCATCGCAAGTGCCCCTCTTCGACAAATTGTTGCACGTGCTTGGGTGCTGAACCGCCCGCACCAGTTTCAAACATTCCACCGCCTGCCAACATGGGAACGATGGATAACATCTTCGCGCTGGTGCCGAGTTCCAAGATCGGAAATAAATCGGTCAGGTAGTCTCGCATCACATTGCCGGTTACCGAGATCGTATCTAAGCCCTGCTTCGCTCGCGTGCACGAGTAGCGAGTCGCATCAACCTGCGACATGATTTGAATGTCGTAACCGTCGGTCTTATGCAACTTCAAATACTCGACCACCTTCGCGATCAGGCATCGGTCGTGCGAACGCTTATCGTCAAGCCAAAAAACTGCTGGCGAACCGGTGGCTGCAACCCTTGCAACCGCCAAGGCTACCCAATCACGAATGGGTGCATCCTTGGTTTGGCACATGCGCCAAATATCACCGTGCTCTACATGATGTTCGATCAACGCATGACCTGCCGCGTCGATGATTCGCATGGTACCGGCCTTCTCAACAATAAATGTCTTGTCATGCGAGCCGTACTCTTCTGCTTGCAAAGCCATGAGCCCGACATTCGACACACTGCCCATCGTTGCTGGGTCGAACGCACCGTTCTCTTTGCAGAACCGAATCGTCTCCTGATAAACACCGGCGTAGCAACGATCAGGTATCAGGGCCTTCGTATCATGCAACTTACCATCACGGCCCCAAGTTTTACCCGATGAACGAATCATCGCGGGCATTGAAGCATCGATGATGACGTCACTTGGGACATGCAAATTGGTAATGCCGCGATCTGAATCAACCATCGCCAAATCGGGACCGTTTTGATAGGCCGCTTCGAGGTCGTTCTTGATACCCGCCTGAACGTCGGTTGGTAGCGACTCGATGCGTTTCAGCAAATCCGCCAAACCGTTGTTGGCATTCACCCCGACGCTGCAAAGTTCATTACCCCATTTTTTAAACAGGTCTTCGAAGAAGACGCTCACCGCATGGCCGAAAATCACGGGATCGGAGATCTTCATCATCGTCGCCTTCAGATGCAACGAAAGCAGCAGGTCCTGTTGTTTGGCATCGTTTATTTCGCGAGCGTAAAAATCGCGTAGTGCACTACGGCTCATTACCGAAGCATCGATGATTTCACCAGCAAGCAGATCCAGTTGTTTCATTACAACTGGATCTGCATTATCGGCGGTGAACTCGATACGCACCTTGGTTGGCGCTTCCATGACCAGGGATTTCTCGCTTCCGTAGAAATCTCCATGGTCCATGTGTGCCACGTGAGTTTTGCTTTCGGAACTCCAGCGTCCCATCGAGTGCGGATTGGCCTGAGCATATTCCTTTACCGGCTTTGCGACACGACGGTCGGAGTTTCCTTCGCGAAGCACTGGATTGACGGCGCTACCAAGCACCTTGGCGTAACGACCGCGAATCGATTTGTCTGATTCCGTGACCGCTGCTTCGGGATAGTCGGGGATCGCATATCCGTGCGATTGCAATTCTTTGATGGCGGCGGTTAGCTGAGGAATCGAAGCACTAATGTTGGGAAGCTTGATAATATTGGCCGTCGGCAACTTAACCAGCTCGCTGAGCTGTGCCAACGCGTCAGGTCGCCGTTGTTCTGCCTTTAAATAATCGGGGAACGAGGCCAGGATCCGACCAGCGAGCGAGATATCGACCAATTCAAACTCGATCCCTGCCGGCTTAGCGAACCTTCGAACAATAGGCAACAACGAACGCGTCGCTAACGCGGGGGCTTCATCAGTCTTCGTGTAGATGATCGTCAATTCACTCATAATTCTGTCGCTCTTTCGTTACCAAAGATGGGTTGATTGAAATGAGTTATCCAACCGAGGAACTCCGCTCACGGCGAGCGACTCCGGTCACATGAGCAGCTTCCTCGACCGCGGCGGCAACCGCAGGAGTCACGCGTCGATTAAAAACTGACGGGATAATGTAGTCGGCGCTCAATTCCGCATCGGTAATGCATGCAGCAATCGCATTGGCGGCGGCGAGTTTCATTGCCTCGTTGATCTCCGACGCACGGCAATCGAGCGCACCGCGAAAGATGCCAGGGAAGCAAAGTACATTGTTGATCTGATTCGGGTAATCGGAACGACCTGTGCCGATAACTTTTGCAAATGGCGCTGCTTCTTCGGGGGTGATCTCAGGCGTGGGGTTCGCGAGTGCGAATACGATCGGGTCCTTTGCCATGCGGCGTACCATGTCACCGCTAAGAACACCGCCACTGGAGACCCCCAGGAAAAGATCCGCGCCGTCAATCACATCGTTAAGCTTGCCACGTAGGTTGTCGGGGTTGGTGTTGTCGATCCACCACTGGATGCCATGTTCAGTGCGATCGCGATGGATGACGCCGTGGATATCGCACCCAACCATATTCCTGACACCGGCGGTTGCCAGCATCTTTGCACAAGCGGTTCCTGCTGCACCCGCGCCGGAGACAACGATTCTGGCGTCGGAAAGGTTCTTGCCCACCACACGTAACGCATTGATTGCCGCCGCGAGCACAACCACGGCAGTGCCATGCTGGTCATCGTGAAAAACAGGAATGTCAATCGATTCACGCAAGCGTCTTTCGACCTCAAAGCATCGCGGGGCCGAGATGTCTTCCAAATTGATACCACCGAAGCCGGGCGAAATCGCCTTTACCGTGGCAACGATTTGATCCACATCTTTGGTATCAAGGCAAATGGGGAACGCATCGATATTAGCAAACTCTTTGAAGAGCATTGCTTTCCCTTCCATCACTGGCATCGCTGCCGCCGGTCCGATATCGCCCAAACCCAGAACGGCACTGCCATCCGTAACGACTGCGACACTATTGCGTTTGATCGTGAGAGTAAAGACCTTGGCTGGATCCTCATGAATCGCGGTACAGATACGCGCGACACCCGGCGTGTAGGCTAGTGACAGATCAGCACGGGTCTGTATTGGGATCTTACTCTTGATCTCAATCTTCCCCCCTAGGTGCAAAAGAAAGACGCGATCGGAAAAATGAATGAAGGTGACGCCGGGCAAGGCTTTCACAGCTTCAACAATTTCCTGAGCGTGTTGGTCATTGCCGGTCGCAATGGTGATGTCACGCACCAACGTATCAAAGCCCGCCTCAACAATATCGATTGCGCCAATGCTTCCACCGGCGCTGCCAATTGTGGACGTAACCAAACCCAAAACAGCGGGTTTATTAATAAGGCGCAGGCGAAGCGTAATGCTGTAGCCGTCAGTGGGTTGAGGTCTCATGGAAGGGGATATTAGGTGAATGGGCTCTAAAAATCAAACGCCCTGTTGATAGAAAGAGACGTGTCCGTGCCGGAAAAATCACAAACCGATTTAGTCGCCAAACGGAACCGATGCGGCACCCAGGCACTTCGCAGCCAGCAAGCGAGCGTGGGCTTTGTTTGTATGCGACATCGAGCAATCAAACATACAGGAATAAGCTGGAAAGGTTGGCAACATCATTGGACGAGGTGAAACTGCTCCAGCCAATCCAAATCATTCTCCCATGCAGCTGAAATGAACCGCTAAAACGAGCAATGGAGACAGCCGGCAAAGGCGAACTACCGGGCTTTCCAGTAACAAGAAGGAGCATCCCTTTTCGCTCGATCGACCCGCTTTTCACGCTTGGCCGTTTTAGTGGCCTTATGACGACCAAATTCACGAAGGTGATTTGAACTCAGGCCGTGGATTGTGACGAAGTAGGGTTGGATTCTACTGGCGCTCACTTGTACGACGCGCCGGAAAAGCTAAAACGAGCAACCATTCCGCCTTTTTCTTGGCAGCCTTGTCCAATGGATGAACCATGAATTTGCTTCTAAGCAGCCTGACGTGGATTCTCTTGGTGATACCTCCACCTACCGACAAAACACAACGGGTTCACGATCTTGCAAACTGCCTTTCTCCGTCAGTGATTCAGGACCTCGAAGCCTTGGCTCAGTCGGTGGAGCAAGAGACGACAGCGCAGGTTGCGATTGTGACCGTGTCCTCGCTCGACGGACAAACGATTGAGCAATACGCCAATTCTCTTTTCAATCGATGGGGGATCGGCCAGCGAACGACCAACAACGGTGTTTTGCTACTGGTTGCCCCAAACGAGCGCCGCGTTCGGATTGAGGTCGGATATGGGCTCGAGCCGCTGCTCTCCGACGGCTTGTGTGGTGACCTATTGGATGAGTACGTGATTCCTGAATTCAAGAAAGGCGCACTGCCCCAAGGAATCCGAAACGGTGCCGAACAGTTGGCCAATGTTTTACGCAGTCACCCCGAGGCAGCCAAGGGCGTCGAAGGATCGAGCCCCTTGTTGATTCGTACACCTCGGCGCGATGCACTTGCCGGTGTCGGATTGTTGAGCCTAGCGGTTGTTGTCGTCTTCGTTGTGGGCTGGCTTGCTGTCCGCTGGCGAACATTTTCTACAGTCAAGTTTTTTGTGATGACGATCGTATTATTGGTGTTGGCGGGTATAGCGATCGCACTAGTCTTAAGAACGGCAAACAAGTCAACGGATCTTTTAGTATTTGGCGGCTCGGCCGGTGGTCTGACAATGGGAGTTCTAGGGCAAAATTTCCGAAGATATCGACGTTACGGACCTCATGGTTGTTCCAAGTGTGGAACACAACTAGTCTTACTTGACGAGAAGGCTGATAACGCCAAGCTGACCGAAGTACAATGCTTGGAAGAAACGATGGGCTCGGTCGATTACGACGTTTGGTACTGCCCTGCATGCTTGCACGACGATACCGAGCGATACGTCAGCTTTTTCTCTCGCTTTCAAGATTGTCCCTATTGCAATGCTCGCCTGTTTAAGGAAGGTCCGCAGCGAACGCTTGTTGCGGCGACAACGGCTTCAAGTGGATTTGCCGAAGTGGAAGGGCAGTGCGTTTCCTGCAAACGAAAACGTGTTCGCAGAGTAGCTCTTCCGCGGATCGTAAAATCCGAATCAAGCGGATCAGGATTTAGTAGCGGCGGCAGCGGAGGCGGCTCAAGTTTTGGCGGTGGTTCCAGTGGTGGTGGCGGCGCTTCTCGAGGTTGGTAAAAAATGTTCGATATGTATTACACCCTAACGGCAATCATCGCATGCACGGCGGTGGTCGTGTGGTACCTCGTGACCTTCAACATGCTGGTTCAATCGCGCAACGCGGTCGATCAGG
>JANOBM010000190.1:0-3152 GCA_031411655.1 Planctomycetaceae bacterium
ATCTCCTGCGACTTCTTGGATCGCCTTTCGCATCGCGGCGAGCGTTTCTTGGCGTTCATCAACGGTTGCTGACCGAATCACGCCGTTCGCGTCGACCATCACGCCCCCGACCGACCGGCCACCACCAAATCCACCGCCACCTATTTGAGCATAGGCCGATTGCAGTGAACCAATCACCAACAAGAGGGCGAAGGCAAATGGAATGGCAATCACTCGAAAACTGGCTTTCGCTGCCATTAATTGGACGGTGCAACAGGATGAAACGTCTTGGATTCCAGCGGTCTTTCCGCGAAGAAGGCGACGTGATTGCGAGAGAACCATCGGGCAACTCCGTGGAAAGTATCGATTTAGTTTCTGGAAAGAACGGTCCCTGACCCAATTGCCACCCCTAACGCAGACCGCACGAGGCCTGCGACAACTAGGCGAGAACCAGCCAATTACCGGCGAAATACGAGGTTTAAGTGGCAAAGACAAGCTCGGAGCATCAGCGACCTCCGAGGAAATCAAGCAAATAAGCCAAAGAGAATTAACGCGACAGGCGTCCAGAATAGTCGACGTCCCACTCGATTACAACAAATGTTTTGCCATACCCAATGAGCGAGGTGATCAAGTCGGCCGCAATCCCTTTTCGTTTGCGTCGCAATCGTTATCACCGGCCTCACCACCTACGACGCTGGAAAGTCGAAAAAGCGAGATCGATACTGAACTCGCTAGGCGGTTGAAGCTAACTGCGTTCAAAGCACGATTGCGACAATCGGCGATTATTTAGCTTCTAATTCTTTCTTGAGTGGAATCTCTTTATCGCCATCACGGATGAACGGGTCTCGTTCTTGAACACCGTGAACTGGAGTTGTTTCACGAAGCCAGATATTCCTGAAGCGAACAGGGTTGCCATGGTCTTGGATCGTGATCGGTCCTTTTGGCGGGTGAGCGCTGTACTGCGGCGCACGGTTGAATGGGGTATCGCCCAGCAGTTGAAAATGATTGAGTATCAAAACACCATTGTGTACGGCGGTGATATACGCAGGTGATTCCAACGAACCGTCTGAGTTAAAGCGTGGACCGGTCCAAAATACATCATAAGTATTCCACTCACCTGGTTTGCGCATGGCATTGGCCATCGGCGGTGTTTGCTTGTAAATGGAGCCTGCTTGGCCATCGAAATAGGTGACGTTGTCAAAGGAATCGAGAACCTGCAACTCGTATCGACCCATTAAAAACACACCGCTGTTGCCTCGACCCTGACCACTTCCTGAAGCCGGTAAGGGGGCAGACCATTCGATATGCAGTTGGCAATCGCCAAAATCATCCTTGGTGGTGATTGCAGCTTTACCGCAAATGGCAGTCCCATCTTCGACCTTCCAGGTCTCTGCGTTGTTCCATTTCGAAAGGTCTTTGCCATCGAACAAGACGATTGCATCGGACGGTGCATCTTCATTCTTCTCACCCGGCGTTACAATCGCCGGTGGTGTCCAAGTGATGCCGTTGAGATACTCTTCGCCACGTACAATTGAACAAGTGATCAGTGCGGTCGCACCCATCATGACACGGCTTATCCGCTTTGCGGTGGGTCCGTTTAATTGCGTTACTAAGCTCATAACTAATCTTCCATTCATAATCAGCGAGGTAGGTTTCATTCGATGTTACCGGGTGTGGCGATTGGCTAGGCCGCTCGGCGGCCACTGACCGTTTGGTGAGGTTTGTATTGTAATTCAGAACCAAGGGTAAGTCGGTAAATCGCCAGCGAACTGCCGAGCAGCCCGCTTTTCGGAAAGCTACCCTGCTATCTGCTGTTTATCCTACTTGGTTCGCCCTTGCTATGGCTTCAGAGGCAGCGTGCGTTTAGACAAGAGAAACATGAAAAGGTCCGTCAACCCAGTCTCTCCGATCGATTCCTGTAGCCCACTGGGCATGAGGGAGCGCTGATCAGGCCTTCGCTCGGCAATCGATTCGGGATCGATGCGCACCACTTGTCCATTGGCTTCAACCAGCTCAAGGGATTCACGCGTTTCGTTTCGAAGCAGGCCGACCCGTACCGATCCATCATCAATGAGCAATGTTGTTGTTCGAAAGGCGTGGTCAACGTTTCGATCGGGCATAAGCACGTCTTCCAATAATCGGGAAGGGCTCCGAACGATCGCACCATCAAGCTGCGGCCCAATCGTAGCCCCCTGACCTCCCAATTGATGACAGGTCGCACAATTTTTCTGGAATAAAGATGCCCCGTTTGCGACATGGTTTTCGACTTCGCCAGCCTTGATTTGTCCTAGCGAGGTAACGATTCTTATCGAGAGCTCTTCGAGCTTTTGATCCAAAGCAGGAAGTGACTCAGCAAGCGATTGCACATATTCGCGATCAGGCGAGTCCGTCAAGCTGACGGTGCCTTGTAATACCTTCGGCTCCCGAAGCACTTCCGCTGAGAACCAGCCTTCCCTCAATCCTTGCAAGAGCCAGGGGATCGACTCACGTTGACCGGCAAGCAGGATTGCTAATCGCCGTTGCTCATCAAATGGCTGCTTCGTCGCAATTTGTTTAATGAAATCGATTCCGAGTGTTCCCATCGTTTCATCGTTCAACGTCGCTACCAGACGCTTGACCGATTCCGGTTGAGGTTGAAACGACCTCATGACCAACGCCAGTCGACTTCGCTCGTTATCGCCCCGAAGCTTTGCCCACGATTCAATGACTTCACATCGACTGGAGTCGTCTAGCGACCGTTGTTCTGCAAGCGCACGCAACTGGCCGATCATCGAATCAGGGTGACAAGCTTCGATCAACTCCAATCCTGCGCGGAGCAAGCTTGGCGAACTATCGGACATCAGCGGTGGAAAATCAAAGCGGCCGATTCCGATCCATGCATAGGCGTCCCCACTATCTTGATCCATGCACTCCAGATGAACGGTCCGTCCTTTCCATTTGCTTAAATCCCATCGGACGACCGTCGCAATATCGCTACGAGGCGGAAACGCTTCAGCAATCGTCTCTTGAGTTGCATCATCGACCAGCCGAACGAGATTTTTCTTCTTATCGGATTGGTCTGGATGACCGTTGTGCCCCACCAGCCAAAACGACAAATGTTCGGGTGCCCCAAATGATCCGCTGACGAGCTTACCGACGTACGACTCACCGCGCAGGATGCTGGATCGAAACTG